>JAQSWY010000218.1 GCA_029266425.1 Xanthobacteraceae bacterium
CACTGCGGGTGATCGGTTCATGGGCTATGTGGAGCTGGCGGCCATGGACCGCCCGTTCCTCTCCAAGGCCGAGGAGCGCCGGCTGCTCGAGCAGGGCATCTCCCAGTTCGGGCTCGATCCGCAGGATGCGCGCGGCATCGTGCTCTACGTCGCGCAGCAGCAGCGCCTGCATCTCGAGCGCGAGGTGGACAGCCGCATCCTGCCGATCCTTTCGCGCTATGGTGGCAAGCGCAAGAAGATCGCCAAGAAGAAGTTCCGCGAGGCCTCGGAGCTCTACAACGAGCTGGCCGGCGGCGTGCTGACCGAGGACGAGGCGCGCCGCTACGTCAAGCAGGTGATGGAACAGAATAAGTTCCGGCCGAAGCGGACGATGGTGATGTCGCGCGGCTGGTATGATAAGATTGGCAAGGAAAAGAAGCCGGCTTCTTCTTTCGCGCTGCCGTTCCGAAGCGTGTAGCCCTGCTGGCGGCCGCATTCGGGAACCCGTGACCGGCGTTCCGTGCTCGAAGACGTGCCTACGCCGCACATTGTGGATCGCGGCACAGCCAGGGGGTAGAAGTCCATGCGCAGTCTGATCCTTGCCTTGACGCTCCTCGCCTTCGGGGCCGCGAGCGTGCTGCCGGCCGCTGCCCAGAATGCTCCGCCGGCCTCCGTCGCGCCGCCGGGTTCCGAGGCCGCGCCGAGCGCCTCGCTCTCCGCTTCCGTACCGACGCCGACCGACCCTGACGCGACCGACCCCTACCAGATCGCCGCGATCACCGTCGGCGCTGTCGGCGGCATCATGCTCGCCAACATGCTCACCGCCGGCCTGGCGACTCCGGCGGCCGCCGCCGCGGGCGGCACCGGCGTTGTGGCGATGGAAGCGGGCGCGGGCTATGCGATGATGGCCAGCCAGGTCGCGGTCTCCGCCGTCGGCGCGGTAATCGGCGGCTATGTCGGCTACTGGGTGTACGGCAACTGAGCCGTATTGATCGGCTGCCGGAATGACGCCGGCCACCCGCTCCGGGATGGCCGGCCTTCTTCTTCTGCGAATGCTTTGCCGTTGATCGTCTGACGGCAGCCGGCTACTGGATCGGCGCTGCGGCCGCGGCTGCAGCCGGCGGACGGTTGGCGGTGCGCCAGTCGCCCAGCAGCGCATCGCCGAGGCGGGAGAGGGCGTCGCGCACCTCGACCGGATGTCCTTCGGACGGCGAGGTCACCAGCACCGCGCTCTGCCACACCACGACATAGCCGCTGCGGATCCAGCCGACATCCTTGTCGAAGAACGACGCCTTCTTGTAGGCGCCGAGCATCAGCGTGGAATTGCACAGGTTCCGGTCGCCGCCCTTCCGCTTCGAACTGCCTCTGCAGTTCGCGCACGAGGCTGGCCGATTCGATGCCGCAATCGAGGGATTCCACCGTCATCGGGCTGGCGGCGACGCGCAGCGTGTTCATGCCGCGGAAGTCCATGTCGCTGGCGATGGTCTGCGCCGCCGCAGGCGCGGTGCCGGCAAGGCCAAGGCAAAGGACGCCGCCAGCCAGCCGGGCCGCAACCCGGTTCGAATAGAGCCGTTTCATTGAATTTCCGCCCGACAGAAGAAGACCCGACAATATTCGCCGCCGGCTCCTTATCAAGTCCTATCGGCGCTCCCGGCCGCGATGACGCGCTGAACGGCTCATTATATGGCCGGATGTGCCCTTTGCGCCCGCTCCGCCGGCGTCGCATGGATGACGCAAAGGTTCGCGCAAAAACCTTGCGTCATCAGTGCCGGAAGGCCTGCGATTCCCTTCGCGTCGCGGTATGAACGTGCTACAGTCCGGCCATTCGGAAAAAGGCGGCGCCCTTAGGCGCCAGACGTCGTGCGCCTCAGGACGATCATGCTCTATTACTTTGTGACCAGTATGGTTTTTGCGGCGACGCTCGCCGCGGCAACCGTCGTCAGCGAGGTCAGTGCGGAATATATCGCCAACTACATGGCGAATACCGAGAGCCAGGATTACGGCATCAACCCGCCGGCCAAGGATTCCAACGGCAAGCCCGCGGGCGCGCCGGAGACGCGCGCGGCGAGCGTGCTGCCGCAGGCGGCCAACCGGCCGGCCCCGACGTCGAGCCAAATCCTGCCGGTCCTGATGAGCCGCACCGAAGGTTCGTCGGCCTTCGCCGATGGACGCCCGTCCGGTGGCACCTACCGCGTCGCCTCGCTGTCCGACAGCGTGCCGGCGGTGGCGCCGGGACGGGCAGCCGCCGGGGCCCCCGGCGCGGTCGCGGCCGTCGACGCAGGCCGGGCCGTCAAGGACGAGAAGGTCGCGCAGGCCGAGGAGACCCCGCCGGTGATCGCGCCGCAGCAGCAGCCGCGCGCGGCGCTCGATCTTCTGCGCGACACGCCGCACCGCCGGCCGGACGGCACGGCTTTCCTGCCCATGTCGACGCAGCGCGTGTTCTCGCTGCGCTGGCAGACCGGCCGGGCGGGGGACGTCGCCATGGCCTACGAGATTCCCGGCCACGTCATCACCGACCCGTCGGCCGGCACGACCGTGAACGCCCCGCTCCCGGGAATCATCGAGGCCAATGCGGGGTCCTTCCCCTATCTCGGCATGCGGGTTAAGCGCGGCGATCTCCTCGCCTATCTGCAGCCCACCGTCGCCGTGTCGGAGCGGGCGCAGATCGAGGCGCGCATCCAGCAGCTCTCCAACCAGATCTCGCTCGCCGAGAAGCAGATGGAGCGGCTCGGCGACGTGCTGTTCGTGCGCTACCGCACCAACAAGATCGAAGCGATGAAGGTGCAGATCGACGGCTATCGCCGCGAGCTGGTGTCGCTGCAGAACGCGCTC
>JAQSWY010000069.1 GCA_029266425.1 Xanthobacteraceae bacterium
AGGGCGACGACGAGCTTCGGCTGAACCAGATCGATCTCCTTCATCAGCCAGGGCCGGTAATGCCTCACTTCGCCCGCCGTCGGCTTGGCGTGAATGCGGCGCTTGCCGCGTTCCTCGAATTTGAAATGCTTGACCGCGTTCGTGAGATAGACCTCGTCTCGCTCGATCCCGGCCTCCGTCATCGCCCGCGCGAGCAATTGACCGGCCGGGCCGACGAACGGGCGGCCCTGGAGATCCTCCTGGTCGCCCGGCTGCTCGCCGACGAAAACCATCTCCGCGTGATCCGGACCCTCGCCGAAGACCGGCTGGGTCGAACCCGGCACGAGCGGCCCGGCCTTGGCGATGAGCGCGTTCAGCTCCGCCAGCGTCCTCGGCTCCTGATCCCACAGGGCCTCCGAGGACCGCTCGGGTTTCGCCGCCCGCGCGGATTTTGGTTGTGCCGGCATCGCCACCTCCCTGTCGAACATGGGATCAACGCCGGGAGGCCGCGAAAGGGGCGCCCGCCTTGGACAATCTCCGCACAACCGGCTAAGCGCGATCCAGCATGTCGGTCATCCGCTCATCCCTTCTTGTCGGCCTCGGCGCGGGCGCGTCGCGGGTGCTCGGATTCGTCCGCGATGTGCTGTTTGCCCAGGCGCTCGGCGCCGGCCCGGTGGCGGATGCGTTTCTGGCGGCGTTTCGTTTGCCAAATCTCGTTCGGCGCGTGGTCGGGGAGGGTGGGCTCAACCCGGCTCTCGTGCCGGTGCTCGGCGCGCTGGAGGCCGACGCCGCGGCGAAGACCGCCGGCGACGTGGTGACGGTGTTTGCACTGGCGCTTCTCGGGGTGACGGGTCTGGTCGAACTCGGCGCCGGGCTTCTCGCCTTCGCCCTCGCGCCGGGCTTTGCGGGCGAGCCGCAGACGCTCGATCTCGTGGCGCTCTACACGCGGCTGGCGTTTCCGGCCGTGATCTGCATCACGCTTGCCTCCATCGGCGCCGCCTTGCTCAATCTCCACCGCCGCTATACTGCCGCCAGCCTCGCGCCGCTGGCGGTCAATGGCGGCCTGATCCTCACCATCGTGCTGCTGGAGACCCGTTTCCCGCTTCCGCTCGTGCAGAAAGCCGCGTGGCTCGCGGCCGCCTCGAGCCTTGCGGGCGTCGTTCAACTGGCGATCGTCATTCTCGCTCTTGCGCGCGGCGGGGCAAGCATTGTCCGCTTCCGCAAGCCGGTCTGGTCGCCAGCCCTGAAAAGCCTGCTGCTGGCGGGATTTCCGGCGCTCATTGCCAGCGGCGCGGTGCAGCTTTTCGTGCTCGTTGGAACGCAGGTGGCGTCGTTCTGGCCCTCCGGCGTCTCATGGCTCTATTACGCCGACCGGGTGGTGCAATTGCCGCTCGGGCTGATGGCGGCGCTTGCCAGCAGCGTGTTGCTGCCCGAACTCGCATTGCGCTACCGGGCCGGCGAACGGCAAGCCCTCGTCGCTTCGCAGAACCGCGCCATCGGCCTGGGGCTGCTTCTCTCCCTGCCCGCGAGCGTCGCATTGGCCTGCCTGGCGGAACCCATCGCGTTCGTGCTGTTCCGGCGCGGCGCCTTCGACGACGCGGATGCGGCCGGCACCGCCCTCGTCCTTCTGGGCTTGAGCCTTGGGCTTCCCGCCGCGACGCTTGCCAAGGTGTTCAGCCAGACCCTGTTTGCCAGGGGTGCGCTGAAAGGGGCGGTTGCCGCCGCGCTGATCGGCATGGCGGCCACCGGCCTGTCGTCATTCCTGCTCGGCACCGCGTGGGGTGTTGTCGGCATCGCGCTCGGCATCAGCCTCGGCTGCCTCGCCCATGCGGCTGTGCTGGTGTGGCTTTTGCAGCAGGGTCGCATGTGGCGGCCCGACCGCGCCTTGCTCGGCAAGGCCCTGCGAATCGCTCTCGCCAGCGCCCTTCTGGGCGGCGGCCTCCTGATCGGGCTTCGCGTCTCGCCGGCACCCACCGCCATTTCGCTGGCCGTCCTCTGCGTCGGTGGGCTTGGCTTCTATGCGGCAGCCGCATGGCTGCTGGGGGCGGTGACGTGGCGGGATCTCGCGCCGCCGGTCAAATGAGCCTAATGGACTTGCATCGCGGCCCCGCCCTGTCATAACCCGGCCGCGATGCGTTTTCAGGAGTTCGACAGACGATGGCAACGTTCAAGGAGCTGGTGTTTTCGGGCGTTCAACCGACCGGAAATCTTCACCTCGGAAATTACCTCGGGGCCATCAAACGCTTCGTCACCATGCAGGACACTCATGAGTGCATCTATTGCGTGGTCGACATGCACGCGATCACGATGCCGCAGAATCCGCACGACCTGAACCGGCAGATCCGGGAGGTCACGGCGGCCTTTCTCGCCGCCGGCATCGATCCGAAACGCCACATCGTCTTCAATCAGAGCCAGGTCTCCGAACACGCCGAACTGGCCTGGGTGTTCAATTGCGTTGCCCGCCTCGGCTGGCTCAACCGCATGACGCAGTTCAAGGACAAAGCCGGCAAGGATCGCGAGAACGCCTCGGTCGGGCTCTACGCCTATCCGAACCTGATGGCGGCCGACATCCTGGTCTATCGCGCCACGCACGTGCCGGTCGGCGAGGACCAGAAGCAGCATCTCGAACTGACCCGCGACGTGGCGCAGAAATTCAACAACGACTGGGCGGAATCCATCGCCGAGCACGGCTTTGGCGACGCTTTCTTCCCGCTCACCGAACCGTTGATCGCCGGTCCCGCGACCCGCGTCATGTCGCTTCGCGACGGCTCGAAGAAAATGTCGAAATCGGATCCTTCCGACTATTCGCGCATCAATCTCACGGACGATGCGGACATGATCGCGCAGAAGATCCGCAAGGCCAAGACCGATGCCGAGCCGCTGCCGTCCGAGACCGAGGGCCTGCGGGCGCGTCCCGAGGCGGACAATCTCGTGGCGATCTACGCGGCCCTGACCGACGTGTCGCCGGCCGAGGTCCTGCGCGTTCACGGCGGTTCGCAATTCTCAGGCTTCAAATCCGCCCTGGTGGATGTGGCGGTGACGAGGCTTGCCCCCATTGCGGACGAGATGCGCCGCCTGATGGCCGATCCCGGTCACATTGACGCAGTCCTGGCGGACGGTTCCGGGCGCGCCCGCGTCATCGCCGCAGAGACGATGAACGCCGTCAAGGATATTCTGGGCTTCGTGCGTGCTCGCTGAAATGCCGCCATGGGAGCCTTGCTCTCGGCGTACCGCCAAGGCAGCATCTCGGCCGTTCGGAGGACAGGCTTGTGAGCGGTAAGCGCCAATCCTACGAGGCCGGTCACCGGCCCAAATTCATGGTGGTGATCGACAAGACGCCGGAATGCCTCCGGGCCGTCCACTTCGCGTCCCGCCGCGCCGCCCGCACCGGCGCCAGCATGATCATGCTGGCGGTGGTCGATCCGCCCGACAATTTCGAATGGATCGGCGTCGGCGAGGCGATGATCGAGGAAGCGCGCGCCGAGGCGGTAAAGCGCCTGGAGGCCGCCGCCAAGGAGGCCCGCGATGCCGCCGGCGTCGAACCCGAACAGGTCATCCGCGTCGGCGATCGCGCCCAGGCCCTTATCGCGCTGATCGACGAGGACGAGGATATCTCGTTTCTGGTGCTGGCTGCCGGATCGGGCAAGGAGGGCCCCGGCCCCCTCGTCTCGTCGCTGGCCGGCCGGGCCGCCGCGACCTTCCCGATCCCGATCGTGATCGTGCCCGGCGGATTGTCGGACGAGGAGATCGATGCGCTGGCGGGGTGAGTGAGCCCTCCATCCCCTTGGAATCGCCGCGCACCCGGTCCACATCTCCGAGAGAACCTGTTAGAACGATTCCAGCCCATTCAGGGCCACTCAACCCGCTCGGCCGGCCTTGAACCGGCGCAGAGGACAACACGACAGATGTTTATCCAGACCGAAGCCACACCGAACCCCGCCACCCTGAAGTTCCTGCCCGGCCGCGTCGTCATGCCCGAGGGCACGTTCGAGGCGCGCGCCTCCGAGGAAGCGGGAGCCTCTCCGCTCGCCGACCGGCTCTTCGCCATTCCGGGCGTCAGCGGCGTCTTCTACGGCCACGATTTCATCACCGTGACCAAGACCGATGCCGAATGGCAGCACCTCAAGCCCGCGATCCTCGGTGCCATCATGGAGCATTTCATGAGCGGCGCGCCGCTGTTCACGGATGGCGCCATGCTGACCGAGCACGACGGCGAGGAATTCTTCGATGCGGACGACGCCGCCACCGTCGCGACCATCAAGGAACTGCTCGAGACCCGCATTCGGCCGGCGGTCGCGGGCGATGGCGGCGACATCACGTTCCGGGGCTTCAAGGACGGCACCGTCTATCTGGTCATGAAGGGTGCCTGCTCGGGCTGCCCCTCCTCCACCGCCACGCTCCGGCACGGCATCCAGAACCTGCTGCGCCATTTCCTGCCGGATGTGCGCGAGGTCCAGGCCGTCTGAGGCGCCTCGACGGTCTCGCGAATCAGGGCGGCCTTCGGGCCGCCTTTTTTGTCGGCACCGAAAACCGGTTCCCACCCGTCCCGATCATGCTCTAAAGAGACGCCACCAGACGGAGACGAACATTGCGCGTCCTTGCCATCGATACCGCCCTCGGCGCCTGCTCGGCCTGCATCTTTCAATCGGATAGCGGCGAATTGCTCGCCCGCGAAACCATTCCGATGGAGCGCGGCCATGCGGAGGCCTTGCTGCCGCTGATCGATCGGCTGGTCTCGCATGGGGCGGGCGGCTTCGAGAGCCTGAACCGGGTCGCCGTCACCGTCGGGCCCGGCAGCTATACGGGCCTGCGTGTCGGCATCGCGGCCGCACGCGGCATCGGGCTTGCCGCCGGCATTCCGGTGGTGGGTGTCGCCACCTTGTCGGCCTATCTTGCGCCCCTGATGGCGGGGGAGACCCGCGGCCTGTTCGCCAGCGCCATCGACGCCAAGCATGGCCATATCTACATCCAGGCGATCGCGTTCGGCGGCAAGGCCATCATCGCGCCCTCCCTCATGAGCTATCGCGACGCCATTCGCCAGCTCGGCTCCGGGCCGCTGCTGCTGACCGGCAACGCCGCCGCGTCGCTTGCAGCGGAAGCACGGGCGCAAGGGGTCGAGGCGCATGTGGTCGAGGATTCGCCGGCACCCGACATCGCCTGGGTGGCCCGCCTCGGCGCCATCGCCGATCCGGCAAACGCCCTTCCCAAGCCGCTCTACCTGCGCGAACCCGACGCGAAACCGCAGGACGGGGCGCGAATCGCCAGACGATGAGCCTGCTCGCCCGCTTCTTCCCGCCCCCATCGGTGCGCACCGCCGGGCTGGACAGCCAGGCGGCTTCGCGCCTCGCAGCGATCCACGCCACCGCCTTCGCCCGGCCCTGGAGCACGCTGGAGTTCGAGCGCCTGCTGGGCGAGCGGAACGTGACGGCGGACGGTTTGTTCATCGGGCAGGCAAGCGCCCCATCGGGTTTCGTGCTGTCGCGCAGCGTCCTCGACGAGGCGGAGATCCTCACCGTGGCCCTCCTGCCGGAGCTGCGCGGACGGGGTTATTCGCGACCCTTGCTGGCAGCCCATCTCGACGGGCTCTCGCGCGCGGGAGTGCTTTTCGTCCATCTCGAGGTCGAGGACGGCAACGCTCCGGCGCTCGCCGTCTATCGCCGGCTCGGATTTCGTGAAATCGGCCGGCGCGCCGGCTATTATCTCAAGGCCGACAAGGCCCGGGCGGCGGCGCTGACCATGCGGCTCGACCTCTAGGCTCCGATTGGGCGTATGGTATTTCGGCGGACCGCTTCGCCGATCTTCCTCCGGCCCGGGCCGTAGCCCCCGCGTCGCGGCTCCCCTATAAGCATCCGGAAGGAGCGGGGTCAGCCTTGGCAGTACGGAACAGCAAAACGGTAAAAATCAAACGATCCGACGCGATCGAACGGGCTTGCCGCGACAAGGGCTTGCGCATGACCGGCCAGCGCCGGGTCATCGCGCGCATCCTCGATGCGGCCGAAGACCACCCGGACGTGGTCGAGCTGCACAAGCGCGCCGTCGCCGTCGACGACCGGATTTCGCTCTCGACCGTCTATCGGACGGTGAAGCTCCTTGAGATGCAGGGCATCATCGAACGCCGCGACTTCCGCGATGGGCGCTCCCGCTACGAGCTTGCCGCGCGCGAGCACCACGATCACCTGATCAATCTCGAAACCGGCGACGTGATCGAGTTCCAGTCCGACGACATCGAGGCGCTGCAGACGGAAATCGCCCGCCGTCTCGGCTACAAGGTGATCTACCACCGGCTCGAGCTTTACGCCGTGCCCATCGACGAGGATCAGGCGTGAGGCGCATCGGGGTCGCTGCGAGGCTTCTGGTGCTTGCGCTCTTCGCCCTCTTCGCCATCCCGCTTCAGTTGCTGGCGCTGCGCTTCGGCTGGCCGATCCGCCACACGCTGCCGATGTGGTTCCACCGGCTCTTCCTGCGCCTCTTCGGAGTCCGAATCACCGAACGGGGCCGCCCGCCCGGGGGGGTGCCGACCCTGGTCTTGTCCAACCATGTATCGTGGCTCGATATTCCGGTCATCGGCTCGCTGCATCCGCTCTCGTTCATCGCGAAATCCGAGGTCGAATCCTGGCCGCTCGTCGGCCTTCTGGCGAAACTCCAGCGCTCGGTCTTCATCGACCGGCAGCGCCGCCGGGCGACCGCGGAGGTCAACGACGCGCTGGCCCGGCGGCTGGCGAAGGGCGAGGTCATGGTGCTGTTCGCCGAGGGCACGACCGGTGACGGCAACCGGCTTCTGCCGTTCCGATCTTCCCTCGTCGGCGCCGCGCAGGCGGCCCTCGTCAACGACGCGGGCGCACGCGTGGTCCTGCAGCCCCTCGCAATCGCCTATACGCGCCGTAGCGGCATGCCGGTGACCCGGCGCGACCGGCCGTATCTCGCCTGGTACGGCGACATGGAGCTGGCGCCGCATCTCGGCGCGTTCGTGCGCGGCGGCGCGGTGGATGTGGAGGTGACCTGGGGGGAGCCGATTTCTTTCAACGGCAATCGCAAGGAGGCGACGGCCACGGCCGAGGCGGCGGTGCGCGAGGCCGTGAACGCGCCACTATTCTCTTGCAGCGTCAAAACGCGTAAACAGGCGTCTCACCCCGGAACCCAGCAGGCTCATCTTTCGTGAAAAAGGTCTTCGTCAAATCCTACGGTTGCCAGGCGAACGTCTATGACGCGGAGCGCATGACCGATCTGCTCTCCGGCGAAGGCTACAGCGAAACCGCCATCATGGAGGAGGCGGATCTCGTCATCCTCAACACCTGCCATATCCGCGAGAAGGCGGCCGAGAAGGTCTATTCCGAGCTGGGCCGCGTGCGCGATCTGAAAATCGAGCGCGAAGCGCAGGGACAGGAGACGAAGATCATCGTGGCGGGTTGCGTCGCCCAGGCCGAGGGCGCCGAGATCCTGCGGCGTGCGCCGTCCGTCGACGTGGTGGTGGGCCCGCAGAACTATCACCATTTGCCCGACCTGCTGCAGCGCTCGCGCATGAAGGCGGTCGTCGACACCGAGTTTCCGATCGAGGACAAGTTCGATCACCTGCCGAAGCCAACCCGGGCGCAGATCGTCTCGCGGGGCGTATCCGCCTTCCTGACGATTCAGGAAGGCTGCGACAAATTCTGCACCTTCTGCGTCGTGCCCTATACGCGCGGCACCGAAATCTCGCGGCCGGTCTCGCGGCTTGTGGACGAGGCGACGCGGCTCGCCGAAGCAGGCGTGCGCGAACTCAGCCTGATCGGCCAGAACGTCAA
>JAQSWY010000013.1 GCA_029266425.1 Xanthobacteraceae bacterium
ATCGTGATGCGAGCAGCCGAACCGCAAAACAGTGTGGCTCAATTGAATGAATAAATCGAGTGGCCGCTATAGCCGAATTCTGTGCCGTTTTGGTACACGCCGATGGCGTTCAAGCAAAAATTATCAGATGCTGCAGTGCATTAAGCGCGCTTACGCTGATATCGAAGAACTTCTGCATGATCGACGGCATTCCGTTATCAATATCTGCAGCGCCGCGGATGAATTCTTTTGTATGCGTGGCGAGCGCCGTTCCTGGTGCAATTGTTGTTCATGGACTTGGTGGTGTTGTGCGCCGCACCCAGGCGGCATCAACACTTTAGAATCAATCAAAGAATGAAATTACTTCTAATTTCATTCTAAATTAGATCTTATTTCATGACACCGATCAGGAAAAGTATTCTGTATCGTTGTTTAAGTAACTATCTCGCCTATGCAATATATAGTAGGTATCTCAATACAGAATCAACATCAAAATACCTTGGTAATTTATAGTAATCTACGGAATTCCAAGAATTTATAGTTCAGTTTTAGTTGTAAATCGCAGCTATTAGCGCATTAATCAGCCCAGGTCGGCATTCCGCATGCTGAGAGGAGGGCGGTTATGCGCACGTCTCGCAAACTTACTTTGATACTGGGGGTGGCCGTCTATGCCGTTGCCCCGCTCGCAATTGCCACAAAATCGCTGGGGCAAACGACCACGCGAGGCTGGGCTCAGAACGAATGCCGGGTGGTGGCTCCCTATAATTACTGGGTCTGCGACCCCTGGGTGACCGACAGCAAGGGTCCCAAGGATAAGGCATTCTCCACGACCAACCGTGGCAACAACGGCAATAACGGCAACAACGGCAACAACGGCAACAACGGGAATAACGGCAACAACGGCAACAACGGAAACAACGGCAACAACGGAAACAACGGGAACAACGGCAACAACGGCAACAACGGCAACAACGGCAACAACGGCAACAACGGCAACAACGGCAACAACGGGAATAACGGCAATAACGGCAACAACGGCAACAACGGCAACAACGGGAACAACGGGAATAACGGCAACAACGGCAATAACGGCAACAACGGCAACAACGGCAACAACGGCAACAACGGCAACAACGGGAATAACGGGAATAACGGCAACAACGGGAACAACGGCAACAACGGCAACAACGGCAATAACGGCAATAACGGCAACAACGGCAACAACGGCAATAACGGCAATAACGGGAACAACGGCAACAACGGAAACAACGGCAACAACGGCAACAACGGGAACAACGGCAACAACGGCAACAACGGCAACAACGGCAACAACGGCAATAACGGCAATAACGGGAACAACGGCAACAACGGCAACAACGGAAACAACGGCAACAACGGGAACAACGGCAACAACGGCAACAACGGGAATAACGGCAACAACGGCAACAACGGCAACAACGGGAATAACGGCAATAACGGCAATAACGGCAACAACGGGAACAACGGCAACAACGGCAACAACGGGAATAACGGCAACAACGGGAATAACGGCAACAACGGCAACAACGGCAACAACGGGAATAACGGCA
The DNA here is from genome assembly GCA_029266425.1 of Xanthobacteraceae bacterium. Classification (GTDB taxonomy): domain Bacteria; phylum Pseudomonadota; class Alphaproteobacteria; order Rhizobiales; family Xanthobacteraceae; genus Ancylobacter. The sequence continues at coordinate 1,569 of JAQSWY010000013.1, forward strand.
ACAACGGGAATAACGGCAACAACGGAAATCGTTGACATCGCCGGGAACGTTGGAATTTGGGTGTGGGCCGAGGCCCGCACCCTTTTTTGTGGTGACGCGGATCGTCTCGGACCAATTGCAGGCAGCCACCTCGCAGCCTGTGCCAGCAGGCCGTCGGCGACGCGCTTCCGATCAACTCAGGGGTTCCTGCCACCCCATACCGATTGACATCGGAGCGTTTCCCCCGTTCGATCTCCAGCCCGTCAACCGAATGTCAGGGACTTGCGGCTTGACTGGGTGCAGAGCGCCGCGAAAAGGGCGGCGCGTCCAGGAATAGGAATGCGGCCATGCGCCTGTCTTTTCTTGCTTTGTCGGTCGCGGTCTTTCTCCCCCTCGCAGGCGCGCATGCCCAGACAAGGCCGCCGGCCGATCTGCGCAACAGCGTGATGGAGATCGAGGAGAAGCCCGGCTACGTCCCGTCCGACGATGAGTCCCAGCTCGATCCGGCGTTTCGCCGTCAACCGGTGTATTTCCGCACCAATGAGCCGGCCGGCACCATCGTCATCCACACGTCAGAACGCTTCCTGTATCTGGTGCAAGGCAACAACCGGGCGCTGCGCTATGGCATCGGCGTCGGCCGCGAGGGGTTCCAGTGGGCCGGCATGCAGAAGATCACCCGCAAGGCCGAGTGGCCGGACTGGACGCCGCCGCCGGAGATGATCCAGCGCCAGCCCTATCTGCCGCGCTTCATGGCCGGCGGGCCGGGCAATCCGATGGGCGCGGCCGCGCTCTATCTCGGCGCCACGGTCTATCGCATCCACGGCACCAACATGCCGCAGACCATCGGCAGCGCGGTGTCGTCGGGCTGCTTCCGGCTGGTGAATGCCGATGTGGCGGATCTCTATACGCGGGTGCCGGTCGGCACCAAGGTCATCATCCGGCAGGCGCCGGAACTCTGAACAGGCAGGCCGCGGAAGACGCGAGCGGGGGAATGGTATGAAGCGCTTGGGGAACATGCTGGCAGCTGCCGGCTTCATGCTGGCCGGGTTTGCCGGCCATGCGGCGCAGGCGGACACGCTCGCCGACGTGAAGGCGCGCGGCACGCTTAAGTGCGGCGTCAGCCAGGGGCTCGCCGGCTTCTCGGCGAAGGATGACAAGGGCGAATGGATCGGCTTCGACGTAGATGTCTGCAAGGCGATCGCCGCCGCCGTGTTCGACGACCCCGCCAAGGTGACCTATGTGCCGCTTTCGGCCGATGCGCGTTTCCCGGCGCTTAGCAAGGGTGATGTCGACGTCCTGTCGCGCAACTCGACCTGGACGCTTTCGCGCGAGGCCGGGCTGAAGCTGCTGTTCGCCGCGGTCTCCTATTATGACGGCCAGGGCTTCATGGTGCGCAATGCGAGGAATGTCACCTCGGCGCTCGAGCTCAGCGGCATCAAGGTCTGCACCCAGAGCGGCACGACGAGCGCGCTGAACGTGGCGGACTTCTTCCGGCAAAACAAGATGACGTTCGAACTTATCGAGCTGCCGACGGTCGACGAGGTGGTCAAGGCCTATGACGGCGAGAAGTGCGACGCGCTGACCACCGATGTCTCGCAGCTCTATGCGCTGCGGCTCAAGCTCTCCAAGCCCGCCGACCACATCGTGCTGCCGGATGTGATCTCCAAGGAGCCGCTCGGCCCGGTGGTGCGGCAAGGCGACGATGCCTGGCTGAACGTCGTCAAATGGAGCTTCTACGCCATGCTGAATGCCGAAGAGCTCGGCATCGACGCCACGACGCTCGACAAGGCGATGAAGTCGGAGAAGCCGGACGTGAAGCGCTTCGTCGGCGTGGAAGGCGAATTCGGCCCGCAGCTCGGCCTCACCAAGGATTGGGCGGTGCGCATCGTCAAGTCGGTGGGCAATTATGGCGACTCCTTCGAGCGCAATATCGGTTCGGAGTCAAAGCTGGGCATTCCGCGCGGCGTCAATCAGCTCTGGAGCGCGGGCGGCATCCAGTATGCCCCGCCGATGCGCTGAGACGCGGCGATGACAGCCGGGAGCGGGGTGCTCGTCACCTTCAATCCCGGCTCGTCGACCATCAAGATCGGGCTGTTCGCGGTGCAGAGCCGCGCCGCGCGCCGGATCGGCAAGGGCATGATCGATCTGCGCCAGCAGCCGCTGGTGCTGCGCATCATCGAGGGCGCCGACACCGCGGACATTTCCCTGAAGGCGCAAGCCGGCGACGAGCTCGACGCCGTACTCGACGAGACGCTGGGCTGGCTCGCTGCACATTTCAAGCATGAAGGGCTGATTGCCGCCGGGCACCGCGTGGTGCATGGCGGTGACCGCTTCCATGGCGCGACGCAGATCGACGACGAGACGCTCGACGCCATCGAGCGGCTGGTGCCGCTGGCGCCGCTGCACCAGCCGCAAAGCGTGCGCCTGATCAACGCGATCCGCCGGCTGCGTCCCGAGCTGGCGCAGACCGCCTCCTTCGACACCGCCTTCCACCGCACCCAGGCCGACATCGTGCGCCGCTTCGCGCTGCCGCGCGCGATGTTCGACGACGGCATCAAGCGCTATGGCTTTCATGGGCTGTCGTACAAATACATCGCCGGCGCGGTGGCGCGACAGGTCCCGGCGCTGGCGAAAGGGCGCATCGTCGTCGCCCATCTCGGCAGCGGAGCGAGCCTTTGCGGGCTGATGGACGGGGAGAGCCGCGACACCAGCATGGGCTTCTCGACGCTCGACGGCATCCCGATGGCGACACGCAGCGGCGCGCTCGATCCCGGCGTGCCGCTGCACCTGCTGGCCAACGGCATGAGCCGTACGGGCCTGGAGGATCTGCTCTATCACCGCTCTGGTTTGCTCGGTGTCTCCGGTATCAGCGCCGACAGCCGGGTGCTGCTGGAGAGCGATGCCGAGGCGGCGCGGGAGGCGATCGCGATGTTCGCCTTCCGCATCGCGCAGACCGTGGCCTCGCTCGCGGTGACGCTCGGAGGGCTGGACAGCATAGTCTTCACCGCAGGGATCGGCGAGCACCAGCCGCAGGTGCGCGCGCTGGTGTGCGGGCATCTCGGCTGGCTTGGCGTGAGTTTGGATGAAGGCGCGAACGCGGCGAATGCGGCGCGGATCAGCGCGGCGGGGTCCAAGGTCGCGGTGCTGGTGATCCCGACCGACGAAGAGCAGGTGATCGCCGACGAAGCGGTGGGGGTCTTGTCGGCTTAGCCTGGAAGGGATTTGTCCTGCTTGATCATCCTTCGAGGCTCGCTGCGCTCGCACCTCAGGATGGCGTGGTTTTATAGATCAACGTCATCCTGAAGTGCCGCCGCAGGCGGCCTCGAAGGATGATCGAGCAGGACGACGGCCAGCGCTGCACAGGGGAGGAGACCTACTCCCCCCGCCATTGCGGGGTGCGCTTGGCGAGGAACGCTTCCACGCCCTCGCGAAAATCGGTGCTGCCATAGGTGCGGCGGATCAGGTCGGCGTCGGGAGCCTGCAGGTCCAGCGAGAGCCGGCGCAGCATCTCCTTGGTCACCTCGATGGTGATCGGCGCGTGGCCTTTGAGCCGCGTGCAAAGATCCTCGACATGGGCGTCGAGTGCGTCGGGCGCGACCACGCTGACATAGCCCGCCGGCATCTCTTCCGCCGTCGGCATCTCGGCCAGCAGCAGCATGCGCTTGACGAGGCTGACACCGAGCGTCGCGGTAAGGCGCTGTACATTGGAGGCGGAGAGGCAATTGCCGAGGGTGCGGGCGATCGGCACGCCGAAACGGGCGCCGGGGGTGGCGATGCGGAAGTCGCAGGCATTGGCCAGCGCCATGCCGCCGCCCACCGCCCAGCCTTCCACCACGGCGATGGTCGGTAGCGGCACGGCTTCGAGCGTGCCGACGAAATGCTCCACCTTCTCCTCATAGGCGACGCCGTCGCGGCCGGAGGAGAAGGCGCGGAACTGGTCGATGTCGGTGCCGGCGACGAACGCCTTGCCGCCGGCGCCGCGCAGCACGGCGACGCGGATCTCCCGATTGGCGGCGATCGCCTTGCAGGCGCTACCCAGCTCCTCATACATCCGCCAGGTCATGGCGTTGCGCGCAGCCGGGCGGTCGAAGGTGAGGCGCGCGACCGCGCCGTCGATCTCGAGCCGGACGGTGCCTTCGCCGGCGGCAGGCTGGGCGGGGGTGTTGGCGGCGATGGTGGTCGCTACGGCATTCATGGTGCGAAAGCTCCGCGCGCGGTGAATTCCTCGAGCGCCGCGGCATCGAGGCCGATCTCGCCGAGCACGGCGTTGTTGTGCTCGCCGAGCAGCGGCGGATGCAGGCGCACCTGCTGCGGCGTACCGGAGAGCTTCACTGCGAAGCCGATGTTCGACACCTTGCCCTCGATCGGGTGGTCGATCTCCATGCGCATGTGGCGATGCCTCCCGTGCTCGCTCTCGAACGCTTCGGGGTAAGTGTACATGGTGCCGGCCGGGATGCCGACGGCGAGCAGGGATTCCACCCATTCGTCCGAGGTGCGGGCAATGAAGCTCTTCTCCAGCTCTTCGATCAGCACCTCGCGATTGGCTAGGCGGTCGGGATTGGTGCGGAAGCGCGGATCGTCGAGCAGTTCCTTGCGCTCCAACGTCTCGCACAGCAGCGTCCAGAGCTTCTGGTTGGTGGCGCCCATGACGAAATAGCCGTCTTTCGACTTCACCGCCTGATAGGGGGCGCTCATGCGGTTGGCGGTGCCGAGCGGGATCGGCTCGGTACCGCGGCCCCAATATTCGGAAATGTCCCACACCGAGAAGGCGAGCGCCGCCTCGAACAGCGAGGCGTCGATATATTGGCCCTCGCCGGTGTTCTTGGCGCCGATATAGGCGGCGAGCACGGCGTAGGTCGCGAACAGGCCGCAGCCGATGTCGGCGACCGGCACGCCCGCCTTCACCGGCGGACCGCCGGGATGACCGGTGACGCTCATCACCCCGGACATGGCCTGCGCCATCAGATCGAAGCCAGGCCGGCCGGCCCAGGGCCCGCTCTGGCCGAAGCCGGAGATGGAGGCATAGACGAGCCGCGGATTGATCTTCGAGATCGTCTCGTAATCGCACTTCAGCTTCTTCATCACGCCGGGGCGATAATTCTCGACGAGTATGTCGGCGGTCTCGACCAGCTTGTAGAAGACCTCGCGGCCGGCTTCGCTCTTGAGGTTGATCGCCACCGAGCGCTTGTTCCGGTTCATGTTGAGGAAGCCCATGCTGTCGGGCCCCTTCATCTTGAACCCCATGGCGCCGCGGGTCTGGTCGCCGGTGCCGGGCGGCTCGATCTTGATGACGTCGGCGCCGAGATCGCCGAGCAGCATGCAGGAGTAGGGGCCGGCCATCACCTGGCTGACATCGAGCACGCGCACCCCGGCGAGCGGGAGCGGACGGGAGGGCGCGGCGTCGGACGCCTGGCGCTGCGGTGTCGCGTCCGAGCCTGGGCGGGTCTGGTCCAGAACGTCGCTCATCGGTGGTTCCCTTCCTTCTCGGTGCGGCGGCGCAGCAGGTGCATTTACAATCAATAATTACGGGTGCCGTAGAGCGGCCCCGAATGAGGGGGCCGCGCCGGCGACGTTCAGGCAGGCAAGGGCTGGCGGCCCTTGCGGGCGCGCGCGGGGCCCTCTTCCGGTGCGGCGGAGGGCGTTTCGACCCGGTCGATGAAGGCGCGGGCAATGCCGGCGGTCGTGCCGGTGACGTGCTCTTCCAGCAGGCTCGCGAGCCTTGCCCCGTCGCGCGCCTCGAATGCCGCGATCATCTGCTCGTGCTCGGCGACGGCATCGGCCCAATGCTCCGGGCTCTTGCGGACCACGAAGCGGCAGGCATGGATGCGGGTGAGGATCTGCTGGTAGAAGGCCGACAGCGTCGCATTGCCGGCGATCTCGAAGAACGCCTCGTGGATCAGCCGGTTGTGGCGCAGATATTCAGGTTCGTTGCCCGCCGCGAAATGCTCCATCATCCGCTCGTGCAGCGCCCGCACCCGGGCAATGTCGGCGTCACTGGCCTTTGCGCAGGCGAGCGATCCGGCAAGGCGCTCCAGGGAGGCCATGATCGGGAACAGCTCGGAGATCTGCTCTTCGGTGATGCGGGCGACGATGGCGCCGCGATGCGGCAGGATCTGCAGCACGCCTTCCGCGGCCAGTACCTTCAGCGCCTCGCGGATCGGGGTGCGGGAGACGCCGAACCGTTCGCAGAGCTGTTCTTCCGGCACCTTCTCGCCGGGACGCAATTCGCCTTGCAGGATCATCTCCCGCAGCGGCGCCACGAGCGATTCATGCAGCGAGTGACGAACGATCTGCGCGGATGCCATCATCGATCCTGACGCTGGTTCAAAAGTATTCTGAACAGCATAGCGGTGATTCCCGTGCTCCGGAATTCTCTCATGCTGCTTCCGCCTTCCGTCCACCGAGGAGGCTGCCGCCGGCAATGGCGCTGACGGCGGGCAACAGCAGCAGGAAGATGCCGATGCCCATCATGGTGGCGACGAGGCCGTTGGAGAAGAAGATCGAGGCCGAGCCGTCCGAGGTCAGCATGGCCTGGCGGAAGGCGTCCTCCGCCTTGTCGCCTAGCACCATGGCGAGCACAAAGGGCGCCAGCGGATAATCGAGCTTCTTGAACACATAGCCGGCGATGCCGAAGCCGAGCGCGAGCCAGATATCGAAGGTGTGGCTCGCCACCGTATAGGCACCGATCACGCAGACCACGGTGATCATCGGCCCGACCACGGTGAAGGGCGCGCGCAAGATGGTGGCGAAGAGCGGCACGGTCGCCAGCACCAGCACCACGGCGATGATGTTGCCCATGTACATCGACGCGATCAGGCCCCAGACGAAGTCCGGCCGCGTGGTGAACAGCATCGGGCCGGGCGAGAGGCCCCAGATCATCAGCCCGCCCATCATCACCGCGGCGGTGGCTGAGCCAGGGATGCCGAGCGCCAGCATGGGCAGCAGCGCGCAGGAGCCGGCGGAGTGGTCGGCGGTTTCCGGCGAGACGATGCCTTCCGGCTCGCCCTTGCCGAAATGCTTGCCGCGGCGCGAGAAGCGGCGGCCGAGCGCATAGCTCATGAAGGAGGCCGCGGTCGGCCCGCCCGGGGTGATGCCCATCCAGCAGCCGATCAGCGCGCTGCGGATAATCGTCACCCAGTAGCGCGGCACTTCGAGCAGGGTGCGGAAGATGGTCCGCAGATCGAGCTTCGCCTTCACGCCCTCGAACTTGAGGCCTTCCTCCATGGTGAGCAGCAATTCGCCGAGGCCGAACAGGCCGATCACCGCGACGAGGAAGGAGATGCCGCCGATCAGTTCGTCGAGCTCGAAGGTGAGGCGGCTTTCGCCGGAAATGGTGTCCATGCCGATGGTGGCGGCGGCGAAGCCGAGCATCATCGACACCAGGGTCTTGAAGGGCGAGCCGCCGGCCATGCCGATGAAGCTGGCGAAAGCCATGAAATAGACGGCGAAGTATTCCGCCGCGCCGAAGCGCATGGCGAATTGCGCGACCCAGCCGGACAGCAGCGTGATGACGACGACGCCGGTGAGCGCGCCGATGCCGGCCGAGGCGAAGGCCAGCGTGAGCGCGCGTACCGCCTCGCCTTGCTTGGCCATTGGATAGCCGTCGAAGGTGGTGGCGACGGAGGAGGGCTCGCCGGGGATGTTGAAGAGGATCGACGTCGTCGAGCCGCCGAACAGCGCGCCCCAATACATCGACGTCAGAAGAATGATCGCCGAGATCGGATCCATGGTGAAGGTGAGCGGGAGCAGCAGCGAGACGCCGTTCGGGGCCCCGAGGCCGGGCAGCACGCCGACCACGAGGCCGAGCAGCACGCCCACCACCATGATGAGGACGTGGTGCGCGGTGAGCGCCACCGCGAAGCCGTCCATCAGCTGGCCGAAATTACCCATGATGCGTACCCGCCCGGCTCAGTAGAGGCCGAAATGATTGAGCACCGGCCCCTTCAGCAGCGGGACCATGAACAGCTCTTCGAAAATGATGAAGTTGATCGCCACGACGAAGAGCGCGATCAGCAGCGCGACATGCGGGCGGAACTTGGCCGCGGTCCACATGGCGTAGAAGACATAGACCCCCATGCCGATATAGAGGCCGAGAAAGCCCGAGATCAACGCGAAGCCGACGATCGGCAGGAAGAAGGCGGCGACAGTGCGGGTCCTCTCGCCATCGAGGAAGGGTGCGCCGCCCGCCTCGCGGCGCAGCAGCGCCTGGAACGCGGTGACGGCGCTGCCGAACATGATCAGGCAGCCGACATAGAAAGGGAAATAGCCGGGCTGCGGGCCGCCATCGGCCCATTCGATGCCGTTCTGCAGCGAGCCGTAGCAGACCACGGCGCCGATCAGCGCGGTGGCAGCGGCGGTGACGACCTCCATGGCCGGACGGGATATTTCCATGGCACCTGCTCCGTGACTGCGGATCTGGCAAGGCGCGGGACGTCACCGTCCCGCCCGTGCGACAGCGATCACTGCTCGGCGCGAAGCCAGCCGTTCCGCTTGTACATTTCCGAGTAGCTGGCCTTGTGTGTGGCGATGAAGGCCTTGAACTCGTCGCCGGTCAGCACCTTCTGGATCTGCGCGCCGCGCTCGGCATAGGCCTTGAACTCGGGCGCCGCGGCGGCCTTCTTCAGGAGCTCGGTGTAGTAGGCGAGGGCCTCCGGCGGAACGTTGGCGGCCATCCACACGGTGCGCGGCTGGGCGAAGCTCTTGATGTCGAGGCCGGCCTCATTGCAGGTCGGGACGTCGTTCCACGACTTGCCGTCGGCGATCACCGTCTTGTCGGCGAGGCGGGTCTCCTCGAACACGCAGAGCGGCTTCTGCACGCCGGCCTTCCACTGCTCGACGCTCTCGCTCGGATTGTTGACGTTGGCGTCGATATGGCCGCCAGCGACCTGGATCGCCGCCTCGCTGCCGCTCTTGTAGGGGATGTAGGTGAGGTCGACGCCGCCGGCCTGCTCGATCAGCGTCATCAGCGTCTCGTCGGCCTCCTTGGCCTTCGCGCCGCCGACCTTGAGCTTGCCGGGGTTTTCCTTGGCCTTGGCGATGAAGCCCTTCACATCCTCGATGCCGGAGGTCTTCGGGTTCACCCAGAGGACGAAGGGATCGAACACCATGGCGGCGACCGGGGTGAGGTCCTTCCCCGCGTCATAGCTCAGCTTGGAGGCGAGCGGCAGGACATAGGCGTCCTGCGTGCCGAAATAGAGCTTGTAGGGATCGCCGGGATTGGTCTTGGCGTAGACGAAGGTTTCCGCGCCGCTGCCGCCGGCCTTGTTGCTGACGATGATCGGGGTGGTGAGCAATTCGTTCTTGCTGAGCGCCGACTGCACAACCCGCGCAAAGGTATCGGTGCCGCCGCCGGGACCGGCCGCCGCGACGAATTCCACCGGACGGTTCGGCTTCCACTGGCTCTGCGCGCTCGCCGGCACGATGAGGGCGAGCGAGACGGCAAGCGCGGTCACTGCGTGTTTCGGCATCAAAGCCTCCCTGATGGATGTTCTTGGATTGGCGGTTAGCCAGCTTGTTGCGGCGACCGTAACGCATCAATGATCTCACATCAATAATTATAGATGCGATTTCAAGGGCGGTACTTTCAGCCTAATCAGGCGTCATCCCGGTCGCAGAGAAGCGGAAAGCCGGGATCGCGTGCCGAGAGTGCGTCTCTCTTCCTGCACGCGATCCCGGATCGGCCTTGCGGCCGTCCGGGATGACGCCTAGCGGGGATGAGTCGGATGACGCGTGAGAAGCCGAGGGCTACGCCAGCAGCCGCGCCAGCCGGTCGTAATTCTCGATCTCGCTGTCGCGTATCTGCGCGGCCAGCACGATGTCGCGTGCTTCCCGGCTCTCATAGGTCATGGTGATGGTGACCCGGGTGCTGCCGGCGCATTCGTCGAACACCGTGGTGATGACGGCCTCCCCGGGGTACCAGGCAGGCTCGAAGCGCTCGGTCTGGACCAGGCGCTCCGGCCGCACCACGTCGCGAAAGACGCCGCTCCAGCCGATCTCTTCGCCCGGCGGGCGGCGCATGAGGATGCGATAGGCGCCCCCACGCACCGGGTCGATGGCGCAGATGATGAGCGACCGGCCGCCCGGACCCATCCACTGCTTCACGATCCCGGCCTGCGTGAAGGCATCGAACACCCGCTCGCGCGCGGCGTCGAATTCACGCTGCATGACGATCTCGCGCGTCCCTTGGGCGAACAGCCTGAGCGTGCCGAGATGCTTGATGGTGGTCGCGCCAGCGTCCGCCATGGCCGGCCCCGTCAGATCCGGGCGACGAGCGCCGCGAGCTGGTCGGCGCACTGGCCCCAGCCCTCATGGAAGCCCATTTCCTCATGGGCCTTGCGGTCCTCGGCGGTCCAATGCCGAGCGACGGCAGTGTAGGTCGTGCCGCCCTTGCCATTGTCCTTCAGCGTGATGATGCCGGTGAAGAACGGCTTTGCGGAGGGCCTCCAGGCGGAGTCGAAGGCGTCGGTGAAGACGATGCGCTCATTGGGCACGACTTCGAGATAGACGCCGTGCATCGGCATGTCGGTCCCGTCGGGCCCGCGCATCACGATGAAGCTGTTGCCGCCGGAACGGGGGTCGATCTCGACCACGGGCGTCGTATAGGGGAGCGGCGCGAACCACTGCTTCAGCAGCTCCGGTTCGGTCCAGGCACGGAAGATCTTCCCGCGCGGCGCGTCGATCTCGCGGGTGAGCACGAGGTCGCGCTCGGCGTCGAGGGTGGTTTGAGGATTGGCGGCATCAGTCACGGTCGTCATCGTGTCCTCCTTGGGCAGCTTCCCACTAAGGACGAACGAGATGCCGCCATCCCGACATAGTCGACACGATTTCGACAGTGGGATGACGTTGGGGGAGGGAGGTGTGCTGTGGGAGCATCCTTCGAGGCCGCCATTGGCGGCACCTCAGGATGAGGTCGTTCTTAAAGGATGAACCTCATCCTGAGGTGCGAGCGAAGCGAGCCTCGAAGGTTGCTGAAGCCGAGCGAGTTCTACTCCGCCGCCTGCTTGCCGCGCTCGGCGAGCGATTCGTGCACCATCCCCGCCTTGTGGCGCAGGTGCTCCTTCAATATCGCGCCGAGCCGGGCGCCGTCGCGGGCGCGCAGGGCCACCATCATCTGCTCATGGTCCTCGACGGCCTCGCGCCAGCGCTCGGAGGACTTCTGCGCGATGAAGCGCACCGCATGGATGCGCACCATCAGCGTCTGGTACATCTGGGTCAGTGCGCTGTTGGCGGCAATCTCGAAGAAGGCCTCGTGAATCTGCCGGTTCAGCCTGTAATAGCCGGCCGAATCGCCGCGGCGATAATCATCGACCATGGCGGCGTGCATCCCCTCCAGCCGGGCGACATCCTCCGGCGTCGCGCGGGCGCAAGCGGCCTCTCCCGCCACCATCTCCAGCGCGCCCATGATCGGAAACAGCTCGTCGACCTCGCCCGGCGTGATGCGGGCGACGCTGGCGCCGCGGTTCGGCGAGAGGATCAGAAGCCCCTCATTCGCCAGCACCTTCAACGCTTCGCGCAGCGGCGTGCGGGAGACGCCAAAGCGCGAGCACAGCATCTGCTCCGAGATCTTGTCGCCGGGCTTCAACTCACCGCGCATCAGCATGTCGCGCAACTGCGCGGCGAGTTCGCCGTGCAAGCTGCGGCGCGGGATGATGGCGGTGTCCGACATGGCCATTCGGTAGACCTCGGGGCAAATCACTCGGGGGAGAGTCACTCTGGGCAAGTCAACTCGGGGAAAAGATTCACCCCTAGATTGCTCCCGCCAGCAGGTTTGGCAAGCCGGCGGTGCTTCTCCTCATTCCGCTGCGGCACGCAGCGGGCTGGCGGCGCATTCGGTGAGGTAATTAATTGCCGCCTGGACGCCCCCTTGGCGATGCGGCACGCCGGCGACCGACAGCCCCATCTCGACGCCGGCGAGCGCACCGAGGATGGTGAGGTCGTTGGTGTCGCCGAGATGGCCGATGCGGAACACGCGGCCGGCGAGCTTGGTGAGGCCGGTGCCGAGCGACATGTCGAAATGCGCGAGCGTCTTCTCGCGGAAGGCGTCGGCGTCATGGCCGTCCGGCATCATGACCGCAGTCAGCGAGGAAGAGTAGTATTTCGGCTCACGGCAGAGGATCTCGAGTCCCCAGGCGCGCACCGCGCGCCGCGTCGCCTCGGCATGGCGGTCATGGCGGGCGAAGACGTTCTCCAGCCCTTCCTCGTGCAGCATATCGATCGCTTCGGCGAGGCCGTAGAGCAGGTTGGTGCCGGGCGTATAGGGGAAGAAGCCGCGCTCGTTGTGCGGCAGCATCTCTTCCCACGACCAGAACAGCTTGGGCGACTTCGAGGCCTTGGCGGCGGCGAGCGCCTTGGGCGAGAGTGCGTTGAACGACAGGCCCGGCGGCAGCATCAGGCCCTTCTGCGAGCCCGAGACGGTGACATCGACGCCCCATTCGTCGTGGCGATAATCGATCGAGGCAAGCGAGGAGATGGTGTCGACCAGGAACAGCGCCGGGTGGCCGGCGGCGTCGATCGCCTTGCGCACCTCGTCGATGCGGGTGATGCACCCGGTCGAGGTCTCGTTGTGCACCACGCAGACCGCCTTGATCTCGTGGTTCTTGTCCGCGCGCAGCCGGGCCTCGATCTGCGCGGCATCCGCGCCGATGCGCCAGTCGGAGGCGATGAATTCGGGAACGATGCCGAGCTTGGTCGCCATGTTCTTCCACAGCGTGGCGAAATGGCCGGTCTCGAACATCAGCACCTTGTCGCCGGGGGAGAGCACATTGACGAGCGCGGCCTCCCAGGCTCCGGTGCCGGAGGCGGGATAGATGATGACGGGGTTGGCGGTCTTGAAGATCGACTTCATGCCGTCCAGCACGCGGCGGCCGAGTTTCTGGAATTCCGGGCCGCGATGGTCGATCGTCGGCATGTCCATTGCCCGCAGGATGCGGTCGGGCACCGGCGTCGGCCCCGGAATCTGCAGGAAGTGGCGCCCGGCGACACGGGCGGCATTGCTGGACATAGGATCCTCCATCGACGGCATGCGCGTTGACCATCGGTTATGGTCTTGCCGAAATGAATTATGAATGCAAAATTCAGTCAAGTCCATTTGCGTCGGCGGGACGCATTAGTGGACGCAAACGGGTGAGGGAGGAAAGCATGGCGGCACGGCTGGCGCCGGGACTGGAACGGCGTCTGAGGTCGGAGATGACCGGCGACGTGCTGTTCGACCGCTTCAGCCGCGGCCGCTACGCGACCGACGCGTCCTTCTACCAGATCATGCCGATGGGCGTGGTGGTGCCGCGCACCGTGGACGAGGCCGAGCGCGCCATCGCGCTTGCCCGCAGCGAGGGCATTCCGGTGCTGCCGCGCGGCGGCGGCACCTCACAATGCGGGCAGACCATCAATGAGGCGCTGGTGGTCGACGGCTCGAAACATCTCAACCGCATCCTGGAGCTCGACATTGACGCGCAGCGCTGCGTGGTCGAGCCGGGCATCGTGCTCGACGACCTCAATGCGCAATTGAAGAAGCACGGGCTGTGGTTTCCGGTCGATGTCTCCACCGCGAGCCGCGCCACCATTGGCGGCATGGCGGGCAATAATAGCTGCGGCGGGCGTTCGCTGCGCTACGGCACCATGCGCGACAATGTCGTGTCGATCGATGCCGTGTTGGCCGACGGGGCGAAGGCGCATTTCGGCCGGGTCGACCACAATCTCTCTGAGCTGCCGGCCGATTCGCCGCTCGCCCCACTTGCCCGCGACCTGCTGGCGCTCGGCGGGCGTGAGGCTCTCGAGATTGCTGCGCGCTTTCCAAAGGTCCAGCGCCGGGTCGGCGGCTATAATCTCGATGCGCTGGTGCCCAATCCGGGCGGCTACAATCTCGCCCATCTGCTCGTCGGCTCGGAAGGCACGCTCGCCTATTCCACGAAGATCGAGCTGAAGCTCTGGCCCCTGATCGGCAGGAAGGTGCTCGGCGCCTGCCATTTCGGCAGCTTCTATGCGGCGATGGATGCCGCCCAGCACCTCGTGAAGCTGAAGCCGATCGCGGTGGAGCTGGTGGATGCGACGCTGCTGAAGCTCGCCAGCGAGATCGCCATGTTCCGCCCGACGCTGGAGCGTTTCGTGCGTGGCCAGCCGGAGGCGATCCTGCTCGTCGAGTTCGCCGAGGATGACGATGAGAACGAGCGCCGCCTGAAGCTCCTCACGGAAGCGATGGGTGATCTCGGCTTCGGCTGGGACAAGGCCGGCGCCAAATGGGGCGGGGTGGTCGACATACGCGATGCCGGATTGCAGGCGGCGATCGCCGACGTGCGCACGTCCGGGCTCAACATCATGATGTCGATGAAGGATGCCGGAAAGCCGGTCTCCTTCGTCGAGGATTGCGCGGTGCCGCTGGAGCACCTCGCCGACTACACCGACCGGTTGACCCAGGTGTTCGAGAAGCACGGCACCAAAGGCACCTGGTACGCCCACGCTTCCGAGGGGTGCCTTCATGTGCGCCCGGTGCTCAATCTCCGCCTCGAGAAGGACGTCAAGGCGATGCGCGCCATCGCCGAGGACGCGTTCGCCATGGTGCGCGAATACAAGGGCTCGCATTCCGGCGAGCATGGCGACGGCATGGTCCGCTCGGAGTTCCACGAGCCGATGTTCGGCTCTCGCCTCGTGCGCGCGTTCGAAGAGGTGAAGGACCGCTTCGATCCGAAGGGCCTCTACAATCCGGGCAAGATCGTCCACCCGCCGAAGTTCGATGACCGCACGTTGTTCCGCTACGCCCCGAACTATCGCGTCGAGAAGCTGGATGCGGCGCTCGACTGGGCCGGCTATTCCGGCGCCGGCGGCGGCCTGCAAGGCGCCATCGAGATGTGCAACAACAACGGCGCCTGTCGGAAGGCCGCGGGCGGCGTGATGTGCCCGAGCTACCGCGTCACCCGCGACGAGCGCGACGTCACGCGCGGGCGGGCCAATACGCTGCGGCTCGCCATTTCTGGCCAGCTCGGCCCGGATGCGCTCGCCTCCGACGAGATGATGGAGACGTTGAAGCTCTGCGTCTCCTGCAAGGGCTGCCGGCGCGAATGCCCGACCGGCGTCGACATGGCGAAGATGAAGATCGAGGCGCTGGCGGCGCGGGTGAAGGCGAGGGGGCTTACGCTGCACCAGCGTCTGGTCGCCTGGCTGCCGCGTTATGCCCGCCTCGCCTCCAGGGTAGCGTGGCTGATGAACCTGCGCGACCGGATGCCCGGTGCGGCGGCGCTGTCGGAGAAGATCGCGCAGTTCAGCGCGCGGCGCTCCTTGCCGCGCTGGCGCGGCGACGCCTTCCGCGAGGAGGCCACCGTGTTCGGTCCCGAAGGCGGGCGCGAGGTGGTGCTTTTCGCGGATACGTTCAATCGCTGGTTCGAGCGGGAGAATGTCGACGCGAGCTTGAGCGTGCTCACCGCCGCCGGCTATCGGGTCCATATGCCGGCCCCACGGGATGGCGCCAAGCGTGCGCTGTGCTGCGGGCGCACCTTCCTGTCCGCCGGCCTCGTCGATGAGGCGCGGGCGGAGGCACGGCGCATAATTGAGACCTATGCCCCGTTCGTGGCCCGCGGCGTGCCGGTGGTCGGGCTGGAGCCGAGCTGCCTGCTCGCCTTCCGCGACGAACTGCCCTCGCTCATCCCCGGTGAAGAGACGCAGCGGCTCGCCGCTCACGCGCTGCTGATCGAGGAGTTCCTCGCCCGCGAGGCCGAGGCGGGCCGGTTGACACTGCCTCTCGGGCCGGTCGGCGAGCGCGCGCTGCTGCACGGCCACTGCCACCAGAAAAGCTTCGGCGTGATGGGCGCGGTGGAGAAGACGCTACGGCTCATTCCGGGCCTCACGGTGGAGACGGTGGAATCGAGCTGCTGCGGCATGGCCGGGGCCTTCGGCTATCATGCGGAGACCATCGACGTCTCGCTGGCCATGGCCGAGATCTCGCTGCTGCCGGCGGTGCGCAAGGCCGAGCCTGGCACGCTGGTGGTCGCCGACGGCACCTCGTGCCGGCACCAGATCCACGACGGCGCGCAGCGCGAGGCCGTCCATGTGGTGCGCGTGCTGGAGGCGAGCGTCGCCGCCGCGCGCGCAGCGGTTCCGCAGCATCTCGAAGCGGCGGAGTAGAAACGCCTCGGCTGAACTTTCGGCAGCAATGAATTCCACGTGGAAGGGGATTGATCCGATCCGAGGTAGATTGCATAATGAATTCATAACGCAAAAAAGACGCCTGGAAACGCCGGAACCTCCGCGCAGCCGGAGGACCCATCAAGAGAGGAAAAGATCATGCTCAAGGGATCCGTCCTGGGGCGCGCCGCCGTGCTCGCGGCCTGCTTCTCCAGCCTTGCCGTCTTCCCCGCGCTCGCCGCCTGGGCGCCGACCAAGCCGATTGAGATCATCGTGCCGGCAGGCGCCGGCGGCGCCTCCGACCAGATGGCGCGGATGATCCAGGCCGCCGTGCAGAACAACAAGCTGGCACCGGTGCCGGTGGTCGTCACGCTGAAGGGCGGCGCCAATGGCGGCGAGGGGCTGATGGACATGCTCGCCAGCCCCGGCGACCCCTACAAGTTCGTCATCTCCAACTCCGCCATCTACACACTCCCGATCGCCAACAAGCTGCCGTTCGACTGGCGCAAGCTGACGCCGGTCGGCATCATGGCGTTCGACAATTTCGTGTTGTGGGTGCCGGCCGACGCGCCGTACAAGACCGCGCAGGACCTCGTCGCGGCCATGAAGCAGCAGCCGGCGGGCGCGCTGAAAATGGGCGGCACCGGCTCCAAGCGCGAGGACCACATCCTCACCGCCGCCATCGAGCGCCTCGCCGGGGTGAAGTTCAGCTACATCCCCTACAAGTCCGGCGGCGAGGCGGCGACGCAGCTGGTGGGGAACCACATCCAGGTCAACGTCAACAACCCCTCCGAGAACGTTGCCGTGTGGCGCGCCGGGCAGGTGAAGGCGTTGTGCGTGTTCGACGCCGAACCGATGAACTATCCGACCAAGGTCACCAACGACCAGTCCTGGAAGGACATCCCGACCTGCAAGTCGCAGGGCATCGACTTCAACTGGATTATGCTCCGCGCCGTGTTCCTGCCGGCGGGCGTCACTGCCGACCAGACCGCCTTCTACTCGGATCTCGTGAAGAAGATCGCGCAGACGACCGAGTTCAAGGAGTACATGGAAAAGCAGGCGCTGAAGCCTTCCGACCTGATGGCCGCGGACATGGTCAAGTTCCTGGAGAAGGACGAGGCCGTCTACAAGGACCTGATGACCCAGGCCGGCTTCGTCGCCACCAATTGACGGCATGAAGGGCCGGCGGCGTCGCACGCCGCCGGCCACCCGACACGCTTTCCGGAGCTTCCCATGTCCGATGATCCGAACGCCGCGGCGGTCGACGCCTCCCTCATATCCACGCGCAGCGTCGAGCTGGTGGTGATGCTGCTGCTCTTTGCGGCCGCCATCTTCCTCGGCTGGGACAATTGGCGGATCGGCGCAGGCTGGGCGCCGGACGGCCCGCAGGCCGGATATTTCCCGTTCTGGCTCTCGGTCCTGCTCGGCCTCGCCAGCCTCTGGGGGGTGTTCAAGGCGCTACGCGACAAAGATCTCCGGGAGGAGGTGTTCGTCGGGCGCTCGGCCTTCGCCCGAGTGCTGCAGGTCTTCATACCGACGCTGGTCTTCGTCGCACTGGTGAAGCCACTCGGCATCTATCTGGCGAGCTTCGTCTTCGTCGCTGCCTTCATGGTCTTCATCGGCAAGCTCAAGGTGTGGAAGTCGCTGCTGACCGGGCTCGTCTTCTCCGGGCTGATGTTCTTCATCTTCGATGTCCAGTTCAACGTGCTCTTACCCAAGGGTCCGCTCGAAGCGGCCTTCGGCTACTGAGGAGGCACGCGCATGGAAGCCCTTCAGTCGCTGTTCCACGGTTTCGAGGTCCTGCTCACCTTCCACAATATCGCGTTGATGCTAATCGGCATCTCGCTCGGCATCCTGGTCGGGGTGCTGCCGGGACTGGGCGGCCCGAACGGGGTCGCCATCCTGCTGCCGCTCACCTTCACGATGGACCCGACCTCGGCCATCGTGCTGCTGTCCTGCATCTATTGGGGCGCGCTCTTCGGCGGGGCGATCACTTCGATCCTGTTCAACATCCCCGGCGAAGCCTGGTCGGTGGCCACCACCTTCGACGGCTACCCGATGGCGCAGAAAGGCCAGGCTGCGGAAGCGCTGACCACCGCCTTCACCGCCTCCTTCTTCGGCTCGATCGTGGCGGTGATGCTGATCACCTTCCTCGCGCCGTGGATCGCGAAGTTCGCCATCCGCTTCGGGCCGCCGGAATTCTTCGCGGTCTATTTCCTCACCTTCTGTTCCTTCGTCGGCCTCGGCAAGGAAGCCCGGCACAAGATCGTCATCTCGCTGACCGTCGGCTTCCTGCTCGCGGCCGTCGGCATGGACACGGTGTCCGGCGAACTGCGCATGACCTTCGGCTCGATCGAGATGCTGCGCGGCTTCGACTTCCTGGTCGCGGTGATCGGCCTGTTCGGGGTCAGCGAGATATTGCTCGCCATGGAGGAGCACCTCGCCTTCAAGGGCAAGGAAGCCAAGATCCGCCTCACCGTGGTGTGGCAGACCTGGAAGAGCCTGCCGCGCTACTGGGTGACGCTGCTGCGCTCCTCCGCCATCGGGTGCTGGCTCGGCATCACCCCGGGCGGCGCCATCGCCGCCTCCTTCATGGGCTACAACCTTGCCAAGCGCTTCTCCCGCGACGGGGCCGGCTTCGGCACCGGCAAGATCGAGGGCGTGCTGGCGCCGGAGACCGCCGCCCATGCGGCCGGCACTGCCGCGCTGCTGCCGATGCTGGCGCTCGGCATTCCCGGTTCCGGCACCGCTGCGGTGCTGCTCGGCGGGCTGATGGTGTGGGGCCTGCAGCCCGGCCCGCTGCTGTTCGTCGAGCAGAAGGACTTTGTCTGGGGCCTCATCGCATCGATGTATCTCGGCAATCTCGCCGGCCTCGTCATCGTGCTCGCCACGGTGCCGCTGTTCGCCTCGGTGCTGCGCGTGCCGTTCGCCACCATCGCGCCGATGATCCTCGTCTCCTGCGCGATCGGTGCCTTTGCGGTGCAGAACGCCATGTTCGACATCTGGCTGATGCTCGGCTTCGGCATCGTCGGCTATGTCTTCAAAAAGATCGGCATACCGCTCGCGCCGCTGACGCTGGCCCTCGTGCTGGGCGACAAGGCGGAGGATGCGTTCCGACAGTCGATGATCGGCATCGATGGCGGGCTCGGCATCTTCTGGTCGAACGGCCTCGTCGGCACCATCACCACCCTGGCCTTGATCATGCTGTTCTGGCCGCTTATCGGGAAGCTGATCGACATGGTGCGCAAGCCTACCGGATCTCCCGTGGGCGCGGCCAGCAGTGGGAACTCGAGCAGATGACCGTCCTGACCCTTGCCGCCGCCCAGACCATCCTCACCACCGCCCTCGAATATTGCCGGAAGGGCAATTTCCTGCCCATGGCGGTGGTCGTGCTCGATGCGCGCGGCGCGGTGAAGGCGTCGGCGAGCGAAGACGGCACCAGCCTGAAGCGCTTCGATGTCGCCCACGGCAAGGCTTATGGCGCGCTCTCGCTCGGCATCGGCTCGCGCTCCATCTTCAAGCGCGCGAAGGAGCAGGCCTTCTTCGTCGCCTCGGTGACGGACGTGGTCGGAGGCAGCCTCGTGCCGGTGCCGGGCGGCGTGCTGATCCGCGATGCCGAAGGCACGGTGATCGGCGCCGTCGGCATCTCCGGCGACACCTCGGACAATGACGAGGCGGCGGCGAGCGCGGGTATTGCCGCGTCCGGCTTCAAGGCCGATCCCGGTGCCGACTGAGCCCTTCCAGGGCCCTGCGGCCACCTTCCTACCACTCGCGGAACGACCTGCCGCGGCTGTCGCAGCGGCAGCCGAAAAGAGTGGTTGTTGTCCGGAACAGGCCCGCCATTCGGTCGTTGGCAAAGGGGGGGAATCCACGAGAGGAGATCCATATCGCCAATCGTGAACAGGAGCATCGCGGCGGTTCCGGCAATTTCGCCGAGGATCGCGAACGCGCCCGTGAGGCGGGCCGCAAGGGTGGCGAGCACAGCCATGGCGGCCAGCAGCACTCGCAGAGCGGCGGTGACGAGCGCCAACAGGGCGGCGAGCGCCGTGGTGGCTCGGGCAACTTCGCCAATGATCCGCAGCGTGCTTCCGAGGCGGGCCGCAAGGGTGGCCAGCACTAGGTCACGATATGTCCGGGTCCATGCGATCCGGCCAATGACACGTGATCACATCCAGACATTGCGAGCATGATGGAGATCGAAGCCGCGCGAGCCGCTTCGAGAGCGCTGCTCGGATGACCCCATTTAGCGGTTCGTCTGCCTGCCCGGCGCGGTCCAATCCCGTGCCGGGCCTTTGGCTTTGCGAAAAATCCCATGAATTCCAGTATGTTCGGAACCCTCTCGGACAGGCGGCGTTGATCCCGACAGTTCAATCGAGAGGAATTTCGACATGGGCGAATTCAACGGCCATCGTGGTGATGAAGGCACGTTCACCGATGACAAGGCGCGCGGCGACAAGACCAAGGTGAAGCCGACCGAGACGCGCGAGAAATCACCGAAGGACGTGCCGGCCGGCAATCCGACCCGTAGCGGCGAGCATCGGCAGTCGACGCCCCGCCGCTGAACGCAGACGAGGAGGAGCGCCATGTATGCTCATATAGCGCCCCATGACATGATCCCTCCGGCCCTGATGCCGCCGCTGCGCGTGCGAGCCGGGCGAGCGGTCTACGACATCGCCAATCTCGACGAGGCGCTGGCCTTTGCCCGCGCCAATCCCTACCCTAAAGGCGATTTCGAAGGGCTGATCCGCCGGCTGCAAAGCGCTGACGAGCCCGACGAGATCATCGAGGCCGGCAATGCCTTCCGCTGGTGGGCGGAGGCGAACGCCATACTGGTCGAACGCAGCCTGCCGGGCTGAGATCACAAGAATAAACTGCGGGAGGTTTACGCTATGGACCAGCGCAGCACGGATTTTGTCGAGTTTGAGCACGGCCCGATCCGTGTGGCTGGACGGGACGGCAAGGTCGTCGCGCTCTCCACCCTCTGGCTGGCACGGGGCTTCCTGCAGGAACAGGTGGTGCCGACGGCGGAGACGCAGGAACTTATCCGCCAGATGGACACGGCAAGCGACGAAGCCGAGGCCCAGCAGGCGCTACGCAGCTTCTGCGCCTGGGCCGACGCCGCGGGCGTGCGCGTCGCGGCGTGAGGGGTGAACGTCCTTCGATGGACCTTGTCCTGAACCTGGCCCGTAATCTACCGATAGACCGTCATCCCCCGGCTTGTCCCGGGTATCCACGTCCGTGACGAAGAAGCGACCGTGGATGGACGGGACACGCCCGGCCATGACTGCGGAAATTGCCCATCGCAGGAGCGCTAACGCTTGTCCGGCCACAGCACCTGCGGGTCGATGTCCTTCAGCGTGCGGCAGCCGGTGAGCGCCATCGCCATTTCGAACTCGCAACGCAGCACATGCAACGCATGGGCAACGCCGACCGGGCCTGCCACCGCGAGCGCGTACATATAGGGCCGCCCAAGCAGGATCGCCGAGGCACCGAGCGCTAGGGCCTTGAGGACATCGGTGCCGCGCCGGATGCCGCCGTCGAGCAACAGCGGCACTCGCCCGGCGATCGCCTCCGACACGTGAGGCAAGGCGTCGATGCTGGCCGGCATGGTGTCCAGCACCCGGCCGCCATGGTTCGAGACGATGAGGCCGTCCACGCCCTCCTCAACCGCCCGTATCGCATCCTCGGGTGCGGTGATGCCCTTGAGCAGCACCGGCAGCCGGGTGAGCGACTTCAGCCAGCCGATGTCGCGCCATTGCGCCACGGTGTCGCCGAAGCCCGCGAATACCAGGCTCTCGCCGAGCCGCGCATGGGCTTGAGGCGGTGGGGTGGTGAAGGACCTGAGATTGGGGTGCTCCGACAATTTCGGCCAGCGGTAGCCGGCGCGTGCCTGCCGGTTGGGAGCCCCGTCGACGGGAGAATCGACCGTCACCACCAGCGCGCCGTAGCCCGCCGCCTCGGCGCGCTGGACAAGCTCGCGGGTCAGGGCCGGCTCGTGCTGGATATAGAGCTGGAACCAGAGCGGGGTCTTGGCCACCGCCGCGATCTCCTCCAGCGTGGTGTCGGCCTCGGTCGACACCACCATGCCGGCCTTGGCGCCGGCGGCGCCGACCACCGTGGCGATCTCGCCGTCGGGATCGGCCAGCATGTGATGGGCGATGGGCGCGAGCAATATCGGATAGTTGAAGGCCTGGCCGAACAGGGCGAGCGCGGTGCCGCCGCCGGTGAGGTCGGCCAGCACGCGGTTCTTCAGCCGGATGCGATCGAAGGCGGCGCGGTTCTCCCGCGTGGTCAGTTCGTCCGCCGCGCCGCCTGCAATATAGGCGAAGGCGCTCGCCGTCAGCCGGGCCCCGGCCAGCCTTTCATAGTCGTCGAGCGCCACCACCTCAGGCGGCACCTCGTAGCGTCGCGGCGGATCGGCGGGTCGCTCCGACATCAGGCCAGCTTCCGGATCTTGCCGTCTTCAATGCAGCGCTTGTCGAAATCAGCCTGGGCGGCGTCTATGGCGTCCATATTCTCCTGCGCCCAACTGCCCAGCGCCGAGACCGGCTCGCGCAAGGAGCGGCCGAGCGGGGTCAATTCGTAATCAACGCGGGGCGGAACGGTGGGATAGACGGTCCGCATCACCAGCCCGTCACGTTCCAGCCCGCGGAGCGTGAGGGTGAGCATGCGCTGCGAGATGCCGCCGATCATGCGCTTCATCTCATTGAAGCGCCGCGGTCCGCCCGACAGCAGCATGACGATCAGCACGCTCCATTTGTCGCCGATGCGGGCCAGCACGCGGCTGACCTTGCGGCAATCGGAGCTGTGAAGATTTTCAGGCAGATCAGTCACTTGGCTGTGCCTCGGTATAGTTCATGTGCCTTCTTGCGCACTTCTGTCATAGGCACGTAATTAGTCCAGGTCACAATTTGTAACTGGTCAGGACGCCATGAGCAACCGCACCCTTCTGCATATCGATTCCAGCATACTCGGCGATCATTCGGTCAGCCGCGCGGTGAGCGCGGCCGTTGTCGCTAAGCTGCGTGCCGCCGACCCGTCGCTCACTATCGTCTATCGCGATCTCGCCAACGCGCCGCTGCCGCACGCGACCCCCAGCAGCATGCCGGCCGACCATCCGCTCTCCGGCGGCAATGGCGATCCGGCGAGCCAGCAGGCGCTCGACGAGTTCCTCGCCGCCGACATCGTGGTGCTCGGGGCGCCGATGTACAATTTCACCGTGCCGACGCAACTGCGGGCCTGGATCGACCGCATCGTCGTGCCGGGGAAGACCTTCAGCTATGGGGCGAGCGGCGCCGAAGGCTTGGCCGGCGGCAAGCGGGTCATCGTCGCGCTGTCGCGCGGCGGCATCTATGTCGACCCGGCGTTCGTTGCCGCGGCCGAGCATGCCGAGAGCTATCTGCGCTTCATTCTCGGCTTCATCGGCATCAAGGAGCCGGAATTCATCATCGCCGACGGCATCCAGGCCGGCCTGCGCGAACAGTCGCTGGAAAGCGCGCTGAAGAGCGCAGCCGAATTACAGGCGGCGTGAGCCGGATCGGCATACACCATTTGCCGTCATGCCCGGGCGTGTCCCGGGCATCCACGTCCTCCCGCCGGAGCAAACCGTGGATGGTCGGCAAAAGCCCGGCCATGACGACCTTCAGTGTTGCCTAAGGAGGCAGATCACCCCGCCAGTGCGGTCGGCTCGGTCTGGCCGCTGTCGCCGGCGGCGCGCTTGCGGAAGCGGACCAGCGTGTAGACGCCGAGGCCGACATTCTTTGCCTCGATCAGCTCGGCGGTGCCGTTCTTCTTCGCCCAGGCGTGCAGGCGGGCGAGCTGGAATTCCGGGCGCCAGCCGAGCTTGCGGGCGCGTCGGGCGAACCAGCGCTCGAACGAGGCGCGCAGGCCCTCTTCGGCGCCGAGATGATTGACCAAGATGATCTCGCCGCCGGGCTTCAGCACCCGGGCGAGCTCGTCCAGCGTCTTTTCCGGCTGCGGCACCACGGTGATGACGAACTGGGCGATGGCGACGTCGAAGCTGTTGTCGGCGAAGCCGAGATCGGCGCCGTCCATCAGGAACAGGCCCTCGACGTGGCCGAGCTTGTCCTTCTCGACGCGCTCGCGGGCCTTTTGCAGCATGGGTTCGGAGATATCGACGCCGACCAGCCGGTTGCTGCGCTTGTAGAAAGGGAGAGCGAGGCCGGTGCCGACGCCGAACTCGAGGATACGACCGCCGACCCGCTCCGCCGCCTGGATCGCCGCCTTGCGGCCGGCATCGAACACGGCGCCGAACACCACGTCGTACACCGGCGCCCAGCGGGCATAGGCTTCCTCGACGGTGGCGCGGTCGAGATCGGTCGTCGTCGTCATATTTCCCCCCAAACCTGCGGGTCGATTGGCGAATCAGCTCCTGAGAGCGTCCGCCACCATGCCCGCTTCTCGTGTCAAAGCAGTGAATAACGTAGGGGTACGACGTATCGACCCGCCACCCAGCAGGCGGGCCTCCTCGCCTCCCTCCTCGTAGAAGACGCAGGCCTGGCCCGGCGCGACGCCCTCTTCCGCGGTATGCAGATGAACGGCGACGGCGCCGTCGGGTTCCCGCGCCAGATGGCCCGGCACGGGCGCGCGGGTGGAGCGCACCTTCACATGAAGCTCCCGCTCGGCATCGAGCGCGGCCTCCAGGGGCTCGTCGCCGAGCCAGTTGACCTCGTCGACCCGCACCACGGAAACGCCGAGCGCGGTGCGCGGACCGACCAGCACGCGGCGGGCACCCGCATCGATGCCGACCACATAGAGCGGCTCGGCAGCGGCGATGCCGAGGCCCTTGCGCTGGCCGATGGTGTAGCGCATCACCCCATTGTGGTTACCGAGCACCCGGCCATCGAGATGCACGATCTCGCCCGGCTCCGCGGCCTCCGGGCGCAGCTTCTCGACGATGTCGGTGTAACGCCCGGTCGGCACGAAGCAGATATCCTGGCTGTCGGGCTTGTCCGCTACCTTGAGGCCGAAGCTCTCGGCGAGCGCGCGTACCTCGGGCTTGGTGGTCTCGCCGAGCGGGAAGCGCAGCATGTCGATCTGCTCGCGCGTCGTCGCATAGAGGAAATAGCTCTGGTCGCGGGAGAGATCGAGCGGGCGGAACAGTCCGCGCCCGCCCTGGGTGAGCGCGCGGCTCGTCACATAATGGCCGGTGGCGAGGATATCGGCGCCAAGGTCCCGCGCCGTCTCCAGAAGATCGCGGAACTTCACGGTACGGTTGCAATCGACGCAGGGGATCGGCGTCTCGCCCGCGGCATAGGCGTCGGCAAAGCGCTCGATCACGGCGTGGCGGAACCGGCTCTCATAATCCAGCACGTAATGGGGGATGCCGAGCCGCTCGGCGACCATGCTGGCGTCATAGATGTCCTGCCCCGCGCAGCAGGCGCCGGGGCGATGGTGCATCGCCTCGCCATGATCGTAGAGCTGCAGCGTGACGCCGACCACATCATAGCCGGCCTTGGCATAGAGCGCGGCGACGACGGACGAATCTACCCCGCCCGACATCGCCACCACGACTCGGGTTTGGGCAGGGGAACGTCCGGTATCGTCGAGCAGGATCATGTAGCGGCGGAACGCGGGTCTGGCGGGATTGTGCGCGCAGGGCACGCCAGCCATGGAAACTAGGATTTCGACCAAGGTTTTACGGGCGCCGCGCCCGCGACGCAAGCCGAGCGCCCTTTAGCCGGCCGATAGCGGCGTCGTCATCGCCGGGAAGTGATGGGCGCAAGCCGATCAATCGGCGTTTTATGGCGGCCTCCCGGCATCCACCATGAAGGTTCGTCCATGCTCCCGTTCCCGCTACGCTCCACTTTCATCGCGGCTCTGGCCGCGAGCGCCGTCTTTGCCGGCACCGCCGTCCTCACCGGAGGAGCCATTGCGCAGGCGGCGCCACCGGCTGCCCGACTCGCCGCCACCGTGGTGAAGCTCGACGGCAATAGGCTGGAGGCGACCGACGGTAGCGGCAAGCCGGTGAGCCTCAGCCTGGCGCAGGATGCGCGCATCACGGCGGTGGCGACCGCGGCGCCGGACGAGATCAAGCCCGGCAGCTTCATCGGCAGCGCCGCGGTGCCGGGACCGGACGGCACGCTGACCGCGCTGGAGGTCCATGTCTTCCCGCCCAGCATGCGCGGCACCGGGGAGGGGCACCGGCCGTGGGGCACCGATCCCAATGCCTCCATGACCAATGGCACGGTCGGCGATCTCGTGGTCGCGAACGGCCGCACCATGACGGTGAAGTACGGCGAGGGCGGTGTGCAGACCATCGTGGTGCCGCCGGACGTGCCGATCGTCACCATCGACCGTGGCGACCGCACGCTGCTGGTGCCAGGCGCGCACATCGTGGCGTTCTATGCGCGGGGCGAGGACGGGACGATGACCGCGAGCCGGCTGACGGTCGGCAAGGACCGAACGGTTCCGCCGATGTGACTGGAGGCTGGCATTGCCGTGGCTTTGCTGCAGCATCCTTCGAGGCCGCCTCGCGGCGGCACCTCAGGATGAGGTCGTGTTTGAATCTACCTCATCCTGAGGTGCGAGCTAAGCGAGCCTCGAAGGATGCTCAAGCAGGGCAACGCGTCGCTTGCGAACGGTATGCCGTGGCCGGCGTGCGACAGTTGTTAACCATTCTCACCGCAGTGCGGCAAGTAAACGAAGCGTTTCTCAAATATTAATAAAATCCGACAGGAAGACGCCTCAAAACCCTGTGATTCGTTTAGGGAAATATTCATGGCTCTCGCGTAGCGTTACCCTCGATTGGGTGTGTTTAGTGAGCGTACCAATGACCGAACCCTATCGCCCTAGGGTGAAATACGTCATCGGGCCGGATGGCAGTCCGTTAACCATTGCGGATCTGCCTCCTCCCGAAACCAAGCGCTGGGTCATCCGCCGCAAGGCGGAGGTGGTCGCTGCCGTGCGCGGCGGCCTGCTCAGCCTCGAGGAAGCCTGCAAACGCTATACTTTGACCACCGAGGAGTTCCTGTCCTGGCAGGCCTCGATCGACCGCCATGGCCTCGCCGGATTGCGCACCACGCGCATCCAGCAGTATCGGCAGTAATCGGCGGTTATACTTCTGCGACCTTGCGAATTCTTGAGACGTCAGCCCCGGCCGCAAGCCGGGGTTTTCGTTTGGGGGCTTGGAAGAGCCACGATACTCCGTAGCCCTCTCCCGCTTGCGGGGGGTGCCGGCGTACCCGGTCGGGAGGGGGAGATGGGCGGGTGCTGTCGGCGCGGCCCCCACCCCAACCCTCCCCCGCAAGCGGGAGAGGGGGGTTAAGGCCTACAGCCCCGCCAGGAACGCCGCCAGTTTCTCGCCCGCCAGCTCGACCGCGCCGTCGTTGAGGACGGTGAGGTCCGGCGCGGCATCGAGCGCGGGCTCGCGCGCCAGCCGGCCGGCCGTCGCATTGGCGTCCTCGCGGCCGCGCGCGGCGATACGTGCCGCGAGCACCTCGGGCGGCGCGGTGATGAGCACCAGCTTCACGCGCGGATATCGCGCCCGGGCTTCGGCCACCGCCGCACGGGAGCCATTGGCGACCACGGTGCGCCCCGCGGCGAGCGCCGCCTTCACATCCGGGCCGAGCGCGTAGCACAGGCCATTAGCCCGCCAGGCGAGGGCGAAGCGCCCGGCGGCAAGGCCGTTCTCGAAGGCGGCGACATCGAACGGCTCATGGTCCTCGGTGGCGTCCGGCGGGCGCGTCACAAGGCGGCGAACGAAGACGATGTCGGAGCGACCGCCGAGCCGCGCCTTGGCATAGGCGAGGAGCGTGTCCTTGCCGGCGCCGGAAGGGCCGACGACCAGCACCAGCAGCCCCGATGCCGCTGCCGCCTGTCGCTGAACGTCCGCCATCGCCTCGCTCATGCTCAGGAGACCCGTTCGCCCTGCCGCCACACCGCGCGCACCACCGGCACCGCGGCCTCGCCTTCGCCGGCCACCGCGACACGGACAAGGTCGGAGCGCAAGCCTTCGGCGATCCGCCCGCGATCCGCAAGCCCGGCGGCGGCGGCCGGATTGGCGGTGACGGTCCGCACCGCGGCCGGCAGCGATATGGTCTCGACGCGGCGCGGCAGGTCGAAGGCGGCGAACAGCAGGCTCCCCGGCACGTAGTCGGAGGAGAGGATGTCGAGCACGCCCTGCCGCGCAAGGCTCTCGGCGGCGACATTGCCGGTGTGCGAGCCGCCGCGCACCAGGTTCGGCGCACCCATCAGCACGCGGATGCCGGCCGCGTGCGAGCTGGCGGCGGCGCGCTCGGTGGTCGGGAATTCGGCGATGGCGACGCCGTCGCCGACCGCCTCGGAGACATGGGCGTCGGTGGCATCGTCATGGCTCGCCAGCACGATGCCGCGCTGGCGCGCCGTCGCGACGAGGCGCGCCCGATTGCTGCGCGCATGCATCTCATGGGCGCGCAGCCGCTCGGTGACGATGATGTCCATCTCGTCGTCGGTGATGCCGCTCTTCTTCTTGTAATAGCTGCGGAAATGCTCCTCCGAGAGGAATTGCCGCTGGCCCGGCGTGTGGTCCATCAGCGAGATCAGCCGTACCTCGAAATCCTCGAGCAGGTCCTCGGTGTCCTCGACCACGCCGTCAGCGGCCACCTCGCAGCGCAGATGCACATGGTGCTCGGCGCGCAGCAGGCCGGCCTTTGCCGCCTGCCCGACGGTGGAGGCGATCAGCGCCGCGTCGCCATCGACGCCGACCGCCTTGCGGTCCGGCCAGACCCGCAGCGAGTCGAACACCGTGGTGATGCCGGAGGCGGCGATCTGCGCGTCATAGGCGATGACCGCGGCAAAGGGATTCCAGCGTACGCGGGGGCGCGGGAATAGATGGCCCTCGACATGGTCGGTGTGCAGTTCGACGAGGCCGGGCAACAGATAGTCACCCTGGAGGTCGAGCGCGCCCGAGGGGACCGCGCCCGTTCCGATCTCGGCGATCCGGCCCTCGCGCAGCACCACATGGCCCGCGCGAACCTCGTCGGCGAGCACCAGCCGGGCATTGGCGAGAACGGTCTCGGTCATCATTCCCTCACGCTGCAGCGGCGAATTGCGTCACGTCGATCACCCGGTCGCAGACCGCATCGCGCACCTCGGCATCGTGGAAGATGCCGAGAATGCCGACGCCGGCGCGCTTCTTTTCCTCGATCAGGGCGATCACCACCGCGCGGTTGGCGGCATCGAGCGAGGCGGTCGGCTCGTCCATCAGGAGCAGCGGGCGATGGGCGATGAGGCCGCGCGCGATGTTCACGCGCTGCTGCTCGCCGCCGGAGAAGGTGGCCGGCGGCAGCGCCCACAGCCGTTCCGGCAGGTTCAGGCGGGCCAGCAGATGGCCAGCGCGGGCGCGCGCCTCCTCGCGGGCGACGCCGTCGCCGACCAGCGGCTCGGCCACCACGTCGAGCGCGGAGACCCGCGGTATGACGCGCAGGAACTGGCTGACATAGCCCATGGTGGTGGCGCGCAGCCGCATCAGCCGGCGCGGCTCGGCCGCGGCGACGTCGACCGTCTCGTCGCCATCAGAGACGAGGATGGCGCCGGCATCGACCCGGTAATTGCCGTAGACCATCTTGAGGAGCGAGCTCTTGCCGGCACCCGACGGCCCGCCGAGTGCGACGCACTCGCCGGCATTAAGCGCGAAGCCGGCGCCGTCGACTACCGGCAGCCGCGCCCCGTCGCGCAGATGCAGGATGAAGGTCTTGGAGAGGTTTTCGACCTTGAGCAGCGGTGTCCCCCTCACCCCAACCCTCTCCCCGTGGGGGAGAGGGAGCGTGTCGCTCTCACTTCTCCCCATTGGGGAGAGGTCGGCCTGCAGGCCCGGGTGAGGGGACGCGCCGGCCATGTCCTGATGTGTACTCATGCCGCGAGCACCGAGGAGACGAGAAGCTGCGTGTAGGGCTCGCGCGGATCGTCGAGCACCTGGTCGGTCAAGCCGGTCTCGATGACGCGGCCATGACGCATCACCACCATGCGATGCGAAAGCAGCCGTGCCACGGCGAGATCGTGGGTGACGATGATGGCGGCGAGGCCCAGCTCGGAGACCAGGGTGCGGATGAGATCGAGCAGGCGTGCCTGCACCGAAACGTCGAGCCCGCCGGTCGGCTCGTCCATGAACACCAGGCGCGGGCGGGTGACGAGGTTGCGGGCGATCTGCAGCCGCTGGCGCATGCCGCCGGAGAAGGCACGGGGATCGTCGTCGACGCGGTCGGCCGCGATCTCGACGCGGGAGAGCCAGTCGAGAGCCTCCTCCCGGATGTTGCCGTAGTGCCGCCAGCCGACGGCCATCAGCCGTTCGCCGACATTGCCGCCGGCGGAGACCGCCATGCGCAGCCCGGCTTCCGGGCTCTGCCGCACGAAGCCCCAATCGGTGCGCATCAGGAGCCGGCGCTCGGCCGCGCCGAGGGAGGCGAGTTCCCGGGTCTCACCGTCCCGCATGCGGTAGAGCACGCGACCAGCGGAGGGGGCGAGCTCGGTGGAGAGCAGGCCGAGCAGGGTCGATTTGCCGGAGCCGCTCTCGCCGACCACCGCCAGCACTTCGCCGGGATGCACGCTGAGCGAGACATCGCGGCAGCCGATGCGTGTGCCGTAGTTCTTGGAGAGGCCGTCGGCGATGAGGAGGGGGGTGTCGGTCATGGGGTCTTGCCCACCGTGTTCGTCATCCCGGACGGCGCGGCACGCGCCGAGCCCGGATCGCGTGCCAAAAGAGGCGCACTCTCATCACGCGATCCCGGCTCTGCGCTTTGCTTCGGCCGGGATGACAGGGAGGCCGGCGCTGCCATCTCCCCGCGATGCCCGTCCTTCTGCCGGCCTTCGCAGTGATCGGTGTCCGAGCAGACGAACATGCGCCCGCCGGCATCGTCGAGGATCACCTCGTCGAGATAGACGCCCTCGGCAGCGCACAGCCCGCAGGGCTTGGCGAAGCGCTGGATGCGGAAGGGGTGGTCGTCGAAATCGAGCGAGCGCACCCTGGTGTGCGGCGGGATGGCGTAGATGCGCTTCTCGCGGCCGGCGCCGAACAATTGCAGCGCCGGGCAATCGTCCATCTTCGGGTTGTCGAATTTGGGGATGGGCGAGGGGTCCATCACATAGCGTCCCGCGACCTCGACCGGATAGGCGTAGGTGGTGGCGATGTGGCCGTGGCGGGCGATGTCCTCATAGAGCTTCACATGCATCAGGCCATATTCGGCCAGCGCGTGCAGCTGGCGGGTCTCGGTCTCGCGCGGCTCGAGGAAGCGCAGGGGCTCGGGGATCGGCACCTGATAGACTAGGATCTGGTGTCCGGCGAGCGGCGCCTCGGGGATGCGGTGCCGGGTCTGGATGATGGTGGCATCCACCGTCGAGGTGGTGGTGGCGACGCCGGCGGTCTTCTCGAAGAAACCGCGAATGGCCACCGCATTGGTGGTGTCGTCGGCGCCCTGGTCGATCACTTTCAGGACGTCGTCCGGGCCGAGCACCGCGGCGGTGACCTGCACGCCGCCCGTTCCCCAGCCATAGGGCATCGGCATCTCGCGCGAAGCGAACGGCACCTGATAGCCGGGAATGGCGATCGCTTTGAGGATCGCGCGGCGGATCATGCGCTTGGTCTGCTCGTCGAGATAGGCAAAGTTGTAAGTGATCTCCGGCATGCCGCCCGAGTGCGCGTGCGCGTTCATTCCGCGGCCTCCCGCATCTCTTCCTCGCGCTCATTGCGCATGCGGCGCACGAGATCGAGCTCGGCCTGGAAGTCGACATAATGCGGCAGCTTCAGATGCTCGACGAAGCCGGTGGCCTGCACATTGTCGGAATGGGAGAGCACGAACTCCTCGTCCTGCGCCGGGGCGGCGAATTCCTCGCCGAGCTCCTGCCAGCGCAGCGCCCGCTCGACCAGCGCCATGGACATGGCCTTGCGCTCGCATTGGCCGAAGACGAGGCCGTAGCCGCGGGTGAATTGCGGCGGCGCATCCGCGCTGCCGTGGAACTGCGTGACCATCTGGCACTCGGTCACCTGAACGGTGCCGAGCGAGACCTCGAAGCCCAGCTCCTCGGCGAAGAACGATACCTCGACATCGCCGAAGCGGATCTCGCCGACGAAGGGATGGGTGCGGGCGAAGCCGCGCTGGGTTGAATAGCCGAGCGCCAGCAGGAAGCCCTCGTCGCCACGCGCCAGGGTCTGCAGCCGGGTGGCGCGATCGACCGGATAGCTGACCGGCGCGCGGGTGATGTCGAAGGGCTCGGTGCCATCATCGGTCGGGGAGGGCTCGATCAGTCCCTCGGCACCGATCAGGTCGGTGACGCGCGGCATCGGGCCGGTGTCGGCGATGGCGTCGGGTTCCTCGGTGATCGCGTCTGTCGGATCGGCAGCACTGAGCGAGGTGTCGAGCAGGCGGTGCGTATAGTCGAAGGTGGGGCCGAGCAGCTGTCCGCCCGGCAGGTCCTTGAAGGTCGCGGAGACCCGCCGGCGCACCAGCATGGCGGCGGTGTCGAGCGGGAGCGAATTGCCGAAGCGCGGCAGCGTGGTGCGGAAGGCGCGCACCAGGAAGATCGCCTCGATCAGGTCGCCGCGCGCCTGCTTGACCGCGAGCGCTGCGAGCGCGGTGTCGTAGAGCGAGCCTTCCGCCATCACCCGATCGACGGCAAGCGAGAGCTGGGCGACGATCTGGTCGAGCCCGATGCCCGGCAGGCCCGTGTCGCCGCGCCGGCGCTTCGCCAGCAGTTCGTGGGCGTTGCGGATGGCCTTCTCGCCGCCTTTGGCTGCGACATACATGGGTCAAGCCTCCGCAATCGCGACCGAGCGCGGCAGGCCCGCGACGCCGCCGGCACCGGTCAGTATGAGGTCGATGCCGCGCGGGAACAAAGCCCGGTTCTCTGCCCAGCGTGCGGCAAGATCCACAGGGAGCGGGGCGGCATTGAAGTATCGCGCGCGCTCGATGCCGGGGCCCTGAAGCTGGAGGCCTGCGGTCGCGAAGCGCTCGACCTGCAGGATCAGCGTCGCCGAGGCGTCCGGGTAATCGGGCGAGCCCTGCGCGAAGAGCGCGAAATCCGGCGTGCGCTCGGGCTCGGCGATCAGCGCGAACCGGGCCGCGGCGGGGTCCGTGACGATGGCGGCGCCAGTGTGGAAGCGCAGGAAGGCGCCAACCTCGGGCGCAGCTGCAAGCATGGGGTCGAGCCAGAGCGGGGTCTCGTAATCTGCCAGCGCCAGCGTCACCGCCGCCGCTTCGATCGAGAGTGGCGCCGGGGGCGCAAGTTCAAGCGACAGCGGCTCGACCGTTCCCGGCCGGGCCAGCGCCCACATCACGGCGCGAAACACCGTTTGCGAATCGAGCACTGGGTCCTTGAGGCCGGGCGCGAGAGCCGCGGCAAGGGCGTGAGGCGGCATCTAGTCTTCCCCTCGCACAAGCGTGAAGAACTCGACCTTGGTTGCCGCAGTTTCGGCGCGCACAGTGCCGGTCTCGCGGGCGAGCCGCCGACGCACCGGCGCCAGCGCCGTCTCCACGGCGGCGCGGCGGTGACCATCCTGCCAGAGCGCGTCGATGATCGCGGCGGCGCGTGCCGATTGCGGAGCCCGGCCGAGCCGGTAGCTGAAGCCGGCAGCGCCGCCGTCGAGCTTCACCGCGGCCCGGCTCACCGTCGCTTCGCCGAGATTGAAGGGCGCGCCATCGCCTCCGGTGCGACCGCGCAGCATGACGAGCCCGACTTCCGGAGCCCTGAGGTCGTTCGCCTTTGGCAGTGGCCCCAAGGCTTCCAATATCGAATCGAGCTCGGCCGGCTCGGCTCGGGCAAGTGCCGCCATCGCCAGCTGCCGGGCCACCAGCTCGGAGAAGGTGTCGTGATCGTTCGGATCTTGCTTGGTCATGGCCGTCTCTGGATGGCGGCTTCACCGCCGAAGGAGCAGGACGGGGTGATTTGTATATTTATCTATACAAACATGCAAGGCCATGATCTAGTCGACCTCGACAAAATGTCGCTCGGACCTAAGCAATGCCCGACAACACTGTTATGACGCCTGCCGCCCTAGACGACGTCGCCCGCGGGTCCGGCGTCGCGCTTTGGAAGCAGATCGCCGAGCGCATCGAGGCCGAGATTGTCGAGGGCCGGCTGGCGCCGGGCGCGCGGCTGCCCACCGAGGCCGAGCTCTCCGAGCGATTCGGCGTCAATCGCCATACGTTGCGCCGGGCCCTGGCCACGCTCACCGAGCAGGGGCTAATCGAGGCGACTCCGGGACGCGGCACCTTCGTGCGCGAGCCGCCGCTGCGCTATCCGATCGGCCCGCGCACCCGTTTCTCTGAAATCGTCTCGGCGGAAGGGCGCGAGCCCGGCGGGCGGGTGACCGGCTCGCAGGTCGAACCCGCCACGGCGGATGTCGCGAAGGCCCTGAAGATCGCCCTTGGCGACGAGGTGCTCCGCATCGACATGGTGCGCGACGCCGACGGCGTGCCGATCACCTGCGGCAGCCACTGGTACATCGCCGAGCGCTGCCGCGACCTCGATCTCATCGCTGCCGCCACCGGTTCGGTCACGCGCGCGATGGAGACGCTCGGGCTCGGCGACTACCGCCGGCTGGAGACGCGCATCACCGCGCGGCTCGCCGATGATGAGGAACGCCGCCTGCTCGCGCTCGCGCCGGGCCGCACGGTCATGGTGGTCGAAGCCATCAATGGCGACCCGCAACGCCGGCCGATCCAGTTCTCCCGCGCCCGCTTCTCCGCCGACCGAGTGCAATTGGTGGTCAAGAGCTGACCCGGTCGGCGAGACCCATCAGGCGATGATAAAGACGATCTCGTAGGTCGACGGGTCGACGATGACGATCCGGCCGTCCGCCAGCACGAAGAAGCGGAAGCCGCGATACTGCGGCACGATCTCCACAACCTCCGGCGGCAGCACCTGCAATTCCACGGTCCGCGGCACCGCCGTGCCGACGACAACGTTGAAGTTCACGTTGGTCACCGGCTTCACGCGGTGCTTGACGATGCTCTGCCGCACCGTGGTGCGCTTCTCGGCACTCAGTGCGCCTCGCTCGGGTCCGGCATCGGTCGTCGCTTTCTGCCGCTGCTGCGTGCCCGCGGCTGGGGGCTCCTGCGCCTGCTTGCCGGCCTTGGGCATGGGAGCGGTCTCCCCGGGGGCGGCCTGACCGGTCTGCGGGCGGGTGGTTCCCGAAGGGCTGGTGCCGCCTTCCGGCATTTGTTGCTGCTGTGCCGCAGGCGCTTCCGGTGCGGCGCCGCCGGGTGTGGTGGGTGCGGGCTGGGTGCGACCGGCCGGGGGAGGCATCTCCGGCGTCTGCGCGGTGGCCGGCACGGCGAGGAGCAGCGGCAGGGCCGCCACCGTGGTGAAAAGCATCGTACGCATGGCTGTCTCCGTCGAGTTATTGCGAGCGGACGCCGGACGATGGAACCCGCGGGGCTCGTCCTGACGTTACGTCGCATCCGACTCAGCGGTAACGATCGGAGCAGGAAGAATTTCCACGACGGACAGCAAAATTCGGTTTTCCGGACGAAATTACTAGGCGAGAGGTAAGTGTAAGCCGCTTTCGCGGCTGGATACCCCTCATGGGATCGCAATTGTTCCGCGTCGCGCGACAGTCAGGCGGCGCGCTCGACCGGCTTCCCGACGCGGTTCCGCTCCCGCGCAAACGGGCTGAGGCCGAGCCATTGCTGCATCGATGCGGCGAGGTGCGGATCGCCGTCGAGCCGGAGCCGCCGCTCCTCGATCTCGCCGCGGACATTGGCGAGCCCCATCCAGATCGCGGTCATGGTGCGCAGCGGGCACTCGACATAGAGATCGATCTCGAATCCGGGATCGGTGGAGCAGAGGTCGACCTCGCGCCCTTCGACCACCATCCAGAATTTCTGCCTTGCCGCCGCCAGCTCGGGGAACTGGAAGCGGATGGTGCAGCGGCGCGGCGGCATCGGCGTCGGGTCGAGGTGGCGGCGCATGTCCCACATCAGGAGCGACGGATCGAGTTTTTCGAGCGACTGGTCGGTCTCTACCCAGCGCTGGCCCCAGATGCCGAGCGCCATCACCACCTCGCGCAGATCCTCACCGGCGGGGGTGAGATGATATTCGACCCCGTCATCGGTGCGCCGCGTCTCGATGATGCCGGCATGGGCCAGTTCCTTCAGCCGTTTCGACAGCAGCGTCGGCGACATGCGCGGCACGCCGCGCCTGAGATCGTTGAAGCGGCGGCTGCCGCACATGAATTCGCGAAGCACCAGGGCGGTCCAGCGGGTGCAGACGACTTCCGCAGCCATCGCGACCGGGCAAAACTGGCCGTAGCTGGCCGTTAGTTCCATCGTGGCGATCCTCTGATCGAACGGCCGTACCCAGAGGAAGACTACGCTGTACCGTCCCGCCGGGCGAGTACATTTTTTGTACTTGATGACTGCTCCCAAAGGTCAAAGGATCACCGTGCCCCCTGCCTAGGAGCAGTACGATGACTGTTGTAGCACAAACAGAATTCTCCGCCGCGCCGCCTTTGGATTTCCTTGCCGTTGCTCGCGAACTCGGGCCGAAATTCGCCGAGCGGGCAAGGCTGGCGGATGATGACGACACCTTCGTTTCGGAGAATTACCACGAGCTGAGAGCTTCCGGCCTCGTCGAGGCCGGCGTGCCCGCGGACCTCGGCGGAGGCGGCGCGGATATCGCCGAGCTCTGCGGCGTGATCCGGGAGCTGGCACGTCATTGCGGATCGACCGCGCTCGCCTTCGCCATGCACACCCACCAGGTGGCGATCCCCGCGTGGCGCTGGACCCACCAGCAGGCCGCGCCCGTCGTGCCGCTGCTGAAGCGCGTGGCGGCGGAGCGCATCATCCTCCTGTCGAGCGGCGGCTCCGACTGGATCGAGGGTTCCGGCAAGGCCGAGCGGGTCGAGGGCGGCTACAAGATCACCGCCCGCAAGGTCTTCACCTCGGGATCGCCCTCCGGCGACCTGCTGATGACCGGCGCGGTGCTCGAAGGCGAGCCGGACGGGCCGCAGGTGCTGCATTTCGGCGTACCGATGAACTCGGGGCACGTCTCGATCTCGCCGACCTGGAAAGCGCTCGGCATGCGCGGCACCGGCTCCAACGACGTGATGATCGAAGGGCACTTCGTTCCCGAAGCGGCGGTGGCGCTGCGCCGCAAGCAGGGCGAATGGCACATGCTGTTCCACATCATCTCGATGGTCGCCTTGCCCATCATTTATGCCGCCTATCTCGGCGTCGCCGAGCACGCCCGCGACATCGCCCTCGGCCTTGCCAAAAGGCGGGCGGCGGATCCGCACACAGTCATGCTGGTGGGGCAGATGGAGACTGAGCTGCGCGCCGCGCAATATGCGCTCGCCAGCATGATCGCGACGGCCCAGCGCGGCACGCCGTCGCCAGAGAGCACGAACGAGAGCATAATCGGGCGCTCGCTGGTGGGGCGCCATGCCATCGCCGCCGTCGGGTTCGCCATGGAGGCCGCGGGCGGCGCCGGCTTCTTCCGCGACAACGGCCTCGAGCGCTGCTTCCGCGATATCCAGGGCGCCCGCTATCACCCGATGCGCGGCGGGCCGCAGCAGGAGTTTTCCGGCCGTCTGGCGCTGGGGCTCGACACGGCGCGGACCTTCTAGAGCCCTTGTCGTTCGGATGGCAACATCCGAACGACAAGAAAAGGCTATAGATTCAATAAGCTGAGCAATTCCTCTTCGATCAGATGATTCCATCTGATCGGGAAATGCTCTAGGCGGCCGGGGGGCACGCCGAGGCGCCGCCGGGGCGAACTGTCCCGGCGGCGTTTTCGTTCAGGTGGCCTTCGGCTCCAATCCGCGGCCACCTTGATACCTTGGCCGAAGCGCGAGAGACTCGCTCCAACACATGCGCCGGCGGCATCGAATCGGCCGGTGGGGAGCGGCCGGGACGCCATGGATGAGATGAGCCTGAAGATCCTGCGGATTCTTCAGAAGCAGCCGGATCTGACCGTCGCGGAAATCGGCGAGCGTGTTGGGCTCAGCCACACGCCCTGCTGGCGCCGCATCAAGGAGATGGAACGCGACGGCGTCATCATGGGGCGATCGGTCCGCCTCGATCCGCGGGCGCTCGGGTTCGATGTCTCGGTGTTCTGCTTCATCCGCCTGAAACAGCATGACGAGGACACGCTGCTCGCCTTCGAGAAGGCGGTCCGCGCCATGCCGGAGGCGGTCCAGTGCTATTCGATGACCGGCGACCACGACTACGTGCTGCGCATCCTCGCAAAGAGCGTGCGGGAGTATGAGGAGATCTTGAAGCGGTCTCTCCTGCATCTGCCCGGTGTCGGCTTCGTCAATTCCAGCTTCGCCCTGGACGAGCTGAAGAACACATCCGAGCTTCCCATCTAGCCGCATCCGCGAAAGGCGGACCGAATTCCCCCTACGGGCGTTGTTATTAGGACGCCATCCTCGGAAGCGCCCGCCCGAGGCCCGAGAAAGGGACCCCAGTCCCCGAGTAAGGCTGCACTATCGGCCTACGCACTTGGTCCCGACTCCCATGGGGGCTGCCGTGTCGCTGACGCTTGATGACAAGTATCTGGCTGAAGAGGGCCGGATTTTCCTGTCGGGCACGCAGGCCCTGGTTCGCCTGCCCATGGTCCAGATGCGGCGCGACCGCGCCGCCGGGCTGAACACCGCCGTCTTCATCTCGGGCTATCGCGGTTCTCCGCTCGGCGGCTACGACCAGCAGCTGACGAGCGCGCGCAAGCATCTCGATGCGCACGGCGTGGTCTTCCGCCCCGGGCTCAACGAGGATCTGGCGGCGACCGCGGTCTGGGGCACGCAGCAGCTGCATCTCTCGCCGGGCGCCCGCAAGGACGGGGTGGTCGGTATCTGGTACGGCAAGGGTCCGGGCGTCGACCGCTCGGGCGATGTGCTGAAGCACGGCAATGCGGCCGGATCGTCCCGGCTCGGCGGCGTGCTGTGCCTCGCCGGCGACGACCATTCCTGCAAGTCCTCCTCGATCCCGCATCAGTCCGACCATGCCTTCATGTCGGCCCTGATGCCGGTGCTCTATCCGTCCTCGATCCATGAGTTCGTGGAATACGGCCTGCTCGGCATCGCCATGTCGCGCTATTCGGGCTGCTGGGTCGGCATGAAGTTCATTTCCGACACGGTCGAGACCACGGCCTCGGTTTCCCTCGACGGCGAGAAGCGCCGCTTCCTCCTGCCGACGGATTTCGAGCTGCCGCCCGGCGGGCTCAATCTGCGCTGGCCCGATCCGGCGCTGGTGCAGGACGAGCGGCTGCAGGCCCACAAGGGTTATGCCGCGGTCGCCTTCGCCCGCGCCAACCATGTCGACGAGGTGACGTTCGATGTTCCGCGCGCCCGCATGGGCATCATCGCGTCGGGCAAGGCCTATGAGGATGTGCTGCAGGCACTCAAGGAACTCTCGATCGGGCCGGACGAGATGCGCGAGATCGGCCTTCGCATCCTGAAAGTGCGGATGCCATGGCCGCTGGAGCCCGAAGCGGTGCGGCACTTCTCCGAGGGTCTCGAAGAGGTGCTCGTCATCGAGGAGCGCCGGGAGATCATCGAGAACCAGATCAAGCAGCAGCTCTTCAACTGGCGCGCCGATGTCCGCCCGCGCATCATCGGCAAGTTCGACGATCGCGACCACCCGTTCCTGCCACTGTCCGAGGCGCTCACCGTCGGCATCGTCACCCGCGCCATCGCCGCCCGCGTGCTGCGCTTCGATTTCGATGCGGGGCTCAAGAAGAAGATCGAAGACGAGCTTGCCTATGTCACCGGGCGCGACGAGCTGGCCAAGGGCCACGTCGCACCGTTGAGTCGGCTACCCTTCTTCTGCTCCGGCTGCCCGCACAACACCTCGACCCGGGTGCCGGAGGGCAGCCGCGCGCTGGCGGGCATAGGCTGCCACTACATGGTCCAGTGGATGGATCGGAACACCCAGACCTTCACCCATATGGGCGCGGAAGGCGTGCCATGGACCGGCATCGCCCCGTTCACCGACGAGAAGCACATCTTCGTCAATCTCGGCGACGGCACCTATTTCCATTCCGGCATCCTGGCCATCCGCCAGTCCGTCGCCGCCAAGGTGAACGTCACCTACAAGCTTCTCTACAATGACGCGGTGGCGATGACCGGCGGCCAGGCGATCGACGGGCACCTGACCCCCCAACTCGTCACCCACCAGCTCCACGCCGAGGAAGTCAGTCCGATCTATTTGCTCTCGGACACGCCCGAAGCCTATGTGGCGCCCGAGCTCGCGCCGGGCGTCATCGTTCGCCACCGCGACGAGATCGACACGGTGATGCTCGAACTGCGCGAGACGCCCGGCTGCTCGGCCATCGTCTTCGTGCAGACCTGTGCGGCCGAGAAGCGCCGGCGGCGCAGCCGCAAGCTGATGGAGGACCCGCCAAAGCGGGTCTACATCAACC
Source organism: Xanthobacteraceae bacterium (assembly GCA_029266425.1). GTDB lineage: Bacteria > Pseudomonadota > Alphaproteobacteria > Rhizobiales > Xanthobacteraceae > Ancylobacter. The sequence goes on from JAQSWY010000013.1 coordinate 42,012, forward strand.
CGGCGGTCTGCGAGGGCTGCGGCGACTGCTCGGTGCAGTCCAACTGCGTCTCGGTCGAGCCGCTGGAGACCGCCTTCGGACGCAAGCGGCGGATCAACCAGTCGAGCTGCAACAAGGACTATTCCTGTCTGAAGGGCTTCTGTCCGTCCTTTGTCACGGTCGAGGGCGGCACGCGGCGCAAGCGTTCCGCAACGCCCCCCGACGTATCGGGATTGCCCGAGCCGGTCCTGCCTTCGCTCGGCCCGCATCCCTGGAACATCGCCATCGCCGGGGTAGGCGGAACCGGCATCCTGACCATCGGTGCCCTTCTCGGCATGGCGGCCCACATCGACGGCAAGGCGCCGATGGTGCTCGACATGGCGGGCCTCGCGCAGAAGGGCGGGGCGGTGATGAGCCACATCCGCATCGGATTGCGTCCGGAGGAGGTCACCTCGCCCCGCATCATGACGGGCGGCGCCGATCTTCTGATCGCGGCCGACGACGTCGTAGCCGCCTCGAAGGACGCGGTCACCCTGTGCGAGCCGAAGCGCACCGTGGGTGTCGTCAGCACCCACACCATCCCGGTCGCCGATTTCGTGCGCCAGCGCGACTTCGACTTCAAGGCGAAGTCGGTCGAGCGGACCGTGCGCCGCACGCTCGCCCCGAACTCCCATTTCATCGACTTCACCGCCGTCGCCGAGGCGGTCTGCGGCGATGCCATCGCCACGAACATCATGATGACCGGCTTCGCCTGGCAGAAGGGATTGATCCCGCTGTCGCGCAAATCGATCGACCGCGCCATCGCGCTCAACAGCGTCGCGGTCGAGACCAACCGCGCCGCGTTCGACTGGGGCCGGCTGTTGGCGGCCGAACCTGCGCGCGTCACCTCGCTGCTGAACTCCAGCCCGGCGGAGACGCACCTCGACGAGATGAGCCTCGACGAGCTGATCGCGCATCGCTCGGCGCATCTGACGGCTTATCAGGACGCCGCGCTCACCGAGCGCTACCTGGCGCTCGTCGCAAAGGTTCGGCAGCGCACCGAGGCGCTTGGCGTCAGTGAGCGCCTGCCGCGCATCGTTGCACACGTCTATGCAAGCCTGCTTGCCTATAAGGACGAGTATGAGGTCGCGCGGCTGTTCGCCGATCCCGCCTTCGAGGCGCAGCTCAAGGCGCAGTTCGACGGCGACTACACCATCGCCTTCCATCTCGCCCCGCCCATGCTGCCGGGCAAGGATCCCAACGGACGGCCGAAGAAGCGCCGCTTCGGACAATGGATGATGCCGGCGTTCCGCACGCTCGCGCGCTTCAAGTGGCTGCGCGGCACGCCGTTCGATCCGTTCGGCCGGACCGCTGAACGCCGGGCGGAGCGCGCATTGATCGCGGATTATGTCATGCTGGTGGAGCGGGTGCTGGGCGAGCTGACCGCCGCTTCCGAGCCCGCCGCCGCCGACCTGCTGGCGCTCTATGGCGAGATACGCGGCTATGGCCCGATCAAGCACGATGCCATGCTGGCAGCGAGGGCCCGCGAGCCCGAGCTGCTGGCCGCCTTCGAATTGCAGGCCAGGCACGAACCAAAACAGGCGGCATAAGCACGCCGAACCGGGGAGGGTGGAATGTACGCGGCCGAGATGAGCTTCGGGCTCGGCGATGAGATCGACGCGCTGCGCGACAGCGTGCGGCGCTTTGCGCAGGAGCGGATCGCGCCGATCGCCACTGAGGTGGACAGGAACAACGCCTTTCCGATGCACCTCTGGCGTGAAATGGGCGCGCTCGGCTTGCTCGGCATCACGGTTCCCGAGGAGCTCGGCGGAACCGGGATGGGCTATCTCGCCCATTGCGTCGCTATTGAGGAAATGAGCCGCGCATCCGCCGCGGTCGCGCTCTCCTACGGCGCGCACTCCAATCTCTGCGTGAACCAGATCCGCCGCAACGGCACGCCTGCGCAGCAGCAGAAATATCTGCCGAGGCTGATGTCGGGCGAGCATGTCGGCGCGCTCGCCATGTCGGAGCCCGGAGCCGGCTCCGATGTGGTGTCGATGAAGCTGCGGGCCGAGCGCCGCGGCGATTTCTATCTGCTCAACGGCAACAAGATGTGGACCACCAACGGCCCGGACGCGGACGTGCTTGTGGTCTATGCCAAGACCGACCCGGAGGCCGGCTCGCGCGGCATCACCGCCTTCCTGATCGAGAAAGGCTTCAAGGGCTTCTCCACCGCCCAGAAGCTCGACAAGCTCGGCATGCGCGGCTCCAACACCTGCGAACTGGTGTTCGCCGATTGCGAGGTGCCGGCCGAGAATGTGCTCGGCGAAGTCGGGCGCGGCGTCGGCGTGCTGATGTCCGGGCTCGATTATGAGCGGGTGGTGCTCGCCGCCGGCCCGGTCGGCATCATGGCGGCCTGCCTGGATGTGGTCGTGCCCTATGTGCACGACCGGAGCCAGTTCGGCGAGCCGATCGGCACCTTCCAGCTGATGCAGGGCAAGCTCGCCGACATGTACGTCGCCCTCAACACGGCCCGGGCCTATGTGTACGCCGTGGCAGGGGCGTGCGATCGCGGCGAGACCACGCGCAAGGACGCTGCCGGCTGCATCCTCTATGCCGCCGAGCAGGCGACGCAGGTCGCGCTGCAGGCCATCCAGGCGCTGGGCGGCAATGGCTACATCAACGAATTCCCGACCGGGCGCCTGCTGCGCGATGCCAAGCTCTACGAGATCGGCGCCGGCACTTCCGAGATCCGGCGCATGCTGATCGGCCGCGAGATGTTCCAGGAGAGCCTTTGATGGCCGTCCTCTCCTCGGACGTCGCCCCGCGCGGCGCCGCCTATGAGGCCAATCGACAGGCGATGCTCGCGGGCATGGCGATGGCCGAGGCCGCGGCGCATGCGGCCCATGCCGGCGGCGGCGAGGAGGCGCGCCGGCGCCATGTCGGGCGCGGCAAGATCCTGCCGCGCGAGCGCGTCGCCCGCCTGCTCGATCCCGGCTCGCCCTTTCTCGAGATCGGGCTCACCGCAGGCCACGGTCTCAATGACGGCGCGACGCCGGCCGCCGGACTGATCGCAGGCGTTGGCCGGGTCTCGGGGCGCGAATGCATGGTCGTGTGCAATGACGCCACGGTGAAGGGCGGCACCTATTTCCCGATCACGGTGAAGAAGCATCTGCGCGCCCAGGAGATCGCCGCCGAGAACCGGCTGCCCTGCATCTATCTGGTCGATTCAGGCGGTGCCAATCTGCCGAACCAGGACGAGGTCTTCCCCGATCGCGACCATTTCGGCCGCATCTTCTACAATCAGGCGCGCATGTCGGCGCGCGGCATCGCGCAGATCGCCGTGGTGATGGGCTCCTGCACCGCGGGCGGGGCCTATGTGCCGGCGATGAGCGACGAGACCATCATCGTGCAGAACCAGGGCACGATCTTCCTTGCCGGTCCACCTTTGGTGAAAGCCGCCACCGGCGAGGTGGTCTCGGCGGAGGATCTCGGCGGCGGCGATGTGCACACCCGGCTCTCCGGCGTCGCCGACCATCTTGCCCGCGACGACGTGCACGCGCTGGCGCTGGCGCGGCGCGCGGTCGCCGACCTCAACGGGATGAAACGTGTGGACCTGCCGCTCGGGAACAGCGAGCCGCCGCTTTTTGATCCGGACGAGATCCTCGGCATCGTGCCCGCCGATCCGCGCACGCCCTATGATGTGCGCGACGTCATCGCCCGCATTGTCGACGGCTCGCGCTTCGACGAGTTCAAAGCCCGCTTCGGCACCACGCTGGTGTGCGGCTTCGCGCATATCCACGGCATCCCCGCCGGGATCCTCGCCAATAATGGCGTGCTGTTCTCGGAAGCTGCGCTGAAAGGCGCGCATTTCATCGAACTCTGCTCGCAGCGCAAGATCCCGCTGGTGTTCCTGCAGAACATCACCGGCTTCATGGTCGGCCGGCGCTACGAGGCCGAGGGCATCGCCAAGCACGGCGCCAAGCTGGTCACCGCGGTCGCCACCTCGGAACTGCCAAAGGTCACTATGCTGATCGGCGGCTCCTACGGCGCCGGCAATTACGGCATGTGCGGCCGGGCCTATTCGCCCCGCTTCCTCTGGACCTGGCCGAACAGCCGGATTTCGGTGATGGGCGGCGAGCAGGCGGCCGGCGTGCTGGCGACCGTGCGGCGCGAGAGCCTCGAACGGGACGGCAAGAGCTGGAGCGCGGAGCAGGAAGCCGCCTTCAAGCGGCCGACGCTCGACATGTTCGAACGCCAGAGCCACCCGCTCTACGCTTCGGCGCGGCTCTGGGACGACGGCATCGTCGATCCGCGCAAATCCCGCGACGTGCTCGGCCTTTCGCTCTCGGCGGCGCTCAACGCGCCGATCGAGGAAACCCGCTTCGGCGTGTTCCGGATGTGAGGGGCGCGCGCGTGTTCGGGAAGATCCTCATCGCCAATCGCGGCGAAATCGCCTGCCGGGTGATCCGCACCGCGCGGCGCCTCGGCATCCGCTCCGTCGCCATCTATTCCGATGCCGACCGCGCCGCACTCCATGTGGAAAGCGCGGACGAGGCCTTTCATGTCGGGCCTTCGCCCGCGGCGGAGAGCTATCTCGCCATCGAGCGCATCATCGAGGCATGCCGGTCGAGCGGCGCGCAGGCGGTGCATCCGGGATACGGCTTCCTCTCCGAGAACCCCGCCTTCGTCGAGGCGGTCGAGGCCGCGGGCCTCGTCTTCATCGGGCCGCCCGCCTCGGCGATCCGCGCCATGGGTCTCAAGGATGCCGCCAAGGCGCTGATGGAACAGGCCGGGGTGCCGGTCGTGCCGGGCTATCACGGCGACGAGCAGGATGCGGAATTCCTCGCCGGACGCGCTGCCGCGATCGGCTATCCGGTGCTGATCAAGGCGCGGGCCGGCGGCGGTGGCAAGGGCATGCGGCGCGTCGAAGGGCCGGCAGCTTTCCGTGCCGCGCTCGATGGTGCCGGGCGCGAGGCGCTCGCCGCATTCGGCGATGGTGCCGTGCTGATCGAGAAATATCTGGCGAAGTCGCGCCATATCGAGACCCAGGTATTCGGCGATCGACACGGCAATGCCGTGCATCTGCTCGAACGTGACTGCTCACTCCAGCGCCGCCACCAGAAGGTGATCGAGGAGGCCCCGGCGCCGGGCATGCCCGAGGAGATGCGGCGCGAGATGGGCGCGGCGGCGGTGCGCGCGGCGCAGGCGATCGGCTATGTGGGCGCCGGCACGGTCGAGTTCATCGCCGATGTCTCGGAAGGGCTGAGGCCCGACCGCTTCTATTTCATGGAGATGAACACGCGGCTCCAGGTCGAGCATCCGGTCACCGAGGCGATCACCGGGCTCGATCTTGTCGAGTGGCAGTTGCGGGTCGCCGCCGGCGAGCCGCTGCCGCTCACGCAGGACGAGATCACCTTGAGCGGGCATGCCTTCGAGGCGCGCGTCTATGCCGAGAACCCGGCGCGGGGCTTCCTGCCGTCGACGGGACGGCTCACCCGGTTCGACGCGCCGGGTGGGAGCATGCGCGTCGATTCCGGGGTGCGGCAGGGCGACGAGGTCACGCCGTTCTACGATCCGATGATCGCCAAGCTGATCGTCCACGCACCGACGCGCGCGGAGGCCCTCGGCAGATTGTCCGACGCGCTGGCGCGCTGCCGTATCGCCGGCGTCGCCACCAATGTCGGCTTTCTCGGCCGGCTCTGCACCGAATCGAACTTCGCCGCGGGCGACGTCGACACCGGGATCATCGATCGCGGTCTGCCCTGGCTGTTGCAGGAGCCGCGTCCGCCGGCCGAGGCGATCGCGCTCGCGGCGCTCGCCGCGCTCGGTCACCTCGACCCGGTCGAGACGTGCGAGCCCTGGGAGAGGCTGACGGGTTGGCGCCTGTGGGACGCCGCCCCGCATTTCGTGATGCTCGAACAGGGCGGCGAGGAACTGGAGATCCCGATCCTCCCTCGCGGCACAGGCATGTTTGAGGTGGAGATCGAGGAGAGGCGCCTTCGGCTGTCGGTGCTGCGGCACGAGGGCGATGGAGACGTGCTTGTCGATTTCGGTCCGCGCATCACCACTGTTGCCTTCACGCGCCGCGGCGAGGAACTGACGATCTTCATGGATGGCGCCGCTTATGGCTTCACGGTGCCCGATCCTCTCGATGCCGCGCATCACGAGCACGCGGCCGGCGATCATGTCGTCGCGCCGATGCCGGGCCGGATCATCTCGATCTCTGCCATGTCCGGCGGGCGCGTCGCCAAGGGCGAAGCCCTCATCGTGATGGAGGCGATGAAGATGGAGCTCACGCTGACTGCGCCGCGCGATGGCGCGATAGGCACGATCGGCGTTGCCGTCGGCGATCAGGTGTCGGAGGGCGCGACGCTGCTGAGCCTTGCGGCGAAGGAGGTATGATGCGGGTGCGCATCGTCGAGATGGCCGCGCGCGACGGCCTTCAGAACGAGAAGCGCACTATTGCGACCGCGGACAAGATCCGCCTGATCGACCTCCTGTCGGCCTGCGGCTTCGAGAAGATCGAGGCGACCAGCTTCGTCAGCCCGAAATGGGTGCCGCAGCTCGCCGACGCGGCGGGGGTGATGGCCGGCATCGCCCGCCGGCCCGGCGTCACCTACAGCGCGCTCACCCCGAACCTGAGGGGCTATGAGGCGGCACGTGCCGCTAAGGTCGACGAGGTGGCGGTGTTCGCCTCGGCGTCCGAGGGTTTCAGCCGCGCCAACATCAATTGCTCGATTGCGGAGAGCCTGGAGCGGTTCCGCCCCGTCATCGAGGCGGCGAAGGCCGACCGCATCCCGGTGCGCGGCTATGTCAGCTGTGTCGTGTATTGTCCCTATGATGGGCCGACGCCGCCGGGCGCGGTGGCGGCGGTGACCACCGCCTTGCTCGCCCTGGGCTGCCACGAGGTCAGCCTTGGCGACACCACCGGCCATGGCCGGCCGGAGGAGGTCGCATCAATGCTCGACACCGTGCTCGACACTGCCGAGGCCGCAGCGCTTGCGGGCCATTTCCACGACACCGACGGCCATGCGCTCGATAATGTCCGCGTCGCCCTGGAGAAGGGGTTGCGGACCTTCGATGCCGCCGTCGCTGGGCTCGGCGGCTGCCCCTACGCGCCCGGCGCGAAGGGCAATGTCGATACCCTTGCCGTCGCCGCCATGCTGGCCGAGGCTGGCCATGAGACCGGGCTCGATCCGGAAGCTCTGGCGCGCGCGGCGACTTTCGCCCGCGCTCTGATCGGCGTGGAAGCGGGAGAGCGCATCCGATGAGCTTCGAGACGATCCGGATCGCCACCGACGACCGCGGTATCGCGACCCTGACGCTTGCATGGCCGGAACGGCACAACGCCCTCTCGGCTGCGATGATCGCGGAACTTTCTGAGGCCGCCTTCGCGCTCGGCACCGATCCGACGGTGCGGGTGGTGGTGCTTGCCGCGGAAGGGGAGAGCTTCTGCGCGGGCGCCGATCTCGGCTGGATGAAGGAGCAGTTCGCCGCCTCGCGCGCGCAGCGGATCGAGGAGGCACGCCGCCTCGCGCAGATGCTGAACGCGCTCTACACCTTGCCGAAGCCTTTGATTGGACGGGTGCAGGGACAGGCGTTCGGCGGCGGCATCGGCTTGATCAGCGTCTGCGATGTCGCGATCGCGGCAAACGGTGCGCGCTTCGCGCTGACCGAGACCCGGCTCGGCCTCATCCCGGCGACGATCGGGCCCTATGTGGTGGCGCGGATCGGACATGCCGGCGCCCGGCGGGTGTTCATGTCGGGCCGCATCTTCGGTGCCGCCGAGGCGGCGGCGCTCGGCCTCTTGCATGCCGTGGTCAATGCCGAGCAACTGGACGCGGCGATCGAGCTCGAGGTGAAGCCCTATCTCTCCACCGCGCCCGGCGCCGTGGCCGCGGCCAAGGACCTGCTGCACACGCTCGGACCGTCCATCGACGATGCCGTCATCGAAGCGACCATCGCCCGGCTGGCCGACATCTGGGAGACGTCCGAGGCCCGCGAGGGCGTCGCGGCGTTCTTCGACAAGCGCCCGCCGCATTGGCGCAAATGAGGACCATTCCGCCGCGTCGGCAAAGCGTCGTGGCGGATCTGCGAACTCACGTCGCCCAGGACGGAAATACCTGGCGCAGGGCCCCCGTGATCATCTCGAACGCAATGGCGGCCAGGATGATGCCCATGAGGCGCTTCGAAACGCTGAGCGCGATCGGCGACATCCACGCCGATGTCAGCGGCGCCGTCGCCATCATCGCGCTGAAGAAGACCAGATAGCCGATCAGGCCGGCATAGTAGCCGAACAAGGAGCCGTGCGACGTCGCGGACTGGGCGAACACGATAATCGTCGCCATTGTCCCGGGGCCGAGCGCGATCGGGATCGCAAGCGGGTAGACGCCAACGCTGGCCGCCGATCCGAAGTCCTTCTTCTCGTCCGGCGTGCCGGCGTGTGAGCTGTGCTCTTCGCCCTTGAGCATGGACAGGGCGATCATCAGCACGATGACCCCTCCGGCCAGCCGGAAGTGCGGCACGTCGATGCCGAAGACGGACAGCACCGCCTGGCCTGCAAGCGCGCAGACCAGTGCGCCCGCCACCACCGTCACGGTCATCATGAGGGCCGCGCCTCGTCGCTCTTCCGGCGAGTGATCGGCGGTCAGGGCCAGATAGGCGGGGATCACGCCCAGCGGGTTCATGATGGCGAACAGCGCGGCGAACAGCTTTGCGGCGAGCGTCCAATCCAAGCGAGCGGCCCTCCCGGCGTTGGCGAGAGCGCCGTGTACGGGCTCTCGTGACCACGACGGTAGCCATGGGCGCAGCGCTGCGGAAGGTCCGGCGTGTTGCGGCGCTGCCGTCTGGCACGCCGCGGTTACGCCGCGCGGCGCTCGGCAGGGCGTTCTTCCACGTCGACGACCACGACCCGGCCGACTTCCCGCATGTCGACGCACCAATGCCTCTCGTCGAGGGCGCCGGTCTTCGCCTGTTCGCGCGCCTGCCGGTCGGCGTCGCCGAAATCGTCAGCGTCGACGGTGACTTCGGCGATCTCGCGGCTGGTGACGGTGCGCTCCAGCCGGATGGTGTAGATGGGCATAGCGATACTCCTCTGGATCTTGGTCCAGAGTATTTTGGGCGACCGGTGGGGGCTTTCCGATCCGCACGGCGCGGTACCAAATCGCCGGCTGCCGGCGCATTGCGGTCGCCTCGCGGGATCCGCCGGCATCTCATCAACCGCTACGGCGAGGGCGAGAAATCGCCAAAGCTCCCGCCACGAACGAGGCAACCCGATCTGTGGATTCTCACCCAGATGCCGGTCTTGCACATCAGGCGGTCCGCTGGAGGTCGACGCGGCCGTTGAGTTCCTCGTCCACATAGGTCCGCAGAATGGCGTCGAAATCGGCGTCGCCGGCAAAGCCGAGGCCGAGGGCGCGCACGGGGGCGAACCGTTGTGGCCAACTGCCGACGATGGCACTGATCACCGGATCGGGCTGGCGCCGGATCAACGCCGCCGCCCCGGCGCCGGCAAAGCGGCGAAGCGCCTCGATCTGCTCGCCCACTGTGACCGACACGCCGGGCATGTTGAGGCTCCGCCGCGCGCCGAGGCTTGCGGTGTCGATCGTGGCTGCGTGCAGCAGATATCCGATGGCCGCGCGCGGCGAGGCGAGCCAGTGCCTCACCTTGTCCTCGACCGGCAGGATCGCCTCCAATCCGTTCAGCGGTTCGCGGATGATGCCGGAGAAGAAGCTCGACAGTGCCGCATTAGGCCGGCCGGGACGCACGCATATGGTCGGCAGCCGGATCACCACGCCGTCCAGGAAGGACTTTCGGCTGTAATCAGCGATCAGCAATTCGACCATCGCCTTCTGCACGCCGTAGCTGGAGGCCGGTGCGCAGAGGAAGTCGTCGTCGATCTCGGCAGGGTAGGGCGGACCGAATACCGCCAGCGAAGACGTGTAGACGAGCCGCGGCCGATAATCGGGCAAGCTCCGGATCGCCTCGAACAGCATGCGGGAGCCGTCCAGATTGACCCTGTAGCCTTCCTCGAAACGGGCTTCGGCATCGCCCGAGACGATCGAGGCGAGATGGAAGATCACCTCCGGCCGCGTCTCGAGCAACCGCTCCGCCACTCCGGGTGCGGCGTAGTCTCCGGAGAAGCTCCGCGTCGGAAACGGCAGCCCGGCGGGCGGAGCCGGTTCCACCAGATCATGCAGCAGCACCTCGTCGATCGGCGTGCCGAGCGCATGGGGCAGCGCGAGGCGATCGAGCAGCTTGCGGCCGATCATGCCGGCCGCGCCAAGGATCAGTATCTTCATGCAGCGTGCCTCCGGCCGCGGGATCAGGAGAGGGTGTAGGCGGTCTTGACCACGGTGTAGAACTCGCGGGCATAGCTGCCCTGCTCGCGCGGTCCGTAGGACGAGCCCTTGCGTCCGCCGAACGGCACGTGGAAATCGACCCCGGCGGTCGGCAGGTTGACCATCACCATGCCGGCCTCGGCATTTCGCTTGAAGTGCGTGGCGTGCTTGAGGCTGGTGGTGCAGATGCCGGCCGACAAGCCGAATTCGGTGCCGTTGGCGACCGCCAGTGCCTCCTCGTAATCCTTCACCCGGATCACCGACGCCACCGGGCCGAACACCTCCTCGCGGTTGATCCGCATGTCCGGCGCGGTCTCGGTGAAGAGTGCCGGCTCCAGATAGAAGCCCGCTCTGGCGCGGCTGAGGCGCTCGCCGCCGAATACCCGCCGTCCGCCCTCGGCCTCGGCGACGCGGATATAGTCGAGGTCCTGCGCCAGCTGTCCCTCATCGACCACCGGGCCGATGTGTGTCGTCGGGTCGAGCGCGTCATCCACCTTCAAGCCGCGCAGCCGCTCGACGACGGCATCGACGAAGCGATCATGGATGGCGTCGGTCACGATCATCCGGCTGGAGGCGGTGCAGCGCTGGCCGGTGGAGAAGAACGCCCCATTGATCGTGCATTCGACCGCAGTGGCAAGATCCGCATCGTCCAATATCACCAGAGGGTTCTTTCCCCCCATTTCCAGCTGCACGCGGGCAAAGCGCGCCGCGCCCGCGGCGGCCACGCGGCGGCCGGTCGCGACCGAGCCGGTGAAGGAAATGGCGGCGACGTCGGGATGGTCGAGCATCGCCTGGCCGACGCTCGCGCCCGAACCCATTACGAGGTTGAAAGCCCCCGGCGGGAGCCCGGCCCGGGCGATGATCTCCGACAGTGCCCAGGCCGAGCCGGGCACCAGTTCGGCCGGCTTGAACAACACGCAATTGCCGTAGGCGAGGGCCGGCGCGATCTTCCAGGCCGGGATCGCGATCGGGAAGTTCCACGGCGTGATCAGGCCGATCACGCCGAGCGGTTCGCGCGTCACCTCGACGCCGACGCCAGGGCGCACCGAGGCCAGCGTTTCGCCGGCGAGGCGCAGGCACTCGCCGGCGAAGAAGCCGAAGATCTGCCCGGCACGGGTCACCTCGCCGATGCCCTCGGCGAGTGTCTTGCCCTCCTCGCGCGCCAGCAGCCGGCCGAGCTCGTCCCGGCGGGCGAAGATCTCGTCGGAAACCTTCTTCAGCACCTCGTGCCGCGCGTAGGGCACGCTGCGCGACCAGGCGGGAAAAGCCGCCTTGGCCGCCGCGACCGCGGCATCGAGGCCGGCACGGTCGGTACGGACATAGTGGCCGACGATGTCGGTCGTGTCCGACGGATTGATGTTGGCGACGGCCTCGACGCCCTCGACCCATTCGCCGCCAACGAAATTGCGGAACGGAGCATTCATGTCCGGCACCTCATGTCAAAGCGCCCGCACCGGCGCGCGCCCGCTGGCTCCATCTTAATCCGATTGCGGAGCGGAAGCCCGAATGCCGCGTCCTCGATCTCGAACACGTCATCCGGCTCGCACCCCGACATCGGAACTGGATCTGTCTCATTGCGTATTCTGCCTCGATCGGACCCATAGAGGGACGCAGACGTTTCACTCGATGATGTTGAAATCCCTCAGGTGCTCGTCCGACATCTCGATGCCGAGCCCGGGCATGTGGTCGTCGAGCTGCAGGAAGCCGTTAGCCGGCTGTGGGTCCCCCTTGAACAGATAGTAGAAGAGCTCGTTGCCGACCTCGACCTCATGGACCGGGAAGAACTCCGCCATAGGGGAGGCGAGCGTCGACATGGTCAGATGGTAATTGTGCATCTGGCCGGCATGCGGGATCACCGGGATCGAATACGCCTCGGCCAGCGCGTTGATCTTGCGCGCTGCGGTGATGCCGCCGACCCGGTTGGTGTCGTACTGGATGACGTCGAGCGCTCGCTGGTCGACCAGTTGCTGGAAGCCGGCGAGGGTGAATTCATGCTCGCCGCCGGAGATCGGCAGCACACCGAGCTTGCGCAGCTCCTTGTAGCCCTCGATGTCGTCGGCGATCACCGGCTCTTCCAGCCAGCGTATGTTGAACGGCTCGAGCAGGCGCAGCATCCGCTTCGCGTATTCGAAGGTCCAGCCCATGTAGGATTCGCACATCAGGTCGCGGTCGGGACCGATGACCTCGCGGACGGTCCTCACTAGCTCAAGGTTCTTCTTCATGCCCGCCGGACCGTCCTGCGGCCCCCAGCCGAACCGCATCTTCACCGCCTCGAAGCCCTGGTCGACATAGGACTGCGCCTCGCGGGCGAGCGCATCCAGCGGCTGGCCGTAGAGCTTGGAGGCATAGCAGCGGATCTTGTCCTTGGTCCGCCCGCCGAGCAGCTTGAAGACCGGCTTGCCGACCTCCTTGCCCATTAGATCCCAGATGGCGATGTCGACGGCGCTCATGGCGGTCATGCCGATGCCCTTGCGGCCCCAGGCATGGGTGCGGCGGTACATCTTCTGCCAGATGTACTCATTGTCGAACGGGTCCTCGCCGATCACGATCGGCGCGTAGTACTCGTCGATCGCCGCCTTCACGACGCGCGGCGCCAGCGCCGCATTGCCGATGCCGACCGTGCCGTCCTCGGTCTCGATCTCGCAGACCAGCCAGCCATGGAAGCGGAAGCTGCCCATATTGTCGCCGCGCTCGAACAGCTGGTCGGCGGCGTTGGTGCAGAAGTTGCGCGCCGGAGGGACGACCTTGCCCTTCCATTCGAAGACGCGGGTACGGACGTTCTTGATCTTCATGGGTGCGCTACTCGATCGAGGCTTGGGTGCACGCGTGCCCCGCTGCGGGCCATGCGGCAGAGGATGTCGAAGGCGGCCTGGGTGGCGCCGAGGTTCGCCTTGCCCCGGCCGTAGATGTCCATGGCGGTGCCGTGGGCCGGAGTGCCGATGGGGATCGGGAAGCCGCCATGCAGGGTCACGCCGCGCGAGAAGCCCATGAGCTTCATCGCGATCTGCCCCTGGTCGTGGTACATCGTGACGATGGCATCGACGTCCTTCGCGCGCAGGAAGATGGTGTCGGCGGGGTAGAGGCCGACGATCGGGTAGCCCTCGTTGCGCGCCCTCTCGACCGCGGGGGCGATGACGTCGATCTCCTCGCGCCCGAAGCTGCCATTGTCGCCATTGTGCGGGTTGAGCCCGCACACCGCGATGCGCGGCTCGGCGATGCCGGCCTTGAGCAGCGAGGAATGGACGAGCCGCACCGCACCGAGGATCTTCTCCTGCGTGATCAGGCTGGAGACGTCCTTCAGCGGCACGTGGCTGGTGACGCGGCTGGTCCACAGGCCATCCAGCACGTTGAGCTCGCCGAACGGGCCATTGGGCTGCAGCAGCTCGGCGAACCAATGGGTCTCGTCGGCGTGGCCGAGCTCGGCCTGATGCATGGAGTTCTTGTTCAGTGGCGCGAAGCAGACCGCGTCGGTGACGCCTTCAACGGTGAGCGCGATGGCCTCGCGCAGCGTGTCGATACTGTAGCGCCCGCCATTGGCGCTCGGCACCGCGCGCTCGAACGGCTTGCTGGCGCCGCCGATGAAATCCCACAGAACCGGCACCTCGCGGCGCAGCGTAGCGTTCCGCGGGTCGTTGGTCAGCTGGTATTCGAAGCGTCGGCCGGCGATGCGCATGCCTTCCTCCACCTCGTCGCGATCGGCGATGATGAGGAAGTCCGCCTGCTCGCGATTTGCGGGATCGGAAATCAGACGTGCGACGAGCTCGGGACCGATGCCGGCGGGGTCGCCGAGCACGACGGCGATGCGGGGCTTCATGGAGTTCTCCTTCAGGCGGTCACGCGCCCATTGCCCCTGAGCCGGGATCCCAGCCGCGCGAAGAGCGGCCAGAGGGCGAGCAGCAGGGCGAGCGTGGTGAGGGTTCCGGCGATGCCGTTGCTCCAGAAGATCCCGAGCGAGCCGTCGGACAGGATCATCGACTGGCGGAAGGCATCCTCCGACTTGTCGCCGAGCACCATGGCGAGCACGAGCGGCGCGATCGGATAGTCGAGCTTCTTGAAGACGTAGCCGATGACCCCGAACACGAGCGCCAGCACGACGTCGAACATGCTGTTCGAGACCGTGTAGGCGCCGGTGAGGCAGACCACGACGATCAGCGGCCCGATGATCGAGAACGGGATGCGCAGGATCGCCGAGAACAGCGGCACGGTGGCGAGCACCAGCACGACAGCCACGATATTGGCGAGATACATCGAGGCGATCAGGCCCCAGACGAAGTCGTGCTGCTCGATGAACAGCATCGGGCCGGGCTGCAGCCCCCAGATCATCAGTCCGCCCATCATCACCGCCGCGGTGGCCGAGCCGGGAACGCCGAGCGCGAGCATCGGCAGCAGGGCGGAGACGCCGGCCGAATGGTCGGCGGCTTCCGGCGAGACGATGCCTTCCGGCTCGCCGGTGCTGAAGCGCTCCGGATGGCGCGAGAAGCGCCGGGCTACGCCATACGACATGAAGGAGGCCGCGGTCGGGCCGCCGGGGGTGATGCCCATCCAGCAGCCTATAAAGGTGGAGCGCAGCAGCGCCAGCCAGTGGCGCGGCATGCCGGCAATGGTGCGGAACACGGTGGCGAGGTCGACCTTGGCGGCGATGCCGTCAAACTTCAGGCCCTGTTCCACGGTGATCAGGATCTCGCCGATGCCGAACAGGCCGATCACCGCGATGAGGAAGGGCACGCCGCGCACGAGCTGGTCGGTGCCGAAGGTGAGCCGCATCTCGCCCGACACCGTGTCCATGCCGACCGCGGCGAGCGACAGCCCGATCACGAGCGCGGCCGTGGTCTTCAAAGGGTGGCCGCCGCCCATGCCGATGAAGCTGCAGAAGGCCAGCAGATAGACGGCGAAATATTCCGGCGAGGAGAAGCGCAGCGCGATGCCGGCGATGGAATTGGCGAGCAGCGTCACCAGTATGACGCCGACGAGGGCGCCGAATCCGGCGGCGGCGAAGGCGGTCGACAGCGCCTCGGTGGCGCGGCCCTTCTTCGCCATCGGATAGCCGTCGAAGGTGGTGGCGACCGAGGACGGCTCACCGGGAATATTGAACAGGATCGAGGTGGTGGAGCCGCCGAACAGCGCGCCCCAATACATCGAGGACAGGAGGATGATGGCGCTCACCGGCTCCATGCTGAAGGTCAGCGGGAGGAGCAGCGACACCCCGTTCGGCGCACCGAGGCCGGGGAGCACCCCGACGAGGATGCCGAGCAGCACGCCGCCCACCATCAGCGCGATGTGATAGGCGGTGAGCGCGGTCTGGAATCCGGAGAGCAGCGAGGCGAAATCGGACATCATGGCGGCGCCTCAATAGATGCCGAGAGCGGTTTCGAGTGGCCCCTTCGCCAGCGGGACGCGGAACCAGAGCTCGAAGACCAAGAAGAAGGCGAGCATCACGAGCGCCGAGGTGGCGAGCGAGCGCGGCCAGCCATAGCCGCCATGCCGGCGCATCATCCACGCCAGATAGACGAACGAGGGCACGTAGCAGCCAAGCCAGATCATCGCCGCCACCAGAACCGCGGTGGGCAGGAACACCGCGAGGCTGGAGCGCAGCTCGTCGCCGCTGACGAAGGACTCCCCATCCGGCACGCGCAGCGACTGGACGAAGATGCCGACGCTGACCGCGATCAGCAGCAGGCCGAGCCGGAACGGGAAATAGCCCGCGCCGGGGCCGCTCTCGCCCCAGCCAATGTCATGGCCGAGACTCTCGGCGGCGACGATGCCGCCGAAGATCGCGATCGCGACCGCGGTGCCGAGCTCCATGGAGCGACGCTTCACCAGCATCATCGCAACTTACTCCTGCAAGGGATCGGGTAGGCGCGGGCAGGGGCCCGCGCCCGACGCGAGGAGCGGTCAGTTCACCAGCCAGCCATCCTCGGCGAACTGCGTGCGATTCTTCGCCTCATCGTCCTTGATGGCGTCGGCAAAAGCCGAGCCGGTCACGAACACCCCGCTCTGAGAGGTGCGGGTCAGCCAGTCCTTCCATTCCGGGGTCTGGCGGACCTTTTCGAGCACGCCGACATAGAACGCCACCTGCTCGTCGGTGACCCCCTTGGGCAGCCACACGGTGCGCGGCATCTGGTACTGCGGAAGCGGAATGCCGGCCTCGACGCAGGTCGGGATATCGGCCCAGGACTTGCCGTCGGCGACCGGCTCCTTATAGGCGAGGCGGGTCGGCGAGAAGACGCACAGCGGGCGCACCTTGCCGGCCTTCCACTGGCCGACATTCTCCTGCGGATTGTTTGTGTTGGCCTCCACATGGGCACCGGCGAGCTGCACCGCCGCCTCGCCGCCCGACTTGAACGGCACATAGGTGAACTTGACGCCGGCCGCCTTCTCGACGCGGCGGACGAGGATCTGGTCGGTGTCCTTGGACTGGCTGCCGGCGACCTTCATGCCGCCATTCTGCTGACGGGCGGCATCTATGAATTCCCTGGCGGTCTTGTAGGGCGATTCCGCGCTGGTCCAGAGCAGGAACTCGTCCACCGCCATGCTGGCCACCGGGCGCAGATCGTCGCTCTTGTAGCCCATCTTAGTGACCAGCGGCAGCAGCCACTCATTATTGGTGCCGAACACCATCTTGGTGGGATCGCCGGCCGCGCCCTTGCCGTAGACGAAGGCCTCGGAGCCGGCGCCGCCGCCCTTGTTGGAGACGATGACCGGCACGCTCATCAGATCGTGCTTCTGGATGATCGACTGCACCAGGCGGGCGAACTGGTCGGTGCCGCCGCCGGGACCGGAGGCGACGATGAACTCGACCGGCTTGTTCGGCTGCCAGTCCGCCGCCGCCGGGACCGCGGCGAGACAGCTGAGCGATGCGGCAATCAGGGTAGCCCGAATCGTGGGACGCATTGGGATCTCCTTCGGTGTTTCCGGTTCCACGCGGTCTTGTGCATGCCGCGTTGGCTCTATTGGACGGCACTCTGACCACGGTGATTCAACTTGTCAACTGGTTCAATAAGAGATCCAGTAGACCATTCCGATGCTCGTGCTATGTTGCCGTGGCGGTCGACTCGCACGGTCTGGTATCTGCAAGGGGAGGCCCTGCCGCTGGACCACGGGCTGGCCGGAAGGTGCTGAAGGAAACCAGTTCGCATGCTGCAGAATCTCCCGGACCTGAAGCAGAGCCTGTCCAAGCAGACGATGCGCGACCAGATCGCCGAACGGATCGCGCGCATGATCCAGTCCGGCCTGCTGCGAGTCGGCGACGAATTGCCCAGCGAGCGCGAACTGGCGGAGACCCTCGATGTCAGCCGCGGGACGGTCCGCGGCGCGGTGCAGATGCTTGCCGCCATCGGCATGGTGGATATCGCGCAGGGCGCGCGGACCCGGATCGTCGGCACCGAGGGCTTCGGCCGCTCCGTGCTCGTCGAATCCCCGAACGTGTCGCGCTTCAGCGCCGAGGAGGTCTATCGCGCGCGCCAGGTGGTCGAGATGTGGGTGGCGCGCGAAGCTGCGCAGAAGATGACCGACGACACGCTGGAACGGCTGCGCCGCCTGCTGGAGGCGCAGGACGCGATGGGCGAGGATCCGGTGAGCTTCCAGATATCCGACGCCGAATTCCACGAGCTCATCTATCGCGCCAGCGGCAACGGGCTGCTCGCCGAATTCCTGGGCGACGTCTATGCCTACGCGCTGGCGTATCGCCGCCAGGCGCTGCTGGTGCCGGGCGCGGTGGCCCGCAGCGTGCGCGATCACCGCCGCATCCTCAAGGCGCTGGAGGCGCGCGACCCGGACGGCGCGGCGGCGGCGATGGACCAGCATCTGACGCGTGTGCACCGGACGACGCTTCAAGCCATGAAGCTCAAGGCCTGAGCCGGTCGGTTCGCTTGCCGCGCGATCGCCCATGCCGATTTCCCCTAACGCTTCGGGAAGCGGGCCTCGAGCTCGGCGATCTGCCGGGCGTCGAGGGTGCGCACCGGCAGGCCGCGCGTGATCAGCACGAGCCTGGCGGTCTCCTCCAGCTCCTCGGCGGCGAACACCGCCGCCTCAAGACTGGCGCCGGCGACGACCGGCCCGTGGTTGCCGAGCAGGATCGCCGCATGGTCGGGCGCGCGCTCCAGGATCAGCGGCCGGACGGCGGGGTCGCCCGGATGGGTATAGGGGACGACCGGCACCCGGCCGACCCGCATCACCACATAGGGGGTGATGGGCGGAATGGCGTTTTCCGGATCGATGTCGGAGAGGCAGGACAGCGCGGTGGCATACGTCGAATGCAGGTGCACCACCGCCCGTGCCGAGGCGCGAGCCTCATAGAAGCTCATATGCAGCGGGATCTCCTTGGTCGGCGCATCGCCGCCGATGTGATTGCCCTGTGCATCGAGCCGCGACAGGCGCTCGGCTTCGAGGAATCCGAGGCAGGCATTGGTCGGAGTGACGAGATAGCCGTCCGCGAGGCGTACGCTGAGATTGCCGGACGAGCCCGGCGTAAGCCCTCGCTCGAACAGCGAGCGGCCCCAGCGGCAGAGACCCTCGCGCAGTGCTGCTTCCTTGCTCATGTCAGCAGATCCCAGGCCTTGACGAAGAAGTCGGGAGCACCGAAGTTGCCGGACTTCAAGGCGAGGACAAGCTCGCCACCACCGCGCACCCGGGTCCAGGGCACGCCTGGATCGATCTCCGCTCCGATGTCGAGGGCCGAGACGCCGAGCCTCGCGACCACCGCGCCGGAGGTCTCCCCGCCGGCCACCACCAGCCGGTTCACGCCGCGGTCCACGAGCCGCCGCGCGATCTCGGCCAGCGTATTCTCGACCAGCGTGGCGGCACGCTCCTGACCGAGCTCGGACTGGATCCCTGCGATCTCCTCCGGCCCTGCACTGGAATAGACCAGGATCGGGCGATCAGGCGGCTGGCTCGCCGCCCAGTCGAGCACGCCCTCGACCGATTGCCCGCCGCCGAGCAGCGAGCGCGGGCTGAGCCGCAGCCCGGGAATCCCGGCCTCGAGCGCCAGCGCGACCTGCTCGCGGGTACGCGGCGAGCAGCTTCCCGCGAGGATCGCCGACCCGCCCGCAGGCATCCGAAAGCCGGTTGGCTGGCTACCGGTGGAGAGCCGGCCATGCCGCCTCAACACCTGCTGCACGCCAAGCGCGATGCCGGCGCCTCCGGTCATCAGCGCCAGTCCCGCCGAGGCCTCGGCGAGCGCCTCGAGATCGCCATCCGTGAGCGCGTCGACGACGGCGAAGCGGGTGCCGGCTGCGGCGAGCGCGTCGAGGCGCGCCCGGATCGCGGCGGGACCCGCGGCGACCGTGTCGAATGCGATCAGGCCGACGGGAAGCCGGGTCTGGCGCGCGAGCACCCGCACCAGATTGGCGTCCCGCATCGGCGTCAGCGGATGGTCGCGCATCGGGCTGTCGGAGAGGAGCGCGTCGCCGACAAACAGATGGCCGCGATAGACGGTGCGGCCATTGGCCGGAAAGGCCGGGCAGACCGTCGCGATGGCACCGCCGAGACGCTCCAGCAGCGCTTCGGCCACCGGCCCGATATTGCCGGCATCGGTCGAATCGAAGGTCGAACAGTATTTGAAGATGAACTGCTCGGCGCCGGCCGTCAGCAGCGCCTCAGCCGCCAGCAACGACTGCGATACCGCCTCGCCGACCGGGCTGGTCCGCGACTTCAACGCCACCACCACGGCGTCGGCGTCCGCCGGCACGTCGCCCGGCTTCGGCACGCCTATCAGTTGCACCACCTGCATGCCGCCGCGCGCCAGCATCAGGGCGATGTCGGTACCCCCGGTGAAGTCGTCGGCGATACAGCCGATCCGCAGGCTCATCGTTGCGTCTCCGCCAGCAGCCCGCGGTCGGGCTGCGAGGTACCGAAGAAGGCGGCATCCTGAAGCCGCCGCAATTCGAGGAGATCGGAGCCCTGGCCGAACTCCAGGTCACCGAAGGTGATCGCTTCGCCGCGCGCGACCGATCGGGCGAGGCGGCGATTGGCGGCGAGATAGAACGGCGCCGGCGTTCCCTCGGCCAGAGGCGCGCCGGGCACCAGCTCGGCGGTGACGCCGTCTATGGTGTGGTGATGGCCACCCATGGCGAGCACGGTGCCCGCCGGCAGGTCCTGCGCCGCCCGGGCGATCAGGTCGAGGTGCGGCCGCGGTTCGACGGCGCCGCTCGACACGCCGAGCAGCGCCGCTTCGAGCACGCTGATGGCGGCTTCCAGCCCGAGCAGGTGGCGCGGCAGATAGATGAGGGCGGTGGCGCCGCTCCGGCTGACGAGGTGCCCCTTCTCGGCCAGCATGTCCCAGGTCGGGCGGTCGTCGCAGCGCACCAGCACGAACACCCCGCCGGCGAAGCTCACCTCGTCCGGCGTCCGCAGGCAGTGGAAGACCTCGAGCCGCCGCGTGCCGCTCATCAGGCCGCCCTCGGCGCGCTCGCCAAGCAGGGTCGCGACTTCGCCGATGCGCGCGATGGGGGCGTGAAAGTCGGGCCGGTCGGGGACGAAGCCGGTGGCGTTGCCGACGATCAGCATCTCGCACAGGTCCGGCACGGCGCGCTGCGGCAGCGCGCCGGCGGCGCGCGAGCGGGCGGCCGTGATCTCCTCGGCGGAGCGCTCGCCCAAGGTCCAGCATTGCGCGAATTCGGGCGCCGAGACGGTGCGCTCATTGCTGCGCATCAGGCCGGTGGCGACGTCGAAGACAAAGTCGTACTCGCTCGACTTGCCTGCGGCGACTATCTCGAAGCCGAGCGTCTCCGCCCATGTCACGAGGCCGATCAGCAGGCTCGGCTGGTCGCCGTCGACCGGGGTCACCACCCTCCCGCGGCGGCGCGCCAGATGGGCGAGACCCGGCCCGACGACGCTGTCGACCTCCTTCGAGACCATGGCAAGATGGCGATCCGCCTCGATTGCGAGGCGCGCGTGCCGTGCCCCGGCTTCCGGGTGGCCGGTCGCCTCGACCACCACCTCGATCGGCAATTCCACCACGGCGGCCAGGTCGCTCACGGCGATGAAATCGCCGTCTGCAAAGGCGCGCGCCGCCTCGGCCGCGGTGGCGCACAGCCGGATGCGGCGCGGATCGATCCCGACCGCGCGCATCGCCACGGCGGCGATCTCCGCCTCAACGTCGACCGCGACCCGCGCGCGCATCCGCGGCACCCGCAGGCCCTGGGCCAGGAAGCTCCGCCCGAAGCCGCCGGTGCCGACGATGCAGGTCTCGACGATGCGGCTCTCGACGATGCGGCCGTCGATGGTGCGGGCCTCGAGGGGCTCGCGCCCGGTGGCGAAATAGCGATGGAAATTCATCTACGGGACCTCGATCTCAATCTTCTCGCCCTGGCTCGCGGCGAAAGATTGCATGCAATGCTAGGATCTAGTCAACTGTATTGCGCGGACAAATAGAATATGTGAGTATTTTTGCATGCAATCATTCGAAGTCGAGGCTGAACCCTCATCCTCCACCGCGCCGGAAGATGCCGCGTACGGACCGCGCGGGCGCCGCGCCATGTTCGTCGTGGAGCGCATCCGCGACATGATCGTCGCCGGCGAACTCCCGGCGGGCGGACGCATTGCCGAGCGCGTGCTCACAGAACGGCTCGGCGTCACCCGGACGCCGCTGCGCGAGGCGTTCAAGATTCTCGAGGCCGAGGGGCTGGTGAGCATCGTCCCCAATCGCGGCGCCGTCGTCACCGAGCTCTCGACGAGCGATGTCGAGGCCGCGATCGAGGTGCTGATCGGGCTCGAGAGTGTGGCCGCCCAACTGGCTTGCCAGCGCGGCAGCGATGCGGAATTCGACAGGATCGAGGAGCATCATCTGCGCATGGTCGCCTGCTTCCGCGCCGGCGACCTGATGGGCTATTTCCATCTGAACCAGACGATCCACCAGGAGATCGTCGATTGCGCGCACAATCCCGCGCTGTCCCGCATCTATCGGTCGGAATCGGCGCGCATCCGGCGCTACCGCTTTGCCGGCAATCGGCGCAGCGAACGCTGGGCGCGCGCAGTGATCGAGCACGAGCAGATCCTGGATGCGCTGAAGCAGCGCGAGGGCGCGTTGCTGCGCGAAATCCTGCGCGCCCATCATCTGAACGGCTGGCGAGTGACGCGGCAGGTACTGGAGGCGGAGCCTGCCGGGCGCACGACGAAGCCTGCACAGTGAGAGCCAGGCTTTTTCGCGGCCCTTTCTGCTGATACCATTCGCTCGCGCGAGAGCTGGCAGCGAGGGGCCCTATGAAGAAGGTGTTGGCGTCTTTCCTTCTGGCCTCGCTGTTGGGGATGCCGACCTTCGGCGCACCCGCGCTCGCTCAAAATGCAGATGGCACGCTCGGCAGCGCGAACAGTCTGTCGTCGCAGCAGATCGACCCCAATCCCGGCCCGGACGCCCCGTCGCCTGAGACCGGGGAGCTGGTGCCGCTGCCTGTCCCACCTCCGACAGGGGGAGCGGCAGACTTCAAGCTGCCGAACTGCGCGCCGCCAAACTGCGGCGTGCCCCAGATCATGACCGAGTAGGCTCGACGAGACAGGGCGCATCGGCCGTCTTCGTCGCAGTCGCAAGGCCGGCAAAGCGAGACCGAGGCGCCGCATTGGCGACGCCGGAGGATCCAGTTTCCGGTGCCGCCGCAGGCCATTGGAAGGTACGGGGCTTCCGCAGGCGGGAGAGCCTCGCAGTGCTGTCGCACGCCCGCCATGTCAAATGTTGGCGCCTGCGACCCTGATCGCTACGATGATCGGGTGGTGTGGCGGCCCGTCACATCACCGGTACGCCCTCGTCCTTTTTGGCGACGGCGTCCGGCTCGGGCGCCTGTATGGGCGGCTGCGGCGTCTTGCCTGTCGGGTAAAGTGTGACATCGACGGGGTTGGGAAAGTGCTCCAGCGTGGCGCCTGTCGCGGCGTCGGTCACCATGCCGACCACACCGCCAACAAGGATGTTGCCGGCGAAGCCAGCCGCGCCTGTGCCAGCCACCTTCGTCTTGATGTCGACGGTCTGCGGGTCGTAACCAGATTTCGAGATCGTTACGCTGAATTCGTCCTTCCGCGCGACCTTGAGCGTGCAGGGGGTTCTGCAGGTCACGCCATATGAAGTGCGGACATCCGCATCCTCGGGCGTCGATTTCACCTGGACATCAGACGTGGTGCCACGCGTGATCGTGGCGCATCCGCCGAGCAGCAGCGCCCCGGCTGCCACAATCATGATTTTCATTATCTCGCCCCTTACCCCAACCCATGCTTGCAAAAGGTGGCGGGGGAGTCGAGGGGGTTTAGTCGCGTTTTCGGTGGATCGGAGGACTATCGCTCGCGGCTCGATCCTCCGCCAGGTGCCGGGCGAGCGACGGGCCGTCACGGCGCGGTCTTCTATGTGGCGAGATCTGCGCGCCTATCCTGGCGGATCCACCTTGACGCCCTTGGGGCCTACCTCGATCTGGAGGGTGTTCTGGTCGCGCTCATAGGCCTCGTACGCGAAAAACCCGGCGATCACGGCAAGGATGACGACGAGCGCGACGAGGACGGAACGGCTCATGACAGCCCCTTTGTTGTTACCCCGCCGGTCAACGTATTGGGGCACCGCGAGGTTCCAGGGGCGCGGGCGAAGTTCGAAAGATCGGTGGGCTTTCGTCCAGCCTCGTAAGCCTCGACACTTCGACGCTTGACGTTGGTAGCGGAGGAGGGACTCGAACCCCCGACCCCAGGATTATGATTCCCGTGCTCTAACCAGCTGAGCTACTCCGCCGCCGGGCAGGGACGAAAGGCGCCGTGCCGCGAGGAGCGGGATATAAGGAACCGGCGCGAGACGTGTCAAGCGGCGGCCGCGCCCGGAAGCAGGAACTGCTGGTGCGGTCTCACCAGCGTGGGGCCGGCGGCAGGCGGCCTTCGATCTCGTGCAGGCGCCGGCGGGTACCGGGTGTGGTATCGCGCGGCAGGCGGTCGAGGGCGAAGAACTCCACCGCCTCGATCTCGCGATTGGGCAGCTTGAGCAGCGTGCCGGTGCGGAAGCGCTCCACCACAAAAACCGCGACATGGTCGCGGCGCGAGACGAAGGAATTGAAGAACACGCCGTGCAGCGTCGGCTCGCCCTCGATCCTGATGCCGGCTTCCTCGTCGAGCTCGCGCGCCAGTGCTTCGCGCACCGTCTCGCCGGGCTCCACGCCGCCGCCGGGGAACTGCCAGCCCGGCACATAAGTATGACGCAGCAGCAGCACATGGCGTTGCGGGGTCAACACGACGCCGCGCACGCCGAGCGTCATGCCGCGCGAGAAGCGCCACCACAGATGGGCGAGGGGGCGCCAGGCCGGGCCGCGGCGCGGCTCGGTCGGCAACGTGGTGTCGACGCCGTGTGCCTCCCCGCCTTCCTTGCCGGTGTGGCGGCTGGTATGGAAGCGGTCGTGTTCGTGCTCGGCCATCTCACCGATCCCCATCTTGGCCCGCTGCCGCGCGCCCGCCTTGCGGAGCTCGCGGGAAAGCGGGCGCTCGGCGTCATGAACTGGCGGCGTGGCCGGCGCTCGCGCTTTGCCGCGGGCACCATCGATGCGCTGGTCGCCAACATCAAGGCCCATGCGCCCGATCATATCGCAGTAACCGGCGACTTGGTGAATGTCGGATTGCCGGCCGAGTACGAGACCGCGCTCACCTTCCTGGCGAGCCTCGGCGACGGCGAGCATGTCACCGTCGTGCCCGGCAATCACGACGCCTATGTCCGCTCCACCGCCCATCACGCCCTGCTGAACTGGGGCGACTATATGCGCGGCGACGGCGCGAGCGGCGACGTCACCGTGGACGAGGCTTTCCCCTTCGTGCGGCGGCGCGGCGAGGTCGCGCTGATCGGTGTGTCGAGCGCCGTGCCGACCAATCCCTTCATGGCGACCGGTCGGGTCGGGAGGGCGCAGCTGGCGCGCCTCGGCACGGTGCTGGACCGGCTGGGCCGGGAAGGCTTGTTCCGCGTGGTGCTGATCCATCACCCGCCCTGCGGACCGCGCCCGGCGCACAAGCGGCTGATCGATGCCGAAGGCGTGCGCGCCTGCCTCACCAAGCATGGCGCGGAGCTGGTGCTGTGCGGCCACGACCATCGTCCGATGGTCGAGC
Source organism: Xanthobacteraceae bacterium (assembly GCA_029266425.1). Taxonomy (GTDB): domain Bacteria; phylum Pseudomonadota; class Alphaproteobacteria; order Rhizobiales; family Xanthobacteraceae; genus Ancylobacter. Next base: position 67,358 of record JAQSWY010000013.1, read on the forward strand.
AGCTCTTCGGCCCGCGCGGGCTGATCCCGGTGGTCGAGGCGCCGTCCGCCGCGGCGGGACCGGAGGACAAGCGCTGGCCCGGCGGCTATCACCTCTACCGCATTGAGCGCGCCGGCGAGGGGCCCCTGGGCTGGCGCTGCACGATGGAAGCGCACGGCTTCGCTCCGGGCGAGACCGGGGTGGCGCTGCGCACGACACGGGTGCTGACGGCGCCGCCTCTGGTCGCGTCCAGCTGAAGATCGTGACTATCTGGCGCTGAAGACCAGCCCGAACCCGAGCAGCAGTACGATGCCGGCGATGAGACCAGCGAGGAAGATCAGGATGGTGCCGCCGCGGCTTGCGGGGGCGACCGGCTGCTCCTCGCCGGCAACGGCCGCTTGCCGGCGAGCTGCCTTTTTCGGCATCGGCAGCGGGGCGAGCGCTTCCGCCTCGCTGGCGAACGAGGTCATCACCTGCTCGCGGGCGATGAGGCGGCGGGCGACGTAGCGGGTCACCGCATCGACGATGTCGGTGGGATTGGCGCTCTCAGCCAGCACGCGGCGGCCGGAGCGGCTGTCCTGCAGGAAACGATAGGTGCGGCGGTCGCGACCCATGGCGATGTGCGCCACCATGTCGACGAACAGCCGCGGCGTCTCGCCCGGCATCAGGCCGCGGTCGAACAGGTCGGCATGTTCGACCGGCACCTCGGCGAAGACCGGTTCCAGCATCTCGTTGAGCATGGCGAGGCGGGCGAGCTCGGCATCGCGCAGTTCCACGACCACCCCGGCCTGTTCCGCCGCATCCACCCGCGCCGCGCGGATCGCATCGCGGAGCGAAAGCGCCGGCGGCTCGCCGCGGCGACGTCCGATGTCGTCCATTTACTCTACCCTCGTCACGACGATTTGAGAGTAGCCGCTGCCGCAGGCTTGCACCAGATGGCAGCGCGATGACGGCTGTGGACGTGAGGAAGCGGCTCTGAGTCCGCTCATCTCGGCAAGACGAACATCCGCGTCATGGCCGGGCTTGTCCCGGCCATCCACGGCTGCTCACTCGTCATAGGCGTGGATCCCCGGGACAAGCCCGGGGATGACGGGTCGGCCTTTGAACTGCATGGCAGACCCTCCACGTCGAGGATCACGCCGCCTTGGCCAGCCTCTCCCGCCCGTGCGGCGCGTCGTAGTCGAGCGCGGGGCCGACGGGGACGATGCCGGTCGGGTTTATGGTGAGGTGGCTCTCATAATAGTGCCGCTTGATATGGGTGAGGTTCACCGTCTCCTTCACCCCGGGCACCTGGTAGAGTTCGCGCAGATACCCGGCGAGGTTCGGATAGTCGGCAATGCGCCGGATATTGCACTTGAAGTGGCCGACATAGACCGGATCGAACCGAACCAGCGTGGTGAACAGCCGCCAGTCGGCTTCGGTCAACCGGTCGCCCATCAGATAGCGGCTGCGGGAGAGGCGCTCGTCGAGCGTGTCCAGCGTCTCGAACAGCGCGCCGACGGCCTCCTGGTAGGCGTCCTGCGAGGTCGCGAAGCCGGCCTTGTAGACGCCGTTGTTCACGCGGTCATAGATTTCGGCGTTGAGGTCGTCGATCGCGGGGCGAAGCTTTTCGGGATAGTAGTCGGTCTTCACGTCGGTGAAGGCGTCGAACGCCGCATTGAACATGCGGATGATCTCGGCGGATTCGTTGTTCACGATCGTGCCGCGCTTCTTGTCCCACAGCACCGGCACGGTGACGCGGCCGGAATAATGCGGGTCGGCCTCGAGATAGACCTCATAGAGCCGGCTTTTGCCGAGCACGGTGTCCGGCGTTGCGCCCGGGGAGTAGCCGCCCGCGCCATCGCCGAAGGTCCAGCCCTCGCTGCCCATGTACGGATCGACCACCGAGACCGAGATGATGTCTTCCAGCTTCTTCAGCTTGCGGAAGATCAAGGTGCGGTGGGCCCACGGGCAGGCCAGCGAGACATAGAGATGGTAGCGCCCGGCTTCCGCGGGAAAGCCGCCTTCGCCGGTGGGGCCGGCGCTGCCGTCCAGCGTGATCCAGTTGCGGAAGCGGGTGACGGTGCGCTGGAAGCGGCCGCCAGTGGATTTGGTGTCGTACCACTGGTCCGACCATTTGCCGTCGACGAGCAGGCCCATGGCGATCTCCTTGAGAAGGGTTCGAAGGGGAGACTAGCGGGTTCGGGGAGATGACGCGTGCAATATTAATTGCCAACAGCCTGATTAAACAATGCATTATTGCAATGATGCGCTACTTAAGCATCATCCTTCGAGGCCGCCCGCGGCGGCACCTCAGGATGAGGTCGCTTTAAAAGTACAACCTCATCCTGAGGTGCCGCGAAGCGGCCTCGAACGATGCTCACCCGAGCAACACCCTTCACCTTCCCCGACGCTTGTGCTATCCGGCCGCACTCTTGGAGATGGTGATGATCCTCCGGCCGACGCAGCGACGACGAGACGAGGGAGCCCGCGGTTCCCGCGTTCGCCCGTTCGCCTGCCCGCACCTGCGGCCGTGAGAATGCGGACGTTCGGGGCGGGCCTTTGACTCGCCCGATGTCCCGAGTGCCAGAATGACCGACCTTTCCATCACCGTGCTGCCCGAGCAGCCTTCCGACGAGCCCGCCATCGAGCGGCTGGTGGCCCGTACCTTCGGGCCCGGCCGGTTTGCGCGCACCGCCTACCGGTTGCGCGAGAACAATCCGCATGTGCGCGAACTCTCCTTCACCGCCTATATCGGCACCATGCTGGTCGGCTCGGTGCGGCTCAGCCCGCTGGTGATCGGGGAGGCACCGGCGCTGCTGCTCGGTCCGCTCACGGTGGAGCCGCCTTTCCGCTCCCACGGCATCGGCCGGCGGCTGATCGAGCGCTCGCTCGAGGCGGCGAAGGAAGCCGGGGCGAAGCTGGTGCTGCTGGTAGGCGACGAGCCCTATTACGGCCGGATGGGCTTCCTGCGCATCCCGCAAGGACAGGTCACGCTGCCGGGGCCGGTAGATCCGGACCGGGTGCTGGTATGCCCGCTCGATAGCGCCGGCATAGAGGGCGTCGCCGGGGCGGTGCGCCCGGGTTATCAATTGGCGGAGGCGGTGGGGGCCTGAGCCCTTACCGCCCCTCGCGCGCCCAGGCCGCGGCGATGCCTGCCATCAGGATCAAGAGGCCCGACAGGCCCGCGAACAGCGGGAACAGGCCGAGACCGCGCACCACGCTGACCTCGCGCATGGCAAGGCCCATCCAGTCGGTGCCGGCATAGCGCTCGCCGGAGCGCACCGCCACCACCCGCGGCACGCCGCCGGTGAGGTCGGCCATGCGCCAGACGCCGCCATTGGTGGCGGTGACGATGGGTTTGAGCACATCCGTCGTCGAGGTGACCTCGGCGAATTCCCTAGGGTTCAGCGGGCCGACATTGACCAGCGCGGAGAACGTGCCGTCAGTGGCGCGCCACAGGCCCAGCGTGTCGGCCGGGAAGGTGGCGCGGAACAGGCCGGGCTCGGCGGCAGCGAGCGTCAGCGTCCGGGTCTGGCCGGTCGGCGTCGTCACCGTGACCGGGTTCACCGCATCGCCCATGGTCTGGCGCTCGATGACCACGTCGCCACCGCGTGCCACCATGCGCAGCCGCTCCTCCTCGAGGTCGGGCTCCTTCATCAGCCAGTGCGAGAGGCGGCGCAGCAGGTCGATATAGGGGCCGCCGCCCTCATAGCCGCGGGCCCACAGCCAGATATGGTCGGAGAGCAGCAGCGCCACGCGGCCTTCGCCGACGCGGTCGAGCAGCAGTACCGGCTTGTCGTCGGGGGCATTCAGCACGCTGGTGCCCTTGGCGCCAACGGTGTCTATGACGCGGAAGAAGCGGCTCCAGTGTGGCGGATTGCTCTCCGAGCCGGGCAAAGCGCGGGTCACCGGGTGGCGCTGGCCGGCGGCGGTGAGGAGGGCGTGATAGGGCTGCTCGGTCATGCGCCCGGTGGGCTCGGCCGGAAGGATCGATTCCAGCGGGGTCTGGAAGATCGACCCGTCCGACACATAGTCGGCGCCAGCGGCCACCAGCACGGCGCCGCCCTCGCGCACATAGCGCACGATATTGTCGAAATAGATCATCGGCAGCACGCCCTGCTGGGCGTAGCGGTCGAAGATGATCAGGTCGAAATCCTTGATCTTCTGCTGGAACAGCTCACGGGTCGGAAAGGCGATCAGCGAGAGTTCGTTGATCGGGGTGCCGTCCTGCTTCTCCGGCGGGCGTAGGATGGTGAAATGGACGAGATCGACATTGGCGTCCGACTTCAGGAGGTTGCGCCAGGTGCGCTCACCGACATGCGGTTCGCCGGAAACCAGCAGCACGCGCAGCTTGTCGCGCACGCCATCGATCGAGACCGCGGCGCGGTTGTTCACCGGGGTCAATTCGTCCTGGAGGCCGGCGGCCTCGATCTCGACGATGTTCGGGCCGGCATGGGTGATCTCGACATTCACCTCGGCCGGCTGGCCGGCGGTGACGATGGGCCGCGCGACCACCTCGCCATCGCGGCGCACGGTGACGCCGACCCGGGCGCCCGCAGGCGCGCCTTCGTCCTCGACGCGATAGCCGATGGTCTGGGTCTGGCCGACGATGCCGAAGCGCGGCGTCGAGGTCAGCGCCACGCGACGGTCGCGCTCGCCGGGATGCCCGGAGACGATGGCATGCACCGGCGCGCGGAAGCCGAGCGCGGCGGCGGTGGCCGGTATGTCGTGGACCCGCCCGTCGGTGAGGAAGATCGCTCCGGCGACACGCTCCGGCGGCACATCGGCGAGCGCGGCGGAGAGCGCGGTGAACAGGCGGGTGCCGTCGACCTCGCCGGAGCCGGAGCCCGCCTCCACCCAGCGCACCTCGGCATTGGGGAAGCGCTCGAGGCGCTGCTTCAGCTCGGCGCGGGCGGCTTCCGTCATGGCGGCGCGGTCGCCGAACTCCTGGCTGGCGCTCTTGTCGACGACGACGACGACCACGGTGGAGAGCGGCTCGCGCTCCTCGCTGGTGAGCGAGGGGTTGGCGAGCGCCAGCACGGCGAGGACAATAGCGAGCGCGCGGAACACCGCGCCGCGGGCCCGGGCGACGAGCACCAGAGCCACGACCAGCAACGCGACGCCGCCGACCGCGGCGAGCCAGGGCAGGGGAATGAGCGGATCGAAGGAGAGGCCGAGATTCATGCGGGGCGCTCCTTCTCAATTCCGCACGTCGTCATCCTGAGGCGCGAGCGCAGCGAGCCTCGAAGGATGTTCAAGCAGGGGGGCATCGGGGGCGGGCATCCTTCGAGGCCCGACTCCGCCGGGCACCTCAGGATGAGGTTGCGCTGAACAAGGAAAGCCATCACTGCCCCAACCTCTCGAGCAGCGCGGGCACGTGCACCTGGTCGGCCTTGTAGTTGCCGGTCAGCACGTACATCACGACGTTCACCCCGGCGCGGTAGGCGAATTCGCGCTGGCGCGGCTCGCCGCCGCTCATCGGCAGCATCGGCTGGCCGTCCTCGGAGACCGCCCAGGCGCCGGCAAGGTCGTTGGAGGTGATGATCACCGGCGAGACGCCGTCGCCGGCGCGGGCCGGGCGCTCCTCGCCGTCCTCCGTCGGTGGCAGCGCCTCGACCCAGGTGGCCCCGGTGTTGAAGCGGCCGGGGAAATCGCGCAGCAGATAGAACGCCTTGGTCAGCACGTGGTCGCGCGGCACCGGCTCCAACTCGGGGATGTCGAGCCCGTCGAGGATGGCGCGCAGCGCGTTGTTCTCCGGCGTGCCGGCGCCGTTCGATCCGGGCATGACGGTCTCGGCGTCGCGGGTGTCGAACAGGATGGTGCCGCCCTGCTTCATGAAGCTGTCGACGCGGGAGAGCGCGGCGGCCGTCGGCTTCGGCGCATTGGGCAATACCGGCCAGTACAGCAGCGGGAAGAAGGACAGCTCGTCGCGCGAGGGGTCGACCCCCATCGGCTCGCCGGCCTCCAGCGCGGTGCGCTGGCCGAGGAAGTCGGTGAGGCCCTTCAGCCCGGCACGGCTGATCTCGTCGGTCGCGGCATCGCCGGTGATGACGTAAGCGAGGCGGGTGGCGCTGGCCGCCTTCACCGCGAAGGCATCGTCCGCCGGGGTCGGCGCGGCCCGTGCCGCGGGCGGGACGGGTGCGGTCGGTTCCTGGGCGCGGGCATCGGGGGCGCCGGCAAGGACGACGAGGCCCACGAGCAGCAGGCTGGCGGCGGTGGCGGTGCGGCGCGCGGTCAGGCGCGCGACGCCGCCGGAAAGCAGGAACACGATCATGGCATCGATCAGCAGCAATGCGAGCAGGCCGAGCAGCATCGGCGCGCGCAGATCGCTCGGTGCGGCTTCGCGATAGGGCTCGACACGGCCGAGGGCGGAGAGATCGAGCGCGGCGAGGCGGTCGCGCGGCAGCAGAGCATTTACCGCGACGAGGCCTTCCGGAGGACCATAGAAGCCCGGCGGATGGTCGGCGCTGGCGCGGCCGGCGAAGCCGGTGGAGATCGGCTTGGCGGTCGGCGTCACCGGGCGGAAGGCGCCGAAGCCGTCGAGCAGCCGGCTCGGCGCCACGGTCTCGCCGGTCGTGGCCGGGGCGCCGTCATTGGCCGCCGCCTCCGCGGCGCTGGAGCCGCCGAGCGACACCACATGGCGCAGCATGTCGACGAAGGCGCCGGAGATCGGCAGGTTCGACCAGGAGGTGTCGGCGGTGACATGGAACAGTACAAGCACCCCGTTGCCGCGCTTCTCGCCGGTGACCAGCGGCGTGCCGTCGGTGAGCGTCGCCCAGGTGCGCGACTGCAGCAGCCCGTCGGGCTCGGCCAGCACCTGACGCTGCACGGTGACGTCGTCCGGCACGGTGACATCGCGGAACGGACCGTCGCCGGAGAAGGCGCCGAGCTTCTGCGGCTGCTCCCAGGAAAGCGAGCCGCCGAGCACGCGCCCGCCCCGCCGCAGCATGACCGGCACCAGATCGTCGGAGGCATTGGCGAGGCGCGGGCCGGCAAAGCGCACCAGCACGCCGCCGCCCTCGATCCAGCGGACGAGCCGGTCATGGGTCTCCGGCGGGATGGTGCCGATGTCGGAAAGCATGATCACCGGCAGCTTCTGGTCGATGAAGCGCTCGATCGCTTCGGAGGTGCCGCGGCCTTCCGACAGTCGCAGGTCGGCGAAGGGGCCGAGCGCGCGGGTGAGATAATAGGAGGGCGCCAGCAGCGGCTGGCGCTGGTCAGCGGTGGCGCCGGAGACGAGGCCCACGGCGCGGCGGCGCCAGCGCTTGTCCAGCAGCTGGACGGCGCCGGCGGAATGCTCGTCGGCGATTTCGAGCCGCGCCACCTCGTTGCGGATCTCGACCGGGGTGTCGAACCGGGCCTCGGTCTCGCGGGCGCCGGGCTCGAAGCTGAACGGCGCCTCGCCGAGCGCGAGGCCGCGCATGTCGAGTGCACGCACGACGCCGTCGCGCGAGGATGTCTCACGGTCGCCGCGCAGCACCTTCACGGTGAGCGCCTCGACTCCGTTCTCCGCGGCGGCGAGCGCCAGCGGCTCGCGAAGCCCGCCGGCGAGGGTGGTGAGCGCATGGTTGCCGACGACGCGCGCGAGATCGGCGGGAAAGCCGTCCTCGTCTGCGAGGCCGATGCCGTCGGACAGATAGATGACCGAAGCATCCGGCGCGGTCTGCAGAGCCTTCTCGAGGCTCGCCAGCGCGGCGCGGCGATCAGGGAGATGCGGCACGGGCGCGAGCGTGCGCAGCCGGTCGCGGGCTTCGCTCGGGCGCAGCACGCGGATGTCGAGCGGTGGCTCGCCGGTCGGGATCAGGATCACGCCGCGATTGCGGAGATCGGCATCGGCCACCGCGCCTTCGGCACTGGCGCGCCGGGCTTCCCAGGTGGAGGCGGCCGGCCAGCCGGAATCGATGAACAGCACCACCGGGCCGGAGGCGGCCGGGCCGGCGACCGGCGGATTCCAGATCGGGCCGGCGGCAGCGAAGATGACGATGGCGGCGATCAGCAGACGCAGCGCCGTGAGCCACCACGGGGTGCGGGCCGGGGTCTCTTCCTTCGGCGGAATGTCGAGCAGCAGCCGGGTCGGCGCGAAGGCGATGCGGCGCGGGCGCGGCGGCACCAGCCGCAGCAGGAACCACAGCAGCGGCAGGCCCACCAGGGCGCCGAGGATCAGGGGCGAGGTGAAGGCGAGCGGGAACGAGCTGAACAGACCCATCATGCCGCGCCCTCCCTTTCCACACTCTCATTCAGCAAGCCTTCGGTGGTCTCCTGCGGCCGTGCGGCGCGGACTTCGGCGAGCGGCACGTCGCCGCTCATGCGGGCATGCAGGGCCAGCAGGAGCTCGCTCGCCGGCCGGTCGGTGCGGTGCACGATGAAGGTCCAGGTGCGCCGCTCGGCCTCGTAGCGGATGGCGGCACGATGACGGGTGACGCGCTCCACATAGTCCTCGCGCACCGTCTCGGCGCGGCCGATGGTCAGCGTGGTGCCGCTCTCCGGCTCACGGAACTCGACGCGGCCGGAGAATGGGAAGGTCTCTTCCGCCGGATCGCACACCTGCACCACATGGCCGTGCGCGCCGCTCGCGGAGAGGCCGGCAATGCTGGCGATCACCTCGGGCGTCGGGCTCCACAGATCGCCGAGCACGATGACCTCGGCGAGCGGGGAGGGCGAGAATTTCGGCGGCAGGCTCGGTATATCGCGGCCTTGCAGATGCGGGGCATGGACGATGGCTTCGGCCATCTTCTCGACGATGGCGCGGCTCGCCGACGGGCGCATCACCCCCGGGATGCCGACGCGCTCGCCACCCTTCACCAGCAGCTCCGCCAGCGCGAAGGCGACGACGAGAGCGCGATCGCGCTTGGTCTCCCAGACCAAAGGCGAGGCGAACACCATGGAGGGCGATAGATCCGGCCAGATCCAGACCGTGTGGGCGGCTTCCCATTCACGTTCGCGCACATAGAGATGGTCGTCGCGGGCGGAGCGGCGCCAGTCGACGCGGTTCGAGGGCTCGCCATCCATGAAGCGGCGGTATTGCCAGAAATTCTCGCCGGTGCCGGCGCGGCGGCGCCCGTGCAGGCCGTGATAGACGCTGGCGGCGATCTTGCGGGCCTCGAGCACGAGGCGGGGCATCGCGGCGACAAGGCCTGCTGCATCCTGCGCCGCACTGCGGACGGCGGTATCGGCGTCGAACTCCACCCGCTTCAGTCCCCCTCAGCCTATCTTCGCCACGAGCTTGCGGACCACGCCCCGCACGCTCTCGCCATCGGCGCGCGCCGCGAAGGTGAGCGCCATGCGGTGCTTCAGCACGGGTTCGGCGAGCGCGGCGACATCGTCGACCGACGGCGCATAGCGCCCGTCCAGCAGGGCGCGCGCGCGCACCGCCAGCATCAGCGATTGCGAGGCGCGCGGGCCGGGGCCCCAGGCGATCGCCTTGCCGAGCGCGCCGGATTCCGGCCCCGGGCGGGCCGAGCGCACGAGGGTGAGGATCGCTTCCACCACCGACTCGCCGACCGGGAGACGGCGCACCAGCCGCTGCGCGGCGGAAAGGTCCTCCGCCGTCATCACCGCGCGCGGCTTGGTCTCCTCCGCGCTGGTGGTGTCGAACAGGATCTTCCGCTCGGCGTCGCGATCCGGATAGTCGACGTCGATCTCCATCAGGAAGCGGTCGAGCTGGGCTTCCGGGAGGGGATAGGTGCCTTCCTGCTCCAGCGGGTTCTGCGTCGCCAGCACATGGAAGGGCTTGGGCAGATCGTGGCGCATGCCGGCGACGGTGACGTGGCCCTCCTGCATGGATTGCAGCAGCGCCGATTGGGTGCGTGGGCTAGCGCGGTTGATCTCGTCCGCCATCAGGAGCTGGGCGAACACCGGGCCGGGAATGAAGCGGAAGGAGCGGCGCCCGCCGGCGCTCTCCTCCAGCACCTCGGCGCCGAGAATGTCGGAGGGCATCAGGTCCGGCGTGAACTGCACGCGGCGGGCGTCGAGCCCGAGCACGGTGCCGAGCGTTTCCACCAGCTTGGTCTTGGCGAGGCCGGGCACGCCGACCAGAAGGCCATGGCCTCCGGAGAGAATGGTGATGAGTGCCTGTTCGACGACCGCCTCCTGGCCGAAGATCACCGTGCCGATGCCGCTGCGCGCGGCGCGCACATTGGCGGCCGTGGTCTCGGCATTGCGGATGATCATGGCGTCGAGCGATTCGAAATTCTCGCTGGTGGCGGACGTCATTGTTTCATGCTCCTGACCATTCGCTGGCTATGTTGCGCTGCAAAATGAACCATTGCAACGCACCACGTCGGCACCATTCGGCCGACGGCAATCCGGCTGTCGTGGGCTTGAGCTTACGCTATCTTGCCACCGCGTCGACCATGCGGCAGTGCATCACGACTGCGCGATTACGCTTGTGTGAAGCGGAAAAACCTATGAATTCAAGTGTTTCGGCGCGACTTGAGGAATTGGTGAGCGCCGCCAGGGCCGTGGACAGAGGCGCCCCGCCACCGCTTGAGCGCTGGAATCCGCCGGATTGCGGCGAAATCGACATGCGAATCGGGCGCGACGGAACGTGGTTCTATGCCGGAACCCCGATCAATCGTCCAGCCATGGTCCGGCTTTTCGCCTCGGTTCTGAAGCGCGAGGGCGAGCGATACGTTCTGGTCACGCCGGTCGAGAAGGTCGGCATTCGTGTCGAGGACGCGCCGTTTATTGCCGTCGACATGGCGAGCGACAAAATCGGCGATGAAGTTCGCCTCGTTTTCCGCACCAATCTCGACGATCTCGTCATTTGCGATCACGAGCATCCGCTGCGCTTCGAGACCGACGGCGCGAACGGTGGCCTGCGACCCTATATATATGTACGCCGCGACCTTTGGGCGCGCCTTACGCCGGCCCTCGCACTCGACCTTGCCGCCTGCGGCGAGGTGCGGGAGGTAGAGGGGGAGGCGATGTTCGGCGTCGCCTCCGCCGGAGCCTTTTTCCCGATAGTGCCGGCCGCGGCGCTGGATGTGTCCTGATGACCGCTTTCGTGCCGCTCCCCGCTACCTCATCGCCCGGCCTCGCCGACTTCCTCGAGCGTGCCCGCACGCGCCTGCACGCCGCCCCGTCGGGCGACGCTCGGACCGGCGACCATGAGCTGATGCCGGAATTGCGCGCGCTGGTGGACAGCACTGCGCTGCGCGAGGCGGCGGTGCTGATCCCGGTGGTCGCCCGGCCCGAGCCGACCGTGCTCTTGACCCTGCGCTCGGCGCATCTGCCGAACCATGCCGGACAGATCGCCTTTCCCGGCGGCAAGGTCGACAAGACCGATGCCGACCCGGTCGCCACTGCGTTGCGCGAGGCCGAGGAGGAGGTCGGGCTCGACCCCGAGCTGGTGGTGCCGCTCGGCTATCTCGACACCTATCTCACCCGTACCGCCTTCCGGATCGCACCGGTGGTGGCCCTTGTCGAGCCGGTGTTCGGACTGACGCTCAATCCCGGCGAGGTGGACGAGGCGTTCGAGGTGCCGCTCGACTTCCTGATGAGCCCCGCCAATCATCAGCGCCACACCCGGGAGAGCAACGGGCTCGCCCGCACCTTCCACGCCATGGCCTATGAGCAGCGCTTCATCTGGGGCGTCACCGCCGGGATCTTGCGCAACATGTATGAGAGGATGTACGGCTGATGGTCCGCATCGCTCTCTCCGAGCTGCTGCTGTTCCTCGCGCCCTTCGTCCTGTTCGCCCTGTATCTGCGTTTCGGGCGCGGTCTCGATTCGCTCCTGGCCGGCTGGTCCACCACCGCCTTTGCGGTGTGCACGCTGATCGCCGTCGCGCTGGTGGCGGGCAGCCTGTTCTTCATCGAATGGGAGGGCCGCGGCCCGACCAAGGGCCGCTACGTGCCGCCGACGTGGCAGGACGGCGTGCTCACGCCGGGGCACGTCGAATGAACCCGCTGATGACCCGCCATCCCGGCCTTGACCAGGTGTTCGCCGCGCTCGATCGCGACGGCGAGGAGGTGCGCATCGTCGGCGGCGCGGTGCGCGACTGGCTGATCGGGCGCGGCGTGCGCGCCGATATCGACCTCGCCACCACGGCCGAGCCGAAGGAGGTGGTGCGCCGGGTAAAGGCTGCCGGGCTGAAGGCGGTGCCGACCGGGATCGAGCACGGCACGGTGACGGTGATCGCGGAAGGCGAGCCCTTCGAGGTCACGAGCCTGCGCGAGGATGTCGAGACCGACGGGCGCCGCGCCAAGGTGATGTTCGGGCGCGACTGGGCGAGGGACGCGGCGCGGCGCGACTTCACCATGAATGCGCTCTATATGCGCCGCGACGGCGAGGTGGTGGACCTCGTCGGCGGCGCGGCCGATGCCAAGGCTGGCCATGTCCGCTTCATCGGCGACGCCGACCAGCGCATCCGCGAGGATTATTTGCGCATCCTCAGACTGTTCCGCTTCCACGCTGCCTATGGCAGCGGGCCGCTGGACGAGCCCGCGCTCGCCGCGGCGGTGCGCAACAAGGAGGGGCTGGCGAGCCTCTCGCGCGAGCGGGTGCGCGCCGAACTGATCAAGCTGTTGGTTGCGCCGCGTGCCGCCGAGACCATCCACGAAATGGAGGCGGCCGGGCTCCTGGCGCCGGTGCTGGGCGGGACAGGGGAGGTCGCCACCTTCGCGCGGCTGGCGGCGATCGAGGCGGCGCTCGGCCTCAAGCCCGATCCGGTGCGCCGGCTCGGCGCGCTGGCGGTGCGCGGCCTCGAGGACGCCATCCGGCTCAAGACGGATCTCCGGCTCTCCAATGCCGAGGCCCTGCGCCTCGAAGACCTCGTCGGTCCCGCCGCGACGCCCGGCATGTGCGAGAAGGGCCAGCGCGCCGCGCTTTATCGCTTCGGCCGCACCAAATATGAGGACCGCGCGCTCATCGCCTTCGCCCGGGCCGGCGCGCCGCTCGACGACGAGGGCTGGCGCGCGCTTCTCGACCAGCCGAACCGCTGGACGCCACCCGTCTTCCCGCTCAATGCCGGTGCCTTCTTCGCCCGCGGTTTGCCCCCGGGGCCGGAGCTCGGCGCCGCCTTGAGGCGGGCGGAGGAGCTGTGGATCGAGCGCGGCTTCCCGAACGAGCCGCTGGCGCTGGTGGAGATCGCGCGTGACGCGATGGAGGGTGGAGTGTGATGGAGGGGGGAGTCTAATGCGCCCGCAGCGTTGCGCGGGTATGGCGCAGTGACCACGTCTCCCACATCGCGACGATCACCAGTGCGGCACTGGTGAGTGCGCCCAGCGCGATGGGTTCGAGGTGCGACGCAAATGGCGCCAGCAGCGCCAGCAGGCCGAGCCCGATCAGATGTGAGAGCGGGAAATTTCCCGCCACCGGCCATTTGAACAGCCCGACGCCGACAAGATAGAGCGCCGGCCCGCCGATCATCGCGGTAATCGCCGGGAGCTCCAGATGGCCGACTGGATGGGCAAGCACCAATTCGTCCGCCACCGCGCACACTATGATGCCGGCGACCACCAGGAGGTGGGTGTAGGTATAGCCCTGCCGCGCAAGCCGGCCGGGATCGCGCGATTTCGCGATGTGCTCGGCACTGCGCTCGGCGCCGAGGTCGAAATAGATCCACCACATGGCGACGGTGCCGACAAAGGCCGTGAGGAAGGCGCCGCTCGAGAGCAAGGTGATCTCGGCCTCGGCGAAGGTAGCGCCGGTGACGAGGATGGATTCGCCGAGCGCGATGATGACGAACAGACAGCAGCGCTCTGCCATATGCGCGCCCTCGACGTCCCAGTCTTCGGTGCTCGAGCGGCCGAGATTGGGCACGCGGAAGCCGACCGAGGGACCGGCATAGTCAAGGCCGAGCGCCATGATCCAGACCAGCAGCCGTGCTTCGCCGTCCATCAGCCCGCCGGCGATCCAGAAGATGGCGGAAAAGCCGAGCCATATGCTGATGCGCTGGAAGTTGCGGGTATTGCCGGGGTTCTCGTCGCCCAGGGCCCAGAGCACGAACAGCGAGCGCCCGAGCTGCATCGCCACATAGGCGCTCGCAAACAGCAGGCCCTTCTCGCCGAACGCCTCTGGGATCGAGGTCGAGAGCAGCAGGCCGAGCAGCATCAGCACCAGAAGGGCGAGCCGCACCGGGATGTGGTCCGGATCGAGCCAGTTGGTCACCCATGAGGTGTAGATCCACACCCACCACACCGCGAGGAACAGCAGCAGCGTGTGCAGCGCGCCGGCGGGGTCGAGATGCGCCAGCAGCGTATGCGAGAGCTGGGTGATGGCGAAGACGAAGACGAGGTCGAAGAACAGCTCGACATAGGTGACGCGGGCGTGGCCGCCCTCGTGGCGCTTGCGAAGCAGATTGCGCGGCGACATCGGTGAGCCCCTGTTTCCGATTCGCCCATCTTAGGCAGGGCCGCGGCCGGCGCCATGCCGCGGCTGTGGGGGCCGGATTGGCGGTCCGAAATGGCCGCCTATCCTGTGCCATGGCTCGCAGTTCAGGCTTGTCCCGGGGATCCACGTCGGTGACGAGGGATCAACCGTGGAATGGCAGGGACGATCCCCGGGTCAAGCCCGGGGACGGCCATGACGGCGGAAGTGGCCGACCTTCGCTGCCACCATCGAATTGCGGGGCCGGCCTATAGGGTCGACCTAGAGCCCTTTCCGTTCGGATGGAAACATCCGAACGACAAGAAAGTGCTCTGGATTCAATAAGCTGGAGCAATACCTCTTCGATCAGATGATTCCATCTGATCGGGAAATGCTCTAGGTTCCAAGAACGCGCCGACGCTCAGCGCTCGTCCTCGCCTTCCTCTTCTTCGTCCTCGTCTTCGTGCTCTTCTTCTTCCAGCTCGGCCTTGGCGAGCAGGACGGGAGCGAAGTCGTGGTTGCGGAACTCGCCGAGGGTTTCCTCGAACCAGATGCAGCTCACGGTCTCTGCGGTCGCCGAGACGACGGTGAGCAGCGGGCTGCCGGACTTGAGTTCGACGACATCGCCGGGTGCGAATTCCATAAAGGTTACTCCGAGTTCGAGATCGCGCCTGTCTAGCTTGCGCGCATGACGCTGCTATCACGGCCAGCATCGAACGAAAATGTGAGGATGCCGTGTCGGCTGGCGCGCATCCGGTTCGTCTTCAGGACAGCCGGCGAGACCGGCTCGTCGCAACGGGAAAGGACAAGGCCATGGCCAAGGAGATGTTCGTCAATCTGCCGGTGAAGGACCTGCCACGTTCGATGGCGTTCTTCCGCGCCCTCGGCTTCGACTTCAATATGGACTTCACCAATGATGACGGCGCCTGCATGGTCGTTGGCCCCAACATCTACGCCATGCTGCTCACCGAGCCGTTCTTCCAGACCTTTACCGACAAGACGGTGATCGATTCCCACAGCCAGGTCGAGGTGCTGGTGTGCATATCGGTCGACGACCGCGCCGGGGTCGACGATCTCGTGGCGAAGGCCAGGGCGGCCGGCGGCACAGTGCCGCGGCAGCCGCAGGATCACGGCTTCATGTATGGCCATGGCTTCCAGGATCTCGACGGCCACGTCTGGGAAGTCGTTGCGATGGCACCGGCCGAGGTGTCCTGATCCGGCGTGCCATGAGCCGCACACGGGCGGCAATTCTGCGAACGAGGGTTGCGGCGGGATCGGCGGCTTGTAAGGGTAGCGGTATCCCCCCGCTGGTCCCCGCTCCCGCTCTCGATGACCCTCGTCATCCTCGCTTCCTCGCTCCTGATGATCGCCATCGGCCTCCTGCTGCTGAAGGCGCACGGCTATGTGCTGCTCGGAATCGGTGCGCTGCTCGCCGCCTTGGGCCTCGCGCAGCGCTCCTGCGCCGCGGATGGGTCCGCCACATTGTGCCTGGGCCTGGGGCCTGACCTGTCCCATGCCCTGTTCGCCTTCGCCCTGCTGTTCCTGGTGCCGGGTCTGCTCAAGCTGATCCTGCGCATGCGACGCCAGGGCTGAGCAGGCTTACGGCCACTTCACCACGGGCGGCATCGAGGAGAGGATCGAATCGACATTGCCGCCGGTCTTCAGCCCGAACACCGTGCCGCGGTCGTGCAGCAGGTTGAACTCGACATAGCGGCCGCGACGAACGAGCTGTTCCTCGCGGTCCGCCTCGGACCAGGGCGTCGCGAAATTGGCGCGGACCAGGCGGGGATAAATGTCGAGGAAGGCGAGGCCGACATCTCGGGTGAAGGCGAAGTCGGCGTCCCAGTCGCCGCTATCCAGCCAGTCGTAGAAGATGCCGCCGACGCCGCGCGGCTCCTTGCGGTGCGGCAGCCAGAAATATTCGTCGCACCAGGTCTTCAGCTTCTCATACTCCGCCACCCCGTGCGCTTCGCAGGCGCCGCGCATGGCGGCATGGAAGGCGATGGCGTCGGCATCCTCCTGGATGCGGCGGCGGTCGAGCACCGGGGTCAGGTCGGCGCCCCCGCCGAACCACGCCTTCGAAGTGACCACGAAGCGCGTGTTCATATGCACTGCCGGCACGTGGGGGTTCGTCAGATGGGCGATGAGCGAGATCCCCGTGGCATGGAAATGCGGGTCTTCCTCAGCGCCCGGGATCTGCTTGCGGAACTCCGGCGCGAAGGTGCCGTGCACGGTGGAGCAATGCACGCCGACCTTTTCGAACAGCCGCCCGCGCATCATCGACATCACGCCGCCGCCACCGGGCGCGCCGGAATGGTCGGTGCGCTGCCAGGGCGTGCGCGCGAAGCGCCCCGGCGGACCGTCATAAAGGGCAGCCGGCGCCTCGTCCTCCAACAGCTCGAAGCCGGCGCAGATACGATCGCGCAGCTCTTCGAACCAGGCGCGCGCCGCGGCCTTGCGGTGGTCCAGCGTATCGGCGTCGGCTTTGGCGGCTGCGGACATTGCGATCTTCCTCGTCCAGCGCTTCGGTCGGACGGGCCCTTCTGAAGCGACCCCGGTTCGGCGGGTGCGAAAAGTGCGGCGGAATCTTGAGGCCGGGAATCTTGCGGGCAAGTCGCTTCGCACGAAAGTGTTGTCCCGTCACCCCGGATCACCTCTCGCCGACATACTGACGCCGCAACAGGGCACCATAAAGCGCACCATGCTGACGCGCCTGTTCGCCTGGTTCGAGACTCTGGTCGACCCGTTCCGGTCGACGCCGATCGAGCGTCCCCCGGAGCGGCTCGTCGCATTCTATTGGCATTTCGTGCGGCAGGGCGGCTGGCTGTTCGTGGCCGCGCTGGGCGCCGCATTCCTCGTCGCTATCATCGAGGTCGCGCTGTTCCGCTATGTCGGGCAAGTGGTCGACCTGCTGCAAGCCTCCTCGCCGGCGGCGATCTTCGCCGACCATGGCGCGCTGCTCGCCTGGATGGCGTTCGTGGTGGTGCTTGCGCGCCCGCTCGCCAATGCGCTTCACGATCTGCTGATCCGGCAGAGCATCAATGCCAATGTCGCCAGCCTGATCCGCTGGCAGTCCTATCGCTGGGTGGTGCGGCAGAGCCTTGCCTATTTCCAGGGCGATTTCGCCGGGCGCGTCGCCAATCGGGTGATGCAGGCAGGGCCTGCGATCCGTGGCTCGGTGGTCGAGGTGATCGACGCGCTCTGGTACGTTACCGTCTATGCGGTGAGCGCGGTAGTGCTGTTCGCGGAAGCCGACTGGCGGCTCGCGGTGCCGATGGTGCTGTGGATCGCGCTCTATGGCGCGGCGCTCACCGCGTTCGTGCCGCGCATCCGCAACCTCTCCAAATCGACCTCGGAAGCGAACTCGCTGCTCTCCGGGCGCATCGTCGACAGCTACACCAATGTGATGACGGTGAAGCTGTTCGCCCATGGCGACCGCGAGGACGCTTATGTGCGCGACGCGGTCATGTCCCACACCGAGGCGTTCCGCCGCCAGCAGCGGCAGATCACCCGCATGTCGCTCTCCATCAGCTTCCTGAACAGTGTGATGCTGGGCAGTGTCGGCGGCCTCGGCGTCTGGCTGTGGTCGATCGGGGCGATCAATCTCGGCGCCATTGCGCTCTCCACCGGGCTCGCCATCCGCATCACCAACATGTCGGGGTGGATCATGTGGGTGGTGACCGGCGTGTTCGAGAATGTCGGCACCGTGCAGGAAGCGATCCTCACCATCGCCCGGCCGCACACCGTGATCGACCGCGAGGGCGCCCCGGAGCTCGAGGTGACGAGGGGCGAGATCCGCTTCGAGGGGCTGCGCTTCCATTATGGCCGCGGCTCCGGGGTGATCGAGAATCTCGACCTTACCTTGAGGCCCGGGGAGCGTGTGGGGCTGGTCGGCCCCTCCGGCGCCGGCAAGTCGACGCTGGTGAGCCTGCTCTTGCGCTTCTACGATCCGGAGGGCGGACGCATCCTGATCGACGGCCAGGATATCGGCGCGGTGGCGCAGGAGAGTCTGCGGGCGCAGATCGGCGTCGTCACCCAGGATACCTCGCTGCTGCACCGCTCGGTGCGCGACAATATCCGCTATGGCCGGCCCGAAGCCTCCGACGAGGAGATAGCGGCGGCCGCCGTGCGCGCCCATGCCGACGGCTTCATCGCGACGCTCGTCGATCCACATGGGCGGCGCGGGCTGGAGGCGCATGTCGGCGAGCGCGGGGTGAAGCTGTCCGGCGGCCAGCGCCAGCGCGTCGCAATCGCCCGGGTGCTCCTGAAGGATGCGCCGATCCTGGTGCTGGACGAGGCGACCTCGGCGCTCGATTCGGAGGTGGAAGCGGCGATCCAGTCGAATCTCGACGAGCTGATGGCCGGCAAGACGGTGATTGCCATTGCCCACCGGCTCTCGACCATCGCCCGGATGGACCGGCTGGTGGTGATGGACCATGGCCGCATCGTCGAGACCGGCACCCATGCCGAGTTGGTGGCGCGCGACGGCCTCTATGCCCGGCTCTGGCACCGCCAGTCCGGCGGCTTCATCGACGCGCGGAACGCGCCGGGGATGGCGGCGGAGTGATCACGTGATCACCTGAAGCCGCGGATCAATCCTGCGGATGAGGGAAATTGCGGAACCACTTTCCCCACCCTCATGCCCAAGTCTGAATCGCCGGGTCAAGGCCGGGGATGAGGGTGTTCTAGCGGCTAGAGAGAAGCCGCGCGGGCAAACCCTCCCACCTGCCGCAACGCCTCCCCTGCGATCATTGCTCCAGCCACCGCGACATTCAGCGAGCGCGCGCCCGCGACCATTGGCACCACCACCCGCGCATCCGCCACTTCGTGCACTGCTTCCGGTACGCCGGCGCTCTCGCGGCCGAGCAGCAGCACGTCGTCGGCGCGGAACGCGAAGTCCGCATAGGGAACGGCCCCCTTGGTCGTCGCCAGCACCAGTCGGCCTGCGTCATTCGCCCGCCATGCCTCGAACGCGGCGAAGGAGGCATGGCGGTGGATGGCGGCGCGGTCGAGGTAGTCCATGCCGGCGCGGCGGAAGCCGGCATCACCGACCGGAAAGCCGGCCGGTTCGATGATGTGCAGCGCAAGGTCGAGACAGGCGCAGAACCGCGCCAGTGTGCCGGCATTCTGCGCGATATCCGGCTCGTAGAGCGCAATGGCGAGGCTCATTCCATCTCCTCCACAACGGGTTGCCGCACACTCACCAGGAGTGTGGCGGGGCAGGACGGACTGCCGCACTGCGCTCATCTGGACAAGGGGCGGCGACGGTGCAATTAGAGGCGCTCGAAGGTACCCGCCCCTTATTTCGGGGCGCGCACCGCGTCGCGCCTGGCCCGGTGGATCCCGCATGGGGGAGGGCACCGCGCGAAAGGCAGGGTCGAGGGAAAGGGAACCGAACGTGGCAGTAACTGGAACGGCGGAACCCACTCGCCGCGACTTCCTCTACATCGCGACCGGCGCGGTCGGTGCTGTAGGGGCGGCCGCGGCAATCTGGCCCTTCGTCTCGCAGCTTCAGCCGGACGCGTCCGTGCTGGCGCTCTCCTCCACGGAAGTCGACCTCTCCCAGATCCAGGAAGGCCAGATCGTCACGGTGAAGTGGCGCGGCAAGCCGGTCTTCGTGTGGAACCGTACCGCGAAGGACATTGCCGAGGCGAAGGGGGTCGCGGTCTCCGCGCTGCTCGATCCGATCGCCCGCAATGCCAATCTGCCCGCCGATGCTCCCGCCACCGACGAGAACCGCGCCGCCAAGGACAAGGAGAAGTGGCTCGTCGTGATCGGCATCTGCACCCATCTCGGCTGCGTTCCGATCGGTCATGCCGGCGAGTATGATGGCTGGTTCTGCCCGTGCCACGGCTCGGAATATGATGGCGCCGGACGCGTGCGCCGCGGGCCGGCTCCCGAGAACCTTGCCATCCCGCCCTATAATTTCGTGTCCGACACGAAGATCTCCATCGGCTGAGCCGGCGTCAGGGACCTTGCATCAATGAGCGGACACGCGACATTCGAGCCGAAGAACCCGGCGCTGAAGTGGTTCGAGAGCCGGCTGCCTCTGGTGGGCCTGGTCCATTCCTCGTTCGTGGCCTATCCGACGCCGCGCAACCTGAACTACTGGTGGACCTTCGGCGGCATACTGTCGCTGATGCTCGGCGTGCAGATCATCTCCGGCGTCGTGCTGGTGATGCACTACACCCCGAACGTGGCGCTCGCCTTCGATTCCGTCGAGCACATCATGCGCGACGTGAGCTATGGCTGGCTGATCCGCTACATCCACGCCAACGGCGCCTCGATGTTCTTCATCGCGGTCTACATCCACATGTTCCGCGGCCTCTATTACGGGTCCTACAAGGCCCCGCGCGAAGTGCTGTGGATTCTCGGCGTGATCATCTACCTCCTGATGATGGCGACCGGCTTCATGGGCTATGTGCTGCCCTGGGGTCAGATGAGCTTCTGGGGCGCCACCGTCATCACCAACCTGTTCTCGGCCTTCCCGGTGGTCGGTCCGACCATCGTCGAGTGGCTGTGGGGTGGCTTCGCGGTCGACAATCCGACGCTGAACCGCTTCTTCTCGCTGCACTATCTGCTGCCCTTCATGATCGCCGGCGTCGTCGTGCTGCACATCTGGGCGCTGCACGTGGTCGGCCAGAACAACCCGACCGGCGTCGAGCCGAAGTCGGAGAAGGACACCGTGGCGTTCACGCCCTACGCGACCATCAAGGATGGCTTCGCGATGGTGTGCTTCCTCATCTTCTTCTCCTGGTTCATCTTTTACGTCCCGAACTATCTCGGCCACGCCGACAACTACATACCGGCCAATCCGCTGGTGACGCCGGCGCACATCGTGCCCGAATGGTACTACCTGCCGTTCTACGCCATGCTGCGCTCGGTGCCGGACAAGCTCGGCGGCGTGCTCACCATGTTCGGCGCCATCATCGTGCTGTTCTTCGTGCCGTGGCTCGATACCTCGAAGGTGCGCTCGGCCAGCTACCGTCCGCTGTTCAAGCAGTTCTTCTGGATCTGGGTGGCGGTGTGCATCGGGCTCGGCTGGCTCGGCGCGAAGCCGGCGGAAGGCGGTTACGTGATCGCCGGCCGCATCCTCACCATCTGGTACTTCGCGCACTTCCTCATCATCCTGCCGCTGCTCGGCCTCTTCGAGAAGCCGAAGGCGGTCCCGGCCTCGATCACCGAGGCGGTGCTGGGGAAGTCCAGGGGCGGCACGCCCGTCGCGGCGGGCGTCTCTGCGCCCGACGTCAAGGGTTGAGCGGGACGGATACAATGAACAAGCTCATGTCTCTCCGCTCGCTCACCCTCGGTGCCGCCGCTGCGCTGCTGCTGGCTGGCGCCCCCGTCATGGCGCAGGAAGGCCACGGCTCGCCGCAGCCGCACCGCGAAAGCTGGTCCTTCGCCGGCCCGTTCGGCAAGTACGACCAAGCCCAGCTGCAGCGCGGCTTCCAGGTGTTCAAGGAGGTCTGCGCCTCCTGCCACTCCGCGCAGCTGTTCGCCTTCCGCAACCTCGCCCAGCCGGGCGGCCCGGGCTATTCCGAGGACCAGGCCAAGACGGTCGCCGAGGAATACAAGGTGCAGGACGGGCCGAACGATGCCGGCGACATGTTCGAGCGCCCGGCGCGGCTCTCCGACCGCTGGCCCTCACCGTTCCCGAACGAGCAGGCGGCCCGCGCCTCGAACGGCGGCGCCTTCCCGCCGGACTTCTCGGTGCTGGCCAAGGCGCGCACCTATGAGGTCGGCTTCCCGGGATTCCTGATCGACGTCGTCAAGCAGTATCAGGAGCAGGGTCCGGACTATATCCACGCCCTGCTGAACGGCTACAAAGATACGCCGCCGGAAGGCTTCACCCTGGCGGAAGGCGCGCACTACAACGAGTACTTCCCCGGCCACGCGATCAAGATGCCGAAGCCGCTGTCGGACGACCAGGTCACCTATAGCGATGGCACCCCGCAGACCGTCGACCAGTATTCGCGCGACGTCGTCGCCTTCATGATGTGGCTCGCCGAGCCGCACCTCGAGGAGCGCAAGCGTCTCGGCTTCCAGGTAATGCTGTTCCTGATCGTCTTTGCCGGGCTGCTCTACTTCACCAAGAAGAAGGTGTGGAAGAGCGTGCACGACCACGCCTGAGGGCGGGCGCAGCTCAATCGATGACGAGGGGCCCCGAACGGGGCCCTTTGCTTTTGTGCATTTTGCAAATGCGCTCTGCTTCAGCATCCTTCGACGCCCGGCCTTGCCGGGCACCTCAGGATGAGGTGGTTCTGGACTCTTAAAATGACCTCATCCTGAGGTGCGAGCCCACGGGTCTTGCTTTGCAAGCCCGAGGACAGGCTCCGCGAGCCTCGAAGGATGTTGAAGCAGGGCGCCATTCGTTCGTGACCCATGCACGCAGGGAAACGCCACATGAGCAGGCCAGCGCCGGGCGAAGAGTTCCGCTTCGCCTATCTCATCGAGCCGCCGTTCTGCTATCGCGCCGCAGATGGCGAGGTCACCGGCTGCGACGTCGAAGTCGCGCGTCATGTCTTCCGGACGCTGGGCTACACTTCGTTCGTCTCAGTGGAGACCGAATTCGCCGATCTGTTGCCCGGCCTCGAAGACGGCCGCTGGCACATGACGACCGGGATGTTCGTCACGCCCGAGCGCGCCCGCCGCGCGACCTTCTGCCGGCCGGTGTGGGCACTGCCGGACGGCCTGCTGGTGGCGGGCGGCAATCCGCACGGCATCACCGGCTATGGCTCGCTCGCCCGCGAGCCGGCGCTGCGGCTCGGCGTCGTCCAGGACCAGATGCAGCACCGCACCGCGCTGGACATCGGCGTCCCGGAGGCGCGGATCCGCATCTTCGCGAATTACCCCGAGGCGGCTGCGGCCGTCGCTGGGGGCGTGGTCGATGCCTATGCCAGCGTGGCCATGGCCCATGCCGGCCATCTGGCGGAGCATCCGGCCTCCGGGCTCTCCATCGTGGAGGTGCCGGTCAGCGATAAGCCGGCCGCTGTCGGCGCATTCGCCGTCCCGCGGGCTGCCAACGATCTTCGGGATGCGATCGATGCCGCGCTTGCCGGCTTCCTCGGCTCGTCGGAACACCGCGCGCTCATGGCCCGCTTCGGCTTCAGCGATGCGCAGGTCGACCTGATCGCCTGACGGCCAGGTCTTCAGGCCTCCAGGTATTCAGGCCTCCAGGTATGCAGGCCTCCAGCTGTTCAGGCCTCCAGCCGCTCCACGAAGACACAATTGGTGAACTCTAGGACCAGCCGGCCATATTGGTTCGAGCCGCGTTCCTGGGTGAAGACGAGGCCCCATTCCGGCCGGCTGGCGCTCGGCTTCTTGGCGGCGATCTCGCTTTCATAGGTGAGCGTGTCGCCGGCGAAGACCGGCTTCAGCCATTTCATGTCCTTGAAGCCGGGGGAGGGACCGACCCGCGGCACGCGCTCGCCGCGGGACCGCATCGCCTGGTGGGCACGCGCCATGGTCTCGGCCCTGAGCCGTGCCCAGATCGACGCCGTGTGCCAGCCGGAGGCGGCGAGCCCGCCGAAATGGGTGCGCGCCGCTGCCACCGGATCGACATGGAAGGGCTGCGGATCCCAGGCGCGGGCGAACGCCATGATCTCCTCGGCAAGGAAGGTGTGCGATCCGAGCGGTGTCTTCTCGCCGATGTCGATGTCTTCGAAGAAGTGCATTGGCCTCCCTCAAGCCAGCCGGGCGCCGGGATTGCGCCGGCCGAACATGATGGAGGAGACGAGGTCGAACACCACCGTCCCGGTGGCGTCGAGCAGTTCGAAGCGGAACTTCACCAGGCCCATTTCCGGCCGGCTCTTGGAGGCTCTCGTCTCCAGCACGGCGCGGCGCAGGGTCAGCACGGCCCCGGGATAGACCGGGCGCAGGAAGCGCGCCTCGTCGACGCCGGGCGAGCCCATGGAATCGGTCTTCAGGAGCAGCCCGTCGGCGAGCAGCCGCATGAAGATGCAGCACACGTGCCAGCCGGACGCGGCAATGCCGCCGAGCCGCGTCGCCTCGGCAGCGGCCTCGTCGAGATGCAGCGGATCGGGATCGTATTGCTTGGCAAAGGCCACGATCTCCTCGCGGCCGACGACATAGCGCCCACCGGTCGCGACATGTCCCTCGTGGAAGTCTTCCCAGAAGAGCATCGCCGCCCCAGTCTCCCGCCCCACAGTCCTGACAATGCGATGACAGGCGACGGCGTTCCTCGCGTCAAGGGCATAGGAGATGCGCGTCGGCGCATGTCCCGCAAAAGTTGGCAGATTCGTGCGTCTCGACATGCCCCGGCATGTTGAGACGCACGCTCAGGTGTTGAAACGGAAGTGCAGCACGTCGCCATCGGCGACGACGTAGTCCTTGCCTTCGAGCCGCAGCTTGCCGGCCTCGCGGGCGCCGGCTTCGCCCTTGCCGCGCACGTAATCCTCATAGGCGATGGTCTCGGAGCGGATGAAGCCCTTCTCGAAATCGCTGTGGATGACGCCCGCCGCCGCCGGCGCTCTGGTGCCGGCCGTGATGGTCCAGGCGCGGGCTTCCTTCGGGCCGACGGTGAAATAGGTGACGAGCTTGAGCAGGTCGTAGCCGGCGCGGATCACGCGGTTGAGGCCCGGCTCGAACAGCCCGATCGCCTCCAGATATTCCTCCTGCTCGCCGGGCGGCAGCACCGCGATCTCGCTCTCGATCTTGGCGGAGACGACCACCGCCTTGGCGCCTTCCTTTGCCGCCTGGTCGAAGACCTGGTCGGAGAGCGAGTTGCCGTCCTTGGCCGAGCCCTCCTCGACATTGCAGACATAGAGCACGGGCTTGGACGAGAGCAGGCCGAGCATGCCGAAGGCGCGTTCCTCCTCGGGCTTCACTTCGACAAGGCGAGCCGGCTTGCCCTCGCGCAGCAGGACGAGCGCGCGGTTCATCAGCTCGAGGCTCTCCTTGGCTTCCTTGTCGCCACCCTTGGCCTTCTTCTCGATGGCGCCGACGCGCTTCTCGAGGCTATCGAGGTCGGCGAGCATCAGCTCGGTCTCGATGGTCTCGATATCCGCGAGCGGGGAGATCTTGCCCTCGACATGGGTGATGTCACCATCCTCGAAGCAGCGCACCACATGGGCGATGGCGTCGCATTCGCGGATGTTGGCGAGGAACTGATTGCCGAGCCCTTCACCCTGCGAGGCGCCGCGGACCAGCCCGGCGATGTCCACGAAGGTGAGGCGGGTCGGGATGATCTGCGCCGAACTGGCGATCTCGGCCAGCGTGTCGAGACGCGGGTCCGGCACCGCCACCTCGCCGACATTCGGCTCGATGGTGCAGAACGGATAGTTCGCCGCCTGCGCCGCCGCGGTCTGCGTCAGCGCATTGAAGAGGGTCGACTTGCCGACGTTCGGCAGGCCGACGATGCCGCATTTGAAGCCCATGGGGTCGCTGCTCGTCGTGATCTGAATGTTGCTGCTGTGGTTAGGCAAGCCGGCCGCAGTGCGCAAGTCTTATGCGGCGAAACCGTCCCATGCCGCGAAACCGCCCTATGCGGCAAGACCGTCCTATACGGCGGGCTTGCCGTTGGCGCTGAGCCCCCGCGATTCCAGCAGCAGGTGCATCCGGCTCTGGAATTCTTCCGGCCGGCCCTTCACCAGTAGCTCGGCAAGCTCCGCGCAGCCGTCGCACACCGCCTCCACCCACGGCCGCTCGGCCTTGGCGAAGTCGTTGAGCACGTACGGCATCACCAGCGCCTTGTCGCCGGGATGACCGATGCCGAGCCGCACCCGGCCATAATCGTTGCCGCAATGCGCGGTGACGGAGCGCAGTCCGTTGTGGCCGGCATTGCCGCCGCCATGCTTCACCCGCACCTTGGCGGGTGCGAGATCCAGCTCGTCATGGAAGACGAAGATGTCCTTCAGCGTGATCTTGTAGAAGCGCTCCGCCTCCGCGACGGCGCGCCCGCTGTCGTTCATGAAGGTTTCGGGGAGCAGCGCCAGCACCTTCTCGCCGGCGATCTCGCCCTCGCAGGCCGCGCCCTGGAAGCGCCGGCGCCAAGGGGAGAAGCGATGGCGGCGGACTATCGCGTCCACCGCCATGAAGCCGATATTGTGCCGGTTGCCGGCATATTTCGGGCCGGGATTGCCAAGCCCCGCGAACAGGAACACGGGGGTGTCCTCCCGGCCGGAAATTAATGTTTCGCTCAAGCCCGGCTCAAGCTTTGCTCAGCGTTCGCTTGAGCTCGGCTTGACCTTGGCTCGAACTCAGCTCTTTTTGGCGCCCGCAGCCGGGGTAGCAGCCGCAGCCGCGGCGGCAGCCGCAGCCTCGTCGGCCTCGGCTTCGCGCAGGCCCGACGGCGCCGCGATGGTGACCAGCGTGTCGTCGCCATGGCCCGCCCAGGTAACGCCCGCCGGCAACGTGACCTGCGACAGATGCACCGAGTCGCCGAGCTGCGCGCTTCCGAGATCGATATCGATCGCCTCGGGGATGTTGTCGGCCGGCACGTTCAGCGAGACGCTGTGGGCGACGATGTTCAGCGTGCCGCCGCGCTTGATGCCCGGGGCAGTCTCGGCATTCACGAAGTGGACTGGAATGTCGACCACGAGGCTGGCGCCGACCGCAACGCGCAGGAAGTCAACGTGCAGCGGCAGGTCCTTGATCGGGTCGAGCTGGTAGTCGCGCGGGATCACGCGGTGCTTCTCGCCCTCGACATCGACATTGAAGAGGGTGGAGAGGAAATGGCCCGCATAGATGGTGCGGCTGATCTCGGTGTAATCGAGCGTAATGCCCAACGGGGCCTTCCCGTCGCCGTAGATCACGGCGGGCACGCGTCCGGCGCGGCGTTCTGCACGAGCGGCCCCCTTGCCGACCTTCGCGCGCGCCGTCGCCTTCAGTTCCTTGATGGCGGTCATGGCTATAAGTCCTTCGTTCGGTTCCCCAACGCGGCTTGAGGCCGCGCAGGCGGCCGTCCCGTCGGGATGGTTCGGTGTTGATGTCGTGCCGGCGCGCCTCCAGGGGTGCGGATAGGCCGGACGACGGCCGCGCTCATAGCAGCAAAGTCGTTACAGGGCAATGTTGCGGGCGGCGCTAGAACTTGCCGACCACGCCGGCGCGGACGGTGTCGCTCGGTGTTGCCGTCGGAGCGGTGGAGCGCTCGACCGAGATGAACCGCTGATAATTGCCCTGGCCGCTGCGCATCTCCAGCGACGTGGTCGTCGCCTGGGTGTCGCCGACTTCGACCTTGGCGCCGAGGGTGTCGCTGGTGCCCATGCCGAAGGGCGCCAGCGGCACAGTGTAGGTGCCGCCCACCAGGAGGCTGTCATAGAGCGAGACGGTGCCGGTGCTTTCCGCCGCGCCGACGCCGCCGACGCTATAGAGGCTCCAATTGTCCAACACATAGCCGAGCCGGCCCTTCACCTCGCCCGACCCGCCGCCGGCGCTGCCATCCAGCACCGAGGAGACAGCGGGAGTGGTGGTCACGCTGGTGACGACCGCGAACTGGGCTCGGCCCTGCCGCAGGTCGAAACTGGTCGGCAAGGGCTGGCTCGGTGTCGCCTTTACCGGCCGGGTGGGGACGACCGCCGTCTGGCGCGGGGGCAGCGTCTCGATGCCGTCGCCAATGCCGAGTTCGAGCGCGGTCCAGAGCGAGGGCATCTCCGCCGTCGCATCCTCCTCCGTCTCGTCGCCGGGCAGCAGATCGAGCGATTGCGGCGGGCCGGACGCCACAGCGGCGTCCCCGTCCTGCGGCTGATCCGTGGGAATGAGGGCCTGGCTCGGCTCGACTGTGGTCGGGGCAACGTCCTCGGGCGGCGGATTGACGACGATGACAATGCCGGACCAGGGGTCGGCGCCGCCAAGCCCGGGAACCGTGCCCGTGACGACCGGCGTCGCCTCGGTGAAGACCGGCTCGCTCGGCACAGGCTCGGCGGGCGCGCCGGATGCTCGTGCGGTGGCGCTCACCGCTACGCCCGCCTCCTGGCTGAGGCCCGGCGTGGCGATGAGGGGCAGCAAAGCGGCGGCGATGAGGGCACGCTTCATGGCGGGCGCTTCCGTTCCTGTCAGTGAGCCGGAATCCTGCCAGCCAATCGTGGAACCAGCATGGCGCGGTGCACAAAACGGTCGATTCGGGTGAATTTCAACCGCTGGACGCGAGGGTTCCGCGAGTGCCTGGCCATAAGTTGCTGATTTCGAGGCGGTGGGCTCGGAAGCCGGCAAGGCGGCAAAATCCGGCGTTCCCGCTATGAGAGTCCCATGTCGTCGGCATCGGCAACGCTCGATGGCGAAATCTTGGCGAAGATGGGGCTATCGAGCGAGATCAGTCGAACAGGCTGGAGACGCTCTCTTCGTGCGCGGTGCGCCCGATGGCCTCGCCGATCAGGGTCGAGACCGACACCACGCGGATGTTGCGGGCGACACGCACCGCCTCGGTCGGCTGGATGGTGTCGGTAATCACCAGCTCCTTCAGGTTGGAGGCGGTGACGCGGGCCACCGCGCCGCCGGAGAGCACGCCATGGGTGATGTAGGCGTGCACTTCCGTTGCGCCGCGCTCCAGCAGCGCGTCGGCGGCGTTCACCAGCGTGCCGCCGGAATCGATGATGTCGTCGACGAGGATGCAGCGTCTGCCCTCGACGTCGCCGATCACGTTCATCACCTCGCTCTCGCCTGGCCTCTCGCGGCGCTTGTCGACGATGGCGAGCTGGGCGTCGATGCGCTTTGCCAGCGCACGGGCGCGCACCACGCCGCCGACATCGGGCGAGACAACGGTGATGTTGCTGAGATCGAACCGCGCCTTGATGTCCTGCACCATCACCGGCGCGGAGAACAGATTGTCGGTCGGGATGTCGAAGAAGCCCTGGATCTGCCCGGCATGCAGGTCGACGGTCAGCACGCGGTCGGCGCCGGCGTGGGTGATCAGATTGGCCACCAGCTTGGCGGAGATCGGGGTGCGGCCGGAGGAGCGGCGATCCTGGCGTGCATAGCCGAAATAGGGGATCACCGCGGTGATGCGGCGGGCCGAGGAGCGGCGCAGCGCATCGGTGATGATGAGCAGCTCCATCAGATGGTCGTTGGTCGGGAAGGAGGTCGATTGCAAGACGAACACGTCCTTGCCGCGGACATTCTCCTGGATCTCGACGAAGATCTCCATGTCGGCGAAGCGCCGCACTACGGCCCGCGTCAGCGGGGTCGCCAGATAGGCGCCGATGGCCTCCGACAGCGGCCGGTTGGCATTGCCAGCGACCAGCTTGATCGAACCGTTATTGGTGGCCATTCCGGCGCGCTCCCAGCCGTCCTCTCGGCGCTCCAGCCGTCGCATGGCCGTCGCGAAGCCCTGATAGGCGGGCGCGCCCGCCCTGTAAAGCGGGTGGCGCACCATCAATCGCAGGGTGGTAACCGTCGTCTTGTCGCAGTATCGCACTCAGCGTTCGGGTGCGAGGGCGAGGGCGCCGGCCGCGATGTCGCCGGGCGCGGCCACAGGGTCGACACTCGCCACCGGCGGTCCGTCATCCTCACGTACCGCCGGCGGGGTCGCCTCCGGGGCCGGCTGCGTCGCAGCCGGCCGGGCAGTGGGCGGCGCGCCGCCGAGCTTTGAGGCGATCTCGGTGAGGCTCTGGGCGGCGATGCGGTTCACCACCTCGTCGCTGCAGCGGGCCCAGACGTCGGCGCCGGTGCCGACCTGCTCGCTGCCCGCGACGCGCAGCACGCGCACGCGGTCCTTGTCGAACACGTCCCAGGCCCAGTCGACCGTGCCCTTATTGTCTTCGACGCTGGCGGCGAGATAGCCGCGCACGCGGTAGCCGGCATTGGCCTCGCGCGACACGACCTTCACGTTGCGGGCGTCCGCCTCACTGGTGAGGCTGGCGACCAGGCGGTTGAAAACCGGCTGGGGCGGGCCGTCGATGGATTCGAAGGCGATGGCGCGAGAGGGGCTCGACGCGCCGACCGAGGCTCTCGCGGTCGGGCTGTTGCCGCTGCCGGTCTGGCAGGCGGCCAGCAGTAGCGCGGCCCAGACGGCCACCGCTGCCGGCACCAGCCGGCGGCCTCGCGTGATGATCATACCCGCCAATCCCTGTGCGCCGGTCGCGCCGCGTGTCGTCCTTCGAGGAGACGCCGCGCCGTCGCCGGCTACCGGGAAGTGTTAACGTCACTTAACGATTAGGTCCAGCGGCGCCTGGGTGAGGCATTCATTGCCATCCACCGTGACGAGAAATGTCCGCCCGAGGCACATGGCGGTGGTGGTCTCGCTGTCGGCCAGGATCATGTGGGCGAACATGACCATGCCGGGCTCCAGCACCCAGTCATTGTCCGCATAGAACATAGGCGGGTCCATCCAGGACGGGGTGAACTTGGCGCCGAGCGAATAGCCGCAGGCGGCAAGGCGATGCTGCGCGAGGCCGTGCCCGTCTATGACATGGGCGTGCGCGGCGAACACCTCGCCGGCGGTCTTGCCGGGCGCGATGGCGTGGGCGCACGCTTCCAGCGCCTGTCTCGCGGCGGCGAACAGCTCCAGATGGCGGTCGCGCGGCGGGCCGACGATGACGGTCTCCATCATCGCCGCGTGGTAGCGCCGATAGGCGCCAGCCCATTCGAGGGTTATCTGGTCCTCGCTGGCGAGCCGGCGGCGGCCAGACTTGTAGCGTACCAGCAGGGCGTCCTCCGCCGAGCCGATGATGAACTCATTGGCCGGATAGTCGCCGCCGCCCTTGA
Source organism: Xanthobacteraceae bacterium (assembly GCA_029266425.1). Classification (GTDB taxonomy): domain Bacteria; phylum Pseudomonadota; class Alphaproteobacteria; order Rhizobiales; family Xanthobacteraceae; genus Ancylobacter. Next base: position 98,288 of record JAQSWY010000013.1, read on the forward strand.
ACACGGCGCCCTGCATGACGGCAAGGATGTCGCCCTCGTCGACCCCCGGGGCGATCATCTCCTCCGCCGCCTGCCGGGCGGCGAGCGCAAGCTTGGCAGCCTGCTTCACATAAATGATCTCGGCCGGGGACTTCACCGCGCGCAGCCGGTCGACCAGTTGAGAGGCATCCTCCAGGGTAGCGAAGCCGTCGAAGGCGGCGTCGAGCTTGCGGCCATTCGCGGCGGTAAGCCCGTAGCTGTCGTATTCTACACCGATGCGTGAAGGTTTGCCGGCAATATCTTCAACCATAAGGCGAAGCTGCTGCTGCGGCGTGGAATCCTTCGCGTCGCGCCAGAGGCGGATATCGGCGATGGAGGACGTGTGCCGGGCCTGCCTCAGGTCCGCCGAGCGGGTGAGCAAGGCGAGCCTGCCATCGGCGCCCAGCCACAGCGCCTGGAAGAAGCAGAAGCCGAACGTGTCGTAGCCGGTCAGCCAGTACATGGATTCCTGCTGGAACATCAGCAGGCCGTCGAGGCCGCGCTCGGCGAGCGATGTGAGCAGCCGTTGCTTGCGGCGTTCGAATTCGGCTTCGGTGAAATGCAGCGCCATGTGATCAGACCAGGGTGATGGCCGCGATCAACCGGCCATAGTCCGGCTCGCCCCGATGGGTGGTGCGCCGGTAGCTGTAGAAGCGCGCGGCATCCGAATAGGTGTCGAGGCACAGATCCTCAACCTGGCTCACGCCGAGCTTGTGCAGCCGTGCGGCGATATAGCCGGGGAGGTCGAACATGGAATGATGCTCGCGATCCGACGGCGCGAAGAAGCGGATATTCGCGTGGTCGAGCGCGGTGACGGTGTGGACAAATTCCGGGCCGACCTCGTAGCTCTGCTGGCGGATCAGCGGGCCGATCGCGGCGACGATGCGCTCCGGCTTCGCGCCGAGTTCGGTCATGCGGGCCACGGTCGCGTCCAATATGCCGCCGACCGCGCCCTTCCAGCCGGCATGGGCGGCCGCGACGACACGGGCCTGCGCATCCGCGAACAGGATCGGGCCGCAATCGGCGACCGAGACGCCGGCGGCGATGCCCGGGGTCATCGTGGCCACGGCATCCGCCTCCGGGCGCTCGGTCCATGGACCGTCGGCGATCACGCAGTCAGGGGAATGCACCTGATAGGCGGTGAGGAAGCGCTCCGGCGCCACGCCGAGCGCTGCCGCCATGCGTGCCCGGTTCTCGGCGACGCGCCCGGGCTCGTCGCGCGAGCCGGTGCCGCCGTTCAGCGATGCGTAGATGCCTTCCGAGACGCCGCCCTGCCGGGTGAAGAAGGCGTGGCGGATGCCGGGGAGGGCGCTCAAGGCGGGCGACAAGATCTTCATGCGGCTTCCTCGTCCGGGGCGAATCCGGCGATCTCATGCATATCAGGATGCACGATGGCGAGCGCCTTGAAGAGTTCCCCCATGTCGCGGGCCTCGCGTGCGGTCAGCCGAGCGGCCGCGGCGTCGATCGCGGCGCGTGTTTCCGGCGCGGCGTCGCGCTTCAGCCGCTCGGCGCGCCGAGCGAGGCCGAGGCGCTCCAGCAGCGTGCCTTGCGGGATCGGCCCGAAGGCACGGGCACCGGCCGCCCGCGCGGTGCGGGCAAGGGCGCCGAAATCGACATGCGCGGTCAAATCGGCCGCGCCGGGATGCGCCAACGGGTCGTCGAAGGCGTGAGAGCGCAACGCCTGGAAGGTGTCGCCGAAGCCGCCGGCGTGGCCGTAATCGATGGCGAGCACGGCGCCGCCGCCGTTGGCGACGCGCTCGGCGAGCATCTGGGCGATGGCGAGGCCGGCCGGGCAGATCTCGAGGATCGTGCCCGGCGGCTGACGCAAGAGCCGGGCTTCGGTCTCCGCATCGAGCCGCGCGCCGGTACGCAGGCCCCAGGCGAGCCGCCCGTTGGCGTCAATCCCGACCATGCGCTCGGTGAGGCCATCGGGGGTGCGCACGAACTGGCGGATCGGCAGGGCGTCGAAGAATTCGTTGGCGAGCGCGACCAGGGGTCCGGGGGGCAGCTCGGCGACATTCGCGCGCCATTCGATCGGGTAGACGGCGAGGGTTTCCGCCTGCCGGGCGCGCAGGCCCTCCGAGGCTTCGACCAGCACCACCCGCATGGCGTCGTGGAAGCCCGGCACGATCCGGGTCGCCCGCAGCGCGTCGGCCATCATGGTGCCGCGGCCCGGGCCGAGCTCGGCGAGCACGAACGGCGAGGGACGGCCGAGCCGCAGCCAGATGTCGGCCGCCCAGAGCCCGAGCAGTTCGCCGAACATCTGGCTGATCTCGGGGGCGGTGGTAAAGTCGCCCTTTGCTCCGAACACCTCGGCATTGGTGTAGTAGCCCTGTTCGGGATCGAACAGGCAGCGCTCCATATAGTCGGCGACCGTCAGCGGGCCGGAGGCGGCGATGTCGCGCGCCAACCGGTATCCGAGCCCTGTCGCCTCGTCCGCCATCAGTTCTGCGGGGCGGCTTGCAGCGCGGGGCGGCGCATGGCGCGGGCGACGAGAATGCCGCCGAGCAGGAGCATGGGCAGCGACAGGATCATGCCCATGGTCAGCCAGCCGCCATAGAGATAGCCGAGCTGTGCGTCGGGCTCGCGCACGAACTCGACTGTGATGCGGGCGCAGCCATAGAGGAAGACGAACAGGCCGGCGACCAGGCCGGGCCGCGCCAGGGCGCCGCGTCGTATCGCGAACATGAGAATGGCGAACATCAGCAGCCCTTCGAGGCCGGCCTCGTAGAGCTGGCTCGGGTGGCGGGGCAGGTCGCCGGCATGCGGGAACACCATGGCCCAGGGCACGTCGGTCACCCGGCCCCACAATTCGCCATTGATGAAATTGGCGAGGCGGCCGAGGAACAGGCCGATCGGCACCACCGCGGCGGCGATGTCGAGCATGGAGATCAGTGGCAGGCCGCGGCTCCGACAGAACAGCCACATGGCGAATATCGAGCCGAGGAAGCCGCCATGGAAGGCCATGCCGCCATGCCAGAGGGTGAGGGCCTCCAGCGGGTGCTCAAGGTAATATGAGAAATTGTAGAACAGCACATAGCCGATGCGCCCGCCGAGGATGACCCCGAAGGCGATCCACACCACGGCATCGTCGAAATCCTGCGGCGGGATGCGCGACTTTCCGCCCCACAGTGCATCATTGGCGCAGAGCCGCTTCGCCAGCCACCAGCCAAGCAGCAGGCCGCCAATATAGGCGAGCGCGTACCAGCGTATGGCGAAGGGGCCGAGCTCGATCAGCACCGGGTCGATATTGGGGAAGGGGATGGCGAAGAGAGGCATCGGCGCGATTCCGGGAGCGATCGTGACGCCGTCTTGCCCGTGTCGGATGGCCGGATCAAGACGGGGGTGCTCTGGTTCAGCACCCTGAAGCATTGATCGAAAACTCCTGGAGCGCTCGTCATCCCCGGCCTTGTGCCGGGGATCTCGATTTCCGACGGATGGCCGGCACAAGGCCGGCCATGACGGGTGGAAATGACCCACTTCTGCCGACATAGGCGCATTTTGAGTTAGGCTCTGAGCGCAGGCTCCGCGAGCCCCGAGGGATGCACGCGCCGCACAACGGCTTCAATCCTCACCCATAACCCTTGAAAACGTGGCATTGCCCTTGCAGCGAGCGGTGCGGCGCACCATTGTCCGTTGGCAAGGCGACACGCCCGGAGACTGAAAGACATGACCCAGACCAGCGGCCGAATCTTCGATGAGTTCGCACGGCTGATGAACGACGCTGCGGGCGTCGCCACCGGCGTGCGCCGCGAGGCCGAGACCATGATGCGCTCGCAGGCCGAGCGCATCCTGCGCGAGCTCGACGTGGTGACCCGCGAGGAGTTCGACACGGTGCGCGATCTCGCCAGCGCGGCACGCGAGGAGAATGAGCGGCTTGCCGCCCGCGTCACGGAGCTCGAGACACGCCTCGCCAAACTCGAGGTGGGCCACTGAATGCGGGCTTTGGACGTGGCCCATCGAGGCTTGCCGCAGTCCGGCGAATCCCGGACACCAGACACGCGGTCGCACCCTGCGATCGCGACCAGACGGTCGTAGCGAGGTACGCATTCGGCGCGATATAGTGGGTGATGTGGCGATTCGTTTGATATCTCAAGTGTTTCGCCGGCTTGCCTTCCGCGTTGCGTGCATTCGACCCTCCCCGCGTCCATCCTCGCGAGGTCGAGCATGACCTATACCGATTTCGAAGCCGAAACCCGTGCCAACCCGCTCGACCAGGTCGAGCGTATGGCGGCGCTGAACGAATGGTCGTTCGAACGCTCCGCCGAGGACGAGATCACCATCTCCCTCGAAGGCCGCTGGACCGACTGCCACGTCTCCTTCCAATGGATGGACGAGGTGGAATCGCTGCACGTCGCCTGTGCGTTCGACCTCAAAGTGCCGGAGAAGCGCAAGACCGAAGTGCTGCGCCTGCTCTCGCTCATCAATGAGCAGATGTGGGTCGGGCATTTCGACCTGTGGTCCAAGGAAGGCGTCATCATGTTCCGCCATGCGCTGCTGCTGGCGGGTGCGGAGGCGACCGACCGCCAGGTGGAAGTGCTGATGGAATGCGCCGTCGAGGCGGTGGAACGCTATTTCCCGGCGTTTCAATTCGTCGTATGGGCAGGCAAATCAGCGCGTGAGGCGATGGACGCCACGCTGTTCGAAACGGTCGGCGAGGCGTGAGGACAGGCTCCCGCTGATCAGCGTCTTGCTGTCCCAGCGGGTGCCGCCATGCCGAGCCTTTCCGATATTCCCGGTCGCGTGATCCTGGTCGGCGCCGGCAAGATGGGCGGCGCCATGCTGGAAGGCTGGCTCTCGCTCGGGCTCGATCCGTCGCGTATCGCGGTGGTCGATCCCGGTCCGCCGCCGGAGATCGCCAAACTCCTGAGCCGCCACTCCATTCCGCTCAACCCGCTGAATGGAGGCCCGCCTGCGGTGCTGCTGCTGGCGGTGAAGCCGCAGGTCGCGCCCGACGTGCTGAAAAAGGTCGCCCCGCTCGCCGATGCCGGCACGCTGGTCGTCTCGGTGATGGCCGGGCGCACGCTCGATTTCCTCGAAGCTGCTTTCGCGCCCGGTACGGCCGTGGTGCGCTCCATCCCAAATACCCCCGCCGCGATCGGCCGTGGCATCACCGTGGCGGTGCCGAACGGCGCGGTGACCACCGACCAGATGAGCGTCGCCGATGCCCTCCTGAAGGCGACCGGAGGGGTGGAATGGGTCGATGACGAGGCGCTGATCGACGTCGCCACCGCGGTGTCCGGTTCCGGGCCGGCCTATGTGTTCCTGCTTGCCGAGGCGCTGGCGCAGGCCGGCGCGGCTGCCGGCATGGCCCCCGACATGGCCGACCGGCTGGCGCGGGCGACGGTCGCCGGGGCCGGGGAACTGATCGCGCGCACCGGCATCGATCCGGCGACGCTGCGCAAGAACGTCACCTCGCCGAACGGCACCACCGCGGCGGCGCTCGCCGTCCTGATGGACGAGAAGACCGGCTTCACCCCGTTGCTCACCGAGGCGGTCGCCGCCGCGGCGCGGCGCTCGCGCGAACTTGCGGGCTAACTTGCGCGAGTTCGCGGGCTAAACGGCCCGTGCGCGGGGAGGATGTCCTTACTTCTCCCTCTCCCCGTCGGGGAGAGGGTAGGGGGTGAGGAGTCTCCGCAAGCGTGCTGCCCCTCACCGACCCCCTTCGCGGGCCACCTCTCCCGACGGGAAGAGGGCAAGTCTAGGTGAGGCCCTATGGTCGCGGCGCATCGCCCCTTCTCCTCAGGCGGTTGCGGGCCTACCTTGAGGTGAGGCACGCGAAAGCGAGGAGGCTCCCATGGCACGTTCTCCCGGCGGTTACAGAGGCGCGGCGGCGGCCCCTCCCGGCCGCGACGCGATACTCCAGGCCTTCCTCGTCCTGCTTGGCGAGAAGCCCTTCGATTCCATCAGCCTGATCGAGGTCGCCAACAAGGCTGGGGTGAGCCTTGCCGACCTGCGTGCCTCGTTCGGCTCGACCTTCGACATGGTCTCGGCCTTCATTCGCGAGACCGACCGCAAGGTGCTGGCGGTCGAGGCGCAAGACATGGAGGACCAGTCACCGCGCGATCGGCTGTTCGACGTGTTGATGCGCCGGCTCGATGCGCTGGCGCCGCACAAGGCTGCGGTGCGGTCGCTGGGAGATAGCGCGCGGCGAAGCCCGATGTTCGCGCTCGCGCTCAACAGGCTCGCGGTGCGCTCGCAGCAATGGATGCTGGCGGCGGCGAAGATCGACGTAGCCGGTCTGCGCGGCGCGGTCAGGGCGCAAGGGCTTGCCGTGCTGTTCTCCCAAGTGCTGACAGTGTGGCTGCGCGACGAAGATCCCGGACTCGCGCACACCATGGCGGCGCTCGATCGCAAGCTCGACAAGGGCGAGCGGGCGCTCGGCCTGATGCACAATGTCTGCCGCCTTGCTACATGCGGCGGCCGGCGGCGGCGTTCGCGGCACGAGAGCACGCCATCGCCGGAGCCGGATGCACCGCTGGCGGCGTAAGCCTATTTTCGAGTGGAGGACCGACTTGAGCCTGGCACCCATTGAGACCATCGCCCTCGGCGATTTCCTCAAAGTCGACATCAGGGTCGGCACCATCATCCAGGCCGAGCCCTTTCCCGAGGCGCGCAAGCCGGCGATCAAGCTGATGATCGATTTCGGCCCGCATGTCGGGGTGAAGAAGTCCTCGGCGCAGATCGCGGTGCACTACGCGCCGGAGGATCTGATCGGTCGGCAGGTAGCAGCGGTGGTCAATTTCCCGCCGCGGCAGATCGGGCCGACCATATCCGAGGTGCTGACGCTGGGCTTCCCGGACATGGAAGGGGAGGTGGTGCTGTTCGCCCCGGATCGCGAGGTGCCGAACGGCGCGCGGCTGTTTTGAGCGCCCTCTAGACCGGTATCCGCAGCGTCGCCCGCAGTCCCCCCATCGGACTGTCGCCGAGCAGGATGTCGCCGCCATGGGCACGGGCGGCGTCGCGGGCGATGGTGAGGCCGAGGCCGGAGCCGCCGGCGTCCTGATTGCGGGCATCGTCGAGCCGCAGGAAGGGGCGGAACACGTCCTCGCGGCGATCGACGGGAATGCCCGGGCCGTCATCATCGACGGTTACCACCAGCCAGCGGGCATCGCGCCAACCGCTGATTTCGATGTTCCTCGCATAGCGCCAGCCATTCGCCACCAGATTGGCGACGCAGCGGCGGAAGGCATCGGCGCGGACGGTCACCAGCGGGGCACCGCGGAAGCTGGCACTGGCGGTCGCGCCATGGCGCTCGGCATTCACCCGCATATCGTCGAGCACCGCAGCGACATCGATCAGTGCCGGCGGCTCGCCGGCATCGTCGCGGGTGAAGGCGAGATACGCCTCGAGCATGCTCTGCAATTCATCGACATCCTTGCGCAGCGCCTCGGTGTCGCGGTCGTCAAGGAAGGCGAGCTCGAGCTTGAAGCGGGTGAGGATGGTGCGCATGTCGTGGGAGACGCCCGCGAGCATGGTGGTGCGCTGCTCGATCTGGCGCTCGATGCGGCGCTTCATCTCGATGAAGGCGCGGGCGGCGCCGCGTACTTCGCGGGCGCCGCGCGGGTGGAAGTCGACCACCTCGCGGCCCTTGCCGAAGGCCTCCGCCGCGTCCGCTAGCGCCTCGATCGGCTTGATCTGGTTGCGCAGGAACAGGATGGCGACGGCGAGCAGCACCAGCGACGCGCCCACCATCCAGATCAGGAAGATGTGGGAGTTGGACAGATAGGCCTGGCTGCGCTTGGCGAAGACGCGCAGCACCTGGCCGTCGAGCTGGACCCGCACCTCGATGAGGTTCGAATTGCCGACCGTGTCGGTCCAGAACGGCTTGCGCAGCCGCTTGCCAAGCTCGCTGGTGAAATTGGAATCGAGGATGGAGAAGAACGGCTTCGGCCCCGGAGGCGGCAGATGCTGGTCGGGCAGGAAGTCGAGGTTCATCCCCATCCGGGTCTGGGCGATCTCCTTGATGCGCTCCTGGTCCGCCGCGCTCGGGAAGGCGAGGGAGAGATCGACCAGCGCGGTGATGTCCTGCGAGACCGCGGCGGAGAGGCGGCGCGTGACGGTGTTGTAGTGCCGTTCCATGAACACGAAGGCCAGCACCGACTGCAGCACCACCATCGGCGTGACGATGATGATGAGCGAGCGGGCATAGAGCCCCTTCGGCATAACGCGGTTGAACCACGCGCCGAAGCGCTCATTGTTGCGGCGCGCCCGGATCTCGGCATCCCGCAGCCAGGCGCGGACCCCTTTCCAGAGCGGATGCTGGTCGAGCAGGCTCAAGTCGCGACGACCAGGCGGTAGCCGATGCCGCGCACGGTCTGCACATAGACCGGATTGGCAGGATCGCGCTCGACCTTGCGGCGCAGCCGGTTCACCTGGACATCGACGGCGCGGTCGCCGGCATTGGCGCCGGGGGCGACGAGCGCCTGGCGTGGCACGGTCTCGCCGGGCCGCTCGGCGAGCACCCGCAGCATGTCGCGCTCGCGATCTGTGAGGCGCACGCCTTCGCCCTCCCGGGACAGCTCGCCGCGCTCCAGATGGAAGACGAAGGCGCCGAAGCGCACGCTCTCGATCGCCTGCTTCTGCGGCGTCGCCGAGCGCTTGAGGATATTGCCGATGCGCAGCAGCAGTTCGCGCGGCTCGAACGGCTTCGGCAGATAATCGTCGGCGCCGATCTCCAGCCCCTTGATGCGATCCTCGGCCTCGGCGCGGGCGGTGAGCATCAGGATCGGCACCGCCGAACCGGTGCGAACCGATCTTGCGAGGTCGAGCCCGGACTCACCCGGCATCATCACGTCGAGGATCAGGAGGTCGAAGCTCAGCCCGCCGAGCCGGCCGCGGGCGTCGGCGGCGGAAGCGGCGGTGGTGACACGGTAGCCATGCTCGGCGAGGAAGCGCGAAAGCAGGTCGCGAATGCGGCGGTCGTCATCGACCACCAGCAGATGCGGGGCGTCGTCGGCCGGTTTCGATCCGCGCCGCGCGGGAGCGGGGGCGGCCTCGGTCTGGTTCAGCATGGTGGGCTCCGGTTAGCCGCCGCGGCCGCGTGCCGCGTCTTCGGCGGCGCGGTCGGCACGGGCGATGAGCTTCTCTATGGAGCCGCGATCCTCGGGGTCGATCATCGAGACCAGGAAGCGGCGGGCATTGTCGCGGGCATTCGGGCCGCACTCGGCGAGCGCGCGCTCGATGCGCCGGGTCTGCAGATTGACGAAGTCGCGGGCCAGCGCCTCGCCCTTCGGGGTGAGATAGAGCAGGCGCTGGCGGCGGTCGGCCGAGCCGGCACGGCTGTCGATGAAGCCCTGGTCCACCAGCTCGCGCAGCACGCGCCCGAGGCTCTGCTTGGTGATGCGCAAGATATCGAGCAGGTCGGTCACCCGCATGCCGGGATGGCGATTGACGAAGTGCAGCACGCGGTGGTGGGCACGGCCGAAGCCGAAGCGCTCGAGGATGTCGTCGGGGTCGCTCACGAAATTGCGATAGGCGAAGAACAAGAGTTCGATCAGGTCGACCATGGGCTCGGCACCGGTGCCACCACCGGGAGCCGTCGCGTTCGCCGTGCCGCCCGGGCGCTGCGCGGAGGCGGTGTCCGCCTCGTGGAGGCGGTACGGGGTCGGGACATTTATGTCAGCCATGTTGACTTTTTTCGTTATGATCGTTACCGAGAAGTCCCGCAAGACGAAAGGATCGTTCGGCAGCGCCGTCCTACCCTTTCCGAGCGAGGTTTGCCGTCACGCCTCTTGGGCGGCAGAAGATAACGGGAGTTGCGTCGCGAGGCAAAGATTTGAGCCGGGAGGCAAAATCTCCGCGCGTGGCGCCGGCGCCCCGAAAAGCTTAAATTGAGAGTGTGCCGGGCAACCCGCCGAGGAGCCCGGCGGTGGTTCGGAGACAGGACGATGGCAGGCGAGCCTTTCGACAAACGCAGTGGCTTCATCTGGTACGACGGCGCCATGGTGCCGTGGACCGACGCCAAGGTGCATGTGCTGACTCACGGCCTGCACTATGGCAGCTGCGTATTCGAGGGCGAGCGCGCCTATGGCGGCGAGATCTTCAAGCTGGAGCAGCACACCGCCCGGCTGAAGGAGAGCGCCCGGCTGCTCGAGTTCGAGATTCCGTTCAGCGAGGCCGAGATCAACGCGGCCTGCCGCGAGATCCTGAAGGTGCAGAAGCTCACCGATGCCTATCTCCGTCCGGTCGCCTGGCGCGGCTCGGAGATGATGGGCGTGTCGGCGCAGTCGAACACCATCCATCTCGCCATCGCGGCGTGGGAGTGGCCGAGCTATTTCGATCCGGCGCAGCGGCTGAAGGGCATCCGGATCGACATGGCGAAGTATCGCCGCCCCGATCCGCAGACCGCGCCCTCCACCTCGAAGGCGGCCGGCCTTTATATGATCTGCACCATCTCGAAGCACGCCGCCGAGCGGGCCGGCTTTGCCGACGCCCTGATGCTCGACTGGCGCGGCCGGGTGGCGGAGTGCACCGGGGCCAACGTCTTCTTCGTCAAGGACGGCGTGCTCCACACGCCCGATCCCGATGCGTTCCTGAACGGGATCACCCGGCAGACCGTAATCGAGATCGCCAAGCGCCGCGGCTATCAGGTGATCGAGCGCGCCATCATGCCGGAGGAGCTGGAGAGCTTCGACGAATGCTTCATCACCGGCACCGCCGCCGAAGTGACGCCAGTGTCGGAAATCGCCGGCCGGCACTATCAGCCGGGTCCCGTCACGCGCACGCTGATGGAGGACTACATGGCCGAGGTGCAGCCGAAGAAGGTTGCGGCGTGAGCGCCTGCGCCATGTGAATTGAGGAGGCCGCCTGCGGGCGGCCTTTTTCATGAAGGCACCCCCTCGAGCACTCCCTCATGCCCGGGCTCGACCCGGGCACCCAGACTTCGACCGGGCGAGCGCGGCTCGACTGGGTCCCCGGGTCAAGCCCGGGGATGAGGGCGATCAGTTGGAAACCACGTCATCCTGAGTTGTGAGCCCACGGGTCTTGCCACGCCCCAGGACAGGCTCCCGCGAGTCTCGAACGATGCTCGTGCCGAGCACCACTTACTCCGCCGCGTCCTCGCGGGGCGGCACCCAGCGTGTCGCGGCCTCGTCGTCGGCATCCTTCGCCGCGACCCAGGAGGCGCCGCCGACGCGCTCTTCCAGCTTCCAGAACGGCGCCTTGGTCTTCAGCCAGTCCATCAGGAATTCCGCGGCGGCGAAGGCCGCGCCGCGATGGGTGGAGGCGGTGACCACGAGCACAATGTTGCTGCCCGGCACCAGGCGGCCATAGCGATGGATCACGGTGGCGCCGATCAGCGGCCAGCGGGTGCGGGCCTCCTCGACCAGGCGCTCGATCTCCTCCTCGGCCATGCCGGGATAATGCTCCAGCGTCAGCGCCCGGAGCGGCGGGCCGCCATCGCCGACATCGGCACGGCACAGGCCGACGAAGGTGACGACGGCGCCGACATCGTCGCGGCCATGGGTCAGCGCCGCAGCCTCGTCGGCGGCGTCGAAATCCTCATGCTGGATGCTGACCGTGAACATGCGGCTATGTTAGCGCGGCCCTAGCCGCCGGTCATCGGCGGGAAGAACGCAACCTCGTGTGCGCCGGCGAGCAGGGCGTCGGGCTTCGCGTGCACGCGATCGATGGCGGCGCGCACCACCTTCGGATTCTCGAAGGCGTAGGCGTAGCGCTCGTCGCGCCCGGCGAGCCACGCTGCGAGGTCGGCGACGGTGCGCACCTCGGCGGGAGGATGGACCTCTTCGGTCTCGCGGCCGATTCGCTCGCGCACCCAGGCGAAATAGCGGACCGTGAGATGCACCTCAGCCTTCCTCGATCAGGTGCCGGGCGCCGGCGCGGAAATAATCCCAGCCGGTATAGAGCGTCAGCAGCGCCGCGATCCAGAGCAATACGATGCCGACCAGCGTGGTGCCGGGCAGGATCAGATCGGCGGCGGGGCCGGCCAGTAGCACGCCGACGGCGATAAGCTGGGTCGCGGTCTTCCATTTGGCAAGCTGGGTCACCGGCACGCTGACGCGGACCTCGGCGAGGAATTCGCGCAGGCCGGAGACCAGTATCTCTCGGCACAGGATGACGACGGCGGCCCAGAGCGACCAGCCGCGAATCGTGCCGTCGGAGGCCAGCATCAGGAGCGAAGTGGAGACCAGGATCTTATCGGCGATCGGGTCGAGCATGCGGCCGATCGCGGATTGCTGCGACCAGGCGCGGGCCAGGTAGCCGTCGAAGAAATCGGTGATGGCGGCGGCGAGATAGAGGCCGAGCGCGACCCAGCGCAGCCAGATGCCGCCGGCGAGGATATCCGCCCAGAACAGGCAGGCCGCCACGAGCGGCACCGCGGCGCACCGGCCATAGGTGAGCAGGTTCGGCAGAGCAAGGGCGTGGCCCCGCTTCACCGGCGACGACTCGACGGCAGCCGTGCGGCTCGAGGTGACATCGACCATGGGATCGTCCGGTTCCGGATCAATGGGAGGTAGACACCAGACGCGCCCGCGTCAATCCGTATGGTGTGATCTGGCGCAAAGGTGTTCTGCCGGCGGTGTCTGGGGACGGGGTCGCTCTGCTCGAGCAAAGCGACTCACGCCGGCTTGGCGTGGAAGAAGTCGTAGACCGCCTTCGCGGTGCCCTCATTGATGCCGGGCACCGCCTCGAGATCCGAGAGCGACGCCCGCTCGATTGCCTTGAGTGTCCCGAAATGACGCAGTAGCGCGCGCTTGCGGGTGGGGCCGATGCCGGGAATCTCCTGAAGGCCGGAGTGCGCGATGTCCTTCTTGCGTCGCGCTCGGTGCGAGCCGATGGCGAAGCGGTGGGCCTCGTCGCGCAGCCGCTGCACGAAATAGAGCACCGGATCGCGCGGCTCCAGCCGGAACGGCGCGCGCCCGGGCATGAAGAAATTCTCGCGGCCGGCATCCCGGTCAGGCCCCTTGGCGACGCCGACCAGCGGTACGCCGGTGATGCCGAGCTCGGTCAGCACGTCCGTGGCGGCCTTGAGCTGGCCGAGACCGCCATCGATCAGCACGAGGTCGGGCCAAGTGGAGTTCTCGTCATCGGGGCGGGGGGAAGGGGAGGTAACGGCCTTTTCCTCCCTCTCCCCGGCGGGGAGAGGTGGCCCGCCCACGGGTCTCGCCTCTGGCGAGCCCGAGGACAGGCTCCGCGGGTCGGTGAGGGGGAATGCGGTCGCCAATTCCTGAGCGCTCTCCCCCTCACCGCAACCCTCTCCCGTCAAAGTCGGGTTCACCCGACTTTGCCCTTCCTGGATGCCCAACTCGGCAGCAGCCGAGTTGGGTGGGCTAGAGGGTGCTGCCGTCGGCTCCTCGCGGAGCAGGCGAGAGAAGCGGCGCTTCAGCACCTCGCGCATCATGCCGTAGTCGTCGCCGGGGGCGAGGTCCTCCGACTTGATGTTGAATTTGCGGTACTGGCTCTTGGCGAAACCCTCAGGCCCCGCGACGATCATGCCGCCGACCGCATTGGTTCCCATGATGTGGCTGTTGTCATAGACCTCGATGCGGCGCGGGGGCTTGCGCAGATCGAAGCTGCGGGCGAGCTCTTCGAGCAGGCGGGCCTGGCTGGCGCTCTCCGCCAGCTTGCGGCCGAGCGCCTCGCGGGCGTTCTGCATGGCGTGCTCGACCAGCTCGCGCTTCTCGCCGCGGCGCGGCACCGACACCTCGACGCGATAGCCGGTGCGGGTCGACAGCGCATCGGCCAGCAGTTCGGCCTCCGCCACTTCGTGGCTGAGCAGGATGAGGCGCGGGCAGGGCTTGTCCTCGTAGAATTGGGCGAGGAAGGATTCCATCACCTCGCCCGGCTCCAGCGAGCGGTCGGCGCGCGGATAGAAGGCGTGGTTGCCCCAATTCTGCCCGGTGCGGAAGAAGAACACCTGTACGCAGGTGGCCCCGCCTTCCTGGTGGATGGCGAAGACGTCGGCTTCCTCCACCGAGCGCGGATTGATGCCTTGCGAGCCCTGCACCGCGGAGAGCGCAGCGAGGCGATCGCGCAGCGCGGCAGCCCGCTCGAACTCGAGATCCTCGGCGGCCGCCTCCATCTCGTGGGCGAGTTGCTCCTTCACCGCCCGGCTCTTGCCGGAGAGGAAGTCGCGCGCCTCGCGCACCAATTCGCCATAGTCGGAATGCGAAACCTCGCCGGTGCAGGGGCCGGCACAGCGCTTGATCTGGAACAGCAGGCACGGCCGGGTGCGCGCCTCGTAGAACGAGTCGGTGCAGGAGCGCACCAGGAACGCCTTCTGCAGCGCATTGATGGTGCGGTTCACCGCCCACACCGAGGCGAAGGGGCCGAAATAATCGCCCTTCCGGTTGCGTGCGCCGCGGTGCTTGGTGATCTGCGGCGAGACGTGGTCGCGGGTGATGAGGATATAGGGGAAGGACTTGTCGTCGCGCAGCAGCACGTTGAAGCGCGGCTTCAGCTGCTTGATGAGGTTGGCCTCCAGCAGCAGCGCCTCGGTCTCGGTGCCGGTGGAGACGAACTCCATCTCGCAGGTCGCCGCCACCATGCGCATGATGCGCGAGGTGAGGCCGGTCGGCCGCGTATAGGCGATGATCCGCTTCTTGATGCTCTTGGCCTTGCCGACATAGAGCACCGCCCCATCCGGCCCGAGCATGCGATAGACGCCGGCGCCGTTCGGCGCGTGCTTCACGGCACGAAGGATCGCAGCGCGACCGGTGGCGAGCGAACCGGGCGCGGGGGCGGCCTCGTCGGTCTCGTCGATGAGCGGGAGCGCTTCTTCCTCGAGTTCGACGATCTCGTCGTCGGTCTCGAGGTCAGGCTCGGGAATGTTGGGGCGGGATGTCATGCGACGCTAAAATATGGATTCGCCGGCGCTGGGAACAGGGGGCAGGGAAACGCACCAGTTGACGCAACGGAGCGGATTGTCGCCCGAGACCGGCGCGTGCTAAACGCCCGACATGATCGCGAACCCTCCTATGGCCGCCTGCGGCCTGCTTCTCGTCCTTACCGGCGCCTGGCGCGTCGGGGCGGGCGGCTGATCGCGCGATCGATCATTTCTCCCCCCGGCACGCGAAGGTCGCGATGCCGGACGTCCCGCCCCGCACACCTTCGCCTGCCTCCCGTCCGAGGTGAACGGCATGACGACGATTCCCGAGCAAGAGCGTGCGGCCGATGCCCTGCCACTGACCGGCTATGCGCTCGGCGCCGCCGGCGCGATCCTGTTCTCGGCCAAGGGCATCATCATCAAGCTCGCCTATGCCGAGGGGATCGATGCCGAGACGCTGCTCGCGCTGCGCATGCTGCTGTCGCTGCCCTTCTATCTGGTCATCGGGTTCTTCGCGGTCCGGGCGATGCGCGAGCGCGGCGAGGCATTGCCCTCGCGCGCTTTGGTGCTGAAGGCCGCCGGCATCGGCGCGCTCGGCTACTGGTTCTCCAGCTATATGGATTTCCTCGGGCTGATCTATATCTCGGCCTCGTTCGAGCGGCTGATCCTCTTCACCTATCCGCTGTTCGTGGTGCTGTTCGGCGCGCTGTTCTTCCGGCAGCCGATCAGGCGGCGGGCGCTGTTCGCCTTCGCCGCCTCCTATGCCGGCCTCGCCGTGATCTTCGCGCAGAACTTCTCGGCCATCGGGCAGGATGCGACGCGGGGCACCGTCTTCGTGCTGGTGGCGGCGATGAGCTTCGCGCTCTATCAGCTCACTGCCCGCACCGTGATCGGCCAGATCGGCTCGAAGCTCTTCACCTGCATCGCCATGGGCGCGGCGGCGGCGGCGACGCTGACGCAGTTCGTCCTGCTGCGTCCGATTTCGGCGCTCGTGGTGTCGCCGCACATGTTCTGGCTGGCGGTCGCCATCGCCATTGGCGCCACGGTGCTGCCGACCTTCCTCATGAACGCGGCGCTGCAGCGCATCTCGGCGCAGGCGAACTCCACCATCGGCACGATCAGCCCGGTCGCCACCATGATCCTCGCCGTGCTGATACTGGGCGAGACGGTGACGCCGCTGGAGCTCGGCGGCGCCATCCTCGTCATGGTCAGCATCGGCTGGTTCACGCTCGCCGACAGCCGGCGCTGACTCAGTCTACGACGGCATCTTCGGTCTCCCAGGCGAGATGCTGGCCGCCATCGACGGCGAGCATCTGGCCGGTGACGCTCGGCGCTCCGGCCAGGAAGACGACGGCGCTGGCGATCTCCTCAGGGCTGGGGCCGCGGCCGAGCGCGACGGCGGCGTGCTGCCGGGCGAAGTCCTCCACGCTCTGATTGATGCTGCGCAGCGTCGGTCCCGGCGCCACCGCATTCACCCGCACGCGAGGCGCAAGACCCTGCGCCAGCATGCGGGTCGCCGACCACAGGGCCGACTTGGCGACCGCATAGGAGAGATAGTTCGGCGTCGGCTTCAGCACGCGCTGGTCGACGATGTTGACGACGGCGCCGCCCATACCGATCGGCAGTGCATTGGCCAGCGCCTCGGCAAGGAAGACCGGCGCGCGCAGATTGACCGCGAGATGGCGGTCCCACCGCGCCACCTCGAGGGCGCCGACGGCGTCAGGATGGAATTCCGAGGCGTTGTTCACCAGCAGCTGGACCGGGCCAAGCGCCGCCATTGCTTCGGGGATGAGGCGGGCGACGTCGGCCGGGTCGGACAGCTCGGCATAGAGGAGGGCGGCCCGCCGGCCCGTGGCCTCCACCTCGGCCAGCGCCTCCGCGCATTCCGCCCGCTCCGAACGCATGTGGATGGCGACATCGTAGCCGGCGGCCGCGAGCGCGCGTGTCACGGCGCGACCGATGCGCACCGCGCCGCCGGTGACCAGTGCCACCTTTCGCCTCTCCGGCACGCCTCCTCCTCCTCCTCGTTTCTCTCGCCCGTCTCCTTCTTGCGCATGTTCGCGGGCGGCGTCTATCGCGGCATGCCGGCGAGCGCGCTCAACCCGATTCCGTGTCGAATCGCGTCCGCTCGTGCCACTCCCCTGCGTCAGGTATTCGCAGTTTCTGTAGCATCTGCGCCACAGTCATCCCGGCATCGTCGCTGGATCATGGCGGAAATGTTGCAGCATATTCCTACCCAAGAGGAGTAGATTTACCTACGCGGACGCAACGTATACGCCGCATCGCACCATGATATCACGGCTGCGTGAGGCGGCGCTGGTACGATCACATTTCCTATTCTGCCGCATTCCAGCCCTCGACATGCCAAGCTGGGCTCCTATCTCACCACCATCGCATTGAGCGCCATTCGCCAATGTCGGGACGCGTTCGTTCGCCCATCAGGTCGGAGAGTAAGTATGATGAAGAAGACCCTTGCCGCGGCTGTCGCGGTTGCCTCGCTGCTGGCGGCAGCGCCGGCGTTCGCCGCCGATATGCCGCAGGCCTATCCGACGAAGGCTCCGCCGCCGGTCGCGGTCGTTCCGGCTTTCAGCTGGACGGGCTTCTATATCGGCGCCAACGCCGGCTATGCCTGGGGCTCGGGCAAGGAGGGGATCAGCGACCTCGATCCCGAGGGCTGGCTGGGTGGCGGCCAGCTCGGCTTCAACTATCAGTTCGGCAACAATGTCGTGATCGGTGCCGAGGCCGATATCCAGGGTTCGGACATCAATGACTCCACCGTCGACGGAGTCTTCGACCCGCGCTCGAAGATGGACTATTTCGGCACGGTCCGTGCCCGCCTCGGTTATGCGTTCGACAATGTGCTGCCTTACGTGACCGGTGGTTTCGCCTGGGGCCACAATGAGATCACCAACCGCTTCGACGACTTCTCCTCCGATAACACCCATGTCGGCTGGACGGTTGGCGGTGGCGTCGAATATGCGTTCACCAACAACTGGACGGTGAAGGCCGAGTATCTCTACATGGATCTCGGCGACGAGTACTATGACAGCATCGGCGCCGATGCCGGCCTGAAGACCAGCACCGCGCGGATCGGCGTGAACTACAAGTTCTGATCCGGTCCTTCCGCACCTGCCGTCGGGCGGGTGTGTGGAGCGGACGACGAAAGCCCCGGGCGGCAACGCCCGGGGCTTTCTTGTTTCTTCGCTTCGCTCAACTATTACATTAGCACCATATTAACCAACCTAGCGCGCACTCGTTCTGGTGAAGTCATTCGAATAGATGTTTATATAATACTTTATGAAAGTATTAATCATGATCTACTTTGTTGTTGCATGAGTGCATGATCTGCACTCTGAGGTGTTGCTATTTTACCATAGATAAAGCTCTGCCATGGGACTATGTACTTCGCAACGAAACACGGAGTACCTGAGTCATGTATCGCAAGCTTCTCGGCGGCACCGCGATTGCCCTCGCCCTGGCGGCTTCGCCGGCGCTCGCAGCCGACATGAGCTATCCCGCCAAGGCCCCGCCGATGATGGCCGTGGTCCCGGTCTTCACCTGGACCGGCTTCTATCTCGGCGCCAATGCCGGCTATGGCTGGGGCGATGCCAGCGGCTATGAGCCCTATCTCGACAGCGACTACGTCTATTCCGGCCTGCTCACCTCGGGCAGCGGCGATCCGGATGGCTGGTTCGGTGGCTTCCAGGCCGGTTACAACTATCAGTTCTACAACAATGTCGTGCTCGGCGTCGAAGCCGACGTCCAGTTCGCCGACATGAAGGACACCTATCGCTACAGCTATACGGTGGACGATCTCGCATCCACGCAGATCGATGATCCGGCCTTCGGCGTCTTCGGCAAGTACACCACCAAGATCGATGCCTTCGGCACCATCCGCGCCCGTCTCGGCTACGCGGTGGATCGCTTCCTGCCTTACATCACCGGCGGTCTCGCCTGGGCGAACGTGAAGGTCTCGGGCGAGACCGTCATCGCCGACGACACCGAGGTGGTGGGCTGGTCCGGCTCGTTCAGCGACACCTACTGGGGCTGGGCGCTCGGCGGCGGCGTCGAATACGCCTTCACCGACAACTGGACCATGAAGGCGGAGTACATCTATTCCGACCTCGGCGCGACCAGCTTCAGCGGGCTGTTCAACAGCAACGATTTCGACTTCAGCATGCAGACCCTGAAAGTGGGCGTGAACTACAAGTTCTGATGCTTGGGGCCTGGAGCTGTTCGCCCGGAGGGGATAACCGGGCGGAGACATAGTGCTCCGGAATTCTTGGGGGAGCGTGTTCGAAACGCGAAAGTCTCCGTGCTTTCGCCGAGCACGCTCGGGGAGGTTGTCGCGAAGGCCCGGGCCGGTCTGCCCGGGCCTTCTTCTTTTTGTGGTGCTTCAAGGTCTGATTTGGAGATCACCAATGGAGCCGTCATCCCCGGGCTTGTCCCGGGGATCCACGTCCGTGACGAAGGAACAACCGTGGATGGCCGGGACAAGCCCGGTCATGACAGTGGAGTAGCCTAATTCACCCTGGAACGCGCGTCGCCTCGAAGCTCGGCACGCGTGCGGCGAAGCCGTCGAGCCATTCGACCAGCGCCGGATGGTCCTCGCGCCAGATGCCGGAGAAGCGCAGGTCGAGATAGCCGAGCGCGCAGGCCAGCGCGATCTCGCCAAGATCGGCCGGCGCCGAGACGCCGCTGGTCTTCGGCGGCGCCGCCTCGAACGCCTTGAGGCCGCGCGCGACCTTGCCGGCCTGCATGTCGAGCCACTTCGCGCTGCGGATCTCCTCGGGGCGATAGCGCGCCTCATAGACCTGCAGCAGCGCCGCATCCATCACCCCGTCGGCGAGCGCCTGGGTCGCCAGCACGGCAAACCGCGGCTCGCCGGAAGTCGGCAGAATGCGCCCGCCGCCAGCCTCGGCATCGAGGAATTCCAGGATCACGCGCGAATCATAGAGCGGCACGGCGCCCTCGCGCAGCAGCACCGGAATCTTGCCGAGCGGGTTCTGCGTGCGCACGCTGTCGTTCGGGTCGTTGGTGTCCGCCGGAACGATGTCGAGGTGCACGCCGCACAGGACGGCACCGATCTTGACCTTGCGGCCGAACGGGGAAGGCGGGGAGGAGCGAAGCTGCATGGGAGCGGAACCTTGCATGAGGTGCGGCAAATTTGAGCGCACGCCTCTTACGCCGCGCCGGTGCTGCGCGCGACGGTTTTCTGTCCGCGACCACCAGGTCTTCAGTCGGCCGGCTGGATATCGACCGCCTTCGGTCCCTTGCCGCGCTTGTCGGGTTCGATCTCGAAGCTCACGCGCTGCCCCTCATTGAGGCTGCCGAGCCCGGAACGCGTGACGGCCGAGACATGCACGAAGACATCCCGTCCTCCGTCGTCCGGGCGGATGAAGCCATATCCCTTTTCAGTGTTGAAGAATTTGACGGTGCCCGTCATCGCCATCTCGCCCTGCTCCTTGACCCACGTTCGGATGCCGACCTGCCAGGCCGGGCGTCCGCAAGGTCGGATAAGCAAAACCGATGCCGGGACGGTACGGCACGAGGGCATGCGGGGAAAACCGCAGCATGATGCCGAAGCGCGAGCCCCGCGGTAACGCGCTGGCCCCTCAGTGCTCCGGCATCAGCCAGCCGACCCGCGCCCGGCCCTTGCCGTCGGCGGCGAGCACGGGGGCGAGGGCGTTGAGGATCACCCGCAACTCGTCCGCCAGAGTGAAGGGGGGATTGACCACTATCATGCCGCAGCCGGACAGCCTGTCGGCCTGCCGCGTCGCATAGATGTCGAGCTCGATGCGCAACGTCTTGGGGATCTGAGCGCGGGCAACCTCGCGGCGGAAGGCGTCGACCGCGCGTATGTCCTTGATCGGGTACCAGAGCGCAAACACCCCGCCCGGCCAGCGCCCATGTGCCTCCTTGAGGCCTTCGGCGAGGCGGTGGAACTCGCCGGCCTGCTCGAAGGGCGGATCGACCAGCACGACGCCGCGCCGCTCCCTGGGAGGCACATAGGCGGTTAGCGCCTGCCAGCCATCGACCGGCAGCACCTTGGCGCGGGCATCGCCCTTCACCGCCTCGGTGAGCGCGGCGCGCACGCCGGGCTCGGTCTCGCAGAAGATCATCCGGTCCTGCGGGCGGGACAGCGCCTTCGCGACCAGCGGCGAGCCCGGATAATGGCGCGGCGCGGCATCGGTGATCCCTTGGCGGTTGGCGGCGTCGAGCGCGGCGCGCCAGGGCGCCAGCAGCGTCTCGACCTCGGGCGGCAGGTCCGATCGCAGCACGGCTCCGACGCCGGCCTCCCATTCGCCGGTGCGCTGCGCCTCATCCGATCCGAGGTCATAGAGCCCGGCGCCGGCATGGGTGTCGATGACGCGATAGGCGCCGTCCTTGCGAGCGAGGTAGACGAGGATGCGGGCGAGCACGACGTGCTTGAGCACATCGGCGAAATTGCCGGCATGAAAGGCGTGGCGATAGTTCATCCGAAGCTGCTCAGCCGCCCCTCATCGGCGGCATAGTGATCTTGCCGGCGCGGCAGGCGCGGCGGTCCACCGCCGGGCAGGCGGTGAAGCCGAGCGAGCGATCCATGCAGATCCGTACCTCGCTCACCATGCGGTCCTCGCAACTGACCGCGATCATGTCGGCGGCGAGGCCGGGATTGGCGACCCGGAAGGCGTTCTCCACCTCGGGCGCGGAGGTGGTGATCGGCCGCGTGACAGCGCGGAACTGGCCGGGGATGACGATCTTGTTGAAGGCACCGCGCACGGCATCAAAATAGTCATCTGGATCGAGCCCGGAGCAGGTGCCGTGCTTGCGCCATTCGTGGATCACGAGGCGCCGGCTCGGCATCACGTCGAGCATGTCCTTGACCGTCGCTTCAGGCACCCGAGGCGCGGGGTACAGGCAGTCCTGCGGCCAGCCCTCGCTATATTGCGGCCAGAGGCCATGGACGACGAAGGCGAAGGGCTTGCCGCGCCGGCACTGTGTCGGCTCGGCGCGATTGCCTTCGCTCGCACAATAGCTGGGCGACCAGGATAGCGAGAGCACGTAGTAATCAAACTTGCCGGGCTGGCCGCTCTGCTGTGCCGACACCGGAGTGCCGAGGGCGACAAGTCCTAGGAGCGCGAGCGCCCGCAGAGCAAGCCTCACGGCAGCGCCATCTTGCAGTTCGGAGGATAGCCCCAGCCGCGGTCGAGCCCGACGACGCACCATTCGACGCCCCAGGAGAAGCCGATGAAGCCGCCGTCCTCGATGATGGAATAATAGACGGTGTGCTTCACCGGAGGGCGGGTGCCGTCGGAGACGAAGGCGCGGGCGGAGCAGTAGCGGCGGGGCTGATATTCCTCACCCCAGGGACGGAACGCGATCTGGCGGACATGGTCGAAGGTTTCGATCTTGAGCGCCGAATTCCAGAAGCGGCCTTCGGTGGTGGCGAAGCGGGACTGGATCCGCGAAAGCGCTGCCGGCGTGTCGCAGGCCGGGACGACGCCATCGAAATTCGGGCCGGAGAGCCAGAAATTCTTCTCGAGGAAGCTCGCCGCCTGGCCCGAGGCCGCCGAGCCGAGGAACAGTGCGGCGCCCATGAGCGCGGCGAGGCTGCGCCTTGCCAGCGTGCTGCGATGTGCCGTCAATCGTGCGCCCATGTCTTCACTCTCCCGAGCCCCTGCGGCAGGACGATGCTTCGGCCGTGCGGCGCGGTCAATAACGGCGCTGCAACACTTGGGGGGAAAATGTGTGGGTTGGAGAGATGGGCGCCCGGTCGTATTGCTTGAGCATCCTTCGAGGCCCGGCCTTGCCGGGCACCTCAGGATGAGGATGCTCTCAAGGAGCCACCTCATCCTGAGGTACGAGCACTGGCGAGCCTCGAAGGATGCTCAAGCAGATGCGCGCTGCCAGACTGATTCCGCGTCTACCCGCATATGCCTGAAATCGCTCAAAGAAAACCCGCTCTTTAACAAACCGATGCCGCTGCCGGCTTCACAATTCGTTTCAAATCAGCCGGATTACATAGAGCTTGCGCGTGGTCTCGACGACTTCCCATACGCCCTTGAAACCCGGCCGCAGCACGAAGCTGTCGCCTGCCTTGAGGCGCACCGGCGGCTCGCCGTCCTCATGGAGGATGGAAACGCCGGTCAGCAGCGAGCAGAACTCCCACTCCTCATAGTCGACACGCCAGGCGCCGGGACTCGATTCCCAGATGCCGGCGAACAGCGCGCCGTCGGGCAGCGTCTCGAAATTCCAGGTCAGATGACGCGGGTCGCCGGAGATGATTCGCTCCGGCAAGGGTGCGGTCTCTTCCGGCAGGCCGAGAAGCTCGGGATCGAAGCGCAGCAGGAACGACATCGGCGTGAGAGTCTCCGGAAGGCGGGGCGAGAGCCAGGCGCGCCTTGCCCCGGCGCCTGGCTCCCGTCCGTGTTGGTGTCAGCTGAAGAGGCCCTTGATGGTCGACCAGATGCTTTTCGCCGGGGCCGCCTCGGCGGAGCCCGTGGCTGAGGCTTCGGCCGGCGCGGCACCGGGGGTGACCTGCGACTTCGAAACCGTCGCCGGGGTGATCTCCTTGAAGACGGCGAGCTTGGCCAGGGTGACCGGGCCGGCGAAGCCGTCCACGTCTAGACCGTTCTTGGCCTGATAGTCCTTCACCGCCTTCTGGGTGCCGGGGCCGAACTTGCCGTCGGCGGCGATGCCGAGCGCGGTCTGCAGCTTCTTCACCGCGTCGCCGGACGAGCCGACGCCGAGCAGGACCAGCTCATAGAGGCCCATGGCGGTGAAAGTGTCGGGACCGGCCATGCCGTCCGCGGCGAGGCCATGCTCCTTCTGGTAGGCCTTCAGCGCTTCTTCAGTCTTCGGGCCGAACTGGCCATCCGCGGGAATGCCGAGCTTCTCCTGGAGCACTTTCACCGGCTCGCCAGAGAGCCCTTTCTTCAGTATCGACATCGGGTCGCCCTCCACACTGATGACGGCCGACGGCCGTCGCGACGTGCAGATGAGAGCACAGCTTTGCGACAGGAGGAACGGGCAGGCCAAAGCGCTCCGGATTCACGGTGTATTTCCGGAAAGGAAGGGGATGCTCCCAGCACCCCCTTCCGCACGCACGCCCCCGCAAGCGCAGCATTTCCCCGTGTCGCCTATTCGGCCGGCGCGGCGTGCGCACCCTCCATCATCGGCGCCTCGTCCACCGCATCGACGGTGGCATATTTGGCGCAGCCGAACAGGAAGCCGGCGACGACCACATAGGCGAGCGACACGCCCGGCGTCACCGCGATGCCCACCATCTCGCCATGCATGAAGCCGAAGAATGTGAGCACCGCCCCGGCCAGCGCGAAGGCTGCGGCCTGGGTGAACTTGCGCTCGATGACGAAGACGCCGATGGCGCCGAGCACGAGCCCGACCAGGATGGCGCCGCCGCCCATGATCTCCAGCCCGTGATAGAGCACGCCGACCGTGCCGAGCTTGTCGATGCCCAGTGCGTGCGCCGAGGTGCCGGCGACGGCGAGGGAATTGTCGATCAGCAGCTTGGCCCAGGCGGCGAGGTGCGGGGTGAGCGCCAGCACGATGGCCGGCGCGTGCTTGGTCGGCGTGGTCTGGAAGGCCTGCGCGCCGATCAGCATGCCGATATAGAGCAGGATCGGCGAGATCGCGACGATCGGGATCAGCGCCAGCAGCACCGCGATGATGCCGAACCAGGACAGCAGGATCACCGCGATGCCGGTCGCCAGCGAATAGCCGATGCGCCCGCCCATCGATTTCCAGCCGGGATGGCCGATGTACACCGCATTGATGAAGGGGTTGCCCATCAGGCAGCCGATCAGGCTGACCACGCCGTCGGCAGTGAGCACCCGCGTAGTCGGATAATGGTCGCCGGCGGCCTCGGCGCTCTCCACATTGTCCATCGCCTCGACCAGGTCATAGATGCCGAAGGGAATGGCGGTGACGAGGATGATTCCGAGATACTTGAAGCCGTGGAACACGTGGTCGAAGGCCGGTAGCGGCACCTCGAAGCCGAAATTCGCCACTGAGGCGCCGAGCTTTTCGAGACTCATGCCGCCATAGGCGAGACCGAAGAGGTTCGAGCCCCAGGCGATGACCATGCCGACCCCAATGGCGACCAGGCCGGCGGGAATGCCCTTCGGATAGCGCACGCCGCCGAACCAGCTCGCCAATATGATGGCGAGGCAGGTGAGGCCGATCACCGGAGTCGTGAAAATCTCGAAGGCCGGGCGCATCGAAATGAAGGCGACCGAGACGCCGGCCAACGTGCCGAGCAGGGCCGCGCGGGGGGTAATCCTGCGAATGTACGGGGCTACGAAGCCGCCGATCATCAGGATGAAGCTCTGGAAGAACACCCAGACGAGGCCGGCCTCCCAGCCCTGGATCGGGTCCCCGGTCGAGGCGCCGATCGGCAGCATGATGACGAAGGTGACGACGAACATGTGCGGCACCGAAATGCCGGAGGGCAGGGCGCACACATCGTCGCGGCCGGTCTTCTTCGCCAGCTGCCAGGCGAGGAAGGCGTAATAGGCGGTCGACAGGAACATCATCAGCCCGACCGCCGGCAGGATGCGGCCGAACACGATCTCCGGCGGCATCTTCAGTACGAACTGCAGCAGGCCGGTCAGCACCAGCATATTGACCAATATGTTGGTGCCGAAGCCGAACAGGGCGTTCCAGTCGCCCTTGGTCCAGATCGCCGGCCGCATCCCCATGCGGGCCGGTGAGATCGGTGTCATCTCGCTCGCGCTCATCGCCCATGTTCCCCGTGTGTTGCCGTCACTCGATGCGCACGCGTCGTCGGGTCTGTTCTCTTCAAGCCGCGGTCCTCACGTAGCCTTGGCTTCCGCGCCGAGCGCGCTGGCGAAGGCGGCGGAATCCGATACCCAGCCGAAGATACCGCCCTGCGCCTTGATCATCTCGAGGCCGACGCGGTGGAACTCCGGGAAATAGGAAGCGCAGCAGTCCGCCATCGCCACGCAGCGATAGCCGCGATCATTGCCCTCGCGGATCGTGGTGTGGACGCAGACCTCGGTGGTGACGCCGCACACCAGCAGCGTGTCGACGCCGCGATTCTTCAGCATCAGCTCGAGGTCGGTCTGGTAGAAGGCGCCCTTGCCGGGCTTGTCCAGCACCGGCTCGCCGGCAAGCGGATAGAGCTCCGGTATGATGTCGTGACCGTCCTCGCCGCGGATCAGGATGCGGCCCATCGGACCGGCGCAGCCTATGCGCGCGGTCGGCGCGCCGCGCTCGACCTTGGCCGGCGGCGCATCCGCCATGTCCGGGCGGTGGCCTTCGCGGGTATGGATGACGAGAATGCCGTTGGCGCGCGCCACGCCAAGTGCCCGCCTGCAGGGCCCGACCGCGGCCTGCAGCAGCGACACATCATTGCCGAGCGTCTCGCCGAAGCCGCCGGGCTCCAGGAAATCGCGCTGCATGTCGATGATGATGAGCGCGGTGCGCGCCGGATCGAAGGTGAGCGGCGCGGGTTCGGCGGCAAGGATGAGCTGTGGCATTGGCGGCTCCGCTGGCAACCGGGCGCCCGGCGGCGCCGATTCCTTTGCATACATTCGTGTATGCATCCTCTATGCCAAGTGTCGGAGATTCCGGAGTAACGATTATCTAATTGAAAATAAATGATAATATCTAAGGCGTGGTCACCCAGTTGAGCCGTTCGCGGGCGAGTCTCGGTCACGGAGTGTGTGCTGGAAGATCGAAAATTAGACAGCATGTCTAGAAAGACACTGGATGAGCCGCGCAGCGCCCTTGTGCCCGGTCTTTCCAGGGCGCTCCCTCCGCCCCATATTGGCGCCATGCCCAAAGCCGCCAGACCCGGCGGATTCGGAGAGCGCTCGCACCGCGCCTTCGAGCCCGCAAGCTCAGCCACGCTGGATCCCAAGCTCGCCGAAAAGCTCGGCGTGGCTCCGACCTCCGGCGCCTCCGCCACCGTCGCCGCGCTGTCGGCGCTGATCGAGGGCGGGCGCCCCGAGGTGGACGGGCAGGTGTGGGCGCCGCATCGCCCGTCGCGCCCGGAAAAGTCCGAAGGCGGCGTGCGCTTCGTCCTCAAGTCGGACTACACGCCGAATGGCGACCAGCCCCAGGCCATTGAGGAACTGGTCGCCGCGGCACGGCAGGGCGAGCGCGACCAGGTGCTGCTCGGCGTCACCGGCTCCGGCAAGACCTTCACCATGGCCAATGTCATCGAGCGGGTGCAGCGCCCGGCGCTGGTGCTGGCGCCGAACAAGACGCTGGCGGCGCAGCTCTATGGCGAGTTCAAGAGCTTCTTCCCGGACAATGCGGTCGAGTATTTCGTCTCGTACTACGATTACTACCAGCCGGAAGCCTACGTCCCGCGTACCGACACCTATATCGAGAAGGAATCCTCGATCAACGAGCAGATCGACCGCATGCGGCACTCGGCGACGCGTTCGTTGCTGGAGCGCGACGACGTCATCATCGTCGCCTCGGTGTCCTGCATCTACGGTATCGGCTCGGTCGAGACCTATGCCTCGATGACCTTCAAGATCGAGG
>JAQSWY010000070.1 GCA_029266425.1 Xanthobacteraceae bacterium
GTTCCACGGCTCGCCGACGCAGAAGGCGTCCATGTTGCCGACCTTCATGTTCGCCACCATCTGCGGCGGCGGCACCACGATGGTGGAGACGTCCTTGTCGGGGTCGATGCCGGCGGCGGCGAGCCAGTAGCGGATCCAGAGATCGTGGGTGCCGCCCGGGAAGGTCATGGCGATCTTCACGTCCTTGCCGGCGGCCTTCTTGGCAGCGAATGCCGCCTTCAGCGCCGAGGCGTCGGCGGTGACCTTGAGGTCCTTGTATTCGTTGGAGACCGAGATCGCCTGCGCATCCAGATTGAGGCGGGCGAGGAGGTACATGGGCGTCGGCACGTTGTTCTGCGTCACCTTGCCGGCGGAGATGAGGTAGGGCATCGGGGTCAGGATGTGGGCGCCGTCAATGCCGTTGGCGGCGCCGCCGAGCACGAGATTGTCGCGCGTGGCGCCCCAGGAGGCCTGCTTCGCGACCTCGACATCCGGCACACCGTATTTGGCGAACAGGCCCTTCTCCTTGGCGATCACCAGCGGCGCGGCGTCCATCAGCGCGATGTAGCCGAGCGTCGCCTTGGTGACCTCCGGCGTCGCGGCAAAGGCCTGCGGCACGCCACCCGGGAACGCCATGCGCACGGCATCGAACATCGCTGCGGCGCCGAGGGTAGCCGCGGAGCTCTTGAGGAAGGAACGGCGGGAAAGGCGGACACGCGAGCGAGGCGGCAGGGTGTCGGTCATGATGTGCCCTCGGAACCTTGTTTCGAGAAGCCGCTCCGGCCGTATCGACCCGAGAGCGGCGATGAAAACGCAAATAGCCACGGACCCTGACGGGCGAGCCCATCACGGAGTCAGCGGCATTGCTGGGGCCCATCGCTGGGCGAATTCGGGAAACCGCGGTCATCGTTGGCCGGCGGACGCCAATCTATATTCACGAAGCGTGCCAACTCGCCCAGGCGCCGCTATCGAGAATTGATCCAATGTAGATTCAAGGACTTGGCGGCACGGCCGGACTTCGCGGCATGGCTGGGCCTTGGTATACCAAGTGCCGAATTGCTGCGCAGCGCTGCAGATGGGTGGCGTGATTTTGTGCAGCGCAAACGTGCGTCACATTGTTCATCCCCTTCCGCCTATGGAAAAGGGTGATGAGCGAAGCGAACCGGAAGGGGAACGGACGGGCGCCCTATTCTCCCCGCACGCGCTGCAGATATCCCTCGACGTCGTCCGGCGTGAACGGCAGCCCGAAACGGGTGCCTACGGGGTCGGCGTCGGGGGCGAGGCGGCCCGAAGTGCCGCCGACGGCGGCGTCATAGAGGCCGGGCCGGTACACTTCCATCGCCGCGTGGGCGGCGTCGCGGGTGAAGTCGATCTGGCCGGCGCGCACCATCTGGGCGTAGATCCACAACGCATGCGCCGGCTCCGGCCGGTTGGCATGGTTGCGGTGCATCACCAAGAATGCGGCGTCCGAGCGCGGCGCGCCGCCATTCGTGGTGTTCAGCCGGCCCTGCAGCGCGCGTCGCAGCATGTCCGCCGGCAGGCCGAGATGACGCGGTTCGGCGAGCAGGCGGGCGAGGTCGTCGAGCGCATCCGCGGTCTCGCACCAGCGCGCGGCGGCATCGAGCGCACGCACCAGCCGGTGCAGCACCTCGGGTTCGGCATTGGCAAAGCGGGCATGCACCGCCAGGACCTTCTCCGGCGCCCAGCCGAAGATCTCCGAGCCGAGCAGCGCGATGCGCCCGACCCCCGCCTCGACCGCCACGCTGTTCCAGGGCGAGCCGACGCAGAAGCCATGGATCAGCCCATTGCGCAGGCTCTCGGCGGTATAGGGCGGAGGCACCACGACGAGGCGCACGTCGCGGTCCGGGTCGAGCCCGCCGGCCGCCAGCAATTGCCGCAGCATGTAGCTGTGGGTGGAGAATGCGTAGACTGTCGAGAAGGTGAGCGGATCGTCGCCCGCCGCCTGGCGCGCCCGTACCACGCGGCCGAGCGCGCGGGCCGTGCCTTCGCCGGAGCC
This sequence comes from Xanthobacteraceae bacterium, assembly GCA_029266425.1. Classification (GTDB taxonomy): domain Bacteria; phylum Pseudomonadota; class Alphaproteobacteria; order Rhizobiales; family Xanthobacteraceae; genus Ancylobacter. The sequence continues at coordinate 1,997 of JAQSWY010000070.1, forward strand.
GAGGTCCTCGCCGGTCTCGACCATCGCCGCATAGAGCTCATTGCCGAGCGTGACGGCATTGCCGTTGAGGTTCAGCGCGAAGGGCGCGACCAGCGGCACCCGGACATGGCCGAGCCCGAGCGAGGAGGCGATGGCGAGCGGGGCCAGCATATGCGCGCCGTCGAGCAGGCCGACATTAACCTTGTCGCGGATATTGGCCCAGGAGACCTCGCGATGCAGCTCGATCTCCAGCCCTTCGGCACGCGCGAAGCCATGCTCGGCGCAGGCGATCAGCACCGCGGCGTCGGTCAGCGGGATGAAGCCGATGGACAGGCGCTTCATTTCAGCATCTCCGCCGCGGTGATGATCGATTGGGCGATGTCGACGATGCGCTTCTTCTCGTTCATCGCGGTCCGGCGCATCAGCGCATAGGCTTTTTCCTCGTCGAGGCCTTTCAGCCGCATGAGGATGCCCTTGGCGCGGTCGACGGTCTTGCGCTCTTCCAGCTGGGTGCGGGTTTGCTCCAGCTCCTCGCGCAACCGGGCGAAGGCGCGGAAGCGACTGATCGTCATGTCCACGATCGGCTTCACCCGCTCCTTCTTCAAGCCGTCGACGATATAGGCGGACACGCCGGCCTGGATCGCCTCCTCGATGGTGGAGCTGTCGGACTGGTCGACGAACATGGCGACCGGCCGCTTCACCTCGCGGCTCACCTGGAACATTTGCTCGATGACGTCGCGCGAGGGGTCTTCGAGATCGATGATGATGATGTCGGGATCGATGGCGTGCAGGCGTGCCAAAAGATTGTGCCGTTCCGGCAGGCGCAGCACATTCACATAGCCCGCCTCGCGCAGGCCCTCCTCGAGGATAGCCGCGCGCAGCGGGCTTTCATCCACAATGACAATCTTGAGGCTCGGATCGGCCGTCATGCGTTGGGTCGGTACCAGTTCCCGGCGAAGCGAGCGCGCCATAAGCAGCAGGGCCCGCTTTCATGCAAGCGTGGGACCAGTTCGTATCGAATACAAACAGGAAGGACCCCGCCTTGGGGGAGGGCTTAAAGAAGCCACGTCATCCCGAGGTGCGAGCGCCGCGAGCCTCGAAGGACGCTGAAACAGAGCGAGGTCATGGGTCGCGCGCATTCTTCGAGGCTCGAGCTTCGCCCGAGCTCTCAGGATGACGTGGTGCCGATATCAGTCTGCCCGCAAATAATTGGCGGCGATTTCACGCACCTTGCTGCGCGGCCAACTGTTTTTTCAGCGCCTTCAACTCCTCGAAGCGCTTGGTGACGTCGCGTATCACCGCCACCATGCCCTCTACCGCACCATCGCCGCCCTCCTTCAACAGGGCGATGGTGAATTCCAGCGAGATGCGGCGGCCGTCCTTGGTGAGGCCCGGCACCGCCAGCAGGTCGCCGGCGCCATAGCGGCTGCGCCCGCTCGCCACCGTCTCGGTATAGCCCTCCCAATGCCGGGCGCGGAACGGCTCCGGGATGATGATGTCGAGCGACTGGCCGAGCGCCTCTGCCTCGGTGAACCCAAAGACACGCTCGGCGCCCGAGTTCCACAGCACGATCTGCCCGTCGCGATCGCTGGCAATCACCGCCTCGGCGGCGCTGTCGAGGATGCCGTCGCCGATCTGCTCGCGCGAGAAGCCGGCACCCGCGCGAGCAATGTGCGAGCCGTCCACGGCCCGCGAAGCGGCGGGAGCGGTGGAAGCGGTGTCTTGCGCCATGCCGGCACCCTCGTCGAACAGGTCCTCCACCGGACCGAAGAACTCGAAATGCAGCCGCTCCTCGCCGACACCCGCCTTGGCGAGGCCGGGCACGAAGCTGCGCAGGAAGCCGAGCGGGCCACAAACGAAATAATCGGCTTGTCCGACCGGGGTATTGGCGACGAGCCAATCCATGTCGACGCGCCCGGCAATCCCATAATCGCGGCCGACGACGTCCTCGGCGCGCGGACGGCTATAGAAGATGGTGATCTCGAGCTTGCCCTTCACCGCCGCGGCGAGCTCGCCCAGATGCGCCCGGAAGGCGTGGGTGCTGCCGTCCTGCGTGCAATGGACGAAGTTCACCGGAACGTCGATTCCCCTGGCGACGATGGCTTCCAGCATGGCGATCATCGGAGTGAGGCCGACACCGCCGCTGAGCATCACGATGGGGCGCGTTGCCGGTTCCGGCAGCACGAAGGCACCGGAGGCGGGCGCGACATCGAAGCTGGTGCCGACCTTCGCCTCGTCATGCAGCCATCTCGAGACCAGCCCGTCCCGCTCGCGCTTCACCGAGATCCGGTAGGTCTCGCCGTTCGGCGCGGCGGAGATGGTGTAGTTGTGCTTGACCACGCCGATGCCCGGGATGTCGGGAAACATCGTCAAATGTTGGCCGGGCTTGTGCGGCGCCAGAGGCTTGCCATCCTCCGGGCGCAGCACGAACGAGGTGATGATGTCGCTCTCGGGGTGCCGGCTCGCAATGGCGAAGCGGCGCACGCCGCCTTTTGCTTCGCCCGAGGGTGGGGACGTACCCGCATCGTCGCGCATATCAGCCATCAGCCATGCTCCTTTTGGCCTGTGCCATAAATCATGTATAGCGTATACATGTATTTTAGTTACTGAGAAGCCAGCCAGCCGAGAGCCGATCATGCGCCTGACGCGCTATTCCGACTACGCCATGCGCGTGCTGCTCTATCTGGCGGCGCGACCGGACCGGCTGTGCTCGATCCCGGAGATCGCCCGCGTCTACGGCATCTCTCAGAACCATCTGATGAAGGTAGTGCACGATCTCGGCAAGGCCGGCTTCGTTGCCAGTGCGCGCGGCCGCGCGGGCGGCATCCGGCTTGCCGTGCCTGCCACCGATATCTGCGTCGGCACGGTGCTGCGCCACACCGAAGACGGCTTCGATCTGGTCGATTGCCCAAGTTGCATCCTGTCGAGCGGTTGCGGCCTCTCCTCCGCCCTCGATGAAGCGCTCACCGCCTTCATGGCGGTGCTCGACCGCTACACGCTCGCCGACCTCATGGACCGCCGTACCGAGATGCTGCGGCTGTTCCTGAATGCCGGTAATATCGGCGCCCATCCCCAACCCTAGTGCTCAACAACAAATTTAGGGAGGATCACCTTGCCCCTCACGGCCCGGTTTAAGCCGTTCGATCCCATATTGGCCGGCGCCACGCTGCGCGACCGGCTGTTCGCCTGCGCCGGTGCGCTGGTCGGCATCGCGCTGACCGGCTTCCTGTGCGGCCTCGCCGCCGGCAAGGCGCCGCATCTCCTGCTGCTGGTGCCGCCAATGGGCGCTTCGGCGGTGCTGGTGTTCGCCGTGCCGTCGAGCCCGATGGCGCAACCCTGGCCCGTCATTGGCGGGAATACGATCTCGGCGCTCGCGGGCATCGCGGTCAGCCACACTATTTCCGAGCCGGCGCTCGCTGCGGGCGTCGCCGTTGCGCTTGCGATCGGCGCGATGTCGCTGCTGCGCTGCCTGCATCCGCCCGGTGGCGCTGCCGCGCTGGTCGCGGTGTTCGCCGGCAGTGGCGCCGGCTATCTGTTCCCGCTGATGCCGGTCGCGCTGAACGCCACGGTGCTGGTCGCCTGCGGCCTCGCCTATCACCGGTTCTCTGGCCATTCCTATCCGCACGTGACGAAGCCGGCGGAGCCGAGGAAACCCGAACCGCCGACCGTTTCCGCCGTGCCGAGCTTCGAGCGCGAGGATGTCGCGGCGACGCTCGAGGAGATGGGCGAAGCCTATGACATCAGCGTCGAGGATCTGGAGAGGATCCTGAGCGAGATCGAGAAGAAGGCGCAGGCGCGCTCCCGGCGCGAGCTCTCCTTCATCGACTGAGCCCACGACCGGTTGCGTCGACCGGACCGGTCCACTTCGCCAATTGGCACCGTCGCTTTCCTGGAAAGCGGCGCTTTCCCGTGCCTCCAGGCATTGCGAGGGTGCGCAGGCATTTTGCCGAAACCGCCCAATGCCTGGAGTGCATGCAGATGACTGAGGCGAAACCCGACTATTCGAAAGGCGCCGCCTATATCAACGGCGAGTTCGTCCCGATAGCCGAGGCCAAGATTCCGGTCGGCGACTGGGGCTTCACGCATTCCGACGTCACCTATGACGTGGTCCACGTCACCGATGGCGGGTTCTTCCGCCTCGAAGACCATCTCGACCGTTTCCACCGTTCGCTGGACGGCTATCGCTTGAAGCCGCCGGTGAAGCGCGACCAGATGCGCGAGATCCTCGGCCGCTGCGTCGCGCTGAGCGGGCTGCGCGACGCCTTCGTCGCCATGGTCTCGACCCGCGGCGTGCCGCGCATCTATGGCTCGCGCGATCCGGAGGATTGCGAGAACACCTTCATCGGCTATGCCGTGCCATGGGTGGATGTGATCAAGCCGGACGTGCAGGCGCGCGGCGCGCATCTGCTGGTCGCCTCGGTGCCGCGCATCTCACAGGATTCGCTCGATCCGACGCTGAAGAACTATATGTGGCGCGACTTCACGCGCGGCATGTACGAGGCGAGGGACAAGGGCTTCGACACCGCCATCCTGCTCGATTCCGAGGGCTATCTGACCGAAGGCGCGGGCTTCAACGTCTTCATCGTGAAGGGCAATTCGGTGCTGACGCCGGACCGCGGCTCGCTGCGCGGCATCACCCGGCTCTCCGTGCTCGACCTTTGCCCGGAGCTCGGCCTCGACGGCCGCGTCGCTCCCATCACCTTCGAGGACCTGATGGATGCCGACGAGGTGTTCACCGCCACCACGGCGGGCGGCGTCATGCCCTGCGCCCGAGTCAATGAGCGCATCTATGGCAATGACCGGCCCGGCCCGATCAGCCAGAAGCTCAAGGACCTCTATTGGCAGAAGCACAAGGAAGGCTGGCACATGACGCCGGTCAATTATGCCGACGCGGAAAACCCGTTCTCGGTCGCGGCCTGACATCACCGGATCCCCGCGCCGATGCAGCGCGGGGAGCGGCACTTCCAGAGGGAAACGACACGGCGGGCGGTTCCTGCGATCTCCGTAGCCACAAAAGACGAGGGGAAATGGACATGAAACCGCACCAGCCGAACCGAGCCGCCGGCATCGACCGCCGCCAGATGTTGAAGACGATCGCTGCCGGCACCGCCGCGGCCATCGCCTCTCCCACGATCCGCCCGGCCTCCGCCGCGCCGACCACGCTGCGGGCGCTGATGTGGGAAGGCTATGTGCTGCCCGACGTGATTGCGGCGTTTCAGGACAAGTACAAGGTCAAATTCGCCCCGACTTTCTTCGACGGCAATTCGGAGGCCTACAACAAGCTGCGGGTCGGCGGCACCAAGGATTTCGACCTGGTGCAGGCCGACGGCTTCTGGCCCAGCCTCTATTTCCGCGAGAAGCTGATTCGCACGGTCGACTACGCCAAGATCCCCAGCACCAGGAACCTGTTCCCGGTGTTCCAGCCGGAGAAATACAAGCTGCTCACCGACGAGAAGACCGGCGTGCATTTCGGCGTGCCGTTCTGCTGGGGCAGTTACGGCATCACCTACAACACCGCCGAGGTGCCGCTGGAGAAGGCGGGCAGCATCGAATGCATGTTCGATCCCGCCTTTGCCGGCCGTCTCTCCACCAGCGCGCGCTTCGAGGAGAACATTGCGCTCGCCGGCATACTCGTCGCCACCCGCACGGGCACCAAGGACAAGCCGCGCCCGGACGGCAAGTCGTTCAACCCCTATGTGCTGACGGACGAGGAACTCGCCGGCGTCGAGAAGCTGCTGAT
>JAQSWY010000219.1 GCA_029266425.1 Xanthobacteraceae bacterium
TTGAGCCTCCCGATGCGTGGCGATGCTCAAGGGAAATCTCCATGGCAGGCGGCGGGGAGGGCGGGCGCGGGCGAGATCGAAAAGTCCGGGGCCTGCAATTCCTCTCCCCGTTGGGGAGAGCTGGCCCGCGAAGCGGGTCGGTGAGGGGCTACGTGATTGCGGAGCACCGAAGACCCCTCACCCCAACCCTCTCCCCATTGGGGAGAGGGAGATCGCCGCGGCAATTACGACGGACTCTCAGCTCTTGGTCGCGGTCCAGTTGGCCATGCTGCCGCCGGTGGCGCTGCCGGACATGGCGGTGCCGGTCACCGTGCCGGTATAGGCGACGCCTCCGGCGGTGAAGCTGATCTGCTTGCCGTCCAGCCGGCCGTTCTCGATCGGCGTCGTACCCAGCGTGCCGGTAAGCATCTGGTACTTCTGGCCGAGCTTCAGCTCCTGCTCGCCGAGCCGCCAGGAGCCCTCGACCTTCGCCGGCACCAGCCAGAGATGCGCCGTGCACCACTGGTTGCAGCCTTCGACGCGATCCGTCCGGTCCGGCTCCCAGTCGCCCATGCGGAAGGAATTGGAGACGATGCGCGTGCCCGGCTCCAGCTCGAGGATCTGCGGGCGCAGCCGCTCGTTCAGCTCGGGCAGCAGGAACAGGGTGATCACCTGCGCCTTGGAGAAGTCGCTCTCGAAGATGTCGGCCTTGGCGAAGGTGGCACGGTCGGCGACGCCGGCGGCCTGCGCCCGGCGCTGCGACAGCGTCACCATCTCGGGATTGTACTCGATGCCATGCGCCTTGAGCCCGCGCTGGGCGGCGGCGATGACGGTCCGCCCGTCACCGGAACCGAGGTCGATGAGGAAGTCCTGCGGCGTCGCCTTGGCCATGTCGAGCATACGCTCGACCAGCGTGTCCGGCGTCGGCACCCAGACCACATCCTTGCCCGGCTGGCCGGATTCGGGGGCGTAGCTCTCGGTCTGCGCTGGGGCGGGGGCGGCGGTCTGTGCCTGCAGCGGCGCCGGGGCGGCGATGAGGCCCGCGGTCAAGCCGACGAGAAGTGCCAGGCAGGGTAGTGTCGTGTTGTATTCGGATCGTTCTCGTTCGTTCGAAGCGGCCGAAAGAGAATGTAACAAAGTGTATCTTTGCGACAATTCGGAGTCGAGTGGCCGTAGCAATGCACCTCTCCCATGTCTGTGCCGTCGATCAATTCCACATATCGCGGATATGACTTTTGGTAACATGCGGAATAGGCGATATTTATTCACATGATGTTGAGAATGGAATTGGTCGAAGACTGGCGACATCCATTCGAAGGTCGTCATCCCCGCCGAAGGCGAAGCCGTAGAGCCGGGATCGCTCTCCAATCGGCACGCGATCCCGGATAGGCCTTGCGGTCGTCCGGGATGACGGGTGAAGACGAGAATGACGTCATCCCCGGGCTTGGCCCGGGGATCCATGTCTTGCCGGACGCACTGAGACGAACCGAAGTCATGGATGGCCGGGCCAAGCCCGGCCATGACGTGGCTCCAAATTTCCAAGCGCACCCTCATCCTGAGGTGTGAGCCCACGGGTCTTGCCTTCGGCAAGCCCGAGGACAGGCTCCACGAGCCTCGAAGGATATTCGGCGAAGAGGGTGGCGGGGACGGTGATCCCATCCTTCCGGCTGCGCTCGCGCGCCGCATAGCGCCGCTCGGCGGGCAGGCGCACGCCGGGCTGCGCCTTGGCGAGGGCGAAGATCTCGTCGGCATCGGCGAGGCGCGAGGACAGGCTCTCCGTGCCGAACACCGCCGGGTCGATGGCGATGAAGAGTTCGCCCCCTAACGGCGGGCCGCCATCGCCGTTCTCAATCCCCTTGGACTGGCGGCTGGTGAGGTCGCCGATCAGCGGGCCGGCGATGAGTTCGACCATCGTCGACAGTGCCGAGCCCTTGTGCCCGCCGAAGGGCAGCAGCGCGCCGGCGAGCGCGGCCGCGGGATCGGTGGTCGGCGCGCCGTCCGGCCCCACTGCCCAGCCGAGCGGAATCTGTTCGCCGGCGCGGCGCTTCAATTCGATCTCGCCGCGCGCGGCGGCGCTGGTGGCGAAGTCGAAGATGAAGGGACGGCCGACCGGCGACGGCCAGCCGAAGGCGAAGGGATTGGTGCCGAGCAGCGGCGTCGTGCCGCCGGCCGGGGCGACGCAGCTCTGGCCGACGGTGAAGCACCAGGCAGCAAGCCCCGCCTCCGCCGCCGGCTCGATGTCGGCCCACAGCGCGGAGAAATGGTAGCAATCATGGATGGCGAGGGCGGCGATGCCGATCTGCTTCGCCGCCGCGATCAGCGCCGGCACGCCGGTCTCCACCGCCAGCGGGGCGAAGCCGCGCCGGGCATCGACGCGCAGCACCGCCGGCGTCGCCTTGGTCAGCGCCGGCAGCGCGTGGCGCTCGGCCTTGCCGCTGCGCACAGAGGCGACATAGCCAATCAGCCTATAGAGCCCGTGCGAATGGCACTCGTCCGCCTCCGCCCGCGTGATCGAGCGGGCGATGGCCTGCGCATGCGCTTCGCCGAGCCCGGCAGCGACCAGCGTGTCGCGGGTGAGCGCATGCACCTCGGCGAGGCTGAGGCGGACGGGCGCGCCCACCTCAGTCCTGCTTCCACACCGGCCAGGTATCCGACAGGCGATAGCCGGTCGGCCACGGGTCCTCGGGATCGACCATGAGCTGGGCGGTGTGGGTGATGAAGGCGCGGCCCATGATCGAAGGCACGATGGCCGGGTGCCCGCCGACGGTGGTCTCCGCCTCGACGCGGCAGTCGAAGCGCGAGCCGATGATGGAGCGGCCGACGAAGGCGTCGCCGACCTTCAATATGCCCTTGGCGTGCAGCACCGCC
>JAQSWY010000040.1 GCA_029266425.1 Xanthobacteraceae bacterium
TGCTGGAGCGCGACGACGTCATCATCGTCGCCTCGGTGTCCTGCATCTACGGTATCGGCTCGGTCGAGACCTATGCCTCGATGACCTTCAAGATCGAGGTCGGCGACCGCATCGACCAGCGCGGGATTTTAGCCGACCTCGTCGCCCTGCAATACAAGCGCATCCAGGGCGATTTTGGCCGCGGCACCTTCCGAGTGCGCGGCGACGTCATCGAGATCTTCCCGGCGCACTATGAGGACCGGGCCTGGCGGGTCTCGCTGTTCGGCGACGAGGTGGAGAGCATCCAGGAGTTCGATCCGCTCACCGGCACGAAATCGCAGGACCTCAAATTCGTGAAGGTCTATGCGAACTCGCACTATGTGACGCCGCGCCCGACGCTGATCCAGGCCATTGCCGGGATCAAGAACGAATTGCGCCACCGGCTCGAAGAGCTGAACGCCATGGGGCGCTATCTCGAGGCGCAACGGCTGGAGCAGCGCTGCACGTTCGACATCGAGATGATGGAGGCGACGGGGAGCTGTGCCGGCATCGAGAATTATTCGCGCTGGCTGACTGGACGCCGCCCCGGCGAGCCGCCGCCGACGCTGTTCGAATATGTGCCGGACAACGCGCTGATCTTCGTCGATGAGAGCCACGTCACCGTCCCGCAGATCGGTGCCATGTATCGCGGCGACTTCCGCCGCAAGGCGACGCTGGCAGAATACGGCTTCCGCCTGCCGTCCTGCATGGACAACCGGCCGCTGCGCTTCGAGGAATGGGAGGCGATGCGCCCGCAGACCGTGCATGTCTCGGCGACCCCGGGCCCGTGGGAGATGGACCGCACCGGCGGCGTCTTCGTCGAGCAGGTGATCCGTCCGACCGGCCTGGTCGATCCGCCCGTCGAGGTCCGCCCGGCGCGCACCCAGGTCGATGATCTGCTCGGCGAGGTGCGGGCGACCGCGGCGAAGGGTTATCGCACGCTGGTGACGGTGCTCACCAAGCGCATGGCGGAGGATCTCACCGAGTATCTGCACGAGAACGGCATCCGCGTGCGCTACATGCATTCGGACATCGACACCATCGAGCGCATCGAGATCATCCGCGACCTCAGGCTCGGCGCGTTCGATGCGCTGATCGGCATCAATCTGCTGCGCGAGGGCCTCGACATCCCGGAATGCGCGCTGGTCGCCATCCTCGACGCCGACAAGGAGGGCTTCCTGCGCTCCGAGACCTCGCTGGTGCAAACCATCGGCCGCGCCGCGCGTAACGTCGACGGCCGGGTGGTGCTCTATGCAGACAACGTCACCGGCTCGATGGAGCGGGCAATGGCGGAGACGCAGCGCCGCCGCGACAAGCAGGTGGCGTGGAACACCGAGCACGGCATCACCCCGGAGAGCGTGCGCAAGGCGATCGGCGACATCCTCAACAGCGTCTATGAGCGCGACCACGTCACGGTGGATTCCGGCCTCGCCGAGGCGCCCGCCGCCTATGGGCATAATCTGGCGGCGGTGATCGCCGATCTCGAGAAGCGCATGCGGGCGGCGGCGGCCGATCTCGATTTCGAGCAGGCGGCGCGGCTGCGCGACGAGATCAAGCGGCTGCAGGCCACCGAGCTTGCCATCTCCGACGATCCGCTGGCGCGGCAGGACGCCATCGACGACCGGACCGGGGGCTATCGCGGCGAGCGCAAATATGGCCGCGCCGCCAATCTCCCGGCGAAAGGGAAGGGCGGCAAATCCGGCAGCTCCCGCACCGGCGCGGCGATCCGTGCCGAAGAGATCCAGGCTGCCTACGATCCCGACGAGGGAGATCGGCCGGCGGGCTCGCGCATCGTCAAGCCGTCGCTGGACGATATGGGGCCCGGCACCGACCGCACCGAGCCGCTCGGCCCCGAAGGCTGGACCCGACCGGAACGGTCGGACCCGATGACCAAGGGCTACAAGAAGGGCGGGCGGCGCAGCCGGCGTTGACAGGAAATACCGTTCGGCCTCAACTCCCGGTCCGTTATCGGGGGATGACATGAACTTTACGCAGGCGGTCACATCGGGCTTCCAGCAATATGCCGGCTTCGCCGGGCGGGCGGCGCGCTCGGAGTTCTGGTTCTGGGTGCTGTTCACGGTGCTGGTGTCCATCGCGACGAACATGCTCGACGTCGTGCTGTTCGGATACGAGATCGCATTGCAGATCGGGCCGCTCAACGCCTTGACGAGCCTCGCACTGCTGGTGCCCTCGATCGCGATCGGGACCCGGCGCTTGCACGACATCGACCGCACCGGCTGGTGGCAGTTGCTGATGCTGACCGGCATCGGCCTCATCCTGCTCGTGGTCTGGTGGTGCTTCAGGGGCACCGCGGGGCCGAACCGCTTCGGGGCCGATCCGCTCGGCTGAGCCGGCTCGCCTATTCCGCGGGCACGAGGGCGGGGGATCCGGCGATCTCGCTCTTCCGCCGGCGCGGCTTGTCGAGGAGCCGATTCAACGGCTTCTCCAGCCAGCGATGGGCGAGGACCGCAACGGCCATCGACGCAGCCAGTGTCGCTGGCACGAACAGCAGCATCGCGTGCGCGTCCGCCTTCCGCCACGCCAGGGCGACGAGGTTGATGACGAAGGGGTGCGCCAGAAAGAGCACATAGCCGGCCGCGGCGATCCTCACCGCGCGGTCATAGAGCCAGTGCCCTCGTGTCGGCTGCGGGGCGAGCGCGAAGCCGGCACAGGTCATCGCGGCCGGAATTCCCGCCCAGAGGAAGCGAAGCGGCAAGGAGCGGTCGGGCCAGGCGGTGGCGGCCAGCAGCAGGGCAAAACCACCGAGCGCAAGCAGGGCTCCCTGGCGCACCGACAGCCGGGCGCCGCGCATGAACAGGCCGGCGAGCCCGATGCCGAGCAGAAACTCCAGCATCACCGGATCGCTCCAGTATTTCAGCACCCAGTGCTGGTCGGAAGGGAACGGACAGGCCGCCGCGCCGAGCGTGATGATGCCGGCGAGCAAGGCGAGGCCGGCACGCAGCGGCAAGGTTGAGCGCCATCGCGAACAGCGCGCTGAACAGCATCTCGTAGTTCAGCGTCCAGCCGAGAATGAGGATGGGCAGCGTCTCGCCATCCTGGTTCGGCCAGGGGACGAAGAACAGCAAGGCGAGAAGGTGCTCCAGGCTGAAGGAGGCGTGCGCGACTTCGCCGGAAAACAGGAACAGCGCCAGCACCATCAGGCCGGTGAACAGCCAGTAGAGCGGCACCAGGCGCAGCAGGCGGCGGCGAGGAAGCGGGCGCCTTCGCCGGCCACGCCGAATTGCCCGCGGGCGGCATAGAAGGTCGCGAAACCGCTGATGACGAAGAAGATGTCGATCCGGTTCATCTGCGAGAAGGGATCGACTGGCGCCGGCATGTGGAGGTGCTCGACCGCCTCGTGCAGCGCGTGGCCATAGACCACCTGCACCGCGACGATCACGCGGAGCACTTGCAGGTTCTGGAGCAGGGCAAGCCGGGTCGCTGGAATTCCGAACATTCGCCGTGGGTGGCTGCGCAGCGATTACGGATGTTCGCCCCTTTGGATGAAACGGCCGGTCCCAGTCGTCGCCGAGCTTGTGCGGGCCATTTCGGCCTTCTGACGCGCGGCCCGGAATCGAAATCCCCGGCACGAGGCCGGGGATGACAGGTCGTCAGGAATGAGGGGGCGCCCTCGTGTCAGCCCTGCTGAACGGCGCTCGCCGTCCACTCGCCGCCGGGGCGGCGGGTGAAGGTCCAGAACTCGGTCGCCTGGATCGGGCGCTCGAGATCGCCCTGCACCAGACGCCCGGTGGCGCGATCGACCACGGCATCCTTCAGTTCATAGCGCATGGCGACGGTGGCGAAGTCTTCGCCGTCCTCGCTCCAGGCTTCGGACAGGTCGCCCTGCAGCAGCTTGACGTCCTCGAGCCGGTTGACGAGGCCGTCGCGGGCAAGCTCGTCCAGCTCTTCCGCGATATAGCCGTACATTTCCGGCGTCAGCAGGCGCTGCAGGCTGGCGCGGTCGTCCTTGCCATAGGCAGCCTGGACCTCGCTCAGCGTGCGCTCGAAGGCGTCGAAGTCGGAACCCTGCAGCTTCAGCGGCTTGCCACGCGGTCCGGTATTGAAGCCGAAGCGGCCAGCACCGGCTGAGGCAAGACCCGCGGAAGCCTGACTGCCGGTCGGCTGGGCGCCTTCATGGGCATCGCGGTTCATCGTGTCAGGGCGCGGGCCACCGGCGTAGGACAGCTGGTTGCGGCTGCGCAGCCAGCCCATGACGAGCCGTACCACGATGAAGATCAGCGCGACCTGCAGCAGCAGGCCGAGAATGCCGGAGAGGCTGCCGAGGCCGGAGAAGAAGCCGGAGCCCATCAGCAGGCCGAACAGGCCGGCGCCGAGCAGGCCACCCATCAGGCCGCCCATGAAGCCGGGACGATTGAAGAAGCCGCCGGGCTGCTGGCGCGGCGCGGCATTGTTCAGGCCGGGCTGCGCAGGCTGGTTCGGCGTGGCGGAGCGCTGCATCGGTTGCGCGCTCGGCGCGGTCGGCGTCGGCGCCGGGGTCGACCAGGTGCGGGTGCCGCGGCTGCCGAAACTGCCGCCGCGCCCCACGCGGGCCTCGGCGAAGTCGGCAGCGACCATGGTGCCGGCGGCCAGCACCAGCGCCGCGAGCGCGACGCGCAACGAGGTGCGGCGAGCGCTGGTGGATGTCGAGAATCGAAGCATCTGTCCCATATCCATGACGCGGCAGAGCCTGCCGCAACGTCATCTCATATGGGGTGCCAAGCGGGCTTTGTCACGCTCCGTTGCGCGCGAATCAGTGATGTCACACGCAAGAAATAAATTCGTAACCATGTTCACGATGTGTTACAGAAGGCTTGGGTTTGGAAATAAATCGGAAAGTAATTGGGGAGAGGTTGGTTCGCGTGATTGGCGGACGTCAGGCGCGAGACAGCGCCGGCGCATCGGCCATCAAGACAGGGAAACGCCCCGGAAACGGGCGTAACGCCAAATGGCCCGTATCTGCATCAATCTCGTGCTTGGGCTTTCGCCGCTTCTATTGCCCGGCGCCCTGCTGCTGCTCGGCATTTCCTGAGCCGCAGCGTCGCGACCTGACCTACGGAGAACGTCGCCGACCCCGCCATGCACCGTGGCGGGGGAGAACACGTTTTGAACCCGCCTGTCCGGGAAGGCCGGAGCGGGCGCAATTGTGCGCGCCCGTGTGGAACAATTCGGCGTGGCCGGATGATCGGCCATGACGTGGTTCGGGAGGCGTTCAGAAGCCGAGCATCAGTTCGATGGCGGCGATCGATCCCGCCGGCACGGCGCTGGCCGGGCGCTTCACCGCGGCGCGCTCGGGCGCGTCGGTGGCATCGACGCGCACGCTCGGCGCAACAGCGCGCTGGCGCTCCATGCTGGCGGCATTCTCGCCGCGATTGACGGTCCTGGTCGAAGCTCTGGCCATTTCAGCCTCCTCGATACGCGACGTGGGCACTGTGATCCGGGTCTTGTCCGTCGTCGGTGACCGCCGTCACACTTTGTGCCCACCACTCAACTGTCCGCCTTTATAAAATGGCGGTGCTGAACGCTCCCTGAGCGGCCCGTTCAGATAAGTGCCTGATCGGTTCAGCATCGCGGCGCAGATTGGGGCGGATCAGGGATTTGTCGTGGCATCAAATGGCCGCGGCTCGCGGGTGCCACTTGCCGGCGGCGGCATGTTAATTGCTACGTTCGCCGTATCAGCCGGAGCCTGTCGCCATGTCAGTCGCCCTTTCCATCGCCAAGCCAGCCGATACCGACACCGAAGGCGATCTCGACCTCTCGCTGCGCGAAGAGATCCGCATGCTGGGCCGCCTGCTCGGCGACACGCTGCGCGACCAGGAGGGCGAGCCGATGTTCGCCCTGGTGGAGCAGGTGCGCCGGGTCTCCGCGCGCTTCCACCGCGAGGAGGACGAAGCGGCGCGGCACGAGCTCGAACTCATGCTCAACGGCCTCGCGCCCGACCAGACCATCACCCTGGTCCGCGCCTTCAGCTATTTCTCGCACCTCGCCAACATCGCCGAGGACCAGCACCTGCTGCGCCGCACCCGGGCTCTCAAGTCGAGCGGCGCCGGCGCGCAGCCGGGAACCCTGGAATACGCGCTCAGCCATGCCCGCGCGGCGGGCATTTCCGTCGCCGAGCTGCGCAACTTCTTTGCCAAGGGACTGGCGAGCCCGGTGCTGACCGCGCACCCGACCGAGGTGCGCCGCCGCTCTACCATGACGCACGAGGCGCGCATCGCCGAGCTGCTTGCCGATCGCGCGCGGCTCGATCCCTCGCCGGAGGAACTCGACACCCTCACCGAGGAATTGCGCCGCCGGGTGCTGACGCTCTGGCAGACCAACCTGTTGCGCAAGACCAAGCTGACCGTGCTCGACGAGGTGGCGAACGGCCTGACCTATTACGAGGCGACGTTCCTGCGCGAGCTGCCGCAGCTCTTCGCAGCGCTGGAGGACAGGCTCGCTGCCATCGAGGGGCGCCAGGACGCGCCGGAAGTCGGCTGCTTCGTGCGGACCGGCAGCTGGATCGGCGGCGACCGCGACGGCAATCCGTTCGTCACCGCCGACGTCACCCGGCAGACCATGCGGCTGCAGAGCTCGATCGCGGTGCGCTTCTATCTCGACGAGTTGCAGGCGCTCGGCACCGAGCTGTCCATCAGCACCATCCGGGTCACCGTCACCGACGAATTGCTGGCGCTGGTCGACAGTTCGCCCGATCTTTCGCCGCATCGGCGCAACGAGCCCTACCGGCTCGCCGTCACCGCCATCGCGGCCCGCCTCAAGGCGACCGCCTTCCGGCTCGAAGTCGCGGACCTCGTCGGCATTACCGAGGCGCCCACCACGCCACCCTATGCCTCCGCTGGCGAGTTCAAGGCCGATCTCGACGTGATCGACCGCTCGCTGAAGGCCCACAAGTCCGGCGCCATCGCCCGCGGGAAGCTCCGCTCGCTGCGCCGTGCGGTGGACTGCTTCGGCTTCCACCTCGCCATTCTGGATTCGCGCCAGAGCTCGGACGTGCATGAGCGCTGCGTCGCCGAGCTGTTCGAGGTGGCGGCGCCGGGCACCAATTATGCCGGTCTGCCGGAAGGCACCCGCGTCGCCATGCTGCTGCGGGAATTGACCACCGCGCGGCCGCTGACCTCGCCCTTCGCCAAATATTCCGCCGAGACCGTCGGCGAATTGGACATGCTGCGCACCTGCGCGCGCATCCACACCATCTACGGCCCGGAGGCGCTGCACACCTGCATCATCTCCAAGGCCGAGAGCGTCTCCGACATGCTGGAGCTGGCGCTGCTGCTCAAGGAGGTCGGCCTGGTCGATCCGGCCGGCTCCAGCGCCATCGACATGGTGCCGCTGTTCGAGACCATCGGCGACCTGCGCAACGCCGCCAAGGTGATGGAGCAGATGTTCCGCCTGCCCGAATTCCGCAAGCTGGTCGACAGCCGCGGCGGCATGCAGGAGGTCATGCTCGGCTATTCCGACAGCAACAAGGATGGCGGCTTCGTCACCTCGGGCTGGGAGCTCTACAAGGCCGAGATCGAGCTGATCGAGGTGTTCAAGCGCCATGGCGTCGGGCTTCGGCTGTTCCACGGCCGCGGCGGCTCGGTCGGCCGCGGCGGCGGCCCGAGCTATGACGCCATCCTCGCCCAGCCCGGCGGGGCGGTGCAGGGCCAATTGCGCATCACCGAGCAGGGCGAGATCATCTCGTCGAAATATTCGAACCCGTCCGTCGGCCGCGGCAATCTCGAAATCCTCGCCGCCGCGACGCTGGAGGCGACGCTGCTCTCTGGCGATGCCAAGGCGCCGCGCGACGAATATCTCTCGGTGATGGACGATCTCTCCAACGCCGCTTTCGCCGCCTATCGCAAGCTGGTCTACGAGACCCCGCGCTTCGAGGACTATTTCTGGGAATCGACCGTCATCAACGAGATCGCGACGCTGAACATCGGCTCGCGTCCGGCCTCGCGAAAGAAGACCCGGCGCATCGAGGATCTGCGCGCCATCCCCTGGGTGTTCTCCTGGGCGCAGTGCCGGCTGATGCTGCCGGGCTGGTACGGCTTCGGCGCGGCGATCAACCAATGGCTGGAGCGGCACCCGGACGGGCTGCCGCTGCTGCAGGAAATGTATCGGGAGTGGCCGTTCTTCCGCACCCAGCTTTCCAACATGGACATGGTGCTCTCCAAGAGCTCAATCGCCATCGCCTCGCGCTATGCCGAGCTGGTGGAGGACCAGGAACTGCGCGAGAGCATTTTCGGGCGCATCCGCACCGAGTATCAGGACTCGATCGAGGCGCTGCTGAAGATCTCCCAGCAGAGCAAGCTGCTTGGCAGCAACCCGCTGCTCGACCGTTCGATCCGCAACCGCTTCCCCTATATCGACCCGCTGAACCATGTGCAGGTCGGCCTACTCAGGAAGTACCGCGCCAGCGACACCGACGAGCGGGTGCTGCAGGGGATTCAGCTGACGATCAACGGGATTTCGGCGGGACTGCGGAATAGCGGGTGAGAGCGCTGCTCCCTCTCCCCGCCGGGGAGAAGGTTGGGGTGAGGGGTCTCCTCCGTCGGGCAACCGAGTGCCCCCTCACCGACCCGCTTCGCGGGCCACCTCTCCTCGTTGGGGAGAGGGAATTAGAGGGCTGCTGCCGGCGTCTCAGCTGCCTCGCATCGCCACCGCCGCGGCGATCAGCTCGGCATTGCCGGCGGCCATCGCACCGGATGGCATGTCGCGCCCATCCTCCAAGCCGATGCGGCTGTCGAGGCCGAGCCGGAGCGCCTCCTCATAGAGCGGCCAGACCGTCGCATCGAATCCGTGCAGCAACTGCGGCAGGGTGATCCCGGCGCCGGCGAGCACCTCGCGGATACCTGCGGCGACCGCCAGCCCCTCGGCAGGATCCTGCTCGTTGATCTCGATCAGCACGCGCAGGCAATTTCGTGCATCGGCGAGGTGGACGAAGCGCTCCGCATCCGCCACCGACCAAAGGCCCGCCTCGACGCCGACGCCCTTACCCAGCATCTCCACGATCAGCTGCGGGGCGTCCTGCTCGACCAGATTGATCGAGACATAGTCCGGCAGGACCCGCCAGCGGAAGATCAGCAGGTGCCGGGCGACCCCGCCGGGCGGGATGCCCCAATGGGTCGAAAGACCGACGGGGATTCCCGGAACCGCCGCGCGTACCGCAGCGAGGGCGGCGGCGACGAGATCCGGCTCCAGCGTCTCGATGCCCGCGGCGTCGCGCGGATGCATATGCAACTCGGCAGCGCCCGCCGCCACCGCAAGCACCGCATCGGCCGCGAGTTCGTCAGGCGTGCACGGCACGGCGGGATGGAAGCCCTTGCCGCGTGCACCGTTCAGGCAACCCTGGAGCATCATGCCCTTCCCCCGAAAAGACTCACTCTGCCTTATAGCCCGCCCGCTTCAAGCGCATGACCGTGCGGTCCAGCGCCTGCAGGTATTCCGAACGATCGCGCGGCCCGAACGGGCGCGGCCCGCCGGTCACCGTGCCTGCCTCCCGCAAATCCTGCATCAGATTGCGGGTCGCGAGCTGCATGCCGATGGAGGAAGGAGTGAAGGCCTTGCCGGTCGGCGCCAGCACCTCGGCCCCCTTGGCGACGCAGCGGGCGGCGAGCGGCACGTCGGCGGTGATGACGATGTCGCCCGGCTCGGCGCGCTCGACGATCCAGTCGTCGGCGACGTCGGGTCCGGCGTCCACCAGCACCCGCTCGATCCACTCCTCGCGCGGTACGTTGATGTAGCTGTTGGCGACCACCAGCACGCGCAAACGGTGGCGGCCGGCGACGCGATAGGTCTCCTCCTTCACCGGGCAGGCATCGGCGTCGACATAGATGACCACAGGTTTCAGCGCGTAATCCTTCAAGCAGAAGCATGCAACGAAAGAAAGAAGGGCTGCCCTTGCGGACAGCCCTTCCCATGTCAAGCCGCGGTTCGGCCCGGTAGCGCCCAGATGGTGGCGCGAAACGTCGCGTTACGCTGCACGGACCTCAAAAGAGGCAAGTGTCCAGGTCACGGATACCGACGACCGCGGATCAAGACGATCAGACACTGGATCACCTCCTTTCGATTGTTGACGACATCAGCAGTTTATCCAGATTCGCCGATTCGTCACCCCATGCATGAACTTCTCCCTTCACATACGGTTACGGTGTGGCATGCCGGCAGCAATGGGGAGAGCGGGGATGAAACGCCGAACCGCCTTGTTCACTACACTCGCCTTGTATCTCGGTCTGGCCACGCCGGGCTTGGCCCAGCAGGCTTCCGATACGCTGGCGCCGGAACGTCCGGGTGGCGCGAGTGCGGCAGGGGCGGCGGTCACCGGGAAGAGCTGGATGGTGGCAGCGGCCAATCCGCTTGCCACGCAGGCGGGCGCCGAGATGCTGCGCGCCGGCGGCAGCGCGGTCGATGCCATGGTCGCGGTGCAACTCGTGCTCGGCCTGGTCGAGCCGCAATCCTCCGGGATCGGGGGCGGGGCATTCCTGGTCTATTGGGACGCCAAGGAGCGCAAGCTCACCACGTTCGACGGGCGCGAGACCGCGCCGATGGCGGCGACGCCGCTGCTGTTCCAGAACGAGAAGGGCGAGCCGCTCGGCTTCATGGCGGCGGTGGTCGGCGGCCGCTCGGTCGGCACCCCCGGCACGCCACGGCTGCTGGAGGTGGCGCATCGGCGCTTTGGCAAGCTCGCCTGGCGGCGGCTGTTCGAGCCGGCGATCGGCCTTGCCGAGCAGGGGTTCGACGTCTCGCCGCGGCTCGCCGGCCTGGTCGCGGCCGAGGGCGACGCCTTGAAGCGCTTTGCCTCGACGGCCAATTATTTCTTCCCCGACGGCGCACCCTTGAAGACCGGCGCCATCCTGAAGAACCCAGCTTACGCGGCGACGCTGCACACATTGGCGGACGAGGGCGCGGACGGCTTCTATTCGGGGCCGCTGGCGGCCGAGATCGTCCGCACAGTGCGCGAGGCGCCAGCCAATCCCGGCCTGCTGGCGGAGAGCGATCTTGCCACCTTTCGCGTGAAGGAGCGCGCGCCGGTCTGCGCACCCTATCGCGGGCTCGATGTCTGCGGCATGGGGCCGCCGAGCTCCGGGGCGCTCACGCTCGGCCAGATCCTCGGCATGCTGGAGCCCTATGACCTCAAGGCGCTGGGGCCGAGTTCGCCCGAAGCCTGGCGGCTGATCGCCGATGCCTCGCGCCTCGCCTTCGCCGATCGCAACCGCTACATGGCGGACGAGGATTTCGTCCCGATGCCGACCAGGGGCCTGCTGGCGACCGATTATCTGAAGGCGCGCTCGGAACTGCTGCGCGGCGACGACGCCTTGCCGGAGGTGGCGGCGGGCACGCCAAAATGGGACCATGCGCGGCTCGATCCGCCGGCTTACGCAGACGATGCGGCGCTGGAATTGCCCTCGACCAGCCAGATCGTCGTCGTCGATGCCGAGGGCAACGTGCTCTCCATGACCACGACGATCGAGAACGGCTTCGGTTCGCGGCTGATGGTGGGCGGCTTCCTGCTCAACAACGAGCTGACCGACTTCTCCTTCAAGAGCCAGGAGAACGGGGTGCCGGTGGCGAACCGGGTCGAGCCCGGCAAGCGGCCGCGCTCCTCGATGACGCCGACCATCGTCTTGCGCGACGGCGAGCCGGTACTGACGCTCGGCTCGCCCGGCGGCAGCCAGATCATCGGCTATGTGGCGAAGACGCTTATCTCCCATTTCGACTGGGGGATGGACATCCAGGCCGCCATCTCCGCGCCGAACGTACTGGCACGCTTCGATGCGGTGGAGCTCGAGAAGGGCACCAGCGCAGAGGCACTTGAGCCGGGGCTGAAGGCGCTCGGCTTTCCGGTGAAGATCGGGGAGATGACCTCCGGCGTGCAGGCCATCGCCATCGGCGATGGCGAACTGAGAGGGGCCGCGGACCCGCGTCGCGAGGGGATTGCTATAGGGGAGTGAGGGAGCGTCCGCTCCAGCCTAACTCGCATCCAATCAAGCGCACGTCGTGCCCGGGCTTGTCCCGGGCATCCAAGTCCTTGACGAGGTCCACCGTGGGTGGCCGGGACAAGCCCGGCCATGACGAAACGCTGCCACTTGCCCTGCGTCGCGAAACCCTAATTCACTCCCTCAGCACGAAACGCAATGCCCGACCCATGGCGACAGCGAGCACCGAGGCGTGGTCCCCGTCCGGCAGCACCGTGCATTCAACCTCGGATCCCGCGGGCAGCCTTGCCTGCGTGGCGGTCGCGAAGGCGCGTGTCCGATCGACCATGGCCCGGCGGGCGCGGCGCAGCGTCTCGGTCAACGTGGCGAAGCCGGCATTGGCGTCGAGCAGGACGATGAGCGGGAACCCTGTCGCCGGCGCTGGCACATCCGGCACGGCAAGGAAGATGCGCCACGGCACGCCGCCCGCGCCGGGGCGAGGTCGAGGACGCAGGTGCCGGGGAGGGTGACTTCCGGGAAACATGGGATTCCTGGCGGATCGCGTCTGCGTGCTTCGAGGCCGGACTATGGCCGACACCTCAGCATGACATGATGCAGATCGATCGAAAGAACCACGTCATCCTGAGGTGCGAGCCCCAGCGAGCCTCGAAGGATGCTCATTAGAGCAGGGCGGCGATCGCGGGAAGTGCATCGCCCAGACTGGAGAGATTCCAAAGAAAAACCTTCAATCTCATAAGCTTGACCGCCATGGCGGGCTCATGCATGAACCCTCCCACACACAGAGGCGCTCATTCCCGGGCGTGACCCCGGGGACCCAGTGACTGGGCGCGGTCACAGTCTGGGTGCTCGGGTCAAGCCCGGGCATGAGGGCGTGGGGTTGGAAAATATCTCGCACATGATCGACCTCTCCCACCACCACACCGCGCTCGCCGCCTATGCGCGCCTCGTGCGGCGGCGCGTCGGGATCGTTGCCGGGCTCGGGCTCGCCATGGCGATCGCGCTGCTGATCGACGTCGCCACCGGTCCCTCCAACCTGCCGCTCGTCGAGGTGGCGCGCGGGCTGTTCGATCCCGCCGCGCTCGATCCGACCACGCGCATTATCGTCTGGGAGGTACGGCTGCCCACCGCGCTGATGGCGGTGCTGGTCGGCGCCGCGCTGTCGCTGGCGGGGGCGGAGATGCAGACCATCCTCAACAATCTGCTGGCGAGTCCGTTCACGCTCGGCGTCTCCTCCGCCGCCTCGTTCGGGGCCGCGCTCGCCATCGTGCTCGGCCTCAGCCTGCCCGGCGTGCCGGCGAGCTGGATCGTCCCGGCCAATGCCTTCCTGTTCGCTTTCCTGTCAGTGCTGGCCTTGCAGGCGCTGGCCCGGCTGCGCGGCACCGGGGTGGAGACGCTGGTGCTGTTCGGCATCGCCATGGTCTTCACCTTCAACGCGCTGGTTGCCCTCGTGCAGTTCGTCGCCAGCCAGGAGGCGTTGCAGCAGCTCGTCTTCTGGACCATGGGCAGCCTCACCCGGGCCAACTGGGCCAATCTTGCGGTGCTTGCCGTCGTCATCGTTCTGGTCGCCCCGTTCTCGCTGGCGGCCTCCTGGCGGATGACGGCGCTGCGGCTCGGCGAGGACCGCGCCCGCAGCTTCGGCATCTCGGTGGTGCGGCTGCGCTTCTTCTCGCTGCTGCGGGTCAGCCTGCTCGCCGCCACGGCGGTCGCCTTCGTCGGCACCATCGGCTTCATCGGGCTGGTGGGCCCGCACATCGCCCGGCTGCTGGTCGGGGAAGACCACCGCTTCTTCCTGCCGGCCAGCGTGCTGTCGGGCGCGCTGGTGATGTCGCTCGCCTCGGTGGCGAGCAAATTGATCGTTCCCGGCGTGCTGATCCCGGTCGGCATCGTCACCGCGCTGATCGGCGTGCCGTTCTTCCTGGCGCTCATCTTCACGCGTCGCGAGCGGCTCGGATGAGTGCGCTGCATATTGACGATCTCAGCGTTGGCTATGGGGCGCGGCGCATCATCGAGGCACTGTCGCTGCCGGCGATCGAAGGCGGCGCGGTCACGGCGCTGGTCGGGCCGAACGCGGCCGGCAAGACCACGCTGCTGCGTGCACTCGCCGGCATCATCCCTGCCTACGGCACGGTGCGGCTGGACGAGCTGGAGCTGAGCCGTCTTTCCATCGCTGGCCATGCGGCACACGTCACCTACATGCCGCAGTCACTGCCGCAGCGGGTCGCGCTCACCGTGCTGGAGGCGACGCTCTCGGCGCTGATGTCGTCGCGCGGCTGGAGCGCGACCGGCGCCGCCGAGCGCGAAAGGGCGATGGCGACGCTGGCCCGGCTCGGCATCGCCGATCTCGCCTTGCGCGGGCTCGACGAATTGTCGGGCGGCCAGCGTCAGCTCGCCAGCCTCGCCCAGTGCATCGTGCGCGAGCCCGCCGTGCTGCTGCTCGACGAGCCGACCAGCGCGCTTGACATCAATCACCAGCTTCGGGTGATGCAGCTGGTCGAGGAACTGGCGCGCGAACGCGGGCTCATTGCCGTGGTGGTGCTGCACGACATCGCGCTGGCGAGCCGCTGGTGCCGGCGCATAGTCGTGCTGTCGAATGGCACGGTCGCCGCCGACGGTCCGCCGGAGGAGGCGGTGACGCCGGACATGCTGGCGCGGGTCTATGGCGTCGAGGCGCGCGTCGAGCGCTGCTCGCACGGCTATGTGCAGGTGATGGTCGACCGGGCGCTCTAGGCCCGCAGCGTCGCGCCACCGTCCACATAAAGGTCGGCCATGGTGATGTGCGCGGCGCGGTCGGAGGCGAGGAACACCACGGCGTCCGCCACGTCCTCCGGCGTCGCCAGCTTGCCGAGCGGGATGCCCGACTTGAAGGTCTCGGGCGAACGCGCGATCACCCGCGCGGCGCCGGTCTCGTCGGCCCACATGCCGGTCTGCATCGGCGTGAGGGTGGAGCCCGGCGCCACGATGTTGCAGCGTATGCCGACAGGCGCCAGCTCCAGCCCGAGGCACCGGGTGAACATGGTGGAGGCGGCCTTCGAGGCGGCATAGGCCGCCATGGCATGGCGCGGGATCCCCGCCGCATTGGAGCTTACCGTGATGATGACGCCGCGCCGGCGCGGCTCCATAACCTGCGCCAGAGCCCGCGACACGCGGAACACGCCGGCGGCGTTGATGTCGATCACGCGCTGCCATTCCTCGTCGGTGGTGTCGGTGACGAGGACATTCGACAGCACGCCGGCGACATTGGCGCCGATGTCGATCGGGCCCCATTCGTGCTCGATACGGGCGACGACGCCATCGACCTGAGCGCTCGCGCGCACATCCATGATTTCGGCCCGCACCTCGTCGCCCAGCTCGTCGGCCAATGAGGCGAGGGCGGTCGGGTCGATATCGGTCGCCACCACGCGTGCGCCCTCGGCATGGAGCGCGCGGACCACGCTGGCGCCGATGCCGCCGCCGGCACCGGTGACCAGGGCTATTCGGCCGCGGATGCCGTTGTCGCGCATTTCGGGTCCTCCTTGTCAGCCAGCAAGCGGGCAAGATGCGGGGCGATGCACGCCGTCGTCCGGTCAAGTGAGGTGGGCGTGCAGCGACGGCACGTCGATCACCTCGATGTCTCCCACATAAGCTGACCATTGATCGGGCATAAGGTTCCGTCCCTGATGGTCGAGCGCGGCACGGAAATGGGTGATGGTGCCGCCGAAGCGTTCGTGGAAATGGCCGCGCACCAGTCGGTTGTTGCTGGAGACCACGCGCCGGCGCAATTGGCGCGGAAATCGGACGGGCAGGCGGAGCGGATCGCGCTCTGCTGGGCCTGCGTCGGTGCTTGCGCACCTGCAGGCGCGCTGAATCCCCCCAAAGGCAAAGGCGAGCAGCGCGACCGTGCCCGGAACGCGGAGCAGGCAAGGGCGAAGCGGATCTGGCGTCATGATGTGTCCTCCCGGCGGGGGCTGCACCATAGCGGATCGGCTTTTTCAAAAACATGCGTAACGTGCATCAGAGATCGCCTGCAACCGCGTGACCCAGCGGAAGGTTTCGCCTTCGTCGCATTGCCGGCGATCGCTCGCTCCCGCATCATCGCTGCCGGAGCATATCCCGCAAAAGTGGAACGCTTTTGCGATCAGGATATGCTCCAGACTATTAATTCAGAGCACTTTCTTGTCGTTCGGATGATCTCATCCGGACGGAAAGGGCCCTGGCGAAAGCGGGGCGAACCCGCGCCAACCTCTGGAGCAAGGACAATGGATCTCGGACTAAAGGGCCTGCGTGCGCTCGTCACTGGCGGCACCAAGGGCATCGGACGGGCAATCGCGGAGACCTTCGCCGCGGAGGGCGCCGACATCGCCATCTGCGCCCGCAAGCCGGATGAGGTCCAGGCGGCGGTGGATGCGCTCGCGGCCAAGGGCGTCAAGGCGACCGGCGCCGCTCTCGATGTCTCGGACGGGCCGGCGCTGAAGACCTGGGTAGCCGATGTCGCCGCCGAATGGGGCGGGCTCGATATCGTGGTGGCGAATGTGAGCGCGCTTGCCATCGGCGCCGACGAGGAGAGCTGGAAGGCTGGCTTTTCGACCGACATGATGGGCACGGTGCGCCTGGTCGACGCGGCCATGCCTTATCTCGAGAAGAGCCGGCATCCGGCCATCGTCACCATATCGAGCGTCTCCGGCCGCGAGGTGGACTTCGCCGCGGGGCCCTACGGCACGTTCAAGGCGGCGATCATCCATTACACGCAAGGGGTCGCCTATCAGCTTGCGGCCAAGGGCATCCGCGCCAACAGCGTGTCGCCGGGCAACACCTATTTCGAAGGCGGGGTGTGGCACCAGATCAAGGATGGCAATCCGGAGCTCTATGCCATGGCGCTCGGCCTGAACCCGACCGGCCGCATGGGCACGCCGCAGGAAATGGCGAACGCCGCGGTGTTCCTGGCGAGCCCGGCGGCGAGCTTCATCACCGGGACCAATCTCGTGGTCGACGGCGCACTGACCCGCGGCGTGCAGTTCTGAGGGCTCCGGACCGTCGGCACGTCGTCAATGGGCCGCTTCCCGCTGTCATGGCCGGGCTTGTCCCGGCCATCCACGAACCAGAGCGCAAACGTGGATGTCCGGGACCAGCCCGGGCATGACGCCATCGAAGTGTAACTGGTGTACGGCTCGTAGGGGTCGCTCTAGGTATCGTCACGCGATCCTGGATACGGCCTGCGGCCGTTCCGGGATGACATCTGAACTGCAAGTTACTGCGTCGGATTGCAGTTCGGACGCGACGGCGGGCAGGGCGAGGTGTTGGTGCCGCGCAGACTCGGATTGAGGCCGCCTCCCGGCATGTCGTTGCGGAGCTGGCCCGGGCGCCAATACGGATTGGGATTGTTCCGCGGCACATAGGTGCTGCCCTGGCGAACCGTTGGCGTGGGCGTGCTCGCGCCGGGATTACGCAGCACGGAGTTGCCGGAATATTGCGCGCCGGCCGGGCCGGCGAAGCCGAACATCGCGGCGGCAAGCGCCGCGGCGACACATGTGGCCTTGAGCGATCTGGCCTTGAGTGATTTAGCGATCTTCAGGGACATGGCCATGTCCTCCATTCGAATATCCGCTGTGACAAGCCGCAGGCCAGCGCGGCGGTTTCATGGCGGCGCGGACGCATTGTTGTGAGGCTTCCACAGCCCATGGGCAAGGCCGAAACCGCATGGCAAGCTGTCGCGGTACTCCGGGGCACGCGAGGAGCGCGCGATCAAAGGAAAGCTGCATGACCGATGATGGCGTCCTCATCTGCGGGGCCGGTCCGGTCGGGCTGACGCTCGCCGTCGAACTTGCGCGCTTCGGGGTACCGGTGCGCATCGTCGAAAAGGCGGCCGCGCGTACCGACAAGTCCAAGGCCGTCGCCATCTGGTGCCGTTCGCTCGAATTGTTCGCCCGCGCCGGCCTCGCGGACCGCCTCGTGGCGGCCGGCAACGTGGTGCCGTACGGCAGCATCCTCGCGGGTACCGAGACGATTGCAGAGCTCGACTTCGCCGAACTTGAGACGCCCTATCCGTTCGCGCTGTTGATTCCGCAGCCCGAGACCGAGCGGATACTGGAGGAGCACCTCGGCACGCTCGGCGTAGAGGTCGAGCGACAGACGGAATTGACCACGTTCAAAGCTTCCGACGCCGGGGTGAGCGCGACGCTGCGCGCCGCCAATGGGAGCGAGCGGCAGCTCGCCGCCGCGTGGCTGGTCGGGTGTGACGGAGCGCACTCCACGGTGCGCCATGGGCTCGGCTTCGATTTCGAAGGCGCGACGCAGATGAGCGACTGGGTGCTGGCCGACCTGATGCTCGCCGGCCCGGTCGCCGAGGATCGCATCCTGATCTATTGGCATGCCGACGGCATCCTCGCGATCTTTCCACTGGGCGCCGGGCGTTTCCGGGTCGTCGCCGATCTCGGGCCGGCGCGGCAGGAAGGCCGTCGCGCCGATCCGACGCTCGCCGAGGTGCAGGCGTTGATCGATGGTCGTGGGCTACAGGGCATTGTGGGCGCCGATCCGAACTGGCTCGCCTGCTTCCGTATCAATGAGCGCAAGGTTGCGCGCTATGGGCAGGGCCGGGTCTTCCTCGCCGGCGACGCCGCCCATGTGCATAGCCCGGCCGGCGGGCAGGGCATGAACACCGGCATGCAGGACGCCTTCAACCTCGCCTGGAAGCTCGCTCTGGTGCATGCCGGCGGCGCGGGGCCGGCGCTGCTCGACAGCTATTCGATCGAGCGTAGCGCGGTGGGCGACGAGGTGCTGAGCAATGCCACCCGCCTCACCGATGTCGCGCTATTGCGCAACCCACTGGCGCAGGCGGTGCGCAACCGCGTGGCGCATTTCGTGCTCGGCCTGTCGCAGGTGCGGCGCAGGGCGGAGCGCCAGCTCGGCGAACTCGACATTGCCTATGAGGCGAGCCCGCTCAGCGTCTCCGTGGTGTCGTCGCCCCAGGGCCTGCCGGACGCGGGCGAGCGGCTGCCGGCTGCACCCGCCGGAATGGGCGCCCGGGCCCTGTTCGCGGTGCTCGGCAGCGCCGGCGAGCCGGCAGCTCTGGCGGCGGAATATCCGCACCTCGTCGATGCGGAGACGGGCGATGATCCGCCCGGCGAGGGGCTCTGGATCGTGCGCCCCGACGGCTATGTCGGGTTGGTCGCAGCGCCAGGCGACCTGCCCTCAGCGCAGGACTATCTCGAGGCCATCGGCCGGGGGCGCTGAACGGCGCGCCATGCGGCGCGGCGCCGCGGGCTTCGCCCCGTGCGCTCGGGCATCTCGTCCGGCGGGACAACCCATGCTAGTCTGCCGCGCGTGAATCAGCTCGGACGTGAGGCTGTTATGAGTGCGTCGCTTCACCCTGCTGCACCCCATCATCTGCCGCCCTTCATTACCGCCCCGGGTGAAACCGACTACTTCATGGTGGGCATGGCGGTCTTTCTGATTCTTGTTGTGCTGTGGGTCGGCATCCTGTTCCTGCGGCTGCACACCCTGCCCGAGCGCATCGCGCACAAGTCCAAGAAGCTCCAGTTCGAGATCGTCGCGGTGCTGGGCCTGCTGGCCCTGTTCACGCACATCCACCTCTTCTGGGTGGCCGGCCTGTTGCTCGCCTTGATCGACTTGCCTGATTTCGGCGGGCCGCTCGGCCGAATGGCGGGGTCGCTTGAAAAGCTCGCCGGGATCGCGCCGGGCAAGGGCGCGGCCAACGTGCCGGACGACCCCGGTGCGGGGGAGCCGCCGCCCTCAGAGGCGCCCCGGGACACGGTCGAAGTGCGCACTGAAGAGAAGAAGGAGCTGATCGATGCTTGAGCTTCTTCTTTGCTCGCTGCTGACGATCTTCCCCGATTATCTCTACCGTCGCTACGTCCAGGGGAAGCGGCTCGGCAAGGAAATCACGCTCTATTCCGCGTTCTTCGAGCTGCGCTGGGGCATCATCACCTGCGTCATGCTCACGGTGGGGCTGATCACGGTGATCTTCTACAATCACCCTTCCACCAGCAGCGCCACCTTGTATTTCAGGACCGTTCCGATCGTCCCCGAGACCAATGGACGTGTCGCGGAGGTCTATGTTGGCGGCATAAGCGGCACCATCAAGCAAGGCGCACCGATCTTCCGGCTCGACAGTTCCGCGCAGGAGGCGGCGGTGGAGGCGGCTCGGCGCAAGATCACCGAGGTCGATGCGGCGCTGGTGGTGGCGCGGACCGACCTGCTGGCCTCGGAAGCCAGGATCCAGGAGGCGACGAGCGCCTACCAGCAGTCGGTGGACGAACTGCAGACGAAGCAGGAATTGATGCGGCGCAATGCCGCCACGGTGACGGTTCGCGAGATCGAGCGGCTGCAGAACCTCGTGAACGGCCGGCAGGGATCGGTCGACGCCGCCCGGGCGGCCAAGGACGGGGCCGAAGCGCGGATCTCCACCCTGCTTCCGGCCGAGAAGGCCAGCGCGGAAGCCGCGCTCGCCCAGGCCGAAGTGGAGCTGTCGAAGACCGTAATCCGCGCCGGCGTGAACGGGCACGTGGAGCAGTTCGGCTTGCGGGTCGGCGACATCGTGAACCCGTTCATGCGTCCGGCCGGGGTGTTGATCCCCGAGGGAGCCGGACGGAAAGCCATTCAGGCCGGCTTCGGACAGATCGAGGCGCAGGTCATGAAGATCGGCATGGTGGCCGAAGTGACCTGCGTGTCGAAACCCTGGACGGTCATCCCGATGGTGGTGACGGTGGTGCAGGATTTCATCGCCGCCGGCCAGTTCCGCGGCGGCGAGCAGCTGATCGATCCGAACCAGACGCTGCGACCGGGAACCATCCTGGTCTTCCTCGAGCCGCTTTACGAAGGCGGGCTCGAGGGCGTGACGCCCGGCAGCAGCTGCATCGCCAATGCCTATTCCAGCAATCACGACGAGATTGCCAAGCCCGGCACCAGCGCGGTACGCGGCCTCGTGCTTCACGCGGTGGATGCGGTCGGGGTCGTGCACGCGATGCTGCTGCGCATGCAGGCATTGCTGCTTCCGATCCAGACCCTCGTGTTCAGCGGACACTGAGCCGCCCGCGCGATATTGCGCGCGCGCAATATCGAGAGCGCGATATCTCGCATTCTGTTGCGACGCTGTCGGTGTCATCCTGCCTTCAACAACGGGCCGGACGGCTCGCTTTCCTTGAAGGAAAGGAACACGACATGCGCAAGATGCTGCTCATTGTTGCCATCGCTGGCGTCGCCGCCTTGGGGCTCGTCAACGCGGCGAACGCCTTCAATCGCGACGCGCAGGGCCGCTGCGCCCTTGCCGAGCACATGGAGCGCGCGCTGGCGCCCCACGTGCTTGGATTGCTGGTGCTCGGCGCTGCCGAAGCGCCGGCCCGGAACTAGTTCACCGGCCCTGTATGGTGCTCGGGGATCTGCTCGGGAGGCAGCGGCTGCAGACCGCCGGCCCGGTTGACGAGCACGGTCACCAGCCACAGCACGAGGCCGATCCCGATCAATATGCCGGCAATGCGGTATTGCGCCGGATCGCGGCCAGTCCACGGCCCGGCGAGGAAGGCGCAGCTCAGCGCTCCGATCACCGGCAGGAAGGTCGGGGTACGGAAGTGCTTGTGGTCCACCGGGTCGCGTCGCAGAATCAGCACCGCGACATTCACCACGGTGAAGACGCACAGCAGCAGCAGCGCGGTGGTGCCGCCGAGCGCCGGCACCTGGCCGACGAAGCCGATCAGCGCGAAGGCGAGCAGGGTGGTGAAGCCGATGGCGACATAGGGTGAGCGCCGCTCCGGATGCACCTTGCCGAGCGCGGAGGGCAGCACCCGTTCACGGCTCATGCCATAGACCAGGCGGCTTGCCATCAGCATGTTGATGAGCGCGCTGTTCGCGACCGCGAACATGGTGATGAAGCCGAAGATCCAGACCGGGAAGTTCGGTGCGCCGGCCTGCACCACCTGCAGGAGCGGCGTCTCGCCCTGGCCGAGCTGCTCGGGAGCCACCAGCGTCACCGCCGAGATCGAGACCAGCACATAGATGACGCCGGTGATGAAGAGGCCGGCGAGGAGCACTTTCGGGAAGTGCCGGGTCGGATCCTTGCACTCCTCGGCCATGTTCACTGAATCCTCGAAGCCGACCATGGCGAAGAAGGCGAGGGTGGTCGCCGCGATCACCGACCAGAACACGCCGCGGTCGCCCGCCGGCTGGAACTCGGTGACGCGGGAGACGTCGCCCTGGCCGAGGCCGATCGCCCACAGCCCGATCATGATGATGATCAGGAGGCCGGTGAGCTCGACGAGGGTGAGCACCACATTGGCCTTCACGCTTTCGCCGACGCCGCGGAAATTGATGATCGCCACCAGCGCCATGAAGCCGAGCGCGATGGCGGTGACGCCGCCCGCGCCGATATCGCCGAGCTGGAAACTCGCCACCATGTTCGCGGCGAAGGCGCGCGAAGCGGTGGAGGCCGAGGTGATCCCCGAGCACATCACCGCGAAGGCCACCAGGAAGGTGACGAAATGGATGCCGAAGGCACGGTGCGTATAGAGCGCGGCCCCGGCGGCGCGCGGATACTTCGTCACCAGCTCGAGATAGGAGAAGGCGGTGACGAGGGCGACGGCGAAGGCAACGAGGAAGGGCAGCCACACCACGCCGCCGACCTGCTTCGCCACATTGCCGGTCAACGCATAGATGCCGGTACCCAGAATGTCGCCGACGATGAAGAGCAGGAGCAGCCACGGGCCCATGACCCTGTGCAGGCTCGGCTCCACGGTGGGCAATGTTCCGACTATGCCTTTTTCGATCGGCACATCAGTCATGGCGTTCACTCCCCTGGGGTCAATACGCAATGCTAATGCGCCAGAGGCGGTATTGTTCAACTCCTGCCTGTTAGTTCCGCTCAGGATGGGTTCAAGATGTGCTTGAGCTTGGCTCAAGCGATACTAGCTCGTCGCTTGCGCCCGTGCGCGGCGCTTTTCCTGGAACAGCATGAGCCCGTAGCCGATGGCGAGGAGGAGGCCGGCAGCGAGCATCATCAGGGTGCCAACGGCCGGCACTTGCGGGGTGTAGCCGGCCTGCACCTTGGCGCTGATCCATTCGGGAATGGTCTGGTCGGCGCCGGTCGAGAACATCGACAGCGGGAAGTTCGCCCATGACAGCAGGAAGGCGAACAGGAAGCCGGAGAAGATGCCGGGCGCGAGGATCGGCAAGGTGATCTCCTTCATCACCTGCCAGCGTGTGGCGCCGAGATCGAAGGCGGCTTCCTCCACCGCCGGATCGAAGGAATAGACCTGGATGGCGATGACCAGCGTCGTCACCGGTGCGATCCAGACCAGATGGGCGAAGACCGCCGCCTTCCAGGACGGGGTGATGCCGATCGCCGTGAACCACAGCAGCAGCGCGAGGCCGAGCACGGCTTGCGGGAACAGGATCGGCAGGATGATGATCTTCTGGAACAGCTTGCGCCCTTTCCAGCGGTAGCGCGCAAAGGCCAGCGCCCCGAAGAACGCGATCACCGTCGCGATCAGGCCGACAAGGAGTGCGACTGCCACGGAGGTCCAGAAGAAGCCGCGGATCGAGAGCGATTCGAAGACTTCCGCGTACCAGCTGGTCGACCAGGTGGGGATCGGGAACTTGAAGTATTTGGACTTCGAGAACGAAGCCAGCGCGATCGTCACCATCGGCAGATACATCAGCAGCATCAGCAATGCGATCAGGCAGGCATAGGTGAAGCGGACGCCGCGGCGATATTCGTTCATGGCTCACTTCCGTCCGAAGATCATGTCGAGATCGATGCGCTTCAGCGCGGTGATTGCAAAAGCCCCGGCGAGCAGGATCAGCAGCACGCAGAGCGCCGAACCCTTGGGCCAGTTCTGCGCGAAGCCGAACTCCTTCTGGATGTCCATGGCGATCATGACGACCGCGGTGCCGCCCATGATCTTGGCCTCGGTGAGCGCGCCGGCGGTGAGGATGAAGCTCATCAGCGAGCCGATAAGGATGCCCGGCATAGCGAGCGGCACGTCGACCTCGCGCAGCACCTGGAAGCGGGTGGCGCCGAGATCGAAGGCGGCCTCGCGCATCTGCAGCGGCACCATGGAGATGCCCATGATGATCGGGAACAGCATGAAGGGCAGGTAGATATAGACGAGGCCGAACAGTGTCGCGCCCGTCGTGTAGAGCATCGAATCCACCTCGATGCCGAACCAGGTCTGCAGCGTGCCGGAGACCACGCCGCCCTTTACCAGGAACAGCATCCAGCCCATCAGCCGCAGATTGTCGGCGACGAACAGCGGCGCAGTGATGAGCAGCGCCAATATGCTGCCCTGGCGGCCGAACACCCGCACCATGGCGAAGGCGATCGGATAGCAAATGACGAGCAGGATGAGGACGGTGAGCGCGGCGAGATAGAGCGAGGCGAGGAAGGAGAGGTAGTAGGATTCCTGGACGATCTCGATGAAGTTCGCCGGCGTCGGCATCTGCATCAGCGAGAAGGTCTGACCGGGCATCAGCGAGAAGGCGACGACCAGCGCCAGCGGCCCGAGGAAGCCGGTGAGCAGCAGGAGGCCCATCGGCAGCGCCGCCAGCACGCCCGGCTCCAGCGCGAACGCACGCCAGGCCAGCAGGCGGGTGATGATCAGGCGCGCCTTGAGCCGGCTGGGCGACGGGGCGGCTTCCGCCTCCGCATCGATCATGAACTCGTCGACACGGCTCATCGTCTTCCCCGTCGATGTCGCAAGGTATCCTGCGGCGAAGCCAAGCAGCCGCCGTGCCAGATGATCACTGCTGCAGCCGGTTCAGCGCGAAGATCATCGAGTCCCTGGCGTCCCAGCCGATGGTCACGACGCCATCGCGCCCGCCTTCCGGCGCCTGGTCGCGCAGCTTCTCAACGAGGAAGACCTGCTTCTCACCGACGCGCACCTGGTACTGCACGCGCGATCCGAGCAGATACTCGTTCTGCACCATGCCCTCGAGCCGATTGTCGGCGGGCTCGCCAGCCTGCAGGAAACGGATGTCCTCCGGCCGCACGACGAGGCTGCCGCGCTCGAAGTCGGCCGGCACCACGGGTGCGCGGTACTGATGGCCGGCGCCGTCGATCACCGCGCCCTCCCTGCCGAGCTCGACATCGACGACGTTCACCTCGCCCATGAATTCGGAGACGAAGCGGCTGTGCGGGCTGCCATAGATCTCGCGCGGCGTGCCGATCTGCACGAAGCGACCCTTGTTCATCACGCCGATGCGGTCGGACATCACCATTGCCTCCTCGAGGCTGTGGGTGATGTAGACGAAGGTCTTTCCGGTCTCGCGATGGATGTCCTTGAGCTCTTTCTCCAGCAGCTTGCGCAGCCGATAGTCGAGCGCCGAGAGCGGCTCGTCGAAGAACAGTATCTCCGGATCGAAGGCCAGCGCACGGGCGAGGGCGACGCGCTGGCGCTCGCCGCCGGAGCACTGCGTGACCATCTTGCCGTAATAGCTCTGCGGCAGGCGTAGCTGGTCCAGCAGCTCAAGCGCCCGCTTCTTGCGCTCGCTGGCAGAGACGCCGCGCATCTTCAGGGGGAATTCGATGTTCTGGCCCACGGTGCGGTGAGGAAACAGCGCCAGCGACTGGAACACCATGCAGGTCGGGCGCTTGTTGGCCGGCACGTCGTTGATGCGCTCGCCGCGCAGGAGGATGTCGCCATTGGTCGGCTTGTCCATGCCGACCAGCATCCGGACCATCGTGGTCTTGCCGCTCCCCGAGGGGCCGACGATGGTGAAGAATTCGCGCTCGTAAATATCGAGATTGATGCGGTCGACGGCGGCGAAATCGTCGAAGATCTTGTCGACGCCGCGCAATTGCAGGATGGGCTGGGCAATCGGTTCGGGCGGTTCGAAGGGCTGAGCGCTTGCTGCCATATCGTCGGGGTCCCGCTGCAGGTGGGGAACCGTGGCGGGGGTCTCCCGCCACGGTGGAAGCGGGGATCAAGCTTTGCGCTCGCGCACCGCGTTCGCGAAGATCTCGTGCAGCTTCGGATAGCTCGGGATGATGTCGAAGTCGGCGCAGCGCGCCATGTCCTCGTCGAGCGTGTCGAACTGGATCGCGTCCAGTTCTTCCTCCTTGTAGAGCGCCATCACCCGCTTGTCGCCCATCTGGGTGACCGGGTTGAAGGTGCCCTCGGCGAAGGACACGCGCTTGCACACCTCCGGCCGATAGCAATATTCGAGGAAATCGGCGGCGCGTGGCGAGAGCTGGGGATTGTTGACGGTGGAGGTCAGCTCCATCCAGCACACGCCGGCCTTGCCGCCAGTGTCCGCCGGGCCCTTCTTCGGAATGACGCAGCGCAGATTCTGGTTGCCGTCGAAGCGGGCGGCCGAGACCGTGTAGGTGCTGCCCGGGAAGGAGCCGACGATCGAGCCGTTGATCATGCCCACGGCGATCGCGGTCATGTCGTCGCTGAGGAACGCGGCATTGTTGATGATCTTGCGGATAACCGTCTCGTATTTGGCGATCTGGTCCTCGGAAAGGGTCTTGAAGGGGCTGAAGCCCGCGGCCATGGCGGCATGCATGACGACCCAGTCATCATACATCAGCACCGCGTACTTGCCCTTGAAGTCGTCGGCGAGGAAGACGTCGTAGCCCTCGTCCTCGATCGTCGCCTTGGAGATCTTGTCGGTGTTGACCAGCACGCCGGACGGTCCGAAACGCTGCACCATGCCGAGCAGATTGGCGCCGTCGTCCGACATCGCCCAGTAATAGGGATATTTGAACTCCGGCAGCACCATGTCCCACAGCGGCTTGAAGCGCGCCTGGTCGAGCGGCTTGATCAGCTTCTCCGGGAAGAGCTGGCGCCGGCCCCAGGCATTGTTGAGATTGATGATGTCCCAGACCTTGGTCTCGCCGGCGCGGAGCTGGTTGACCGCGTCAGGATCGGAGATCAGGCCCTGCGCCTTGACGTTGCAGTTGAACTCCTTGCGGAAGGGGTCGAGCACCTTGTCGGAATTGTAGCCTTCCCAGCAATAGATGTTCATCTCGCCTTCGCGCGCCGCCCATGCCGCGCGCGACATGGTGGAGGCGGCGGCGATGCCGGCCGCCACAGCGGCGGACTGCTTCAGGAACTCGCGACGCGACTGACTGAACGACTGCAGAAGGTTCTTCTGCTTCATGGCTGGTCCCCTGTTGTTTATGGCGCCGCGGTCATTGCCGCTGGCGCGGCATTCGTTCGGCGATTTCAGTCAGGCGTGGTGGCAGCAGCTCTCCGCGTCTTCGCCGCTGGTGGACTTGCTCGCATGGTTCTTGCCGGGCGGGAGGTCGATGATTGGGTTCTGGTCGAAGAAGCCGGTCGGCATCAGCTTGAAGCCGCACAGCACGCAGGGTTGAACCGGGTGGTCCTCGGGACGCGGCAGGTGGTGCAGGCCGAAGCTGTGCCAGATGACGAGGTCAGTGTTCTCGACCGGGCGATCGTCCTTGGTCCAGGTCGGCAGGCCTTCGCCACCCTTCGAGAGGTTCACGAAATCGCCCGCCGGGAAGCGCTCATCGGGATGGAAGGGCGTGACCCACAAATGCTTGTAGGCGAAGCCGGCGCGGCGTCCCGAGGGACCTTCCGGATCGTTGTAGAACTGGACCGCCGAGCCGGTTTCCAGCTTGTAGCCGGTTGGCTTGCCGACCCAGTTGGTGACGTTGGGATTGACGATCTTCCAGTAGCGCATCTTGCCGAAATCGACGCAGCGCTGCGCCTCCAGCTCGGTCTTGAGCGGGCGCTCCTCGACATAGAAG
Organism: Xanthobacteraceae bacterium; assembly: GCA_029266425.1. GTDB lineage: Bacteria > Pseudomonadota > Alphaproteobacteria > Rhizobiales > Xanthobacteraceae > Ancylobacter. The sequence goes on from JAQSWY010000040.1 coordinate 27,634, forward strand.
GCGTTGCCCATCGGATTGTCCGGACCGATCGGCATGGCGTGGGTGTCGCACTCCATCACCGTGTTGCCCGGGCCGTCGACCTCCATGTCGAGGCGGGCGGAGAAGACGTGCTGGTGGATGTGGCCGACCACGCCCGGGGCGACCTCGGTGCCGAATTTCTGCGGCGTGCCGGGCTTGCACGCCGCGGTATTGATGATGCCCGACGCCTTCATCTCGTATTCGATCGTGCCGTTCTGGTAGAGATACCAGTAAGATGCGTATTCGTAGTTGCCAACCGTAGTAATCGACGAGATCACCAGCCGACGCAGGCGGCGTACCTCGGTGCGCTCGCTGCGGAAGTCGAAATGCTTCCAAGCGAGGCCGGCATCCTCCTCGTGCAGGCATATGCAGTTCTCGATGGCCCGGGGATTGCCGAAGAGGTCCGGCAGCACGACGTCGAAATAATGGATGTGGCCGAGGCAGTCGCAGCCGAGCGAGAGCGAATTGGCGAGCTTGCCGAAACCGTACTCGCCGCTGTCGAACACGTTCTTGCGGTAGTGCGAACCTTCCGGCGTGCCATAGGGCACCACCATCTCGGCGATCGAGGCGCGGTACATGATCGGCCGGCGCTTGCCACCGAACGTATAGCCGAGGCTGTGCAGGACGAGACCCTCGCGGCCATTGAAGCTGACCCGCAAGTCCCAGTTCTCCCAGCTGATCTTGTTGCCCTCGACAATGAAGCTGGGGCCGTTCGGCTGGATCACGTCGAGCGGGGAGGAGGGCTCGCGGTACTCGGTGAGGATCGCCGAATCATAGTTCAGCGGCATCTCCGGCACCGGCACATAGTCGCCGCTCGCCTCGAAATGATCGTCGACGCGCAGCACCTCCATGGTGTCGACGTCGACCACCACATTGATGCCCTCGACCGGGTGGGCGTAGTAATTGTCGAGCTCGAACATGCGCATCCACACGAAGGTGTGGGCGATGCGCCGGCCCTCTTCGCCCGGCACGCCGAAATTGCCGGCAGTCCAGGGGTCGACGCAGACGAGGTCGTAGCGCTCGATGCCGCGCCGCTCGATCGCCGCCTTGAAGCGCGGATCGGCCTTGGCGGCGGCTTCGATGAGCAGGAATTCCTCGGGCGAGATCATCGGCCTGGCGTCGGGAAGGAACTCCTCCGCAACGACCTTGCCGAGATTGATGTCGACCTTGCCGGTCCACACGCCGGTCCTGGCGCGACGATAGACATTGAAGCGGGCGAGGCGCTCGATCGGCGTGCCGGGGACGAAGCCGCGCACCACCTCCTTGCCCGGCTCGACGAGTTCGATGGTCTCGAAGCGGATATCGTCTCCGAGGCCGAAATGCTCGCGCAGCACCGCTGAAGTTCGCGAGATTTCGGCGCTGCTCATCGGATCGAGCGGGTGCTCGTGCTCGACGGCGTAACCGGGGGAACTCGGTTCGAGGATGCGGAGCATGACGGCTTTCCCAATGTGCGCGCGTTGCGGCGCGCTGTCGGGGAACCATCATCGGAGAAACCGACCCGCCAACAATCAACCGTTCGGTTGATGCGGCGCAGCATGGGCGAGATGCCGCAGCGGCGGTCAGGCCGGCGCGCCGAGCACCTGGAGGGTCGCGCCGAGCCCGAGCAGAGCGAGCCCGCTCACCTGCCTGAGGACGCGACCAAGTGAGATTTTCTCCAGCAGCATCAATGCGGTGAAGGCGAGCATGGCGATGAGGTTCATGCTGCCGAACACCAGCATCAGACCCATTGGCACGGCGTCCGATCGCAGGCAATGCCCGCCATAGAGCAGCCCGTCGAGCGACGCTGCGCGTGCAGGCTGCACCGCACAATCATGGCCTTGGTGCAGCGCGTCGACTGCCGCCGCCTTCATCGGGCCGAGTTGATGGAGACCCGCGACGATCAGTGCTACCGGTGCGAGATCGAGCCGCCCGTCGGGGATCAGATGGAGCCCGGTGTCGATCCCCGCGGCGGCGATGGCAAAACCGCCCCAGGCGGCCCCGTAGCCGAGCAGGAACCCGTGGCCCCTTCGGGAGCTGCCTTCGCGCAGCAGCATCCGCCATGCCGGTATGGCGCAGGGCAGCATCATCGCAAGCGTCATCGCGCCGCACATGGCGAGATTGCCGGCCAACTGAGTCCACCATGGTCCTGTTTCCGGGTCCGAGCGGCACAGTGAGGCGAAGATCTCCCGAAGGCGCGGATCATCGAACAGGCCGACCAGGGCGGCGCCCTCCTCGCGCAGCATCAGTGCAATGGCCAACCAGCCGCCGCCGGTCAGGGCGAGCGGGAGCAGCAGCAGCAGGCCGCGGCGCAGCCAGGGGCCGCCCGCTGCATGCGCCGAGGAGGGTGCCAAGCCGAAGTCAGCCATCGCCGCCTGAGTCCGGTGAGGAGTCCGGTCAGGCTCGGTCGGCGATGACGGGGGCGCAATCCACCGTTCGGTGGACGGAGCCGCCTAATACCACGTCATCCTGAGGTGCCGCGAAGCGGCCTCGAAGGGTGCCCATTGATGGCCGCCTTTTGTTTCAACATCCTTCGAGGCTCACTGCGCTCGCACCTCAGGATGAGGTCGTCTGAGATGGTCCCTCAATGCGCCGCCGCGAGCCTCGCCACCAGGCCGGAGCGGTTCTCCACGCCGGTCTTCTCGAAGATGTGGATGAGATGGGTCTTCACCGTCGCCAGCCCGATGCCGAGGCAGGCGGCGATATCGGCATTGGTCCGGCCGCAGCACAGGAGGTCGGCGACCTCGGCCTCGCGCGGCGTCAGATGGAACAGCCGGATCGCCCGGGCCCGCGGCTCGTCCCGGCTCGGTGTCAGATGGTCCGCGAGATTGAACTCGATATAGCGGTGCAGCGTATCGGCGAGCTGGAACAGCGAGGGCGTCGGCGGGCGGTCGTGCTGCGTCCACATCACGGAGAGCCCGGCCTTGATCTCGTTCTCGCAGCGGAAGATGAAGTCGATGGTCTCGACCACGTCGAACCGGTGCAGGAAGGCCTGATACTCGCGCAGGTCCGGGAGCGGGGTGTGCTTGCATGCCTCGTCCATGCGCGCCACACGCTCATCCGGCGACTGGATGCGCCGCACATGCAGGGGGTCGACTGCATACATTTCCCGCACATAGCTGCGAATGAAGTCGGCAGGCACCCGCGAACAGACGAAATTGTGCAGGTTCTGCTCTCCATCGACCGAGTAGAAGACGAGGCGCGTCGCCCCGAGCGCGTCGCCCAGCAACCGAAACGTCGTGTCGATGAACTGCCTTTTCCGAAGCTGGCTCGAAGCCATGGGTCCCTCCTGATCCGCAGGAAGCTTTGCCCTCTGCAATGCAACAAGCGTGCCGCTGCGCGAGGTGAGAGGCGGACCACAGCGGCTTGACCCGGGTCGATGCCGCGCCATTTCGGCCACAGCATGGATGTCATCGCTGCGATGATTTCCCTGGCGTATCGTCCGCGCTGCGAAACGCCACGGTGCGAGGAGAGCGACATGGACGCGACGACTGCCGACACCCAAGCTTCGCCGGCCGGGCCGCTGGCCGCCGACGAGCTCCAGCGCATGAACGCCTGGTGGCGGGCGGCGAACTTCCTGTCGGTCGGCCAGGTCTATCTGCTCGACAATCCGCTGCTGCGCGAGCCGTTGACGCTGGAGCACGTCAAACCGCGCCTGCTTGGTCATTGGGGTACGGTGCCGGGGCTGAACTTCTGTTACGTGCACCTCAACCGCATCATCAAGGCGCGCGACCTCGACGTCATGTTCATCGCAGGGCCGGGGCACGGCGCACCGGGGGTGGTCGCCAGCACCTATCTGGAAGGCACCTATAGCGAGGTCTATCCGGACGTCTCGCAGGACGAGGCCGGGATATGCCGGTTGTTCCGGCAATTCTCCTTCCCGGGCGGCATTCCGAGCCATGCGGCGCCGGAGACGCCGGGCTCGATCCATGAGGGCGGCGAGCTCGGTTACTCGCTGAGTCACGCTTTTGGCGCGGTACTGGACAATCCGGAGCTGATCGCCGCCTGCGTGGTCGGCGACGGCGAGGCCGAGACCGGTCCGCTCGCCACCTCCTGGCACGCCAACAAATTCCTGAACCCGGCGGGCGACGGCGCGGTGCTGCCGATCCTGCACCTCAACGGCTACAAGATCGCCAACCCGACCGTGCTGGCGCGCATCCCGCATGACGAGCTGGAATCGCTGTTCCGCGGCTATGGCTACCAGCCGATCCCTGTCGAGGGTGACGAGCCGGAAGCCATGCACCAGCTCATGGCGGCGGCGATGGACGAGGCGTTCGATCGCATCCGCGACATCCAGCGCGCCGCGCGTACGGGCGGCTCCCATGAGCGCCCGCGCTGGCCAATGATCATATTGCGCAGCCCCAAGGGCTGGACCGGGCCGAAATTCGTCGACGGCAAGAAGACGGAGGGCTTCTGGCGTTCGCACCAGGTGCCGTTCAGCGACATGTCGAAGCCCGAGCACGTGACGCTGCTCGAAGAATGGATGAAGAGCTACCGGCCGGATGAGCTGTTCGACGAGACCGGCCGGTTGAGGCCCGAGATCGCCTCGCTCGCCCCGTCAGGCGCGCGCCGCATGAGCGCCAATCCGCACACCAATGGCGGCGCGCTGCGCAAGCCATTGCGGCTGCCGGACTTCACCGACTATGCGCTCGACGTGCCGCATCCCGGTGGCGTTGAGGGCGAGGCGACCTATGTGATGGGCACCTTCCTGCGCGACGTGATGAAGGCCAACGAGACGACGCGGAACTTCCGGGTGTTCGGTCCGGACGAGACCGCCTCGAACCGGCTGCAGGCGCTGTTCGAGGTGACGGATCGCGCCTGGGGCGCCGAGATCATCCCCGAGGACGAACATCTGGCAACCGGCGGGCGGGTGATGGAGATCCTCTCCGAGCACACCTGCCAAGGCTGGTACGAGGGCTATCTGCTCACCGGCCGGCACGGCCTGTTCTCCTGCTACGAGGCCTTCATCCACATTGTCGATTCGATGTTCAACCAGCATGCGAAATGGCTGAAGAACTCGCGCGACATCGCCTGGCGCCAGCCCATCGCCTCGCTGAACTACCTGCTCACCTCCCATGTCTGGCGCCAGGACCACAACGGCTTCAGCCACCAGGACCCCGGCTTCATCGACCATGTGGTGAACAAGAAGGCGGACATCGTGCGGGTCTATCTGCCGCCGGACGCCAATACGCTGCTGCACGTCACCGATCATTGCCTGAAGAGCTATGACCGCATCAATGTCATCGTCGCGGGCAAGCAGCCGCAGCCGCAATGGCTCGACATGGATGCGGCGATCCGGCACTGCGAGCAGGGCATCGGCATCTGGGAATTCGCCAGCAACGACAAGGGCGGCGAGCCGGACGTCGTCATGGCCTGCGCCGGGGACGTGCCGACGCTGGAGACCATGGCCGCGGTCGACCTGCTGCGCGGCTATTTCCCGAAGCTGAAGGTGCGGGTGGTCAATGTCGTCGACCTGATGACGCTGCAGCCGAAAAGCGAGCACCCGCACGGCCTGACGGATGCGGATTTCGACGCGCTGTTCACGACGAACAAGCCGGTGATCTTCGCCTATCACGGCTATCCCTGGCTGATCCACCGGCTCGCCTACAAGCGCACCAACCACGACAACATGCATGTGCGCGGCTACGTCGAGGAGGGCTCGACCACCACGCCGTTCGACATGGTGGTGCGCAACCGGCTCGACCGCTTCCATCTGGTGGCGGATGTGATCGACCGCGTGCCCTCGCTGGGCGCCTCGGCGGTCTATGCCAAGCAGGCCATCCGCGACAAGCTCACCGACCATGAGCGCTACATACGCGCCCACGGTCTCGACATGCCCGAGGTGAGGGATTGGAAGTGGCCGGCGGCGTGAGGCGCTAGCGCTTGGTGATGAGCCGCCAGGCATTGCCGGCGATGCCGACGCCGGCAAGCAGGACCAGGACGAGGCCAAGGGCGGATGCGCTGACCGCGACGGTCACCAGGCAGGTGAGCCACAGGCCGATGCTGGACACGGCGCAGACGATGCTGAGGTCGGAATCGGCGGTCTGATCGCCGTCGTTCCTCTGGGTCGTCGTGGCCGTCGGGTTTCGCAACTGTGTGGGCATGAGCGCTCTCCCGTTGAGGGAGCTTAGCACGTGTGAGGTTCGGCGATATATGGTGCGGGGGATAAGCACCGTTGCACGGATAACAAGAGTGCTAGCGGCGCGAGCAAAGCCCAGTAGGGTCGTAATTCCAATTGGACGTGGATCCCCGGGCTTGTCCCGGGGCTCCAC
>JAQSWY010000071.1 GCA_029266425.1 Xanthobacteraceae bacterium
GCCGGTGCCGTCGATCCCGGCGAAGAGGTTGCCGAACGCCTGGTAGCGGGCAATGGCCGGGGCGCCGACGACGAGCGGATGCCAGGCCCCGCCGAGGATCGGCTCGGCGAGCTCGATCGCCTTGCCGATCGAGCCGACATGCGGCGCGGAATCGAAGGTCGAGCACACCTTGTAGTGAGAGATGGGTGCGTTGAGGGCCGCGAGCTGCCGGAACACCGGCGGCAAATGCTTCGCCATCCAGGCGGGGGATTGCGAACGCGCGACGCCGGCCACGCCCAGCGCCCGGAACTCACTGAACCGCGCGACGCGCTCCGGCGTCGGCGCACCGAGGAACAGCACGGTCGGTACGCCGGCGAAGCTCAGCACCTCCATCACTGCGGAGGAGCCGGTGTAGTCGTCGCCATAGAAGGTGAGCAGCCGCCCCTCGGGCAGCGTCTCATCCCGCGTGCTGTCGACCGCCGCGATCATGCCGCGTAGGTCTCGAGCGCGCGGGCGAGGGCGGCATGGTCGCGGGCATAGTCGGCGAGCGGCACGTGCTTCATCGCCGCTTCCCAGCCTTCGCGAAGGCTGGCGACCCCGGCCGCCGGCCCGTCCGGATGGGCCATGATGCCGCCGCCGGCGGCGAAGATGAGATCGGCCGAGCCGAGCGCCGCATAGGTGCCGGGCGCCTGCTTCGCCGACTGGCCGGAGGAGAAGACCGGCATGGCGATGCAGGGCTTGTCGTCGAACATCGGGGTTAGGCATTCGCGCGCCGAGGCGACGACGCTGTCGTCGGCCTCCGAGAATTTGTTGGAAAGGCCGTTGACGTGCATGTGGTCGGCGCCGGCGAGGCGCCAGATCTTCTGCCACGCCACATAGGAGAAGCCGAGCATCGGCGAGCGGGAGAGATACCCCCAGCCGTTGCGGTGGGCATGGATCGGCAGTTCGGTGAAGCGGCCGAGCTCGATCATGCCGACGAGGCCGACCGAGTTCAGGCTCGCCATGATGCAGGTGCCGCCCGCCTCCAGCACGAGGTCGTGCCGGCGGCGCATCTGGTCGATCTCGCCGGTGAGGTTGAAGGCGAACATCACCTTCCTGCCGGTGCGATCGGCATGGTCGTTGATGACCCGCATCACCGCCCGCACCCGCTCGTCGAACGGGCAGCCCGGCCCGTCGGACTGCAATTCGTCGTCCTTGATGAAATCGATGCCGGCCTCGCACAGCAGCTTCGTGAGGTCCGCGGTCTCCTGCGGCCCGAAGCCGACGCTCGGCTTGACGATGGTGCCGATGATCGGGCGGTCCTCGATGCCGGCAAGGCGGCGGGTGCCGGGCACGCCGAATTTCGGCCCGCCATAGGCGCGGGCGAAGACCGCCGGCAGGCGGATGTCGAGGAGGCGCAGGCCCGAGAACTGCTTCAGCTCGAACAGGTTGCCGGCGACGGTGGCCATCAGGTTCGGCAGCGAGGGCCCGACATTGTCGATCGGCCAGGACAGCGTGACCCGAGCGCGGCTTATGGGTGTGTCCCCGCTCTTCGGCCGGCCGGCACCCGGCAGCGAGGGCTCGGAGACTTCCTCGACCAGCTCCAGCGCCTCGATACGGGCGGCGGAGCGCTCCTTCAGCTCCGGCGTCTCGCCGGGAACGGGAACGAAGGTGCCGCTCGACTGCTCGCCGGCCATCGCCTCGGCGGCCGCGCGCGGATCAAAGGCGGTCTCGATCAGATAGTCGGCTTCGATGCGGGAAGGAGAGGCCATGCGCGTGTCCATGTTCAATCGATCGGGTCCCGCGTCGCGGATGCGACACGCGCGGACAGGCCGCGACGACGACATGGGTGCGGAACCCTTTTGACGTTTCCCGATCGGCGAGCCTTCAGTGGCTCACTCATCTATTGATATAGTGATTATACCAGATGATGACCGGTGACAAGCGGGTTGGGTGAGGGGGGCTCTGGTGTGGGTGGGGTGAAGCAAAGCCGGAGCTCTGCTTGAGCATCCTTCGAGGCCGCCTGCGGCGGCACCTCAGGATGAGGTGGCGCCAACGGCTCGAGATCCCCGGCCTCGTGCCGGGGATCTCGATTACTGACAGTGCATCAGAGGCCGAGATGGCCGGGACAAGCCCGGCCGTGACAGCGGATATACCCTCGCTCAACCTAGCGCCGCCGAGGTCTCCGCAACCTCCCGCAGCGTCCTCTCGAGCGTCGCAACGGCGGGGTTGGTGTTCGACGGGCGCCAGACCGCGTGCAGCTCGACGATGGTGCGGGCGTCGATCGCAATGGGGCGCAGCACGACGCCCTCGAAGCCGAGATTGAGTGCCGCGCGCGGCACCAAGGCGAGGCCGATGCCGGCCTTCACCAGCCCCATGATGGAATGCACCTGGCTGATGTGCTGGGCATAGTGCGGGGTGACGCCGGCATTGGCGAAGATCGTCGCCAGCAGATCGTAGAAATAGCGCGCCTCATAGGGCGAGAACGTCACGATCGGCTGCCGGTCGAGATCAGCGACGCTCACTTCCGCCGCCACCGCGAGCGGATGGTCCTCGGGCGCGGCGAGCAGCAGCGGCTCGCGCACCACGCAGAGCGAGGCGAGCTCGCGCCGGTTGAAGGAGGGCCGCACCAGCCCGACATCGATGCGGCCGGCAGCCAGCGAATCGAGCTGGTCGGCCGAGACCATCTCCTTCAGCACCAGGTCGATGCCCGGCGCTTCGGTGCGGAAGGTCTTGATCAGCCGCGGCAGGAACTCGTAGCCGGACGCCGCGGTGAAGCCGAGCGTGATCGAGCCCTCTTCGCCACTCGCGGTGCGGCGCGCTGCCAGCGCCGCGCCTTCCGCGAGGCGCAGCAGGCGGCGGGCCTCGGGCAGGAAATTGTGGCCGGCGCGGGTGAGCGCGACCGAGCGGCTGGTGCGGTCGAGCAGCCTCACATCAAGCGTATGCTCCAGCAGCTGGATCTGCCGGCTGAGCGGGGGCTGGGTGAGATTGAGGCGCGCGGCGGCGCGACCGAAATGCAGCTCCTCGGCCACCGCCACGAAGCATCTGAGGTGGCTGAGTTCGAACATCGATCCAAAAATAGCATTGATCAATGCTCAGAACAATTCACTGGCGCATCGCACCTCACCTAGCATGCCCTTGGAACGCGGCGTCTGCGCTCCCAATGATCAATCGCGCCAAGCGCACGCCACTCGCCGTATCTCAGGAGGAATTGCCCATGAGCCTTCGTCTTCTCAAGGCGGCCGCGGCCGCGCTGGCGCTGTGCGGCGCCGTCGCTCCTGCGGCTTCGCAGGCCCAGACCTTCGAGCGCCCGGTGCGCATCGTGGTCCCGTTCGCGCCCGGCGGCACGTCCGACATCCTCGCCCGCCTGATCAGCCCCAAGCTGTCCGAGGCCATCGGCCAGCCGGTCGTGGTCGAGAACAAGCCAGGCGCGGCCGGCAATATCGGCGCCGATACCGTCGCCAAGGCCAAGGCCGACGGCCACACCCTGCTGCTGATGGATATCGGCTCGCTCGCCGTCGCCCCGAGCCTGTTCCCGGATCTGTCCTATGACGTCCAGAAGGACCTCGCCCCGGTCGGCATGGTGATGTTCGGCCCCTATGTGATGGCGGTGCATCCTTCGGTTCCGGCCAAGAACGTCGCCGAGCTGGTCGCTTACGCCAAGGCCAATCCGGGCAAGCTCGCGGTCGCCAATTCCGGCGTCGGCGCGCTCAACCACATCACCGCCGTCGCGCTCGCCCGCGATCTCGGCATCGAGTGGAAGAACGTGCCCTACAAGGGCGGTGCCGCCGCCTCGCGCGCGGTCGTCTCCGGCGAGAGCACGGTGATCATCAATGGCGCCACGGCGACCCTGCCGTTCGTCACCAACAAGCAACTCGTCGGCATTGCGGTCACCGGCGACGCCCGCCTGCCGTCGCTGCCGGACGTGCAGACCTTCAAGGAAGCCAAGCTTCCGCTCTCGGATGCCGGCACCTGGCAGGCGCTGCTGACCACCGGCAAGACGCCGCCTGAGATCGTCGCCCGTCTCAATGCCGAGCTGCAGAAGATTCTTGCCATGCCTGAGATCCAGGAGAAGATCGCCGAGCAGGGCGGCGCGGTGCGTCCGGGCTCGTCGGCTGACGTGTCCAAGTGGCTCACCACCAATATCGAGAGCTGGGGCGGCATCGTGCGCGCCGCCGACATCAAGACCAACTGACGCGGTCGAGGCTCGTCCGTGACACATCGTCGGTTCGACTGGCCGGACCTGCTGTTCGGCGGCTTCCTCATCGCGGTGGCGGCCATCACTTTCGCCGCCACATGGAAGCTCGCCGGCGGCACCGCCGCCAATATGGGCCCCGGCTACATGCCGCGCGCCATCGCGCTGGTGCTGCTCGGCTTCGGCCTGTTCTTCGCCGGGCGCGGGCTGGTCAGGGGCTATGCCGGCATACCCACAGTGCAGGCGCGGCCCATCCTCGGCGTCGGCGCGTCCGTCGCTGCCTTCGCCCTGCTCATAGAGAATGCCGGGCTCGCGGCGGCTTCCCTCGCGGCGATCCTGATCGCCGCGTTCGCCAGCCGCGAGAGCCGGTTCTTCGAGGTCATCCTGTTCGGCCTGTTCATCGCCGCAGCCGCGGTCCTTCTGTTCGTGAAGGCCCTCGCTCTGCCGGTGTCGATCTGGCCCTGGTAAGACGAGCCGTAGACGAGCCATGGAACTGTTCGACAATCTTCTGCTCGGCCTGTCGACCGCCCTGCAGTTCGACAATCTCGTCTATTGCCTGATCGGCGTCGTCATCGGCACCGCCATCGGCGTGCTGCCCGGCATTGGCCCGATCCCCACGGTGGCGCTGCTGCTGCCCTTCACCTTCGGGCTGGAGCCGGCCTCGGCGTTGATCATGCTCGCCGGCATCTTCTACGGCGCGCAGTATGGCGGCTCGACCACGGCCATATTGGTGAACGTGCCGGGCGAGACTTCGTCCGTCGTCACCTGTCTCGACGGGCACGAGATGGCGAAGCAGGGCAGGGCGGGTCCGGCGCTCGCCATCGCCGCCATCTCCTCCTTCTTCGCCGGCACCGTCGCCACCGTGGTCATCGCGGTGCTGAGTCTGCCGCTGGCGGCACTGGCGCTGAAATTCACCGCGGTCGAATATTTCAGCCTGCTGGTGCTCGGCCTGTTCGCCGCGGTCATCCTCGCCCACGGCTCGGTGGCGAAGTCGCTCGCCATGGTGTTCCTCGGCCTGCTGATCGGCACTGTCGGCATCGACGTGAATTCCGGCGCCGCGCGCATGACCTTCGGCATTCCCGCGCTCTCCGATGGGCTCGATTTCGTCCCCGTGGCGATGGGCATGTTCGGCCTCGCCGAGATCATCGCCAATCTGGAGCGCCCCGCGGTGCGCCAGGTGGTGAGCCAGAAGCTGCGCGATCTCGTGCCCTCCTGGCATGATCTGAAGGCGGCCTTCCCGGCCATGCTGCGCGGCACCGCGATCGGCTCGGCGCTCGGCGTGCTGCCGGGCGGCGGCGCCGCCCTGCCGCCCTTCACCGCTTATGCGCTGGAGAAGAAGCTGGCGCGCGATCCCTCGCGCTTCGGCAAGGGCGCCATCGAGGGTGTCGCCGCTCCGGAGGCCGCCAACAATGCCGGCGCGCAGACCAGCTTCATCCCGCTGCTGACGCTGGGCATTCCGGCGAACGCGCTGATGGCGCTGATGATCGGCGCGCTGATGATGCAGGGCATCCAGCCCGGCCCGCAGGTGATGACCGAGCAGCCCGCGCTGGTCTGGGGCGTGATCGCCAGCATGTGGACCGGCAATCTCATGCTGCTGATCATCAACCTGCCGCTGGTCGGGCTCTGGGTCTCGATGCTGAAGATCCCCTACCGCCTGCTGTTCCCGGCGATCGTGCTGTTCTGCTGCATCGGCACCTACGGCATCTCCAACAGCGTCTTCAATGTCTGGCTGATGCTGGGCTGCGCCGTAGTGGGCTATTTCTTCATCAAGGTCGGCGTCGAGCCGGCACCGCTGCTGCTCGGCCTCGTGCTGGGCCCGCAGCTCGAGGAGAATTTCCGCCGCGCCATGCAGCTCTCGGACGGCGATCCGTCGGTGTTCCTCACCCACCCGATCAGCGCGGTGCTGCTCGCCATCGTCGCCGCCTTGCTGCTCGCCATGCTGTCGCCCGCCGTCCTGCGCAAGCGCAAGGAAGCGCTGGCGGAATAGGCGCGTCGTCCCCCATCCAATCGACCCGATACCTGAGAGGAATCCGCCGTGGAGCTACCCGTCAATCCCTTCAAGCGCGCCATTCTCGGCGGCCGGCAGCAGATCGGCTTCTGGAACAGCATGGCGAGCGCCACGGCAACCGAGATCCTGGCCGGCTCCGGCTTCGACTGGCTCCTGCTGGACGCCGAGCACGCCCCGAACGACGTGGCCTCGATCCTCGGCCAGCTCCAGGCGATGATGGAGCACGCGACCCATCCGATCCTGCGGGTGCCGGAGAACGACCCGATCGTCATCAAGCGCTATCTCGACATCGGCGTGCAGAGCTTCCTGATCCCGATGGTGGAGACGGTGGAAGAGGCCGAGGCCGCGGTGGCGGCGACCCGCTTCCCGCCGCACGGCATTCGCGGCTTTGCCGGGGCGAGCCGCGCCTCGCGCTTCGGCCGGGTGAAGAACTATCACCACCGCGCCCATGAGGAGCTGTGCGTGCTGGTGCAGATCGAGACCCGCAAGGGGCTCGACAATCTCGAAGCCATCGCCGCCGTGCCGGGCATTGACGGGCTGTTCATCGGGCCGGGCGACCTCTCCTCGGACATGGGCTATCTCGGCGACCAGGCCAACCCGGTCATCATCGAGCTGATCGAGAAGACCATCTACCGCATCCGCACCTCCGGCAACCGCGCCGGCATCCTCACTGGCGACGAGACGCTGGCGCGCCGCTACATGGCGGCGGGCTGCGTCTTCACCGCGGTCGGCATCGACACCGGCACGCTGGCCCGCACGACAGAGGCGATCGCGGCGAAGTACAAGGGCTGAGAGAGCCTCTTCTCCGCCCTCGTCCCCGGGCTTGACCCGGGGATCCAGACTTCGACCGGGTGCATGCGGGATGGGCTGGATCCCCGCGTCAAGTCCGGGGATGAGGGCACATTCCTAGATTTCGGTCCTGTGAGGAAACACCAATGGCGAAGGTCGGCTTCATCGGTCTCGGCATCATGGGCGCGCCGATGGCGGGGCATTTGCTCGCCGCCGGCCACACGCTCTATGGCCACTCCCGCAGCGGTGTGCCGGAGGCGCTGCGGCAGGCCGGCGCGATCGCCTGCGCCAATGGTGCGGATGTGGCGCGGCAGGCCGA
>JAQSWY010000014.1 GCA_029266425.1 Xanthobacteraceae bacterium
CGTGTACCAAAACGGCACAGAATTCGGCTATAGCGGCCACTCGATTTATTCATTCAATTGAGCCACACTGTTTTGCGGTTCGGCTGCTCGCATCACGATCGGGAGTGCCACCTTGAGTACGGATCACATCCTGACCTCGCCGGCGGCAGAAGCCGCGTCCCGGCGCGCGGGAGGGTCGGCAGTTCCCCGCACTGCAAGTCCGTTCTGGCTCGGCATCGGTTGCGCGATCGCCTCGATCGTAGTGCTGGTGAGCCCGCTTGACCGCTATGGGCTATCGGCGCTGGATATCATCGCGCTTGCCACGCTCGCCTATGCAGCGCCCGGCGTCATCTATGAGTATGTCCAGATTCACGGCCTGCGCGCGCCGGTGCTGACGCGCCCGCTCAGCGCCGCCGGCCTGCGCTTTGCGCTGCTCAAGGCCTTCGGCTTTTCGCAGATCGTGCTTGCCGCCTATGTCGTCTATGCGTCGTTCCCCGAATACACCAAGGCCAACTACACGGCCTTCCATGATGCCTTCACCACCTTCGGGCCAGCATTCCTGATCATCTCGGCGCTCTATTTCATCGCCTGCCAGATATGGCTGCCGGTGAAGCGGGACTTTTATTGGTACATCGGTCGCTACAGCATCATCGTCTTCCTGGCGCGTGTATGGACGCGGATGCTGCTGCGCCGCTTCGCGCTCGCCTGGCTGGTGAAGCTGTTCTTCCTGCCGATCATGATCGGATCGCTGTCCTACAGCGTCGAGTGGTTCGCCAGCCACCGCTTCGAGCTCGCCTTCTCGAGCTTCTATACGTTCTTCGACTATTATTGGGAGCTGGTCCTCGCCGTCGACGTGGTCCTTGCCATTGTCGGCTATATCTTCTCGCTTCGGCTGCTCGGCACCGCGGTGGTGGCGACCGACGAGACCTGGCGCGGCTGGGTGGCAACGCTGATCTGCTATTTTCCCTTCTCCGCCGTGCTCTATGGCAGCTATCTCACTTATGAGGAGGGTTATCGCTGGGGCAATGCGCTCGCCGGCATGCACATCCCTTATATCATGTACGGTCTCACCATCCTGTTCTTCCACACACTCTATCTCTCCGCGTCGCTGAATTTCGGCATCCGCTATTCGAACCTCAGCCATCGCGGCATCCTCACCGACGGGCTGTTCCGCTTCACCAAGCATCCAGCCTATCTGTTCAAGAACATCGTCTGGTGGCTGGTCGGCATCCCCTTCATTACCACGGGAAGCTGGATCGACGCCCTGCACAACTGCGCCATCCTGCTGTGCGTGAACGCGGTCTATTGGTGGCGAGCGCGCACCGAGGAATACAATCTGTCGCGCGATCCGGCCTATGTCGCCTATGCGCTCTCGATGAACGAGCGCAGCATCTGCCGCTTCATAGCCCGCCTGGTGCCGGCGCTCGCCTATCGGCCGCCGAAATTCCCCGATCCCTATCCGCCGATTGTCAGCTCACATTGAACGTGGAGACATCGCTCCACGTTCATCGTTTTCGATGACAACCAACTGGAGCATGATGCCGGCACCTGCGACCGGTCCGGTGGCGTCATCCCGCAGTTCTACGATAGCAGCGGCATTGGGCGCCATTTCCGCCGTCATGGCCGGGCGCGTCCCGGCCATCCACGGTTGCTCTACCGTCAAAGACATGGATGCCCGGGACAAGCCCGGCATGACGGATCGGTGCTTCTGGTAATGGGAATAACTCCCTCCCACGATAAGGCCCCCGGGAACCCTCACCGCCCCCACCTCAGCGCCGCGGTGTGCACCGGCGCATCCCACAGGCCGATCATCTCATCGGTGAGCGCGGTCACCGTCAGCGAGCATCCCGCCATGTCGAGCGAGGTGACGTAGTTTCCGGTCAAATGGCGCGCCACCTTCACGCCGTGCTTGTCCAGCACGCGGCTCGCCGCCTCCACCATCAGATAGAGCTCCATGAGCGGCGTGCCGCCGAAGCCGTTCACCAGCAGCAGGCACGGCGCCCCTCGGGCGGCCGGAAGATCGGCCAGCACCGCCTCGAGCATTTCCTCGGCGATCATGTCAGCGCGCGCCAGGGCGACCCGGCGGCGGCCGGGCTCGCCATGGATGCCGACCCCCATCTCCATCTCGTCCTCGCCGATCACGAAGGTTGGCTTGCCGGCGGCCGGCACGGTGCAGGAGGTGAGCGCGACGCCCATGGAGCGCGTCGCCCGGTTCACCGCCTCGCCGAGCGCCACGAGATCGGCGAGCGGGCGGCCCTGCTCGGCGGCGGCGCCGACGATCTTCTCCACCACCAGCGTGCCGGCGACGCCGCGCCGCCCGGTCGACCAGGTGGAGGCCTCCACCGCGACATCGTCATCGGTGAGCACGCGCGCGACTTCGCGGCCGGCGATCTCCGCCGCCATCTCGAAGTTCATCACGTCGCCCTCGTAATTCTTCACGATGAACAGCGCGCCGGCGCCCTGCTCCACCGCTTCCACCGCCGCCGCCATCTGGTCCGGCGTCGGTGAGGTGAAGACCTGCCCCGGGCACGCCGCGTCCAACATGCCATAGCCGACGAAGCCGGCATGCAGCGGCTCATGCCCCGAACCGCCGCCGGAGATCAGCGCCACCTTGCCCGGGGTCAACTGACGACGGGCGACGAATTTGCGCTCCTCGCCGAGCGTGACGAGATCGGCGTGGGCACGGGCAAAGCCGTCGAGGCTCTCGGAGAGCACGGCCTCCGGCGCATTGATGAGCTTCTTCATTTGCGTCCTCCGATAGGGCGCACCTCTCCGGGCGCGTCCACGTTGTTCAATGGATCAGGAAATATCCTCCGCCAGCCTGGCGAGGCGTGCGGCGAACTCGGCGACCATCTCGTCCACAGCATGGTTGCGGCGGGCATCGCCGAGATCCGGCACGGTGATGGAGATGACGCGGCGCTTCGGCGCGTCTCCGGCCTCCAGCTTGCGGCGCGCATGGGCCCGGCGATAGGCCTCGAGGAAGGTCTTCCGCTCGTCGAGCGAGAAGTGGCAGACCTCGAAGATGGTCTCGACATGCTGCGCCGGGATCGGCACCGGATACGACGGATTGGCGATCTGCGAGACGAAGGAGCGGTTCTTGCCCAGCGCCAGCGCCAGGCGCTGGCGCGTGCCGGAGGGCCGGTTGTCGAGCACGCGGCGCAGCACGCTCTTGTAATCCGCCACTCCCGCGCTCGGCCGCCCCTCGGGCGCCATCTCGTTCATTTGCCCGCTCCGCAGGCGCTGTCCGCCCCCTCGCCCACCCCCCTCCCGAGATCGATCGCGCGGATCGCCGCCTTGGCCGCGGCAAGCTGGACCGGCGCCATGGAGAGGGTGCGCAGCCCGGCTGCTACGAGATGCGGGATGATGGCAGGCTCGCCGCCGGCATCGCCGCACAGGCTCACATCGCGACCGAGGGCGGCACCACGCGCGGCCACCCGCGCCACCATGCGCAGCACCGCAGGATTCAGCGGGTCGGCGAGATAGGCGACATTGCCTATGTCGCGCGCCGCGGCGGTGATGTACTGTGTCAGGTCGTTGGAGCCGATCGAGAAAAAATCGGCGTCGAAATCATCGATCGCGATCGCCGCCGCCGGCACCTCGACCATGATGCCGAGCGCCGGCTGCCGCGCCGGCACGCCGGCCGCGTCAAGCGCGGCGAGTTCCTCGCCCATCAGCCGGCGCGTGGCCTCGATCTCGTCCGGCACCGTCACCATGGGCAGCATCACCTTCAGCGGCCCGAGCACTGCCGCACGCAACAAGGCGCGAAGCTGCACGCGGAACACGCCCTCCCGCTTCAGCGAGAGACGGATGCCGCGCACGCCGAGGAAGGGATTGCTCTCGCCATCCTCGGTCAGGCCGGGGATCGGCTTGTCGCCGCCGGCATCGAGGGTGCGGATGGTGACGGTGCGCGGCACGCCATCGCTCGCGGCCCATTCCACCAGGCGGCGATAGACATCGTATTGGCGCTCCTCGTCGGGCAAGGCGTCGGCGGCATGGAACAGGAACTCGGTGCGCACCAGGCCGATGCCGTCGCAAATCGCAGGGTCGAGACCGGAAAGCTCGTCCGGATCGGCGACGTTGATCAGCACGGCGATGGGCGTGCCGTCGGCCGTCACCGCCTTCTCCTTGAGCCCCGTGGCGGCAGCGGCGGCGCGCGCCTCATCCTCGCTGCGGCGGCTCTCGAAGGCGCGCCGCGTCTCCGGCGAGGGGTCGATCACCACGGCCCCGGCGGTGCCGTCGACCAGCACGTCGCCGGCGAGCCGCGCCGGATCGCCGCCGAGCCCGACGATCATCGGTATGCCGCGCGAGCGCGCCAGCATGGCGACGTGGCTGGTCGGGCTGCCGCCGGCCAGCAAGATGGCGCCGCCCTTCGACCAGTCCATGCCGAGGAAGCGCGAGGGCGGCAGGTCGTGCGCCGCCACGATCCCGGACGTCGGCGCGCGCGCCGCCTCGCCGCTCAGCTCGGCCAGCACACGGTCGCGCACATCGGCGAGGTCGGCGGCACGGGCACGGAAATATTCGTCTTCCGCCGCCTCATAGCCGGCGATCTCGGCATTCAGCGCCGCGCGCCAGGCGTGGTCGGCGGGGATGCCGGCGCCGATGGCGTCGAAGGCGCCTTCGGCCAGCGCATCGTCCTCGATCAAGGCGAGTTGGAAGCCCAGCATGTCCGCTGCCTCGCCGCCGGCGTGCTCGGCCAGCGTGGCTATGTCGATGGCGGCGGCCTTGAGCGCAGTGCGCAGCGCCTCCGCCTCGTGCACCGGATCGCCGGTCGCCTGCCGCACCGCCGTCTGCGCGGCCAGCACCACCACCGGCCCGGCAGCAAGGCCAGGCGAGGCGCTACGGCCCTGCAGGCGAAGCTCACTCACGCCGCCCCTCCCGTGCCCTCGCCGGCCGCCTCGGCCTCCTCCTCGTCGAAACGACGATCGACGAGATCGACCAGCGCCGCCACCGCCTTGGCGGCATCCGCGCCGTGCGCGCGGAAATGGAGCGTCGCGCCCTTGCCGGCCTTCACCCGCATGATCTTCACCGGGCTCTTGGCGTCGACCCAGGGCCCGTCGGCCGCGAGCCCGACCTCGATGGCGGCGGCGAAGGATTTGGCGAGCTGCGTCAGCTTCACCGAAGGGCGGGCATGCAGGCCGACGGCATTGGTCAGCACCGCCTCACCCTTGATCTGCGCATGGCTCATCGGGCACTCCGTCTCATACCGGCGAAAGCTCTTCCGCCGTGCGCTTCACCACATCGAGCTTCGAGCCGCCCGACGCCTCGGTCGCGGCGATCACCGCGCCTTCGACGATCGGCGCATTGCAGATCACGATCCGCTCGCGTCGATTCTCGTCCATCATTTCGATCGCCATCTCGCTATTGGTCTCGGCACCGCCGAGATCCACCAGCACGGCGACGCCGGCTTCCGACCAGGCGGCCTCGATCGCCGCCATGATCGCGGCAACGTCCGTGCCAAGTCCGCCTTCGGCATTGCCGCCGGCAAAGGCCAGCGGCACCGCGTCGCCGACCATCTGCCGCACCATGTCGGCGGCGCCCTCCGCCACCTTGGCCGAGTGCGAGACGATGACTATTCCCACGTTTGACATTCTCAGCCTTCCAGTACGTCGCAGGCGGCGGCGATCATCAGCGAGGACGAACGCGCACCGGGATCCATAT
This sequence comes from Xanthobacteraceae bacterium, assembly GCA_029266425.1. Classification (GTDB taxonomy): domain Bacteria; phylum Pseudomonadota; class Alphaproteobacteria; order Rhizobiales; family Xanthobacteraceae; genus Ancylobacter. The sequence continues at coordinate 5,638 of JAQSWY010000014.1, forward strand.
GGCCGATCGAGCGGTCGCCGAGGAAGGAGGCGCGTCCGCGCACCGCCTTCATCGGCACCGTGGTCTCGGCGGCGGCAAGGGCGCGCGCCTTGAGCCGCGCCGGCAGGTCGGCGCCCGAATTGCCGTCCCCTTGGCGCAGCTCGTCGAGCACCGGGGTCAGCACGTCGAGCAGGGTCTTCTGCCCGGCCTCGGACTTGCCGCGCGCCCGCGTCGCCTCCAACGCGAGTTCGAAGGCGCGGGCGACGTCTTCGGCCGTCGGATCCGGCGGCAGCGTCTTGCCGAGCGTCATGAAGAAGGTGCCGTAGAGCGGGCCCGAGGCGCCGCCGACCTTCATCACCAGCTGCGTGCCGATGGCTTTCAGCGCATCCGGCAGCGGCTTTGCCGAGAGCCCGTCAATGTCGGACAGCACCGCCTCGAAGCCGCGTTTCATGTTCAACCCGTGATCCCCGTCGCCGATCGCCTGGTCGAGCGTGGTCAATTCCTCGGCGTGCGCGATCACGGTGTTCGCCACCGCCTCGATCAATTGCTTCTGCAATGCGGCGTCCATGCTGTGCGTTTCCTTGAGCAATGCTTGAGCCATGCTTGAGCTAAGCTTGAGCCCAGCCATCGCTGACCGCGCGATAGCCCTTTCGATAGATGTCCGCTGACGAAGGAGCGAGGTCGCGCCACACCCGCGTCGCCGCTGCGAGCTCGGGGAGCGTGCGGCCGAACGCCTCGATGGTCAGCCAGCCGTCATAGCCGCCGCTCTTAAGTGCCTTGAAGGTGCCGGCGAGGTCGACATGGCCGCTGCCCGGAGTACCGCGGTCGTTCTCCGAAATGTGGACATGGGCGATGTGGCGGATATTCCGGCCGATCGCGCTGACCGGGTCCTTCTCCTCGATATTGGCGTGGAAGCTGTCATACATGCCGGAAATTGCCGGGTGGGCCACCTCGTCGAGATAGGCCGAGAGGTCGTCCATGGTGTTGAGGAAATAACATTCGAAGCGATTGATCGCCTCGACAGCGAGAACCACCCCTGCCGCCTTCGCATGGTCGCCGACGAGATGGTGGAACTCGATCGCCCGCGCGCGTTCCGCGGCGTTCGGCGCGAAGCCACTGAAATGACCCAGCGTCGAATGCAATGGTCCGCACAGCACCCGCGAACCCATCGCCGCGGTGCAGTCGATCGCCCATTTCATGTAGTCGAGCGCCCTGGTCCGCTGCTCCGGGTCATCGCCAATCGGGTTCAGGTCGAGCGAGGGGATAATGGTGATCGCCGTCGCCTCCAGCCCCTCGCCCATGAGCACGCGGCCGAGCGCGTCGTAATAATGCGGCTTGCCGTCGAGCACCGGCACCTCGACCCCGTCATAGCCGGTGGTGCGCAGGTCCTCGAGGATGGCGCGGTGCTGCTCCCCGACCTTGGTCGTCCACAGCAGCATGTTGAAGCCGATCTTCATCACTTCGCCCTCACGCGCCGATCCGCCGGCCTTCGGCGTCGAAATAGAGCGGGCGCACGAATTCGACACCGACCCTGTCGCCGACGGAAAGCTCGAGGTCCGGATCGCCCAGCGTGACCAGTTCGCGCCCTTTCAGCGTGACGTGCAGATGGTTCTGGTCGCCGAGCCGCTCGATCCAACGCACCGTGCCGACGCCGTCCGCCTCGCCCGCCCTGGCGATGCGCACATGCTCGGTGCGCGCGCCGATGGTCGCGGCCGCGTCCGGGGCCGGCACGTCCGGCAGCAGCGCGCGCGGCACGAGATTGATGCCCGGCTGGCCGAGCCGCTGCGCGACATGCAGGTCCACCGGGCTCTCATAGATCTCGCGCGGCGTGCCGACCTGCACGAGCCGGCCATTGTCGATGACGCCGATGCGCGAGGCCATGGTCATGGCCTCGATCTGGTCGTGCGTCACATAGAGGATGGTGGCCCCCAGCTCCTGCTGGATGCGCTTCAGCTCCAGCCGCAATTCCGAGCGCAGCTTGGCGTCGAGCGAGGAGAGCGGCTCGTCCATCAGGTAGATGGAGGGCTTGCGAACCAGCGCCCGGCCAATGGCGACGCGCTGCATCTGGCCACCGGAAAGCTGTGTGGCGCGGTTGGCGAGCTTGTCCTCTATATGGAGGAGCCGCGCCACCTCGCCGACCTTGCGCTTGATCTGGTCCTCCGCCACCCGCCGCGCCGGGGAGCGCAAGGGGAAGGCGAGATTGTCGAACACCGAGAGGTGCGGATAGAGCGAATATTGCTGGAACACGAAGGCCACGTCGCGCTCCGCCGGATTGACGAGCGTGACATCCCGCCCGCCGATGGTGACGCGCCCGGCGTCCGGCTTCTCGAGCCCGGCGATAAGGCGCAGCGTGGTGGTCTTGCCGGCGCCGGTCGGACCGAGCAGCACGACGAGTTCGCCATCCCCGATGGTCAGCGAGATGTCGGACATGGCGGTGATGGTGCCGAACGTCTTGGTGACGCCTTCCAGCCTGACCTCAGCCATTGGCGGCTCCCACGCTTGCTGCATCGTGCAAGGCGGTGCGTATGGCACGCCCGCTGCCGGCCTCGAACAGCGAGAGCCGCTCGCTGCGGAAAGCAAGGCCCAGCTGCTCGCCGGTACTGACCTTCAGATGCGACGGCACCCGCGCCTTCAGCGAACCGTTCGGCGTCCTGAGCGTGACGATCTGGGTAGTACCGAGATATTCGGTGCCGTAGACCTCGCCGCGGACCGCGCCGTTGTCGGAAAAGCGCACGTGCTCGGGCCTGACCCCGAGCACCAGCGAGCTCTCGCCAATGCCCTCGCGCAGCTCCGGCACGGGAACTGCGACTTCGTCCAGCCGTATCTCCCGCGCGCCCGGCGCCAGCGTGCCCGAAAATTTCAGCAAATTCATCGGCGGCGAGCCGATGAAATCGGCGACGAACAGGCTCGCCGGCCGGTCATAGATCTCCTGGGGACTGGCGTATTGCTCGATGATGCCGCGGTTCATCACCGCGATCTTGTCGGCCATCGCCATGGCTTCCATCTGGTCGTGGGTGACATAGACCGTGGTGGCCCTCAAGCGATCGTGGAGCGCCCGCAATTCCCCGCACATCAGATGCCGGAACTCGGCATCGAGCGCGCCGAGCGGTTCGTCCATCATGAAGGCGGCCGGCTCGCGGACGATGGCGCGGCCGAGCGCGATGCGCTGGCGGTCACCGCCCGAGAGGCCCGAGACGCGGGAATCCAGCAGATGGGTGATGCGCAGGGTCTTTGCGGCGGCCTCGACCTTGGCCGTGATCTCGGCTCGCGGCAGGCCCATGCACTTGAGCGGAAAGCCGATGTTCTGGCGCACATTCATGTGCGGATAGAGCGCGAAGAGCTGGAACACGAAGGCGATGTCCCGCTCCGCCGCGCGCAGATAGGTCACGTCCTCGCCGCCCAGATTGATGGTGCCGGAGGTCGGCAATTCCAGGCCCGCGATCATCCGCAGCGTCGTGGTCTTGCCGCAGCCGGAAGGCCCGAGCAGGCAGAAGAACTCGCCATCCTCGACGGTGAAGCTGGAGTTCTGCACCGCCACGAACTCGGCAAATGCCTTGTGCAGGTTTTCGACCCTGATCTGCGCCATTTCTCTAGTCCGGAAACTTGGAGACGATGATGAACATGGCGGTGCCGACCAGCGTCGTCAGGAACGACCAGCCATAAAGCTCGATCGAGAAGGGCTGCATCAGCATGATGACGCCCGCGGCAATGACGAGGGTGGCAAGGTTCTCCCACGGCCCGCGGCGGAACAGCCGGAACGAACCTTTCGCCCCACTCGCCGTCATCCCGGACCCATGGGTCTTGCCTCCGGCAAGCCCGAGGGCAGCCTCTTGCGAAGCCGGTGAGCCGGGATCGCTCTCCGATGTTTTCGCGATCCCGGCTCGGCCTTCGGCCGTCCGGGATGACGACAGTATGGAGGAGACGCTCATTTCCGCACCGCTCCGAAAGTGATTCCGCGCAAGAGATGCTTCCGCAGCAGGATGGTGAAGACAAAGATCGGGATGACGAACAGCGTCGTCGCCGCCGCCACCGCCGGCCAATCCTGGCCGCCCTCGCCGATGATGAAGGGGATGAAGGGCGGCGTCGTCTGCGCCTCGCCCGAAGTGAGCAGCACCGCGAAGGCGTATTCGTTCCAGGCGAAGATCAGGCAGAAGATCGCGGTTGCGGCGATGCCGGTCGCCGCCTGCGGCAACACCACCTTGCGGAACGCCTGGAGGCGCGTGTAGCCGTCGATCATCGCGGCTTCCTCATATTCGCGGGGGATCTCGTCGATGAAGCCCTTCAGCAGCCACACGGCGAGCGAGACGTTCACCGCGGTGTAGAGCAGGATCATGCCGAGCCTGGTGTCGGACAGGCCGAGCTCGCGGTACATGAGGTAGATCGGGATCGCCACCGCGATAGGCGGCATCATCCGAGTCGACAGGATGAAGAACAGCAGGTCATCCGCCAGCGGCACCTTGAAGCGCGAGAAGCCATAGGCCGCCAGCGTGCCGAGCCCCACCGCCAGCAGCGTCGAGGAGAAGGCGATGATCAGCGAATTGAGGAAGCGCGGCACGAACTTGGACGGCCCAGCCACCACCATGTTGCGATTGCGGGCGATCTCGTCGCAGAGCCCCTCCGCCGGCGGCAGGCCGGCGATGTATTCCGGGGTCTGCCGCGAGCGCGTGGTGAAGAGATTGCAATAGCCTTCCAGCGACGGAGTGAAGACCACCTTGGGTGGATAGGAAATGGAATCCGGCGGCGTCTTGAAACCTGTGAGGAAGATCCACACCAGCGGGATCATGGCGATCAGCGCGTAGAGGATCACCACGCCGCCGGCGATGCGCTTCGACAGCGGGGATGGCTCGACGACCGAATGGGCGGTTGAGATGCCGGGCATGTCAGGACTCCTTGGCGCCGACGCGCCCCCTCACCCGGATCGCTAGCGCGATCCGACCTCTCCCCGCGGGGGCGAGGTGAAGACGGCGCTCCCTGCCCCCTCTCCCCGTCGGGGAGAGGGTTGGGGTGAGGGGCTCTTGCCCAATCAAACGAAGTACATTCATCGGCTCTTCACCCGGTTCAGCGCCTTCACATATATGTTCGCCAGTCCAAATACCGTGACGAACAGGATAATGGCGAATGCGGAGGAATAACCCGTGCGCCATTTCTCGAAGGCTTCGCGCTTCAAGGTGATAGAGGCGACCTCGGTGGTGGAGCCCGGCCCGCCCGAGGTGAGCAGGTTCACCATGTCGAACATCTTGAAGTTCTCGATGCCGCGGAACAGCACCGCGAGCATGATGAACGGCATCGCCATCGGCAGCGTGATCGACCAGAACTGCCGCCAGGGCGAGGCACGATCGACTTCCGCCGCCTCATAGATGTAATCGGGAATGGAGCGCAGCCCGGCGAGGCAGATCAGTGCCACATAGGGCGTCCACATCCAGGTATCGACGATGATGATCGACCACGGCGCCAGCCGGACATCGCCGATCATCTGGAAGGAGGACGGCTCGAGACCGGTAAAGAAACCGACGATGTAGTTGAACAGGCCGATCTGCGGCTGGTAGAGGAATTTCCAGAAGTTCCCCACCACTGCCGGCGACAGCATCATCGGGATCAGGATCACCGTGGTCCAGAAGCCGTGGCCGCGGAACTTGCGGTCGATCAGATAGGCCAGCGCGAAGCCGAGCACGGTCTGGATCGCGATGGTCCAGAACACGAAATGCGCGGTGACCTGCATCGAGTGCCAGACGTCGGGGTCGGACAGGATGTTCGAATAATGCTCGACGCCGAGATTGGTCACCGCCGCATTCGGCCGGTTCGCCCGGTAGTTGGTGAAGGAGAGATGGATCGTCCAGATCAGCGGGAAGATGTTGATCGCCAGCAGCAGGATGATGGTCGGGGCGATGAACACCCAGGCAATGGCGCGGTCCGACAGGCCGCGTACGCGCCGGGCGACCGGGTCCGGCGTCGCCTCGGCGGCGCTCCGCGCGAGATGACTGACCGTGGAAGTTTCCGTCATGGCGTTTCCAAAACTGCAATGGCGCGGGATTTCGGACACCCGCTCCTCGGCTTCGTCATCCCGGACGATGCCGCAGGCGGCTATCCGGGATCGCGAAAACATCGGAGGTCACCACCTCCCATCCGTCATGGCCGGGCTTGTCCCGGCCATCTCGATTCCCATTGACTGAACCCACAGTTCAGCTTCGGATCGAGATCCCCGGGACAAACCTGGGGATGACGTTGCTCTGGGGCTGACGCAATGCCCCAGTAAAGACGGCGGTCACATCCGCCCGTCTTCCTTGAAGGTCTTCTGCCAATCCTTGATCAGCAGATCGAGTGCTTCCTTCGCTGTGCCCTTGTCGGCCACCACATAGTCATGCACGCGCTTCTGCATCGCCTGCATCAGTTCGGCATAGGTCGGCTCCTGCCAGAAGTCCTTCACCTGGCCCATCGCCACCAGGAAGTCCGCCGCGAACGGCGCGGACTTCGGGAAGCCGGGCGCCTCGAGCACCGACTTGGCGCACGAATAGCCGCCCAGCGACCACCATTTGGCCTGCACGTCGTCCTGCGCGAACCACTTGATGTACTGGAGCGCGGCTTCCTTGTTCGGCGAATAGGAAACCACCGAGATGCCCTGCCCGCCGAGCGGCGAGGCCGCGATCTTCTCCTTCGGGTTCACGAAGAAGCCGATGCGCTCGCCGCCGACCTTCTCGTCCTTGTAGAGGCCCGGGAAGAAGGCGAACCAGTTCATCATCATCGCCACCTGCCCGGACTTGAAGGCGTCGAGACCCTCCTGCATGTAGGCGTCGGTATAGCCCGGCGGGGTGCAGCACTTGAACAGCGCCTTGTAGGCCTCGAGACCTTTCACCGAATCCGGCGAATTCACGAAGCCTTCCATGTCGTAGGGCTTCTTCGGGTTCTGGTATTCGAAGCCGTAAGGATAGAGCGCGGCGGTCGAGCCCATGGTGATGCCTTCCGAGCCGCGCTCGGTGAAGATGGCAGCGCCATAAACCTTCTTGCCGTCGATCTCCCGCCCCTGGAAGAATTCCGCCACCTGCTTCAGCTCGTCCCAGGTCTTGGGCGCGGCGAGGTCGCGATTATACTTGGCCTTGAAGGCCTGCTGCAGCTCGGGACGGGCGAACCAGTCCTTGCGATAGGTCCACCCGAGGGCGTCGCCCATCGCCGGCAGGGCCCAGTAATTGTCGGAGCCCTTCGGCCAGGTGGAATAGCCTTCCACGGCAGCCGGCAGGAAGGACGACATCTTGATGCCTTCCTTGGCGAAGAAGTCGTTCAGCTTGACGTAATGGCCGTTCTCCGCCGAGCCGCCAAGCCACTGGCTGTCGCCGATCAGCAGGTCGCAGAGCTTGCCCTTCGAGTTCAGCTCGTTGAGGAAGCGGTCGGCGAAGCTGGTCCACGGCACGAATTCGAATTTCATCTGGATGCCGGACTTCGTGGTAAAGTCCTTGGACAGTTCGACCAAAGCATTCGCCGGGTCCCAGGCGGCCCAGCACAGCGTGATCTGCTTGGATTGGGCATGCGCGGGCGCGGGCGGCGCCGCGGCAAAGGCGGCGAGCGCGGCGGCGGCCGCCAACAGCTTCCTCATGGGTGTTCCTCCTCCCGTTGGCCGTCGATGACCCGTGAGCGGACATGCCGCGTCGGCCCGGCGAGAGACGCCGGCAAACCGGGATTGGCATCGCCCCGCGTGGCTGGCGGGGAATGGTCATGGACGTTGAGTAACGTTTCCTCCCCGCCGCCGGCTTCTAACGGGCCGATCATACGGGATATGTTTAGTAGAACGCACTTTACTAAACACCGCAAGCTAAACTTTTGCGGTTATTCTGAGGTGCGTACATCATGCACGAACGCGGAAGGCGTGCAAGACGAAAGCGCTTGGATTTACCTAGAGGGAGGTGGGATTTCCGGCATTCACCGCGGGCGTCATCCCGGCCGCAGCGAAGCGGAGAGCCGGGATCGCAAGAAGGTGTTGCTCGGCACCTTCCTGCGGTCCCGGATCGGCGTCCGGCCGTCCGGGATGACACTTGGTGGATGAACGGGACGACGTCCTTTGAGGAGCGAAAGAAGAGCCTACAGCTCCACCCACGCCGCCCCCGCCTTCGACGATTTCACCGCCGCCTCGATGAAGACGACGCCCTTCACGCCGTCATCCACCGTCGGGAACTGCACGGCCTCATCGAGCGGCTCGCCCGTGCGCGCGGCGCGGATGGCGCGCGCCACCTCGCCATAGATATTGGCGAAGCCCTCCAGATAGCCCTCGGGATGGCCGGACGGGGTCCGCGTCACCCGTCCCGCGGCCGGCCCGGCGGCGCCTGTGGCGCGGGCGATCGTCCGGGTCGGCTCACCGAAGGGTGCGAAGTGCAGCTGGTTCGGCTGCTCCTGCCACCACTCCAGCCCACCTTTGGTGCCATAGATTTTGATGCCGAGATTGTTCTCGTTGCCCGGCGCCACCTGGCTCGCCCAGATGAAGCCTTTCGCGCCGTTGGCGTAGCGCAGCATGATCTGCACATTGTCGTCGAGCCGGCGGCCCGGCACGAAGGTGGTCAGTTCCGCACAGAGCGAGCGCACCGGAATGCCGGTGATGTAGTCGGCGAGATTATAGGCATGGGTGCCGATGTCGCCGAGGCAGCCGCCGGCTCCGGCCAATGCGGGATCGACCCGCCAGGATGCCTGCTTCTGGCCGGTGTCCTCCAGCCGCTCGGTCAGCCAGTCCTGCGCATACTGCAGCTGGACGACGCGGATCTCGCCGAGCTCGCCCTTCGCGACCATCTCGCGGGCGTGGCGCACCATCGGATAGCCGGTGTAGTTGTGGGTCACCGCGAAGATGCGTTTCGTCTGCTCCGCCAACGACTTCAGTGCGCGGGCGGAATCGATGTCGACGGTCAGGGGCTTGTCGCAGATCACGTGGATGCCGGCTTCGAGGAAGGCCTTCGCCACCGGCGCATGCATGTGGTTCGGCGTCACGATGGCGACGACTTCGATGCCGTCGGGCCGCGCCGCCTCGGTCTTCGCCATCACCGTGAAGTCGTCATAGACGCGGTCCGAGGCGAGGCCGAGCGCGGCGCCGGAACGGTGCGACTTCTCCGCCGTCGACGACAGCGCGCCGGCGACCAGCTCATACTGGTCGTCGAGCCGCGCCGCGATGCGATGCACCGCGCCGATGAACGCCCCTTCGCCGCCGCCGACCATGCCGAGCCGGATGCGGCTTGATGCGCCGCCGTCTCCCCGTCCTTCGATGGGCATTGGTGTTCTCCCTGGCTTTTATCACCACCTCATCCTGAGGTGCCGGCCGGAGGCCGGCCTCGAAGGATGCCCATTCCAGAAGACCGCCCTCTGCATGAACATCCTTCGAGGCTCGCTGCGCGAGCACCTCAGGATGAGGATGATCTATTTGATTCGTAACTACTAAAGCCCCAGCATCCGATTGACCTTGCCCTGGTCCACCGACCCGCCGGCAAAGTCGTCGAACGCTTTCTCCGTGACGTGGATGAGGTGGTGCTTGATGAACTCGGCGCCCTCGCGCGCGCCGTCCTCGGGATGCTTCAGGCAGCACTCCCATTCCAGCACCGCCCAGCGGTCATAGCCGTACTGCGCCATCTTCGAGAAGATCGCGCTGAAATCGACCTGGCCGTCGCCGAGCGAGCGGAACCGCCCGGCGCGGTCCACCCACGACGCATAGCCGGAATAGACACCCTGCCGGCCGGTCGGGTTGAACTCGGCGTCCTTGACGTGGAAGGCGGTGATGCGCTCGTGATAGATGTCGATGAAGGCGAGGTAGTCAAGCTGCTGCAGCACGAAGTGCGAGGGATCGTAATTGATGCCGCAGCGCGGATGCCCACCCACCGCGTCGAGGAACATCTCGAAGGTGGCGCCGTCGAACACATCCTCGCCGGGATGGATCTCATAGCCGACATCGACGCCGGCCTCGTCGAACGCATCGAGGATCGGCTTCCAGCGCTTGCCGAGCTCGGTGAACGCGGTCTCGATCAGGCCGGCGGGGCGCTGCGGCCAGGGATAGGCGAACGGCCAGGCCAGCGCGCCGGGGAAGGAGACGTGGCCGGTGAGCCCCAGATGCTGCGAGGCCTTGGCGGCGTTCCTCATCTGCTGCACCGCCCAGGCCTGCCGCTCGCCGGGCTTGCCGTGTACCGCCGGCGGCGCAAACGCGTCGAACGCCTCGTCGAAGGCCGGATGCACCGCCACCAGCTGGCCCTGGAGATGGGTCGACAATTCGGTGATGGTCAGCCGATGCCCCGCCGCCACGCCCTTGATCTCGTCGCAATAATCCTTCGAGGACGCTGCCTTTTCGAGATCGAACAGGCGCCCGTCCCATGACGGGATCTGCACCCCCTCATAGCCGAGCTCGGACGCCCATTTGCAGATCGAATCCCACGAATTGAACGGTGCCTGATCGCCCGCAAACTGCGCGAGAAAGATCGCCGGCCCCTTCACATTGGATGCCATTCATTCCTCCCATGATATGCCGCGAGCGCTCTTTGCGGCGCCTTGGTTTGTCATTGCGTTTCGGTCGTCATCCGGGATCGGCCTGCGGCTTTCCGGGATGACGACTAGGACAAATGAAAATCAGAAATAGCTCGCCACAAGGTTCTCCAGCCGCTCCTGCCGCCCGGAGCGCGGCTGCGGATCGAGGCCCTCGGCTTCCACCCGCGCGGCAATGTCGGCCAGCGAACGTTCGCCTGCGAACATCGCGCCGCCCTCCGCGCCGTTCCAGCCGGCATAGCGCTCATCGACGGCGCGCTGCAGCGCGCCGTCCTCGACCATCTTGGCCGCCATCAGCAGCGCCCGGGCGCACAGATCCATGGCGCCGGCATGGGCGAGCACGAGGTCCTCGGGGTCGAGCGACTGGCGGCGGATCTTGGCGTCGAAATTGAGCCCCCCGGTGGTGAAGCCGCCGGCCTTGATGATCTCGTAGAGGGCCAGCGCGGTGTCTTCGATATTGGTCGGGAACTGATCGGTGTCCCAGCCGGACTGGGCGTCGCCCTTGTTCATGTCGATCGAGCCGAAAATGCCCAGCGCCGCCGCCATGGCGATCTCGTGCTCGAAGCTGTGGCCGGCGAGCGTGGCGTGATTGGCCTCGATATTGACCTTCACCTCGTCCTGCAGCCCGGCGCGGCAGAGCAGGCCATAGACCGTGCCGACATCATAGTCGTACTGGTGCTTGGTCGGCTCCTGCGGCTTGGGCTCGATCAGGATGGTGCCCTTGAAGCCGATCCTGTGCTTGTGCTCGACGACAAGGTTGAGGAAGCGGCCCATCTGGTCGAGTTCGCGCTTGAGGTCGGTGTTGAGCAGAGTCTCGTAACCCTCGCGGCCGCCCCACAAAACATAATTCTGGCCGCCGAGTTCATGAGTCACTTCAAGCACATGCTTCACCTGGGCGCTCGCATAGGCGAAGACGTCCGGGTCCGGATTCGTGGCGGCCCCCGCCATGAAGCGGCGATTGGAGAACAGGTTCGCCGTGCCCCAGAGGAGACGCACCTTCTCGGTCTCCATCTTCCTGGCGAAGATGTCGGCGATGGCGCGGACGTTCGCGTTCGACTCCCTCAAGGACTTGCCCTCAGGGGCGATGTCGCGATCGTGGAAGCAGAAGAACGGCACGTCGAGGATGCGGAACAGGTCGAAGGCCACATCCGCCTTGGCGCGCGCCAGAGCCATCTCGTCGCCGCCGTGCATCCAGGGGCGCAGGAAGGTCTCACCGCCAAACGGGTCGCCGCCCGGCCAGGTGAAGGAGTGCCAATAGGCGATGGCGAAGCGCAGATGGTCCTCCATCCGCTTGCCAAGCACCATCCGGTCCTTGTCGTACCAGCGATAGGCGAAGAGGTTCCGGCTCTCCGGCCCCTCATAGCGGAACGGCTGGATCTCGCCGAAGAAACGGACGGGGGCATTCATGACAGGACTCCCTTGAGTGCCGGGTAGAGCGCGCGGTAGCGCGCATGCTGTTCCGCATAGGCTGATGCAAGCGCCGGGTCCGGCGCGATGGTCTCGATGCGCTGCGGCGGGGTGCAAATGGCGGAGGGCGGTTCGCCCGTCGCCGCCATGCGGGCGAGCCGCGCCGCGCCGAACGCCCCGCCCCGCTCGCCGTCCGCCACGCGGTTGAGCGGCAGGTCGAGCACGCTGGCGAGGATGGCGATCCAGAAGCGAGAGCGCGAGCCGCCGCCAATGACATCGGCCTGCTCCAGCCGCGTGCCGGCTGCGGCCAGCGCGTCGAGGCAATCCCGGAAAGCGAAGGCGACGCCTTCCAGCACGGCCTGCGTCATCGTCTCGCGCGAGGCGTCATGGTCGAGCCCGAGGAAGCCGCCGCGGATCGCCGTGTCATTGTGCGGGGTGCGCTCGCCGGAGAGATACGGCAGGAAGATTGCGCTCGACGGCGCCCGCGGCGCGTCGCCCAGCGGCTTCAGCAATTCGCCCGGCTCGCTGCCGGCAGCATGAGCCCACCAGCCGAGCGCCGAGGCCGCGGAAAGGATGACGCCCATCTGGTGCCAGGTCGCGGGGACGGCATGGCAGAAGGCGTGGACACTGGATTCCGGGTTGGGGGCGAAGCGGTCGGTGGTCGCCCATAGAACACCCGAGGTGCCGAGCGAGACGAGGGCATCGTTCGGTCGGATCGCCCCCAGTCCGACCGCGCCCGCGGCATTGTCCCCGGCCCCGCCGGCGACGACGGGCGCGCCTGCCATCCCCCAGCGGGCGGCGAGTTCGGGCTTGAGCCGGGCGGCCGCTTCGCTCCCCTCGATCAGCCGCGGCATGTGCTCGCGGGAAAGGTCCGTCGCGGCGAGCGCCTCGTCCGACCAGTCCCGCTTGCCGACATCGAGCCACAGCGTGCCGGAGGCGTCGGACATCTCCTCCACCATCTCACCGGTGAGGCGATAGCCGACATAGGCCTTGGGCAGCAGCACCTTGGCGGTGCGGGCGAAGTTGTCGGGCTCGTGCTTCTTCACCCACAGCAGCTTCGGCGCGGTGAAGCCGGGAAAGGCGAGATTGCCGGCGACGCGGTGCAGCGCCGGAAAGCGCTCCTCGAGCTCGCGGCACTCGGCAGAAGAGCGGCCGTCATTCCACAGGATCGCCGGGCGCAGCACCGCGCCCGCTCTGTCGAGCAGCACGGCCCCGTGCATCTGGCCGGAGAGGCCGAGCCCCTGCACGGCCGAGAGCGCCGCGGGCTGCTGCGTCTTGAGTGCATCGATGGCCTCGAGCGTCGCCTGCCACCACTCTTCCGGATCCTGCTCGCTATGGCCGGGATGCGGGCGGGAAATGGCGAGCGGCACCTCGGTGGTGGCGAGCACGCGCTGCTCGCCATCCACGAGCACGGCCTTCACCGCAGAGGTGCCGATATCGAGGCCAAGGAACATGGATCAGACCCGGTCTGGCGTTGCGAAATAGGAGGTCACGGCAGGTTGTCCCGCACGAAGATGTCGATGCGGATGCGTTCCTGCTCGATCATCAGCGGCTCGGCGGAACAGCGCGCCAGCAGCACCCGCGCCGCCGAGCGCGACTGGTGGCCGGCATCCTGGTTGATCACGGCGTCCATCACCCCGCGCAGCAGGAAGCGGCGGGTGTCGTCGGTGAGGTCATGGCCGACGAAGATCAGGTCGTTGCCGCGGTTGGAGCCGGTGAGAGCGGCGGCGATGCCGCGATTGCCGGCGCCGACATTGTAGAGCCCGACGAGGTCGGGATGCTCGTGCAGCATCGCCTCGGTGACGGCATGGGCGCGATCGTCCTCGTCGAGGCTCTGGACCGGCGCCAGCACATGCAGCGCCGGATACTCGCTCGCCATCACCTGCACGAAGCCGAATTGCCGCTCGGCATGATCGCGCAGCGCCGGCGTGCCGAGGACCAGCCCGACCGTGCCTGCGCGCCCGCCGGCGAAGCGGCCGAGCAGGGTCGCCGCGGTGCGCCCGGCGGCGATGTTGTCGATGCCGACATAATGGAAGCGCTGCGAGGACGGCACGTCGGAGACCAGCGTCACCACCGCGATGCCGGCCTCCACCAGATCGTCGATGGCGGCGCGCACCTTGGGATGATCGAGCGCGACCACCGCGACGCCGTCATAGCGTCCGATCAGCCCGTCGAGCGCCGCCGCCAGCGTCTCCGGCGCGAAGACGTCGACCCGCAGCGTGTCGATATAGGCATTCTGTGCCGCCACCCAGTCGGCGGTGTTCGCCACCTGCTCTGCAAGCTGGCGCATGAAGACATTGGCGCCGACCGGCAGCACGAAGCAGAAGCGATAGGTCTCGCCCCGCGCCAGCCGCGCCGCGGCGAGGTTGGGCCGGTAGCCGAGCCGCGCCACCGCCGCCTGCACCCGCTCCGCGGTCACGCCTCTCACCCCGGCCCGCCCGTTCAGCACCCGATCCGCCGTGGCAAGCGAAACCCCGGCCTCGCGGGCGACGTCCTGCAGGGTGATGCGTGAAAGGGGTCTGGACATGGCGAGATGTTGCCCTCAAAATCTGAGGCACGCAACTCATCTTGCGCAGCTCGCCTGTCAGCCTCCGGTCAAAACGTCGGGGTGGACGGTCGATGCGATCGGTGCAGTGTTGCGGTCAAGCCGGAACGGCATCGTCCGCCGGCAGTTTTGGGAGGAACGAATGAGACTGTCGCTGACGATTTCCGCCGCCGCGCTGGTCAGCGTGCTGGCAATGGGCGCTGCGCGCGCCGCCGAGCCGGTGGTCGGGGTGAGCTGGTCCAACTTCCAGGAAGAGCGCTGGAAGACCGACGAGGCCGCGATCAAGAAGGCGCTCGCCGCCGCCGGCGCCAAATACATCTCGGCGGACGCGCAGTCCTCCGCCTCCAAGCAGCTCTCCGACGTCGAGGCGCTGATCGCCCAGGGCGCGAACGCCCTCATCATCCTCGCCCAGGATTCCGACGCCATCGCCCCGGCCGTCGCCAAGGCCCAGGCGGAAGGCATCCCGGTGGTCGGCTATGACCGCCTGATCGAGATTCCCTATGCCTATTACATCACCTTCGACAACAAGGAGGTCGGCCGCCTCCAGGCTGCCGAGGTGCAGAAGCTGAAGCCGAAGGGCAACTACCTCTTCGTCAAGGGCTCGGCCGCCGACCCCAACGCCGACTTCCTGTTCTCCGGCCAGATGGAAGTGCTGAAGCCCGCCATCGACAAGGGCGACATCAAGAATGTCGGCGAGGCCTATACCGACGGCTGGCTGCCCGCCAACGCCCAGAAGAACACCGAGCAGTTTCTGACCGCCAACAACAACAAGGTCGACGCCGTCGTCGCCTCCAATGACGGCACTGCCGGCGGCGCGGTCGCCGCGCTCGCCGCCCAGGGCCTTGCCGGCTCGGTGCCGGTCTCCGGCCAGGACGCCGATTTCGCCGCGCTGAACCGCGTCGCGCTCGGCACCCAGACGGTCTCGGTGTGGAAGGATTCCCGCGTGCTCGGCCAGAAGGCCGCGGAAATCGCGCTGCAGCTCGCCAAGGGCGCCGATCCGAAGTCGGTTCCCGGCACAACCACCTTCACCGGCGGCCCGAAGAAGGTGGCGATGAACTCCACATTCCTGAAGCCGGTGCCGATCACCAAGGATAATCTGGGCGTGATCATCGAGGCTGGCTGGGTGCCGAAGGCGACCGTCTGCCAGGGCGTCGCCAAGGGCAAGGTCAAGGCCTGCGACTGAGCGCCAAGGCCTGCGCCGAGCACTCTGAGACAAACAGCGGCGGGAGCGAACCCGCCGCACCAGATCAGCGCATGATGTCGAACGTCGCCAGGCACGTTTCGGCATCATGCGTCTGCCCCGGGCGGGCACAGGAGGAACCTGATGAGTGAGATTTCGACCGCCGGCGCGCCACCAAGACCGGCCTCCGCTCCTGCCTCCGCTCCACAGACCGCCTCGAACACCGGGCTTGCCGCGCTGGAAGTCGATATCCGCTTCCTCGGCATGATCGGCGCGCTGGCGGTGATCTGGATCGTCTTCGATTTCCTCGCCGGCGGCACCTTCCTAACCGCCCGCAACCTCTGGAACCTCTCGGTCCAGACCTCCTCGATCGCCGTCATGTCCACCGGCATGGTGCTGGTGATCGTGATGCGCCACATCGATTTGTCGGTGGGCTCGATCCTCGGCGTCACCGGCATGGTGATGGCGGTGTTCCAGGCGAGCTATCTGATGCCCGGCTTCGGCTTCAACCATCCGGCAGTCTGGCTCCTGACGCTCGCTGCCGGCATCGTGCTCGGCTGCGCCATCGGCGCGCTGCACGGCTATGTCATCGCCTATCTCGGGGTGCCGGCCTTCATCGTCACGCTCGGCGGCCTCCTCGTCTGGCGCGGCGCCGCCTGGGCGGTGGCCCAAGGCAAGACGATCCCCCTCGTCGACGACAATTTCAAGCTGCTGGGCGGCGGCGCCGACGGTTCCATCGGCGCGACCTGGAGCTGGGTGGTGGCGGCGATCGCCTGCCTCGCCATCCTGTTCGCCACCATCCAGGCGCGGCGCCAGCGCCGGCGCTTCCGCTTCCCCTTGAAGCCGATCTGGGCCGAGTTCGTCATAGCCGGCGCCGGCTGCCTCGCCGTGGTCATCGCCACCCTGGTGGTCAATGCCTATACCCTGCCCGCCGCGCTCGCCCGGCGTTATGCCGAGACCCACGGTATCGAAGTGCCGCCCGAGGGGCTCGTCATCAGCTTCGGCTATGCGATCCCGGTGCTGGTCGCGCTCGCGGTCGGCGTCGTCATGACTTTCGTGACCACCCGCACCCCCTTCGGCCGTTATGTCTTCGCCATTGGCGGCAATCCGGAAGCGGCCGAGCTCGCCGGCATCAACACCAAGCGCATCACCATGATGGTGTTCGCGCTGATGGGCGGCCTCGCCGCGATCGGCGCCGCCATTTCCACCGCGCGGCTCAATTCGGCGACCAATGCGCAGGGCACGCTCGACGAGCTCTATGTCATCGCCGCGGCGGTGATCGGCGGCACCTCGCTCGCCGGCGGAGCCGGCACAGTGGCGGGCGCCATGCTCGGCGCCCTCGTCATGCAGAGCCTGCAGTCGGGCATGGTGCTGATGCGCGTCGACACGCCCTACCAGAACATCGTGGTCGGCATCGTGCTGGTGCTCGCGGTGTGGATCGACACCATGTACCGCAAGCGCTTCAAATGAGGGGATGAGCCGATATGGAACAGGCACAGGCCAGTGTTTCGACCGCCCTTCCGCCGCCCGGTGCTTCACTTATCCCCGGCACCCCGCTGGTGGAGATGCGTGACATCTGCATCGCCTTCGGCGGCATCCATGCCGTCGACCATGTGAACGTCGACCTGATGCCGGGGGAAGTGGTGGGCCTGCTCGGCCATAACGGCGCCGGCAAGTCGACCCTCATCAAGATACTGGCGGGCGCCTACAAGGCGGATTCCGGCGAGATCCGCATCAATGGCGAGGCGGCGGGCATCACCAATCCGCGCGACGCCAAGCGCTACGGCATCGAGACGATCTACCAGACGCTGGCGCTCGCCGATAATGTCGACGCCGCCGCCAATCTCTTCCTCGGCCGCGAGATAAGGACGGCGTGGGGCACCCTCGACGACGTCGCCATGGAGGCGGCGACGCGCGGGGTGATGGGTCGACTGAACCCGAACTTCCGCAAATTCAAGGAGCCGGTGCGCGGCCTCTCCGGCGGCCAGCGGCAATCCGTGGCGATCGCCCGCGCCATCCATTTCAACGCCAAGATCCTGATCATGGACGAGCCGACCGCCGCGCTCGGGCCGCAGGAGACCGCGCAGGTCGCCGAGCTGATCAAGCAGCTCAAGGCGGAGGGTATCGGCATCTTCCTGATCAGCCACGACATCCACGACGTGTTCGACCTCGCCGACCGCGTCAGCGTGATGAAGAACGGCAAGCTCGTCGGCACCGCGCGCACCACCGACGTGACGCAGGACGAAGTGCTGGGGATGATCATCCTCGGTAAGGTACCGCCCGGCGCGCTCGCCGGGCCGGGCGGTATGCAGTAGACGGGCTCTGCGTGAACATCCTTCGAGGCGCGGCAGACGCCGGGCCCCTCAGGATGAGGTTCCTCTTTTTGAGAATGACCTCATCCTGAGGTGCTCGCGCAGCGAGCTCGAAGGATGCTCAAACTTAGCGCTCTCAACAATTCGGCTTCGGCCCGCTCGCCGGATCGGCGGGGGTCGGCACCGGGTTGACGCCCTCCGCCGTCTTCGAATGCGAATTGGGCGATCCCGGCGTCGGCGCGTGCGGCGAGGTGCCGATGTTGGAGCCGCCGGTTCCACCCGTCCATCCGGTCGAGCCGGCGGAACCCGGATCGGTGCCGGACGCGTCTCCCGGATCGGGCGGCGTCGCTGCGTGGCCGGGCTGCGCCTTGTCGGCACACCCCGCCGGTGCCTGTCCGGCGGCCGGCACCGCCAGAGCGAGCAGCGCCGCAAGCGCCAGCATGATTTCTATCCCGGCCCGCTTCCTCATCGGTACCTCCGTCGCGCCCTGTCCGTAGGTCATGGCAACGCGCCGCAGCCGACGGCGTTCCACCGGCACGCCGCGCGTGCTACGCAGTCGAGCGGCAAGCAGCAGTGATTGCAGACGGCATGAAGCGCACGCGCGGCACCTTGGGCACGATGACGACGGCGATTCTCGCCGCCTATCTGCTCGTCCTGCAGGCGTTGCTCGGCGGCCTCGCCTCCGGCGGCCATGCCGGCGCGGCTTTCGCGCTTGACGAATTCGGCCAGGTCCTCTGCCAAGGCACCACCGAAGGCGACGGCAGCCCCGCAGATCCCGCCCATCACACCCCGGATTGCTGCACCACCGGCTGCACTTTCTCGGTCGGAACCGGTACCTCGCCCGCGGCGGTGGCTCTCGAAGCGCCTGTTCCCGTAGCGGTCGCCGCCCTTGCGCCGTCGCAGTTTCGACCGGCCCGTGATGCCGCACCTCGCCACCCGCACAACGCCCGCGCTCCTCCCCTCGCCTGACGTCGCCGTCCGCGCTGCGGAGCCCATCCCGTCAGACAACAGGCCGCCAGCGCCCTCATGCGCCCGGCCGCAGGAGCCAATCCATGCTGAACATCATTCGTCACCGCCTGCTGGCGCGCGCCGAGGACCGCATCGGCCTCGCCACCCTCGCCGCCGGCTTCCTTCTATTCGCCGCCCACGGCGCCCTCGCCCATGAGTACAAAGCCGGAGAGCTCGAGATCGAGCACCCCTGGACCCGCATGACGCCCGCCGGCGCCAAGGTCGGCGGCGGCTACATGACCATCGACAATCACGGCACTGCCCCCGACCGGCTGGTCGCGGTGACTGCCGCGGTCGCAGAGCGCGTCGAGATCCACCAGATGTCCGAGAAGGACGGGGTGATGACGATGCGCATGATCGAGGGCGGTGTCGAGGTGCCGGCCAACGGCAAGCTCGCCTTCGCGCCGGGTGGCTACCATCTGATGTTGATGGGGCTGAAGCAGCCCTTGAAGCAGGGCGAGCGCATCAAGGGCACGCTGACCTTCGCGAAGGCCGGCACCGTGGCGGTGGAGTTCAAGGTCGAGGGAATGGGTGGGCCGAAGGGCGATGCGCAAGACGGCGCCGCGTCCGGCCACGACATGCACGGCATGCCGTCGAACTGAGCCGCGTTCCGCCCGCCCTTCGGGCGGCGAGCGGCGACCAGATCCTCATCCCCCGATTTTCCGGACCCATTCCGATGACCGCTCCAATTGCGTCCAGCGACACCCCCTCCAGCCTCTACCGCGCCGTCTGGCGCTGGCATTTCTATGCCGGTCTGATGGTGCTGCCCTTCATGGTGCTGCTCGCCATCACCGGCGGGCTCTATCTGTTCCGCGACGAGATCGAGGGCCTTGTCCACCACGACCTCAAGCAGGTGGCGGCGCGCCACGTGGCCCCGCTCGCGCCCAGCCGGCTGGTCGATGCCGCACTCGCCGTGCAGCCCGGCACCGCGGTGAAGGTCACCCTGCCGGCGAGCCCCGCCTCGTCCGCCGAGGTGACGGTGAAGACCGCGGCCGGCGAGAAGCGGGCCGTCTATGTCGATCCCTATGATGCCCGCGTACTCGGCGAGCTGCCGGATCGCGGCACCATCATGTGGTTCATCCGGCGCCTGCACAGCCTTGCGGAATTCGGGCCCGGCGCCACCGCCATCATCGAGATCGTCGGCGGCTGGTCGATCCTCTTAGTGGCTACCGGCTTCTATCTGTGGTGGCCGCGGCAACAGCCCGGCGGCGGCGTCAGCGTGCGGGGCACGCCGCGGCGCCGCGTGTTCTGGCGCGATCTCCACGCAGTGACCGGCGCCTTTGCCGGTCTCGCCATCGGCTTTCTCGCCATCAGCGGCATGCCGTGGTCGATGTTCTGGGGCGAGAAGGTCAACGAGTGGGCCAACAGCGCCAATTACGGCTACCCGTCCGGCGTCTATGTGGATGTGCCGATGTCGGACGAGCACCTCGCCCATGCCAACGGCTCCACCGCCTGGTCGCTCGAACAGGCGAAAATGCCGGTGTCGACGCCCGCTCACCAGCAGCCCATCGGCATCGACGATGCCGTCGCGACCTTCGACCGGCTCGGCGTAGCGCCCGGCTATGCGCTCAGCCTGCCGGGCGGGCCGGCCGGCGTCTATACGGCGGCGGTCTATCCGGACGATCTCGCCAAGCAGCGCGTCGTCCATCTCGACCAGTACAGCGGCAAGCCGCTGCTCGACGTCAGCTACGCCGACTATGGTGCTGCGGCGAAAGCGATGGAGTGGGGCATCAATGTCCATATGGGCCAGGAATATGGGGTGGCGAACCAGCTCGTGCTGCTCACGGTCTGCCTCGCTATCCTGCTGATGGCGGTCTCGGCCGCCGTCATGTGGTGGAAGCGCCGGCCCAAAGGCGCGCTCGGCGTGCCTCCGGTGCCCGCCGATCCCAGGGCGATGCGCGGCCTTGTCCTCATCATGGCGGCATTCGGCCTCGTCTTCCCGCTGGTCGGCGCTTCGCTGCTGGTGATGCTGCTGCTCGACCTCGCCTTCGCCCACAGGCCGCGCCGGACCTCCCCGGCCTGAGCCGCTTCCGGCATGGCGGCGCCTCGCCTATCCTTGGGAAAAGGAAACGCACCGCCATGCCGGCCAAACCACCCCCGCCCCCGCCCGACCACGACGCGCACGATGCTCCCCGCGACGGATTGTTCATCCGCCTTTACTTCGGTGACGGGCGCTTTATCGGGCCGGGCAAGATCGAGCTGCTCGAGACCATCCGGCTCGAACGCTCCATTCTATCGGCGGCGCGCAAGATGGGCATGAGCTATCGCCGCGCCTGGCTGCTGGTCGACGAGCTCGACCGCATGTTCAACGAGCGCGTGGTCGAGACCTTTCCCGGCCGTCGCGGCCGCGGCACCGAGCTCACCGCCTTCGGCGAACGGCTGATCGCGCTCTATCGCGGGATCGAGCGCGACAGCGCGCAGGCGACGCGCGAGGCGACCGAGGAATTGCGCGCCGCGCTCGCCGAAAGCAGGCAGCCTCCGCCTGAAGCCGCCAAACCCTCTGCGCCTACGCCTCCGGCGAGCCGTCGTCAGAGCGGCCGTTGAAGCGCGGGCTACGGGCGTCGACCGCCACCGTCTTCACCATCGCCCATACCCCCATCCCCGGGCGCAGTCCCAGCCGCTCGACGCTCTCATGGGTGACCTGGGCGTGCAGCGCCATCGCCCCGACCGTGATCTCGACATCGGCATAAGGCCCCTCGATGCGCCGGATCGCCGCGACGGTGCCGGCGAGCAGGTTGCTCACCGAGACGTCGTGCGGCCGCGACAGCGCAATCGAAACGTCGCGCGAGCGCACCCGCGCCCGCACGGCAGCGCCGAGCGGGCGATCCACCAGCGGCACGCGCAATTCGCCGTCGGCGAAGGCCAGCGTGGAGAGCTGGTAGGCCTCATCATGCCGCGCCACGGTGCAGTCGAGGATGGTGCCGAGATCGAAGCGCCCGACCACCGGCAATATATCCGGCCGCGACATCACCTCGGCCACCGGGCCAAAGGCGATCTGTGCGCCATCCTTGAGCGCCACCACCATGTCGGAAAGCCGAAGCACCTCGTCGATGGAATGGCTGACGAACAGGATCGGCAGCCCCGCCTCGTCGCGCAGCCGCTCGAGATAGGGCAGGATCTCCTGCTTGCGGGCCTCGTCGAGCGAGGCGAGCGGCTCGTCCATCAGCAGCAGGCGCGGCTGGGCGAGCAGTGCCCGGCCGATGGCGACCCGCTGGCGCTCTCCGCCGGACAACGTGTGCGGCCGCCGCGTGAGCAGATGGCCGATGCCGAGCAACTCGATCACGGCGTCGAAGCGCACTGGCTTGTCGACAACGCGCGCCCGCCGCTCGCCATAGCGCAGATTGCGCTCGACATTCAGATGCGGAAACAGTCGTGCGTCCTGGAACACATAGCCGACGCGGCGCTTCTCCACCGCCACGTCGATGCCGCGCGCCGCATCGAAGAAGGTCTCCTCGCCGACGACGATGCGTCCCGCATCCGGCCGCACCACGCCGGCCACCGCCTGGATGATGGTGGTCTTGCCGGCGCCGGACCGCCCGAACAGCGCGGTGACGCCGGTCTCGGGCGCGGCAAAGTCCGCGCGCAGTGTGAAGCCGGTCCGGGCAAGACGGATATCGATCGCGATCATGCGCGCCCGAGCATGATGCGGATGCGCTTGTCGACGAGGTTCGCCAATAGCAGCGCGGCAAGCGCGAGGACGATGGAGACGATGGTGAGCCGGAGCGCCATGGCATCGCCGTCGGTCATGTGGGTGGCGCTGTAGATGGCGAGCGGGATGGTGCGGGTCACGCCCTCGACATTGGAGACGAAGGTGATGGTGGCGCCGAACTCTCCGAGCGCGGAGGCGACGGAAAGCAGCGCGCCGGAGAGGATTCCCGGCAGCATCAAGGGCAGCGTCACCGAGAAGAACACGTCGAGCCGCGAGGCGCCGAGCGTACGCGCCGCCGTCTCCAGCCCGCGATCGACCGCCTCCAGCGCAAGCCTTATGGCGTTCACGGTGAGCGGGAAGCTGATCACCGCAGCGGCCACGGTCGCGCCGGCGGTGGTGAAGATCAGCCGGATGCCGAACCAGGCATCGAGATACTCGCCGATGAAGCCGCGCGAGCCGAGCGCGAGCAGCAGCAGATAGCCGACCACCACCTTGGGCAGCACGAGCGGCAGATAGACGATGCCGTCGAACAGCCCCTTCCCCGGGAAGGTCGTGCGGGCCAGCACCCAGGCAGTGAGAATCGCGAACGGCAGGCTCCAGAAGGTCGCCCAGAAGGCGACCTTCAGGCTGAGAGCGACCGCCGTCCATTCCTCCGGGGTGAGCATCAGCCGACGTTTCCCATCAACGAGACGTCATGGCCGGGCTCGTCCCGGCCATCTCGATTCCTGACGCACTGTCAGGAATCGTCATCCCCGGCACAAGGGCCGGGGATGACGACTTTGGCAGGGTCGCGTTCACACGACCAACCGCTTTCTGAACGCGCGAAACTACTTCGCCACGAAGCCGTACTTGGCGTAGATCGCCTTGGCCTCTGGACCGGTGAGGAATTCGAAGAACGCCTTGGTGGCGGCGTTGTCCTGGCCCTTCACGATCTCGAACGGATATTCCACCGCCGGATGGCTCTCGGGCGGGAAGGTCGAGACCACCTTCACGTTCTTCGCGATGGCGGCGTCGGTCGAATAGACGATGCCCGCGGCCGCCTCGCCGCGCTCCACCAGCGCCAGCGCCGCACGCACGCTCTCGGCGCCGACCACGCGGTCCTTCACCTTGTCCCATTGCCCGAGACTGGTCAGTGCCGCCTTCGCATAGACGCCGATCGGCACGCTGTCGGTTAGGCCGGTGGAGATCTTGCCGTTCGGCCCGATGAAGGCGGAGAAGTCGAAACCCTTGTCGATCTTCACGTCCTTCGCCTTGTCGGCCGGCATGATGAGCACGAGGCTGTTGCCGATCGGCGTCACCCGCGTCGCCTTCAGGGTCAGGCCCTTCTCGTCGGTGTAGTCCATCCATTTCAGGTCCGCGGAGGCGAAGATACCCGCCGGCGCGCCGGCCTCCAACTGCTTCGCCAGCGCCGAGGAGGCCGCGAAGGAGAAGGTCACGTCCTTGCCGGTCTTCTCCTCATAGGCCTTGCCGATGTCCTGAAACGCATTGGTCAGGCTCGCCGCGGCGAACACCACGGGCGTCTCGCTCTGCGCGAGCGCCGGGTGCGGAAGCTGCGGGCCGGCAAGCAGCGCAGCGGAAAGCGCGGCGAGCGCGAAAGCGCGTCGGGAAAAGGCGGGCAGGACGGATCGCATGGCGGTTCCCTTCGATCATGTATCCGTCCATATACATGATTGCGCCGCACGCGCCACCGGCGGAGCACGCGCGGATGCGCACAACCCCGCGATGCGTGGCGTCGCAATAGTCGGTCGTCAGTGCCTAGTCGGTGAAGCCGAATTCGCGGGCGGCGGTGCGGGCGGCGCATTCCGCGGCGGAGATCAGCCCCCAGGCCGCGACCTTGCCCTGGCGCGCGAACACGATGGCCGGGCCGCGGCTGACGACCCGCTTGCCGCATCCGTCATCGACCAGCGCGAACTCGTACACATGGTGCTCGTCGCGATGCATCACGCGGATCGCCGACGTGGACAGCGTGACAACGTCGAACTCGGAGATCGGCATGGGGGTCGTCTCCTCGGGTTCAGCAGGTTGGATTCTGGTTGAGTCTAGCCGCGATTGCGCCGCCCGCTACATCCCGTGACGTGCATGGGCAGTGCAGCATCGCGCCCGCGTGGAACCCGACGCGGCACGAGCGCGTTACCTCCCGCTGCGACACGCCGCAGAGGAAGTTCGTGGTGCGTGCAAGTACCAGGAACATGATACCCGACGCGAGACAAAATTCTCGTCGTCATAATCGGTGGAGGAAAACGCCGACTACCTTGATACAGCACACGCCATCGATGCTGGCTTCTTTGAAAAACGCTGAGCACACAAACTCTGCGGAACCACGTATCGAATTCGGCTCGAAACTCGCGTCTTTTCACTTTGGAGATAGCTCCATGAATCGCACCACGACCATGGTCATCGCAGCCATCGTGCTCATCATCGCCATTTGGGCGGCCGTTCAATATTCCGGGAGAATGACACCGCAGCCCACCGAGGCGCCCACGCCGCCGGCAACATCCTCGCCAGCACCGGCACCCGGGCCGACAACGCCTGCCCCTTCGCCGAGTCCGACGCAGCCCGCTCCGGCACAATAAGCCGGCAAAGCATTTACCGGGACCCGCGGCGCTCAGCTCGCGGCGGGTCTCCTTCAGATCGACTCGGCATTTCTGTGGATAAGTCGAGATTCGACTTCAAGCCGGCCGCTCGGCGCGCATTGCGGTCATGGCGGGCGTCGCCGAGGCGCTCGCCAGCACCTCCTCGACACTCAAAGCGATCCGGCGCCGCCAGTTCGGTCGCTCGCGATCGGTGCCCGGCAGATTCACCGCCACGATCTCGCCCGCGAGGTCGTCGAGTTGGGTCAGCGCCAGCATGGATTCGGTGCGCGCGACGAAGCGGTGCACCGCGACCAGCACCTCCTGCGGCAGCGCACTCTCAAGGCTCGGGCGGGCCTCCAGCAATCCCTGCTCGACGAGGGCGCTGATGAGTTGCGCCTTCTCTTCCTCGCGGCGTTCGCGCGCGACCGACGCCGCGGCGGCATCCTCGAAGCCGAGAGCCAGGCGCTCCTCGATATCGGTGCCTTCCCACCAGCCGGCCAGCGTCGGCAGGTCATGGGTCGACACGCACGCCACAGCGAGGTCGGGGTAGTCCTCCGGCGGCGTGAAGCCCCCATCCGTGCGCTCGAACCACAGCACCCGATAGGACAGCATGCGCTCGTCCACGAGTTGCTCGCGCATGCCGGCCGGCACCGTACCGAGATCCTCGCCGACCACGAGGCAGCGCGCCCGTGTGCTTTCCAGCGCCACTTGCCCGGCGAGATCGTCGAACGGAAAGGCGAGATACGTGCCCTCCGCCCCGCTCGCACCCTCGGGGATCAGGAACAGCCGGCGCAGCCCCATCACATGATCGATCCGCAATGCCCCGGCGTGGCGCATGTTCGCCGCCACCAGTTCGCCAAAGCCGTCATAGCCGTCGCGTCGCATGGCGAAGGGATCGGGCGGCGGCAGGTTCCAGTTCTGTCCCTCGGGGCCGAGCGGATCGGGCGGCGCGCCGACGCTCACCCCGGCCATCAGCATGTCCGGGTCCGCCCACGCCGCCGCACGGTTCGGCGCGGTGCCCACCGCGAGGTCACGATAGAAGCCGAGCGCGAGGCCGGCCGCACGGGCCCTTTCCGCAGCCGCGCCGAACTGGCGGTCCGCTACCCATTGCTGCCACAGCGCGAACCGCACCGCTCCCGCATGCGCGCCCGCGAACGCCTTGACGCCGGCGGCGTCGGGCCGGCGCAGCTCGACGGGCCAGTCCTGCCACGCCATCCCCGGATGCGCGGCGGCGATCGCCTCGAACAGCCCGAAGCGCTGGAGGCTCGCGCCGCCCTCGCGGATGAAGCGGTCGAACTCGGCATCGCCGGCGCGCTCGAAGGCGGCGAAGGCTGCTTCCAGCACCGCGCCCTTGGCTGCCCGCACGCCGGTGTAATCGACGTGCGAGCGCGCCGCGAGTGCCTTGAAGCGGAACGCCTGCGCGGAGAGCGCGGCATTGACTGACGGCTCGCCGGCGAGCACCTCGACATCGATATAGATCGGATCGAGGAAGCGCCGGTCGGACGGGTGATAGGGGCTCGCACCCTCCGGCTCGCCGGGGAACTGCGCATGCAGCGGATTGAGCCCGATGGTCGCCGCGCCCTGCTGCGCCGCCTCCTCCGCCAGCAGCCCCAGCGCGGTGAAGTCGCCGATCCCCTGATCCCCCACGCCCTGGCCGCCACCTCCGCGGCGCAGCGTGTAGAGGTGCGCCGTCAGGCCGAAGCGGCGCAAAGCCAGCTCCGGCAGATGGCAGGCGGCGGGCGCGATGGTCAGCCGGCACGACGTCTCGCCGAGCACGATGCGGTGCCGGCCGCGCGGGAGCGGCGGCAGCGTGATGGTGCGGACGTGAGCCATCCGCCCATCCGGGCGCTCGAGCTCGTCACGCTCGCCATCTTCGGGGCCGATGACGAGCGCCTGCTCGCCGCCCTCCTCCGTGAGGATACGCAGCGCGAGCCGCCGCCGCTCCCGCGCCGCCGCGCCGCCCAGCCGCAGCCGCCCCGCGGTGCCCTCGCGCACCACCATGGCGAATGGCAGGTCGCGGCCGAATTCCTCCTCGGACAGCCGGGCGAGACTCTCGCGCGCCTCGGTGCCGGTGCCGGCCGGCAGTTGCAACGCGGCCAGCAAAGCGCGCTTGGTGTCGTCGGCGACCGGATAATGGTTGCCGGAGACATCCCACCATTCCGGCGCGATCCCCGCCGCGGCTGCCAGCCGCTCCAGCAGGGCCGGATCGGTGGCGCGGCGCCCACCTTGCGGTGCCGCTTCCTCGACCAGGATGAGCACCGAGCGCGGCTGGATGGGGAAGGACACTTCCTTCACCTCTCCCCATTGGGGGGAGGTCGACGCCACAGGCGTCGGGTGAGGGGGCGCAGCGGTCGGGGAGCCATTTTCCCCCTCACCTGGCTGCTGAGCAGCCGACCTCTCCCCGTCGGGAAGAGGTAAGGCGACCGCACTATCCGCCCCTACCCGCCAGACGAAACCGTCGCGCGGGGCCGGCGGCACCACCACGCTTTTGAGCTTCCCGGCATTCAGCGCTACAAGCACCCGGTCGGCGGGCGCGCCCGCGCTTGCCGGCGCGTAGAACACCGCGGCCAAGGCCCGCTCCTGCGCATTGCCCCAGTCCACCGCACCGCCACCGAGCGCGCGCCATTCGACATCCGGCATCGCGCTGGCATCGATCGGCTGCCCGCTCAGCGGCGCTTCCTGCCGCAGCGCGGGATGGCCGCGGCGCAGCTTCACCAGCGTCGCAGTGAAATCGGCGAGATCGCCGTCGAAGTGCGACCAGTCGAGCCAGGTCAGCTCATTGTCCTGCGCATAGGCATTGTTGTTGCCGCTCTGGGTGCGGCCGCACTCGTCGCCCATGGTGAGCATCGGCGTGCCGCGCGAGACGATGAGCATCGCCAGCAGCGCCCGCGCATCGCCCTGCCGCAGCGCCCTGATCGCCGGATCATCGCTCGGCCCCTCGACGCCATGGTTCCACGATTTGTTGTCGTCGGTGCCGTCCTGATTGTGCTCGCCATTGGCCTCATTGTGCTTTCCCGCATAGGAGACGAGGTCGGCGAGCGAAAAGCCGTCATGGGCGGTGACGAAATTGATGCCGCGCGACAGCGGCCGATGCCGGCGGGCGAACACGTCGGCAGACCCCGCGAGCCGTGTCGCCATCTCGCCCAGCATCCCGGCATCGCCGCGCCAGAAGCGCCGCGCCGTGTCGCGATAATGGTCGTTCCACTCGCCCCAGAGCGCGGGAAAATTGCCGACCTGATAACCACCCGGCCCGATGTCCCATGGCTCGGCGATGAGAGCGAGCTCGCGCAGCTCGGGGTCCTGCTGCATGGCGACGAGGAACGGCGCGTTCGGATCGAAGCCGTCCGAGCGGCGCCCGAGCGTCGCGGCGAGGTCGAAGCGGAAGCCGTCGAGCCCGGTCCGCGCCCAGCGCCTGAGGCAATCCATGGCGAGCCGCGTCACCGGCGCGCGCTCCAGCGCCAGCGTGTTGCCGGTGCCGGCATCATTGATCAGCAGCCCCGGATCGTTTGCGGCGTGCCGATAATAGGTGGCGTTGTCGAGCCCGCGTAGCGAGATGGTCGGGCCGAACGCGTCGCTCTCGCCGGAATGGTTCAGCACCACGTCCAGCACCGCCGCAATGCCCGCCTCATGCAGGCGGGCGATCGCCGCGCGCACCTCGGCAAAGCCGCCCGGCGCGAGGCGCACGTCCGGCGCGCCGAACACCACGGGGTTGTAGCCCCAGTAATTGGCAAGCCCGAGCGGCGGCAGATGCCGCTCGTCGATCCAGGCCATGGACGGCATCAATTCGACGGTCGAGATGCCGAGCCGCACCAGATGCTCGATGGCGGCGGGCTCGGTCAGCGCTTTGAAGGTGCCGCGCAGCGCTTCGGGGATTCCGGGATGGCGCCGGGTGAAGCCGCGCACATGCAGCTCATAGATCACCTGATCGCCCCAGTCGAACGCTTGCCGGCCTGTCGGCATGGCGCTTTCGCTCGACTGCACGATGGCCTTCGGCACGACGGCCGCGCTGTCGATCTCATCCTCGGCCGCGCCCCGGGCGCGCTGGTCGAACAGCGCGGCCTCCAGCCGGAACGGCCGGTCGAGCCCAGCGGCGTAAGGGTCGACCAGCAGCTTGTGCGGATTGAAGCGGTGCCCCTCCTCCGGCCGCCATGGGCCGTGGGCGCGCAGCCCATAGCGCGCGCCGGGTGCGACGCCGGCAATATGGCCGTGGAACACGTCGCCGCTGCGCGCCGGCAGGGTGATGCGCCGGGTCTCGTTGTCGGCGTCGTCGAACAGGCAGAACTCGATCGCCTCGGCATGAGCCGAGAACACCGCGACGTTGACGCCCTCGGCATCGGCAGTGACGCCGAGCGGCTCAGGCTGGCCGGCGGTGACGGCCGGGTCGCTCATGCCGCGCGCTCGGCGACGAGGTCGCGGAACAGCTTGGCATATTGCGCCGCCGGCAGGCGCCAGGAGACGTCGGTCGCCATGGCATTGCGCTGGATCTTGCGCCAGACCGGAGGCTCCGCCCACAGCGCCCCGGTGCGGCGCAGCGCGGCCTGCAGGGCTGGAGCCACAACGGGCGAGAACTGGACGCCGGTGCCGACGCCGGCCGCCCTCGCCATCTCGTTCACGTCGACCACGGTGTCGGCGAGCCCGCCGACCCGCGCCACCACCGGGAGCGCGCCATAGCGCATTGCGGAGAGCTGGGTGAGCCCGCACGGCTCGAAGCGGGACGGCACCAGCAGCGCGTCCGACCCCGCCTGCACCAGATGCGCGAGCCCTTCATCATAGCCCAGCACGGTGCCGATACGGCCGGGATTGGCGCGCGACGCGCCCATGAAGCGCTCGGCGAGCCAGGGGTCGCCGGCGCCGAGCACGGCGAGCTGCGCCCCCATGTCGAGCAGCGTGCCGAGCGAATCCGCCAGCATGTCGAGGCCCTTCTGCCAGGACAGCCGGCTGACCACGCCGAACAGCAGCGCGCCGGGATCGAGATCGAGCCCGAACCGCCGCTTCAGCGCCGTCTTGTTGGCGCTGCGTGCCCTGAGGCTCCTGGCGTCGTACGGCGCGGCGATCAGCCGGTCGGTCGCCGGATTCCACACCTCGGTGTCGAGCCCGTTGATGATGCCGCGCAGCACCGTGCGGCGCTGGTTGAGCAGGCCCTCCAGCCCCATGCCGGCCTCCGGCAGCAATATCTCCGCGGCATAGCCGGGAGAGACCGTGCTGATTCGGTCGGAGAGCTGGAGCCCCGCCTTCAGGAAGCCGATCATCCCGTAATATTCGACGCCGTCGATGGCGAAGGCATGCGGCGGCAGGCCGAGCGCCGGCATCAGCTGCCGCGGGAACTGCCCCTGGAAGGCGATGTTGTGGATCGTCGTCACGCTTGCCGGGCGCCGCCCGCCGGCATAGTGCAGATACGCCGGCGCGAGGCCGGCCTGCCAGTCATGGGCGTGCACGACGTCCGGCACGAAGGCTGGCACCAGCCCGAAACCGATCCCCGAAGCCACCGCGCCCAGCGCGGCGAAGCGGATGGCATTGTCGGCATAGTCCTTGCCGTCGGCGCCGACATAGGGCCCGCCCGGCCGGTCATAGAGATGCGGCGCGTCGATGACGAAGAGGTCGAGGCCGTGCACCTTGGCCGCCAACAGCCGCGCTGGCCCGCCGAACAGGTGGTCGAAGGCGTGCACCGTCTGGGTCTTGCCGATCCCCGCCTTCACCTGGGGATAGCCGGGCACCAGCGTGCGCACGGCAATGCCCTCCGCGGCGATGGCGATCGGCAGGGAACCCGCGACATCGGCGAGCCCGCCGGTCTTGACCAGCGGGAACACCTCGGAGACGACCGAGAGGACCTTCAGATCGGACATCGGCCTTACGATCCCAGCCGATCGATCATGGGCTGGGTGATGAGGCAGATGCCCTTGTCCGTGCGGCGGAAGCGTTCGGCGTCGAGCTCGGGGTCGTCCCCGACCACAAGCCCCTCGGGGATGCGGACATTGGCGTCGATGACGACGTTCTTCAGCCGCGCCGAGCGGCCGATCTCGACATAAGGCAGGATCACGCCGTTCTCGATGCTGCCATAGGAATTCACCCGCACCCCGGTGAACAAGAGCGCACGGCGCAGCGACGAGCCGGAGACGATACAGCCGCCGGAGACCAGCGAGGAGATGGCCTGGCCGCGCCGCCCCTCGTCGTCATGGACGAACTTGGCCGGCGGGGTGATCTCGCCATACGTCCAGATCGGCCAATCGCGGTCATAGAGGTCGAGCTCTGGGACCACACCGGTAAGGTCGATGTTCGCCTCCCAATAGGCGTCCACCGTGCCGACATCGCGCCAATAGGGTGCCGTCTCTTGCGTCGAGCGCACGCAGGAACGCGAGAAATGGTGCGCCCGCGCCGAGCCGTGCTTGACGATGTAGGGGATGATGTCCTTGCCGAAATCGTGCGTCGAATTCGGATCGGCGGCGTCACGCTTGAGCTGCTCGATCAGGAACTTGGTCTCGAACACATAGATGCCCATGCTGGCGAGCGCCTTCTCCGGATGGCCAGGCATGGCCGGCGGATTCTTGGGCTTCTCCAGGAAGGAGATGATCCGGTCCTCTTCGTCGACATGCATCACGCCGAAGGCGCTTCCCTCGAGGCGCGGGACTTCGAGGCAGCCCACCGTCACGTCGGCGTTCTGGTCGACGTGCTGCTGCAGCATCACCTCGTAGTCCTGCTTGTAGACGTGGTCGCCGGCCAGGATGATGATGTGCTTCGGCTCGTAGCCCTCAATGATGTCGAGGTTCTGGTAGACCGCGTCCGCTGTGCCGAGATACCACATAGTCTCCGACACGCGCTGGCTGGCGGGCAGCACGTCGAAGCTCTCGTTGCGCTCGGGGCGGAAGAAGTTCCAGCCGCGCTGCATGTGGCGGATCAGGCTGTGCGCCTGGTACTGCGTCGCCACGCAGATGCGGCGTATGCCGGAATTCAGCGCGTTCGACAGCGTGAAGTCGATGATGCGCGACTTGCCGCCGAAATAGACCGCCGGCTTGGCGCGGCGATCCGTCAATTCCATTAGCCGGCTGCCGCGCCCGCCTGCGAGCACATAGGCCATGGCGGTACGGGAGATGGGAGCATTGGTTTGCGCCGGCCTCGTCATTGGAAGGACACTCCTCGATCACGCCCTGCCCGGAATGAGCCCATCATGACTCCGGGTCCAACTGGAAATAAACGGTTGCAAGCGGCGGCAGCACGATTTCTGCGCTGGCCGGTTGGCCATGCGCCGGAATCTCGTCCGCAAAGGCGCTGCCGAGATTGCCCATCCCCGAGCCGCCATAGATGTCGGCATCGGTATTGAGGATTTCGCGCCAGCGCCCGGCAAAAGGCAGGCCGATGCGATAGCCGGCGCGCGGCACCGGCGTGAAGTTCGAGATCATCACCACCGGGGAATGCTCGCCATCGGTGCGCAGCCACGCGAACACCGACTGGTCGGCATCGTCCACCACGATCCAGCGGAAACCGTCGGGCTCGCAGTCGCGGGCATGCAGCGCCGGATGCTGGCGATAGAGATGGTTCAGCTCGCGTACCAGAAGCTGCATGCCGCGATGGTGCGGGCCCATATCCGTCAGGTGCCAGTCGAGCGAGCGCTCCTCGCTCCACTCGCGGCGCTGGGCGAATTCCTGGCCCATGAACAAGAGCTTCTTGCCGGGATAGGCCCACATCAGTCCGTAATAGGCACGCATGGTCGCGAACTTCTGCCAGTCGTCCGATCCGCCCATGCGGGTGAACACGGTGCCCTTGCCGTGCACCACCTCGTCATGGGAGAGCGGCAGCACGAAATTCTCCGAGAAGGCGTACATCAGCCCGAAGGTGATCTTGTCGTGGTTCCAGCGCCGGTACACCGGATCAGTCGACATGTAGTCCAGGGTGTCGTGCATCCACCCCATATTCCATTTGAAGCCGAAGCCGAGCCCGCCGGCATGCACCGGCTGCGACACCCCGGCCCAGGAGGTGGATTCCTCGGCGATCACCACGCTGCCGGGATGTTCGGCATAGACCGTGGTGTTGGCGCGTTTCAGGAAGGCGACGGCGTCCTTGTTGTCGTTGGAGCCGTCCGGATTGGGCGACCACTCGCCCTCGCGGCGCGAATAGTTGAGATAGAGCATCGAGGCCACCGCATCGACACGCAGCCCGTCGACATGGAAGCGATCGAGCCAGTAGAGCGCGCTGGCGGTGAGGAAGTTCGTGACTTCGTGGCGGCCGAAATCGTAGATCGCCGTGTTCCAGTCGGGATGGAAGCCGCGCTTGGGATCGGCGTGCTCATAGAGCGGCGTGCCGTCGAAATGGGCGAGGCCGTGAATGTCGGTCGGGAAATGCGCCGGCACCCAGTCGAGGATCACCGAGAGCCCGGCCTGGTGCGCGCGATCGACGAAGCGGGCGAAGCCGGCCGGATCGCCGAAGCGGCTGGTCGGCGCGAACAGCCCGATCGGCTGATAGCCCCAGGAGGCGTCGAGCGGGTGCTCGGAGATCGGCAGCAGCTCGATATGGGTGAAGCCCATCCAGGCCGCATAGGGCACCAGCTGGTCGGCGAGTTCGTCATAGGAGAGGAACCGATTCCCCTCGCCGCGCCGCCAGGAGCCGAGATGCACCTCATAGATCGAGATCGGCTTGCGCCGTGCCTCGCCTTCCGCTCGCGCCACGATGTGCAGCTCGTCATGGAAGGTGAAATTGTCGGTGCGCGCCACCACCGATCCGGTCGCCGGGCGGAACTCGCCGCGAAACCCGAATGGGTCGGCCTTCAGCGGCAGCAGCCGGCCGTCATGGGAGACGATCTCGTACTTGTAGATCGTGCCCTCGCCAACATCGGGCGCGAAGATCTCCCACAGGCCGCTGTCGATGCGCTTGCGCATCTGGTGCCGGCGCCCGTCCCAGCCATTGAAATCGCCGACCACCGAGACCCGTGCCGCGTTCGGCGCCCACACCGCGAAGCCGGTCCCGGCGACGCCGTCATGCGTCGTCACATGGGCGCCGAGCCGCTCATAGAGCTGGCGATGCGTGCCCTCGATCAAAAGATGGTCGTCGAGCGGGCCGAGCAGTGGGCCGAAGCTGTAGGGATCGCAAAGCTCCCATTCGCCGCCATCGTTGCGCGCCCGCAAGCGGTAGCGCGCCCAGGCCGGGCGACCGGGGGCGAAACCCTCGAAGAAGCCGGAATCGTGCCGCCGCCAGAGATCGGCGATGACGCTTCCGTCATCGTCTATGGCCTGCAATGTGCCGGCATGGGGAACGAAGGCGCGGATGACGACACCGCCTTCCACTTCGTGCGGCCCGAGCAGCGCAAATGGATCGGAATGGCGGGCCCCCACCAGTGCGTCGACCTCGCGGTCGGGCGCCTGCCACGCCGACATGCTCTACCACCCTTGCTGCGCTCCGGACGTGTCACCAAGTCCGGCTGAAAGTGAAGGTTCCGCTACCGTCGCGACAAAGTCCACTGCCCGCAGGCACTTGATCGGCAGCTACGTATCGCCGCAGGTATTGGAGGGTTGGCCGGGCATTCCCCGGCGACATCGCATCCCCGGAGATTGCCGGTGTTAAGACGCCCGTGGAAGCGAGCGCGGCTCCTCGTCAACGTCCGATTCACGACAACAGCGAATAGCGACCCACTCCGGCTGTCATGGCCGGGCTTGTCCAGGCCATCCACGGCTGCTTCCTAGGCAACGGACGTGGATGCCCGGGACAAGCCCGGGCATGACGGGCGGTTTGGGATTGCGGGTCAGATCTCCAGGATCCGGCGGCCATCACGGCACGCGTGGCGGGCGCACCGGGACGTTCCAGATGTCCTTCGCGTACTCGGAAATGGTGCGGTCGGAGGAGAACCAGCCCATGTTCGCGGTGTTGATGACGCTCGAGGTCCACCAGGCGTCGCGCTCATTCCACTTGGCATCGACCCGGCGTTGCGCATTCCAGTAGGCGTCGAAGTCCGTCGTCACCAGGAAGTAATCATGGTGGCGCAGCGCGTTGACCAGCGGCTTGAAGCGGTCGCGCTCGCCCGGCGAGAACACGCCGGATTCGATCGCGTCGAGCACCTCGCCGAGATGCTCGGAGGCCGAGATGGCGGCGAACTCGTCGATGCCATTGCGCCGGCGCTCCTCGACCTCCTCGGCCGTGAGGCCGAAGATGAAGATGTTGTCGTCGCCGACATGCTGCTTGATCTCGACATTGGCGCCGTCGAGCGTGCCGATGGTCAGCGCGCCGTTCAGCGCCATCTTCATGTTGCCCGTGCCGGAGGCTTCCATGCCAGCGGTGGAGATCTGCTCGGACAGGTCCGCCGCCGGGATGATGACCTCGGCGAGCGACACATTGTAGTTCGGCAGGAACACCACCTTCAGGAGGTCGCGCACCGTCGGGTCGTCATTCACCACCTTCGCCACGTCATTGGCGAGCTTGATGATCAGCTTGGCCTGCGCATAGCTCGCCGCCGCCTTGCCGGCGAAGATCTTCACCCGCGGCGCCCAGTTCTTCGCCGGGTTGGCGCGCATCGCCTCATAGAGCGCGATGGTCTCCAATATGTTCAGGAGCTGGCGCTTGTATTCATGCATGCGCTTGATCTGCACGTCGAACAGCGCGCCCGGATTAACCTTGATGTCGAGCCGGTCGCGGATCAGGCGGGCAAGGTTCACCTTGTTCTGCCGGCGCACCGTGGCAAGCCGCTCGTGCAGGCTGACATCGGCGGCGAGCGGCTCCAGCTTCTTGAGCGCGCCGGGATCGTCCAGCACGTCCGGTCCGCAGATATCGACCAGCAAATTGGTGAGGCCGGGATTGGACTGGTAGAGCCAGCGGCGGAAAGTGATGCCGTTGGTCTTGTTGTTCATGCGATCCGGGAACACCCGGTGCAGGTCCTTGAACACCGTGACCTTCATCAGGTCGCTGTGCAGGCCTGCGACACCATTGATCGAATGCGAGCCGATGAAGGCGAGATTGCCCATGCGCACGCGCCGGCCCTGCCCTTCCTCGATCAGCGACACCGAGCTCAGCAGCGCATCGTCGCCGGGGAATTTCTGTTTCACCGCATCGAGATGGATCGCATTGATCATGTAGATCAGCTGCATGTGGCGAGGCAGCACCCGCTCCATCAGCGGCACCGGCCAGGTCTCCAGCGCCTCCGGCAGCAGCGTGTGGTTGGTGTAGGAGATGGTGCGCTGGGTGATGTCCCACGCCTCGTCGAAAGCGAGGTCGTGCTGGTCGATCAGCACCCGCATCAATTCGACCACCGCGATGGACGGGTGGGTGTCGTTGAGCTGGATCGACACCTTGTCGGGTAGCGAGCGCACATCGCCGAAGCTGTCGACGTGCCGGCGCATCAGGTCGTGCAGCGAGGCCGCGGTGAAGAAATATTCCTGGCGCAGCCGCAATTCCTGGCCGGCAGGCGTGGCGTCGCTCGGATAGAGGATCTTGGAGATCGACTCCGCCTTCACCTGCTCGACCAGGGCGCCGACATGGTCGCCCTGATTGAAAGCGTCGAGCCGCAGCGGATCGGCGGCGCGCGCCGACCACAGCCGCAGCGTGTTCACATGCTTGCCGCGCCAGCCGACGATAGCCGTGTCGTAGGCCACCGCCTCGACCGTCTCGCTCGGGTGCCAGACCTGCTTCTTGCGATCGCCGCCCGTGGAGACCGCTTCTACCGAGCCGCCGAAGCCGACATCGTAGAACACTTCTGGCCGCTCGAACTCCCAAGGGTTGCCGAAGGACAGCCAGTCCTCGGGATATTCCTGCTGCCAGCCATTCTTCACCACCTGCCGGAACAGGCCGTGGTCGTAGCGGATGCCGTAGCCATAGGCAGCGATAGAGAGCGTCGCCATGCTCTCCATGAAGCAGGCGGCGAGCCGCCCTAGGCCGCCATTGCCGAGCGCGGCGTCCGGCTCCACCTGCCGCAGCCGGTCGAGATCGACGCCGAGATCGCCGAGCGCGGCGCGAGCCGTGTCGAGCATTTCGAGATTGGTCAGCGCGTCGAACAAGAGCCGGCCGATCAGGAACTCCAGCGAGAGGTAATAGACCCGCTTGCGGCCTTCCGAATACGTCTGGCGCGTGGAGGTGATCCAGCGGTCGACGATGCGGTCGCGGGTGGCGAAGGCGGTAGCGAGAAACCAGTCGCGGTCGCTCGCCGCCGCCGGGTTCTTGCCGACCGCATAGGTCAGCTTGGCGATGACGGCGGCGCGGAACTTCGCGACATCGTCGCCGACCGCGGGCGGCTCCGCGCGCGGCGTCGTTCCGACCTTCTCGAGCATCTTCTCTTCGACCCCGACACTCATGTGCAGCTCATGCTCCCTCGTCGACGCCGCGCGGCTCTGCCCCTCGAGGACCGAAAAACGCCGCGGACGTCACCCCTCTTCTGCATGCAACCTTTTGGCCAAGTTATGTCGCCGTGCGCCCACGCCGGAAGGCAGCGAGGCCGAGCGCCAGCCAGCCCGCGATCAGGACCATACCGCCGGTCGGCGCCGCCATGGGAAAAATCGAGACCTCCCACAGCACCCGCGCCGCCAGCGCTCCGCTGAACAGTGCGGTGCCGAGGCCGATCAGCCCGCCGCCAATATCGGCGAACGACCAGCGCGCTCCACCGGCGATCCCGAGCGCGGCGCAGGCGGCGAGCGCCACCGCGCCGATCATCAGGAATTGTGCGCTCGTAGCAAGCGTCGGATCGCTCGTCATGTGCGCGGCCGCCGCGGCGGCCGCGACGCCGGCGGCGCCGAGCAGGCCGGCGAGCAACACGAGCAGGCGGCGAAACGCGGTCATTGTTCACTCCATGGCGATCACGTGGAAAAAGGCGCCCGAGATGTGCCCGTTGCGGCTCCCCGCAGGGCCCATCTCCTTATCTTGCCCATCCGCCAGCGCGACCAGCGGCGGATCGTCACCTCTTTCCGTGACAGTGGCATAATGGAACTCATGGCCGCGCAGGCGAGCGCCGGCGGGTCCGAGCGACGAGGCTTCCAGAAGGCTGGCCCGGCGGTAGCCGAGATTGAGCTTACGTCTGGCAAAGCTGGTGCAATGCTTGAGCAATGCCAGCATCTCATGGGTGACGCCGTCGCCATCCTCGAGCGTGCGGCCGAGCACCATATAACCGCCGCACTCGCCATGGACCGGCCGGGTTCGGGCGAACTCGATCATTCCCGTGCGGAAACGGGCGGCATTGGCGAGCTGTCCGCCATGAAGCTCCGGATAGCCGCCCGGCAGCCAGCAGGCGTCGCACCGCTCGGGAGGAGCTTCATCGGCGAGCGGCGAGAAGAAGGCGATTTCCGCCCCGGCGCGCCGCCAGCCGGCCAGCACGTGTTCATAGGTGAAGCTGAAGGCGGCATCCTGCGCCAGGGCGATCCGCTGTCCCGGCGGCGGCACGGCGATGGCGGAGGCCGGCACTATCCCCATCGGCGCGCCGAGCGCGATCAGCCCATCGAGATCGACATGCGCCTCGACGAAATCCGCGAGCGCCGCGAGATGGGCGGTGAGTGCCGGATGCTCCTGCGCCTGCACCAGGCCGAGATGACGTTCCGGGAGCGTCATCGCAGTCTCGCGCGGCAGGCTGCCCAGAACCGGGATGCCCAGCGCGGCGATGGCCTCGCTCGCCTGCGCCCGGTGACGCGGGCTTGCCACCTTGTTGAGCACCACGCCCGCAACGCGCACCGCGGGGTCATGGGCGGCGAAGCCGCGCACCACGGCGGCGGCGGATTGCGACTGGCCGGAAACATCCAGCGCCAGCACCACCGGCAGGCCGAGCCGGGCGGCGATATCCGCCGCCGCGCCGCTGCGCCCCGGGGTGCCGGAAATGCCGTCGAACAGGCCCATGGAAGCCTCGATGACGACGAGGTCGGCATCTTCAGCCGCCTCGCCCGCCAGCGCGTCGACGAGCTCGGGCGACATGGCGAAGCTGTCGAGATTCAGCCCCGGCCGGCCGCTGGCGGCAGCGTGGAAGGCGGGATCGATATAGTCCGGCCCCGATTTCACCGCACGCACCCTGATCCCGCGCCGCCTCAGCGCCGCGACGACGCCGAGGGTGAGCGTGGTCTTGCCCGAGCCGGAACGCGGCGCGGCGATGATGAGGCCGCGGGCGGTCATGTAGTGTGCTCTGTTTCAGCATCCTTCGAGGCTCGCTGCGCTCGCACCTCAGGATGAGGTTGTTCTAAAAAAGCGACCTCATCCTGAGGTGCTTGGGCAAGGCCCAAGCCTCGAAGGATGCTCACCCCGCCCGCCCTCACCCGCGCCCCCGGAACCGCCGCTGATACGCCGCGTCATAGAGCGCGCTCTCGCGGAACGCGTCGGCCGCGAGCGCCGGCCCGACCAGGATCAGCGCCATCCGCTCCACCGGCTCCGCCGCCACGCGATCCGCAATGTCACCGAGCGTGCCGCGCAGCACGCGCTCGCTTGGCCGCGTCGCCTCCACCACCACCGCCACGGGGCACTCCGCGCCGTAGAGCGGTGCAAGCTCGGCAACGATGCGCCCCAGCGCGTGGATGGCGAGATGGAGCACCAGCGTCGCGCCCGTCGCGCCGAAGGCGGCCAGCGTCTCGCCGTCCGGCATTGCCGAGGCGCGCCCGGAAACGCGGGTCAGCACCACGCTCTGCGCCACTTCCGGCACGGTGAGCTCGCGCCCGAGCACCGCGGCGGCGGCAGCGAAGGCCGGCACGCCGGGGGTCAGCGTATAGGCGATGCCGCGCCGCTCCAGCCGGCGTATCTGCTCGGCGACTGCCGAATAGATGGAGAGATCGCCCGATTGCAGCCGCGCCACATCGAGCCCGGCGGCGTGGGCCGCGACGAATTCCTGCTCGATCTCGTCGAGCGAGAGCGGCGCGGTGTCGACGATGCGGGCGCCCGGCGGGCACCAGGCGAGCATCTCCGGCGGCACGATGGACCCAGCATAGAGGCACACCGGGCAGCGAGCGATGAGGTCTCGACCGCGCAGCGTGATGAGGTCGGCCGCCCCCGGCCCGGCGCCGATGAAATGCACGCTCACGTCTTGTCCTCCTCGCGCGCCAGCGCGCAGGTGACGGGCCCGAGCACGAAGCGCGGCCCGACCAGGCTCGAGCGCCGCCCGGCGACGGCAAGCGCCGCGGCTTCCGCCACCGAAGGCACGCCCATCAGCGTCACGACGCGGTCGGAATGGCTCATGGTACGATTTGCGGCCGCTTCCATCTGCGCCTGCGGCACCATCACCAGCAACAGGCCGAGATCGAGCGCCGCGGTCATGATGCCGGCCTCGCTGCCCTTCAGCGCCGGCGTCGCCATCAGCGAGATGTCGCACAGCTTGACGTCGTATCGGGACATGGCGCCCTCGACGGCGGCACGCACCTCGCGGGCGGTGACGCCGCGCCGGCTGCCGATCCCCGCGACCACTTTCATGTTCGCGCTCATCGTCTCACCCGGCTCATCGTCTCACCCGGTTCATGGCTTCACCCAGCGCCACTGCGTAACCGGCATGGAGGGCCGCCAGCCTGTAACGCTGCCGACCGGCGCCGCATGGGAGACGGCGATGCGGACGAGATCCCCGCCGAGCGTCGCCTGCTTCGCCAGTAGCAGCGCCTCGGTCTCTAGCGTGACCGCGTTGACGATGAGCCTGCCACCAGCCCGCAGCGCCGCGATGGCGGCGTCGAGCACGCCTTCATCGCCGGCCCCGCCGCCGATGAAGATGGCGTCCGGCGTGACCAGGCCCGCCAATGCGGCCGGGGCGCGACCCTCGATCACGTCGAGCCCCGGCACGCCGAGGCTCCAGGCATTGCTGCGCACCCGCGCGGCGCGCACGGTCCGCTCCTCCACCGCAACGGCGCGCAGCGAGGGGTCGGCCAGCATCCATTCGATGGCGACTGAGCCGGCCCCGGCGCCGATGTCCCACAGCAATTCGCCGCGGCGCGGGGCCAGCGCGGCGAGCGTCACCGCGCGAATATCGCGCTTGGTGAGCTGGCCGTCATTCTCGAAGCAGTCGTCCGGCAGGCCAGGGGTCAGCGGGATGATGCGCGCGCCCTCATCGGGTACGACCTCGATGCCGACCAGGTTCAGTGCATCGACCTCCTCCGAGCCGAGATCGGCGGCACAGCCGCTGCGCATCCGCTCGCGGGCGCCGCCGATAGCCTCCAGCACATGCATCTTCGAGGCACCGAAGCCGTCGCGATCGAGCAGGCGTGCGACCGCCGCCGGCCCCTCTCCATCCGAGGTCAGGACCATAAGATGCCGCCCCGGATGCAGATGCGGGCGGATCAGCTCGGTCGAGCGTCCATGCACCGAGAGGCAGACCACATCCTGCAGGGCCCAGCCGAGCCGGGCGGCGGCGAGGCTGAAAGCGGAGGGTGCCGGCATCACCCGCATCTCGTTCGCCGGCACGTGGCGCGCCAGCGTCGCGCCGACGCCGTAGAAGAACGGATCGCCGGAGGCGACCACGCACACAGGCCGGCCGCGCAAGGCGAGCACGGCGGCGATGCCGTCCTCGAACGGGCTCGGCCAGGACACCGCCCGGCCGTGCACCAGATCGCCGGCGAGCGCGAGATGCCGCCGCCCGCCGAACACGATCTCGGCCTCGCTGATCAGCGCCCGCGCCGTGGGAGACAGGCCGGTGGCGCCATCCTCGCCGATGCCGACGATGGACAGCCATGGCCCGCCCGACGCATGGTCGGGCGCAATGGAACGGGACTCAGCCCTAGACGTGTCCAAGCGGGACGTATCCACTCGCCGCATCCTCATTCTCGGCGGCACCACCGAGGCGCGCCTGCTCGCGGAGCGCCTCGCGGGCCGCGATGATATCACGGTGACCGTGTCCCTTGCCGGCCGCACGCGCAACCCGCTCGATATGCCGGCTATGGTCCGGGTCGGCGGCTTTGGCGGGCCGACAGGACTGGCGGACTACGTGCGCACCGAAGCGATCGACGCGCTGGTCGACGCCACCCACCCCTTCGCCGCCATCATGTCCTTCAACGCTGCCGAGGCGGCGAAGATCGCCGATGTGCCGCTGCTCGCCTTGGCGCGCCCCGCCTGGGAATGCCGGCCGGGCGACAACTGGCGCGAGGTGGAGAATGTGGCCGACGCTGTGGCTGCGCTCGGCACGGCGCCGCGGCGCGTGCTGGTCGCACTCGGGCGCAATGAGGTCGCCGCGCTGGAGGCGGCGCCCCAGCATTCGTACCTCGTGCGCAGCGTCGATCCGGTCGAACCAGGGCTTCGCCTCGACGACGTCCGCTACATCGTCGCGCGCGGGCCGTTCCCCGAGGACGACGAGCGGGAACTGCTGGAGCGGCATGCCATCGACGCGGTACTCGCCAAGAACGGCGGCGGCGAGGCCACCTACGGCAAGATCGCTGCGGCACGCGCGCTGGGGATCGAGGTGGTGCTGGTCAGGCGCCCGGCGCGGCCCGATGTGCGGAAGATCGGGAGTATCGAGGAAGCGTTGGCTTGGATCGGCAATCTCTAGCCATTCGTCCTTCATCCCGCCACCCTCGCGCTGCGCGGCGAATAGACCAGTGGTGCCAGACCTTCCCGCTCCACCACCCGTGTCTCCGCCGAGCCGATGATGATGCAGGTCGCCATGTCGGCTTGTGCCGAACGCGCCTCGCTGAGCGGCACTACCGCCAGTCGCTGGTCAGCGCGCCCGACCGCGCGGCCGAAGATCACCGGCGTCGCGGCCGGCAGCACGCCGCGCAGCAGATCGAACGCTGCGCCGAGCTGCCACGGCCGCGCCCTGGAGACCGGATTGTAGAGCGCGATGACGAAGCCGGCTTCCCCCGCCAGCCTCAGGCGGCGCTCCACCAGTTCCCACGGCTTCAGATTGTCCGACAACGAGATGGCGCAGAAATCATGGCCGAGCGGCGCGCCGGCCTTTGCGGCCACCGCGAGCATGGCGGTGATGCCAGGCACTATTTCGATCTCGACGGCACGAAACTCCGGTCGCCCGGCCTCGATCGCCTCGATCACCGCCGCCGCCATGGCGAACACGCCGGGATCGCCGCCGGATACCATCGCGACGCGAGCTCCGCTCAAGCAGTGCTCAAGCGCCGCTTCAGCACGGCTTAGTTCCTCGCGATTGTCTGAGGCGTGGCGCGTCTGGCCGGCACGCTCCGGCACGCGGGCGAGATAGGGCGCATAGCCGTAGAGCGCCTCGGCACCGGCGAGCGCCTCGGCCGCCTGCGGTGTGAGGAAGCGCTCGTCACCCGGCCCGAGGCCGACGACGGCGAGCCGCCCGCTCACGAGCGTGCCTCCCAGCCCGGCACCAGCACGATGGCGAAATAAGGCGCCGGCGCCTCGTCGCGCTCCGTGAGCGGGAGCGCGTGCCCGCCCTCCATCGTGCCGCGCTCGACATAGAGCGCCCGCTCCAGCCGCCCGGCACTCGCCAGGGCACGGCGGATTTTCGGCAGATTGCGGCCGACCTTCATGATGATGGCGGCGTCGGCGTCGCCGAGCCGCCGCGCCAGCTCGTCCTCCTCCAGCGTGCCCGGCAGCACGCAGAGCACGTCGTCGCCCTGCGCGATCGGGGTGCCGGCCTGCGACCAGCAGCCCGACATGCCGGTGACGCCTGGGATCACCTCGGCCGCGTAGCGCGCAGCAAGGCGCACATGCAGGTGCATGTAGGAGCCGTAGAACAGCGGATCGCCCTCGGAGAGCACGGCGACGGTGCGCCCCGCATCGAGATGCGCCGCCACCGCTTGGGCGGATCGGTCATAGAAGCCGGTGATGGCGGTGCGATAGGCGGCGTCATGCCGGTGCGCCTCTGTGGTCACCGGGTAGAACAGCGGCAATTCCTCGGTGCCGATGCGGAAATGCGCGCAGGCGGTGGCGCGGGCATGGCTGCCATTGCCTTCCTTGGCGAAGAAGGCGACGACATCGGCCTCATGAAGCGCGCGCACGGCTTTGAGCGTCATCAGCTCCGGATCGCCGGGGCCGACGCCGACACCGATGAGACGTCCACTCATATGCCGGCCCTCGCCAATGCGTTGATGGCGGCGGCCGTCATGGCGCTGCCGCCGAGGCGCCCGCGCACCACGAGCCAGGGCACGCCATGGTCGCCGGCCGCCAGCGCGTCCTTGGATTCTGCGGCGCCGACGAAGCCGACGGGGATCCCGAGGATAGCAGCCGGTGCCGGCGCCCCTTCCTCCAGCATTTCCAGTAGCCGGAACAAGGCGGTGGGCGCATTGCCTATCGCGACGACCGCACCATCGAGATGGGGACGCCACAGCTCCAGCGCCGCCGCCGAGCGGGTGGTGCCGAGCCGTTCCGCGAGCTCAGGCACGGCGGGGTCGCGCAGTGTGCAGATGACCTCGTTGTCCGCCGGCAGCCGGGCGCGGGTGACGCCGTGCGCCACCATCTCGGCATCGCACAGGATCGGCGCGCCGGCGACAAGCGCGGTTCGCGCCGCCCGCACCACGCCGCGACCGAAATCGATGGCCATGGCGGCCTCGACTAGGCCGCAGGCATGGATCATCCGCA
This sequence comes from Xanthobacteraceae bacterium, assembly GCA_029266425.1. Classification (GTDB taxonomy): domain Bacteria; phylum Pseudomonadota; class Alphaproteobacteria; order Rhizobiales; family Xanthobacteraceae; genus Ancylobacter. The sequence continues at coordinate 50,186 of JAQSWY010000014.1, forward strand.
CCGCGACATCGGCCTCCTCCGGCGTAAAGCGTCCGAGATCGGCCTCCTCGCGGATGATGGCGAAGGAGCGCTCATAGATGGCGGCGCCGTCGCGCACATAGTCGAATGGGTGCGCCTCAGCCACCGTCTCTCTCCAGAATGCGCCGCGCCGCCACCACCAACTCCGTCTCCGGTGCGATGAGTGACGGCGCGTCGCGCGGCCCGCCTTCGACCACGAGACCGGCCCCGCCGTCCAGCCCCACTATGGTGAGGTAGGCTTTGCCCGGGTGCGCACAGCCCTTGGTGCAGCCGGAGATATGAAGGGTGCGGCCTCCCGCCAGCGGCGCCAGCTCAGTGGCGAGCGCGCGGGTCTCGATGCGGCCGGAGGCACAGGCCGGCCGGCCCGGACAGGCCGAGACCGAGCGGCGCGGATCGCGAGGATCAGTGATGAAGCCGAGCGAGGCGGCTTCGCGGCGGACGTCATCGACCGCCATCTCGGTGAGGCCGATCACCAACAGCGCGCGTCCGAAACAGGTGCCGATTTCATAGGCGCCGGCCCGGCGCGCAAGATCGGCAAGGCCGGACAAGGCGGCGTGATCGGTCTGGCCGAAGGGAAGGCCGATGCCGAGGGCGAAAAGGCCATCGCCGAGCGCGTGGGTGCCTATGGGCTCGGCAGGGGGGCGCCGATGAGCGCTGCCGGTTGGCGTCAGCACGATCCCGGCGAGCGCCGCCCGCAGCAGCGCTATGCCGTCCCCAGAGTCTGACCGAGATAGCAAAACCACGTCATCCTGAAGTGCTCGGGCGTAGCCCGAACCTCGAAGGATGCTCGCTCCGGACGGCCGTCGCCCTGCTTCAACATCCTTCGAGGCTCGCTGTGCTCGCACCTCAGGATGACGTTGCGAATTTTGGGTGGAGCTCAAAGTAGCAAGGCCCGCCATCCGCGCCGTCGGGCCTTGTTCGGCAAGCAGGGCCAGCAGCCGAGAAACCGCCTCCACGGCCACGTGCCGCTCCACAACACCGAGCGGCACGCCGCCGGCTTCCAGCGCCAGCCGGTCAGCATCCAGCGCCGCCAACCGGATATCGGCCGTGAGTCCGTCAAGATGCAGCGCGCCGCCGCCATCCACGATCACGCTCGCCTTCGGCGCCAGCCGGCCGGCCAGCGGCAGGGCCCGCTGCGCGATCTCCTGTGCCAGCGGACGGGGATCGGGAGCCGCATTGGGATCGCGCCCCGCGAGCGGACCGGTCTCGACTGCCAACCCCTCGCGCAACGCGATGCCGAGCGCGCCGACACCTTCCGCGAACGCTGTGGCGGTGGCGGACGTCAAACCGCGGATTTGCAGGCTGCCCCGCGCGGATACCTCGACTATGCCATTGCCGTGGCATCGGCTGAGCTTTGCCAGCCCGGCGAGCTGCTCCGGCGTGACTGGCGCCGCGGGCGCGATCCGCGCCAGCAGGCCGTCGCCGGTCGCCATCGGCTCCGGCAGGCTTGGGCAGGCGCCGCGGCGCATCGCGCTCATTCCGCCGCCTCCCCGCCGATCACGGCAAGACCGGCATCGACATCGTTGCGGCGCGGGTGCCAGAGCCCCTTGGCCCGCGCGTCACTGAAGCGCCCTGCCACCACGCGCGCCGCCTCCGGGCTCGCCTCGAGCAGAAAGTTGCGCACCGTCTCGTCGCCGAGAAAGGCGTCGTGCAGCACTTCAATCAGATGCGACGGCACCGCGCGCGTCGTCTCGGCAAAGCCGACCAACCGGTCGACGGTCTCGGCCAGCTCGGCGGCACCGCGCGGCCCGTGGCGCATCAGTCCGGCGAGATAGCGCGGATCGGCCCGGCCACGGACGATGCGCGCCAGCGCCTCGCCAAGCGCGCGCGCGCGGGGACGCTGCGGGTCCGAGGTGTCGAGCAGGACAAGGTCGGGCGTGCGGCCGAGCTTTTCCGCCGCCGCGGCAAAGCCGCCGATGAAGGCGAGGTCGGCGTCACCTTCCAGCAGATCGCGGCCCGGATCGTCGCCCGAATGGACCAGCAGGTCCGCGGCCCCGACACGCTCGGCGAAGGCGTCGGTCTCGCGCCCCTCGCCCTCAGTGCCGCCATAGGCATGGGAGGCGGCGGCGAGATAGGCCTCGCCCACCGCCTCGCGGGTGGCCGTGCCCAGCATCTGCTCTATGCCGGCGCCATAGGCGCCAGGCGCGGTGCCGAAGATGCGCGGCGCGCCGGGCCCGGCAGCCTTGAGTGGATTGTCCGCCGCGGGCTCGTCACGTGCAGCGACCACGCCGATGGCGGCGTCGAGTAGCGCGATCTGCGTCGGGAACAAATCTCGGAACAGCCCCGATATGCGGAAGGTGACGTCGACCCGCGGGCGGCCCATCGCCGCTGTCGGCAACACTTCGATGCCGGTGACGCGGCCGGTCGCAGTGTCCCACACCGGACGGCACCCCATGAGGGCGAGCCCCTGGCTTATCTCCTCGCCGCCGGTGCGCAAACTCGCGCTGCCCCAGAGATCGAGCACGAGGGAACGCGGCCAGTCGCCATGGGCCTGCGCATAGGTCCGTACCACCTCCTCCGCGGCGAGACGGCCGAGGTCGAAGGCGGTCGGCGTCGGCAGCGTGCGCGGGTCGGAGGTGAAGAGGTTGCGCCCGGTCGGCAGCACGTCGGTGCGCCCGCGCCCCGGCGCGCCGGCCGGCCCGGCGGCGACGCGCCGGCCATCGAGCGCGGCAAGGAGCGCGTCACGTTCGGCATTGCCGCAGGCACCGCGGCCATAGACGTGGAAGCCGTCTTTGAGGCGCAGCTCCTTGACGTCGCACAGCCAGGCATCGATGCGCTTCAGCGCCTCGTCCGGATCGCCCTCGATCCCCGCCTCGCGAGCGAGCCCGGTGCGTTCGGCTTCCTCGACGATGAGCGTCGCCAGCCGCTCACGGCGGCGGCGGTCGAGCCCGTCGGCCTGCGCATATTCGTCGAGCAGGCGCTCCAGCTCGCGGGCCTCGCCCGACAGCCCGCCCTCGATCAGCGGCGGTGGCAAATGGCCGAGCGTGACCGCCGCGATGCGCCGCTTGGCCTGCGCCGCCTCGCCGGGATTGGAGACGATGAAGGGATAGATGACGGGAAGCGCGCCCAGAACCAATCCGGGGAAGCAGGCGGCGGTGAGCGCAACATGCTTCCCCGGCAGCCATTCCAGCGTGCCATGCGCGCCCATATGGACGAGGGCATCAACCTTGGCGACGTGGCGCAGCCAGAGGCCAAAGGCGAGCAGCGCGTGGCGCGGCGGGAGGGCCGGGTCGTGATAGTCGGCGCGGCGATTCTGGTAGTGGCCGCGGTCGGGGGCGATCGCGACAAGGGCGTTGCCGAACCAGGCGGCGCGGAATTGGAACGCGCCATCGTGCACGTCTGGATCGGCGGCTGGATCGCCCCAGGCGGCTTGGAGTGCGGCGCGCGCTTCCTCGGGAAGCGTGGCGAGGAGGCGCTGATAATCTTCAATCGATAGAACCACCTCATCCTGAGGTGCGAGCGCAGCGAGCCTCGAAGGATGCTCACCTCGGGCACCCGATTGAGCATCCTTCGAGGCCCGGCTGACGCCGGGCACCTCAGGATGAGGTGGTTCTATGTGCCGGTCATGCCCGGGCTTGTCCCCGCCATCCACGGGCGCACTCTCGTCACGGGCGTGGCTCCCCGGGACAAGCCCGGGGATGACGGTGGCTTTGGCGTCGAAGGTTGCCGCCCCCATCCGGCGCGGTTGGCTGCCGGCAAGCGCATCCAGCAGCGCCCGCTCATCCGCGGGCGTTCGCTCGACCCGATATCCCGCCGCCTGCAGGTCCCCCAGCAGCACCAGCACACTCGCCGGCACATCGAGCCCGACCGCCCAGCCGGTGCGGCCCGGCGCGCCGGCATAGTCCGGCATCAGCACGGCGATACGGCGAGCGGCTTTCGGTGTCGCCTGCAGCCGCGCCAGCGCCGCGACGCGCTCGGCCACTTGCGCGATGCGATCGGGCTCCGGCCGGTTGACGAGACCGGTGAAGCCGAGCTCGTCGTCCGCCGTCTCCGGTGCCTTGAAGGACAAGGCGCCGGCGAGGATGCGGCCGTCGAGCTCGGGCAGCACCACATGCATGGCGAGGTCGGCGCTGGTCAGGCCACGGGCGGCGCTCTTCCAGGCCTCGCGCTTGGTGGTGGCGACGACCGCCTGCAGCACCGGCACGCCGGGCGCGTCGAGCACGGTCGCCTCGCCCGGATCGCCGGCGGCGAAGGCGGTGAGGGTGACGATGGCGGCGGGGTTCAGGCCCGCCAAGGCCTCAGTGAGGAAAGCGGCGGAGGTGGAGTCCTTGAGGCTAGCGACGAAGATCGGCTGCGGCGCGAGGCCGCGCGCTTCGAGCGCGTCGCACAGCGCGTCGACCGGCGCCGCATCGTCGGCGAGCCACATGGAGCGGTAGAAGATGATCGGGATGACGGGCGCCATGACCCCCTCACCCCAGCCCTTTCCCCCACGGGGAGAGGGGGAAGGGGGCGCGCCCTCGGCAGAATCCCTCTCCCCGCGGGGGAGAGGGTTGGGTGAGGGGGACCACGCGTAAGAGCCCGCGAGCGGCACCGGCACAGGCGCGGCCGCCTCCAGCCCCGCCAGCCGCCGCAACAGCGCCCTCATGTTCGCCGGGCCGCCGGCGCGGAAATAGCCGAGCAGCGCCGCCAGCTCGGCAACCGGCAGTGTCGATGCCTCGCTCAGCCTTGGATCGTCGCGGTCCTCACCGGGCAGCACCGCGAGCGCGATGCCCCGCTGCCGCGCCACCGCGGACAGCCGCTCGACGCCGTAGCGCCACCAGTCGAGCCCGCCGAGCAGGCGCACCACGACGATCTTCGCCTTCGAGGCCACCTTGTCGATCCAGAGGTCGACCGACATCGGGTGGCGCAGATCGCGCAGGCTGGCGAGCCGCAGGCTCGGCAGGACATTCCGCTCGGCCCGCCAGGCGCGGGCCAGCGCGCCTAGGTCGCTGTCGGTGAAGGACGCCACCACCATCTCGCCCGGCGTCTGGCCGAGATCGACCGGCTCGACGAGGTCATCGAGCGTCGCGCTGGTGGTGGTAAGGATGTGCATGGGCTGACCTTGCTCAGTGCAACGTCATGCCCGGCCTCGTGCCGGGCATCCACGGCCTTCCGCATGAACAGATGGCCGGGACAAGCCCGGCCATGACGCCGTGCGGCATGCGGCCGTTGTGGTCACGCAGCCGCCTCCAGCGCGCCAAGCGCGCGCTCCGCTGCGGCACGGTCGAGACCCTTGAGGCCGATCACCACCAGCCGGCCGGCGCGCGGCTCAGCGCCCCAGGCGCGGTCATACTGGTGGGTGACGCGCGGCCCGACCGCCTGCACGAGCAGCCGCATCGGCTTGCCGATCACCGCGACGAAGCCCTTCACCCGAAGCGCGCCGGCCTCCTCGGCGGCACGCACGATGCGCCCGGAAAGCTCGGCTGGATCAGTGACTTCTGGTACATTTATGACAAAACTGTCGAAGTCGTCATGATCGTGGTCGAGCTCGTCATCGTGGTGGGTGCGGCGATTCTCGATATCGGCTTCGGTGCCCACCCCAAGACCGAGCAGCACCGCCGGATCGAGCCGTCCGGCGACCGCGCTCACCACCCGCACCGCGCGCGGCAAGCTGGCATGGAGCGCGGCCCTCGCCCGCTCGGCGCCGTCGCGGTCGATCAAGTCGCCCTTGGTCATCACCACGAGATCGGCGCAAGCGACCTGGTCCTCGAACACTTCCTCGATCGGATCGTCATGGTCGAGCGCGGCGTCGGCGACACGCTGTTCGGCCAGCGCCTCTAGGTCGTTCGCGACGCGCCCGGCGGCGAGCGCCTCGCCATCCACCACGGCGACCACGCCGTCGACGGTGACCCGGCTCCTGATCGCCGGCCAGTGGAAGGCCTGCACCAGCGGCTTCGGCAAAGCGAGCCCGGAGGTCTCGATGAGGATGTGCTCGACCTTCGGCTCCAGCGCGAGGATGGCGTCGAGCGCGGGGACGAAATCGTCGGCCACGGTGCAGCAGATGCAGCCGTTTGCCAATTCGACGATGTTCTCTTCCGGGCAGGTCTCGACCCCGCAGCCCTTCAGTATCTCGCCGTCGATGCCGACATCGCCGAACTCGTTGACGATCACCGCCAGCCGCCGCCCCTTGGCCTCGGTGAGCACATGGCGGATCAGCGTCGTCTTCCCCGAGCCGAGGAAGCCGGTGACGATGGTGCACGGCACTTTTGTCAAGGAAACCTGAGAAGGATTGGAACTCATGCGGCGTCTCCAACGAATCAAATCGCGAGGCGCGCCGGTCCTGGGCGATAAGCCCATCGAGGGCTGAAAAGCCCTTCCATGCATGCCGGGCACCCCGCCTGCGCGCACGACCGGACCGATGGCAGGTCTCCTGGCTCGCGGGTCGCCGCCCACTCGCCGCCTTCCCGGACCTGGCGTCCAGTGGCTTGAGGCGTGGGCTCGCCGCTTACAGTTGCGGGGGCAGCCGCGGAATAGGAGCCACCTCTCTCAAGGCCGCTCCGCACCGCATTCCCTCTTCGTCCCTCCCTGGCGGGAGGAAACCATCGGTCTGCGCCACTAAAGGAGCCGCGCTCCAGAATGTCAACGCACCCGGTTGCGGCGGCGTGGGTGTCCTCTATAGTCGCCGGAGTCGTCGGTTCCCGTGGTGCGCACGGGACGCAAGACGGGAACGCGGTGGGACGGAACATTCCGTCGAATCCGCGGCTGCCCCCGCAACTGTAAGCGGCGAGCCCACTCTCCACTGGCCACTGGCTTATCAGCCGGGAAGGCGGGGAGCGGGCCGAGACCCGCGAGCCAGGAGACCGGCCGGCGACGCAACGCCAACCGACCCTCGGGTGGAGGGTTCAGGAGACCAGCATGCATACGCAGAAGACCGGCACGCAGAACACCGCGGCGAATTCCGCGGCCCTTGCCGTCGAGACCCCCGCTTCCCGCGCGCTCGCCATCACCTTCGCCGCCTTGCTCGGCGTGTTCGTGGTCGGCGGCGTGGGCTTCTCCCACATCAGCGCCGTGCACAATGCGGCGCACGACGTGCGTCACGCGACTGCCTTCCCCTGCCACTGAGCCGCGGGAGAGACAGTTATGTCGCTTTTCAGGACGATTCTGTTCGTCGCCGCGCTCGCCGGCATCGGCAGCGGCACGATCGCCGCCGGCATCCACATGGTCAGCGCCGTGCCGCTGATCCTCAAGGCCGAGACCTTCGAGGGCGGTGAGGCCGCAGCGGCACCTGCCGCCCACACACATGATGCCACAACGCCCGCCCACACGCATGACGAAGACGAATGGGCGCCGGCCGACGGCTTGGAGCGTAACGGCCTTACCTTCGTCTTCATGGTGCTGACCGGCTTCGGTTTCGGCCTGCTGCTGATGGCGGCGGGCGAGATTGCTGGCGGCATCCATGACTGGCGCCACGGCATGCTTTGGGGACTTGCCGGGTTCGCGGTATTCACCCTCGCGCCCGGGCTTGGTCTGCCGCCGGAACTGCCGGCCATGCCGGCGGCGGATCTGCTCGCCCGGCAGACCTGGTGGATCGGCACCGCTGCGGCGACCGCCGCGGGTCTTGCGCTGATGGTGTTCGGCCGTTCGCCGCTGTTCGCCGTCGCTGGCGTGGCGCTGATCCTCGTGCCGCACGTGATCGGCGCGCCGCAGCCGAATAGCCACGAGTCGCCGATCCCCGAGGCGCTGCACCACAGTTTCGTCGTCGCCTCGGTGGCGTCGAGCTTCGTGTTCTGGGTGCTGCTCGGCGGGCTCGCCGGCTGGCTGCGGCCGCGCATCGCCGCGCACGAGGCCGGCCGCGCCGTGGCGCACGCGACGTGAAGCTCACCCGATGAAGCTCACCTTCGTCCTCGGCGGCGCGCGCTCCGGCAAGAGCCGCCACGCGGAGGCGCTGGTCGAGGCGCTGCCCTCGCCCTGGACGTACATCGCCACGGCGGAAGCCTATGATGACGAGATGGCGGAGCGCATCGCGCTCCACCGTTCGCGGCGCGGCGCGGGATGGGGGACCATCGACGCGCCGCACCACCTCGCCGCCGCCTTGATGACCGTGCCGCCCGAGCGCGTGGCGTTGATCGACTGCCTGACGCTCTGGCTCTCCAACCGCATGCTGGCCGACGCCAACATCGAGATGGAGAGCGCGGTGGTGGAAGCCGCGATGCTGGCGCGCGAGGCGCCACTATTCGTGGTCTCCAACGAGGTCGGGCTCGGAATCGTGCCCGACAACGCCCTCGCCCGCCGTTTCCGCGATGCCCAGGGCCGGCTCAACCAGCGCATCGCGGCGTTTGCCGACGAGGTGGTGCTGATGGTCGCCGGCCTGCCTTTGAAGGTGAAGGGATGAGCGCGATTACGCCCCAGGAAATTACTTCGAAAGACGCCGAGCGCCATCGCGCCAAGATGGAAAAGCGCAAGGCGGTGCAGGACGCCGAGGTGGCGGACAAGACCGTCGAGAAGGGCCTGCTCATCGTCCATACCGGCCCGGGCAAGGGCAAGTCCACCGCCGCCTTCGGCCTCGCCTTGCGAACCCTTGGTCATGGTGGACGCGTCGGCGTGGTGCAGTTCATCAAGGGCGCGTGGCATTCGGCCGAGCGCGATGCGCTTGTCGTTTTCGGCGACCGGGTCGAATGGCACACCATGGGCGAAGGCTTCACCTGGGAGACCCAGGACCTCGCCCGCGACATCGCCGCCGCGCAAAGGGCGTGGGCCAAGGCGCAGGAACTCATGGCGGACGCGAGCATCGGCCTCGTCATCCTGGATGAGCTGAACATCGCGCTACGCTACGACTATCTGCCGCTGGATGAGGTGGTGGCGGCGCTCAAGGCGCGGCGCGACGGGCTGCACGTCGTCGTCACCGGCCGCAACGCCAAGCCGGCGCTGATCGAGGCGGCCGACCTCGTCACCGAGATGGCTCTCGTGAAGCACCACTTCGCCGCGGGGGTGAAGGCGCAGAAGGGGGTGGAGTTTTGAGGTGCGCGGGGGTGGGCATCCTTCGAGGCTCGCTGTGCTCGCACCTCAGGATGACGTTCATCTGTAGGCGCGCCGTCATCCTGAGGTGCTCGGGCAAGGCCCGAGCCTCGAAGGATGCTGAAAAAGGACGCGCCTAATGACCCGCGCCCTGATGTTCCAGGGCACCGGCTCGGATGTCGGCAAGTCGCTCATCGTCGCCGGCCTCGCCCGCGCCTTCTCCAATCGGGGCCTCAAGGTCCGCCCGTTCAAGCCGCAGAACATGTCGAACAATGCCGCGGTCACCGCGGACGGCGGCGAGATCGGCCGGGCGCAGGCGCTGCAGGCTCGCGCCGCCCGGGTGGCGCCGTCGGTGCACATGAACCCGGTGCTGCTGAAGCCGCAGAGCGAGGTCGGCGCACAGATCGTGGTGCAGGGCCGCGTCCATGCCACCGCACGGGCGGCGGAGTATCAGGCGATCAAGCCGAGCCTGATGCCGGCCGTGCTGGAGAGCTTCGCCCGTCTCGCAGATGAGGCCGACCTGGTGCTGGTGGAAGGCGCGGGCTCGGCCTCCGAGATCAATCTGCGCGCCGGGGACATCGCCAACGTGGGCTTCGCCCGCGCGGCCGGTGTCCCCGTTGTGCTGATCGGCGACATCGAGCGTGGCGGTGTGATCGCCAGCCTCGTCGGTACCCATGCCGTGCTGCCGCCCGACGACGCGGCAATGATCCGGGGCTTCCTCGTCAACCGCTTCCGCGGCGACCCGGCGCTGTTCGCCGCCGGCATGGCGGAGATTGCCCGCCGCACCGGCTGGGCGAGCCTCGGGCTCATTCCGTTCTTCGAAGCCGCACACCGCCTGCCGGCCGAGGATGCCCTCGGGCTAGACAGCCCGCGGCCGGTCAAGCCCGATGCCCGCTTGCGCATCGCCGTGCCGATCCTGCCGCGCATCTCGAATTTCGACGATCTCGACCCGCTGGAGGCCGAGCCGTCGGTTGAGATCATCCGCATAAAGCCGGGAACCGCCCTCCCCGGTGACGCGCAACTCGTCATCCTGCCCGGCTCGAAATCGACCATACCCGATCTCGCCGCGCTGCGCGCCAATGGCTGGGACATCGACCTCATCGCCCATGTGCGCCGCGGCGGCCATGTGCTGGGCCTCTGCGGCGGCTACCAGATGCTCGGCCGCAGCATTGCCGATCCGGACGGCGTCGAGGGCCCGGCCGGCACTGTGCCCGGTCTCGGCCTGCTCGATGTGGAGACCGTGCTCTCCGGCGAGAAGCGCCTTGCCGCGGTGACCGGCGAAACCGCGGACGGCATCAGCTTCTCCGGCTATGAAATGCATATGGGCGCCACCGAGGGCCCGGGCCGCGCCCGCCCCTTCTGCAGCATCAGGGGTCTACCGGAAGGCGCGGTCTCAATGGACGGACGGGTGATCGGCACCTATGCGCACGGCCTGTTCGCCGACGACCGTCAGCGCGCCGCCTGGCTGCACCGGCTAGGCGCCGGCCCTTCCCGCGTCGCCTATGAGGACGGCGTCGAGGCAACGCTCGATGCCTTGGCGGCTCATCTCGAGGCCCATATCGATCTCGACCGGCTGCTGAGCCTTGCCGCGCCGGTCGGCCGGTGAGCGCGATGCTCAGTGTACCAGGACCGCCTGGCGCGGCGCCTCGGCGTCGCCGGTCTCATCATCGCTACCGAGCGGGATCGCCTTGTCGGAGCCGCTGAATATCCAGCCCGAAGCGTTCAGGATCATGGTGTTATAGATCAGCATCACCTTGTGGGCGGTGATGTTCGAGGACGAGTTGAAGGTCACGTTGCGGCTCGGCAGATACATCAGCCCCTCGATGAGCGAATCATTGGTGCTGTTGAAGACGAGCGGCGATTTCGACAGGTTCGGCGGCTCGAAGAACAGGATGCCGGCATAGTCGCCGCTGGCGGGCGCCGAGAGGTTCAAGGTGACGTCGCCATTGAACTGGATATTGGAATTGGCCTCGGGGAAATAGATGGTCACCCCCGTGCCCTTCATCACCGAGCCCGAATTGATGATGTTGCTGTTCTTGAAGATGTAGAGACCCGGAGCCATCGAAATCCTGGTCGAGCCATTGAACGTGATGTTCTGGAACAGGCCCGGCTGCATCGTCACATTGCTCGCGCCATTGATATTGACGTTACAATAATTGCCCGCCGGCAGATCGATATTGGCGCCATTGACGTTGTAACTGGCATTGGCAACCGTGCAATTGCCCGGGACCGCCACTGTGGGCAGCTTGCCGGCATAGGGGTCGTCCAGCGCCGCGCAATCGGTCTCCACCGGCGCCTTGACGTTGCCATTGACGGTGACCCTGCTGCTCTTCACGCAGATCTTCTGTACTTTGAGTTCGGTGGTGCCATTGATGGTCACCGCCGGAGTGCCGGTCGAGCGGACGTGGATCTCGCAATCCGGCGCCGTGATCTCGGCCCCGCCATTGACCAGCAGAGACTGGGTCGCGCTGGGGTCGACCAGCAGGATGCACATCTTGCCGCCGGCGCTCGCGTCTTCCTCGGCTTCGCCCACGATGACCCTGGCGGCGGCATCGGCGCTCAGCGCGATGGTGGTGATGTGCATCACGCCGAGCAGCGTCGTTTCCATCGTGCCGGTGGCCGTGCCGGTCAGCGTGGAACCCGCCCCCATGGTGAAGGTGGCAGTGGCCTCGGTGAGATTGAGGCTGGCAGCCTGCGCGTCAAAGAAGGCCTTCGCGGTCGCCGCTTCCTTGCCGGTCTCGGCGACGCCGGCTAGCACGGCACTGTCCAGCATGCTCTGCAGGGCTGCGCGTTCATGATTGGCGCGGGCGAAATCGATACCGGCTCCGACCACGCCGATAGCCGGCACGGCGGTCAGCCCGAAGATGATCCCCACATTGCCCCGGCGATCGCCAAAGAACGCAGCCAGACGCCGTAGAAACATAGTGAATGCACCTTTAACGCATACGCGATTCATCACATGGTGCGGGGCGCAAATTGTTCCGCCAAGCAATAAGATGTGACACACGGCGGCTGTCGCACGAACTGGTTAATGATTGCCGCAACCGGCGCAACCAAATCCTTGAAAATCATCGCAACAATAAATTTCGAAATCTCATATAAATTCCTATAGAAGTACAATGACAATCGCGATAACCAATACTATCAGCAACGCGTCAGCGAGATGGTAAATACGTAGGGCGCGGCGTATGTCGGCGGCATTTGCGGTGCGACGACCGTCCCGCCCCATCCAGTGATCCTGCACCACCTTGCCGCCATAGGTCCGTGGCCCGGCGAGCGCGACGCCGAGCGCGCCGGCCATCGCCGCCTCCGGCCAGCCAGCATTGGGCGAGCGGTGCCGGCCCGCATCCGCCAGCATTGCCCGCCACGCATTGTGCGCCGAGGCCCCCGGGGTCAAGAAAGCCGCGGCGATAATCAGCGTGCCGGCAAGCCGCGAGGCCGGCAGATTGACGAAATCGTCTAGCCTGGCTGCCGTCCGGCCGAAATCCACATAACGCGGCGTGCGATGCCCGATCATGCTGTCGGCGGTGTTGACCGCCTTGTAGAGCGCGCCGCCGGTGACGCCGGCAACCGCGGTCCATAGCGCCGGCGCGACGATGCCGTCGGAGAAATTCTCGGCGAGGCTCTCGATCGCGGCGCGCGCCACCCCGGCCTCGTCCAACGCCTCCGGGTCGCGGCCGACAATGTGCGACACCGCGATGCGCCCGGCCTCCAGGCTGTGCTCCAGCCCCTCCGCCACGCGCTTCACATGGGCGTGGAGGCTGCGCTGGGCGAGCAGCGTGCTGGCGGCGAGCGCGGCGACGACATCGCCGAACGGCACCGCATAGAGCCGCGTCTCGATGAAGAACACCGGTGCCCCGACGCAGAACAGGAGGATGATCAGCGCCATCGTGCCATTGAAGCGGCGGGTGTCGGCGCGGTCCCTGTCGCGGTTCATGTGACGGTCGAGCAGGGTGATCAGGCGCCCGATCCAGGTGACCGGATGGCCGATCCAGCGATAAAGCCAGGCCGGATAGCCGAAAGCAGCCTCGATCAGGAGCGCAAGTGCGGCTACACCGAAGGTCACGTTGAATCCTGTCGTCGCTGATTCTGCACCGCAGCTAAATCCGGCAAACGGTAACGCTCAAGGTCTAATTGCCCGCCGCATGAACCAGATGATCCCCCCCCACGAGATTTCGGCCGCGCGCGAGGAGCAAAGCCGGCGCGTGCTGAAGGAGGTGTTTGGCTTCGACCGCTTCCGTCCCGGTCAGCAGGAAGTGGTGGATGCGGTGCTCGCTGGCGTGCCGACGCTTGCGGTGATGCCGACCGGCGCCGGCAAGTCGCTGTGTTATCAGCTCCCCGCCCTCGTGCTCGGCGGGCTCGCCATCGTCGTCTCCCCGCTGATCGCGCTGATGGACGACCAGGTCTCCGCCCTCAAGCTGGAGGGCGTCGCCGCCGAGGCGATCCATTCCGGCCGCTCGCGCGAAGACAACATCGCCGCCTGGCGCCGCGTCGCGGCGGGCGAGGTGCGCCTGCTCTATCTCGCTCCCGAGCGGCTCCTGACAGAGCGCATGCTGTCGGCGCTCTCGCGCCTGCCACTCAACCTCATCGCCATCGACGAGGCGCACTGCATCTCGCAATGGGGCCACAGCTTCCGCGGCGAATATCTCGGCCTCGGCCGGCTGCGCGAGGTGTTCCCGCAGGTGCCGCTGGTGGCGCTGACCGCCACCGCCGACGTCTCGACCCGCGACGATATCGTGCAGCGGCTGTTCGGCGGGCAGGCACGGGTCTTCGTCTCCGGCTTCGACCGGCCGAACATCACCATCGGCGTCGAGGACAAGCGCAGTCCGGCCGAGCAGATCGAGAGCTTCGTGCGGGCGCGGCCCGGGGTTGCCGGCATCATTTACCGGATCTCGCGCAAGAAGGTGGACGAAACCGCCGAGCGGCTGAGCGCCGCCGGCATCCGCGCCCTGCCTTATCATGCCGGCATGAGCCAGGAGGCGCGCGCCGCCAACCAGGAAGCCTTCCTCGCCGAGGCCGGCATCGTGATGGTGGCGACGGTGGCGTTCGGTATGGGCATCGACAAGTCGGATGTTCGCTATGTGCTGCATGGCGACGCGCCAGGCAGCCTGGAAGCCTATTACCAGGAGATCGGCCGCGCCGGGCGTGATGGCCAGCCGGCAGAGGCGCGCCTGCTCTATGGCGCCGGCGACATCGCCACCCGCCGCCGCTTCATCGACGAGGAAGCGTCCGAGCCGGAACGCAAGCTGGTCGAGGCCCGCCGTCTCGACGCCATGGTGGGCTTCTGCGAGGCGGTGACCTGCCGGCGCGCCGTGCTGCTCGGCTATTTCGGCGAGCGGGCCAAGCCCTGCGGCGCCTGCGATGTCTGCCGCGACCCGCCAAAGGTCACCGATGCCAGCCGCGAGGCGGCGCTCGCCTTGCGCATCGTGCGGGCGACCGGCGAGCGCTTCGGCGCCGCGCACATCGCCGCGGTCGTCACCGGGCAGCGCAGCGACCAGGTCTCCGGTCGCGGCCATGACCGGCTCGCCGAGTTCGGCTCCGGTGCCGACCGGCCGGCAACCGAATGGCGAGCCCTGCTGCGCCAGCTCATCGCCACCGGCGCCCTCACCGCGGACGCCGCGCGCTTCGGCGCGCTGCGCCTCACGGATATCGGGCTCGCCGTCCTCGCCGGCACCCGCGCCTTCACGCTGCGCGCCAGCACCCCGCGCAAGAAGGAGCGCCCGGGCAGCACCGGAAAGGGCGCAGAGCTGGCGCCCGCCGAAGCCGAACTGCTGGGCCGGCTCAAGGCCCTGCGCCGGCGCCTTGCCGCCGAGCGGGAAGTGCCGGCCTATGTCATCTTTTCCGACCGCACGCTGGAGGAAATGGCGGTGGAGCATCCGCGCACGCGCACCGAGCTCGCATCGATCAAGGGCGTCGGCACCGCCAAGCTCGCCGCCTTCGGCGCCGAGTTCCTCGCCGCGCTGCGCGGTTGAACCGCACGTCGAACCCTCTTCCCGCCGTTGCGGCATGGGTCGAAAGATGGGTTCCCCAACCGGCAGCCGCTTCCTAGAATGCGCGGCAACGGACGGAAAGTCCGGTCCGACAACCTGTTTCCGGGATGGAATCGATGAACCTGACGAAATTCGCCGCGTTGGCGGCGATCACCCTCCTTGTCGGCATCGGCGGCGCCGACGCCCACGGCCCGACGCGCCAGAAGGTCACCGAGACCATCGAGATCAATGCCCCGCCGGAGAAGGTCTGGGCGGTGGTCGGCAATTTCCAGGATTTCAGCTGGCACCCGGCGGTCGCCAAGACCGAGGGCAAGGGCGGCAATGCGAATGATGCCACCCGCACCGTGACGCTGCAGGGCGGCGGCACCATCGACGAGGTGATCGCCAAGTACGAGCCCGAGAAATTCTCGCTGATGTACCGGATCAACGCCGTCGACGTGAAGGTGCTGCCGGTGACCAATTACTCGTCCTGGCTCACCGTCTCCCCGCTCGACGACGGCAAGCGCTCCAAGGTGGAGTGGCGCGGCGCGTTCTATCGCGGCTATCCGAACAACGACCCGCCGCCGGAGATGAACGACGAGGCGGCGGTCAAGGCGGTGACCGGCATCTACAAGGCCGGCCTCGAGGGACTGAAGAAGAAGGTGGAAGGCGGAAGCTGAGCGGTGGGTGTCACTGGTCTTGCTCCCTCTCCCCGACGGGGAGAGGGTTGGGGTGAGGGGGAACGTCGCAAGCTGACACGTCGCGCTCGATTTTCCCACGTCCATCCCCTCACCCAACCCTCTCCCCATGGGAGAGGGCTTGCGGCCCTCCTGGCCCTTCTGTGCCTCTCGTCCCCCGTCCGCGCCGACGAAGCCTTCGTCACCTCGCAACCGGCTGACGCGCTCAACATCGTCGATCTCGACACGCGGAGGGTGGTCGCCACCATCCCGGTTCATGGCAAGCCGGCCGGAATCGCGGTGACGCGAGATGGCCGCCGCGCCTTCGTCACCAGCCCGGACGGTCGCGCCGTCTCCATCATCGACGCCGCCGCCCGGAAGGTGACGGCGCGCGTCGATGTCGGCGGCGGGCCGCTCGGCATCGCCGTGCATCCTTCGGGCGAAGCGGTCTATGTCGCCGACTGGTACGGCGCGCGCGTGGTCGTGCTGGAGGCCGCGAGCGGGCGCGTCACGGGCACGGTGGCAACCGGGCTCTCACCCTCCGGCCTCGCGGTGACGCCGGATGGCCGCCTGCTGCTCTCGGCGGACCGCGATTCCAATGCGGTGAGCCTCATCGATACGGCAAGCCTAACGCGTATCGGCGAGGTGAAGGTTGGCGAGCGCCCGTTCGGCGTCACCATCGACGCCGAGGGCAAGCGCGCCTACACCGCCAACGTGGCCTCCAACGATGTCAGCGTGATCGATATCGCAAGCCGCACCGTGTTCGGCACCGTGAAAGTCGGCAAGCGGCCTTATGCCGTGGCGCTGGCGAGAGGCCGTGCGTTCGTGACCGACCAGTATGACGACACGGTGAGCGTGTTCGATGTTGCGAGCTTCACGCCGATCGCGCGCATCCCGGTCGGCGAATATCCCGAAGGCATCGCCGCCAGCCGCGACGGCGCACGCATCTACGTCGCGAACTGGGAAGCCAACACGCTGAGCGTCATCGACACGGAGACCTTGAAGGTCGTCGACGAGGTGCCGGTGGCGGACGGGCCGCGCGCGTTCGGGGAGTTCATCCGGCGGACGGATTGAGCCCTCCCAAGGACGTCATCCCGGCCGCAGCGCAGCGGAGAGCCGGGATCGCAAGAAGGTTAAGTGCACAACCGTCACGCGATCCCGGATCGGCCTACGGCCGTCCGGGATGACGCCATGAGTAAAACATCAAATCGCGTAGTCGCCCGGCTGCATCGGCGGCGGAGCGCGGCAATCGACACCGGGACCGTCGGAGGCGAACAGTCGCGCCCGCTCGAGGCGCACCGCCACCGGCTCGCCGACCGGCACCCGCACGGTCGGTGCGATGTCCGCCTCGAGCACCGCATTGCCGACCGCGATCTCGACGCGCCGGATCGCGCCATGGCGGCGGAAGCCGCGCACAGCGCCCCTGAGGCCGGGCGTGCCCGGCAGGCCGATGGCGACGTCGTGCGGGCGCACATACAAGAGGCCGGGCCCGTCCGGCACCGGCTGCATTGCCGCGGCGATGGCGGTCGGGCCGGCGACGGCGAGACCGTCCTTCACCTCGACCTCGATGCGGCTCGATTCGCCCATGAAGCCGAACACCGCAGCGGTGGCCGGCCGGTCATAGACATCGTCCGGCGTACCGACCTGCTCGATCCGCCCCTTGCCCATCACCACCACGCGGTCGGCGAGTTCCAGCGCCTCCTCCTGATCGTGGGTGACGAACAACGTGGTGTGGCCGGTGCGGTCGTGCAATTCGCGCAGCCATTTGCGCAGCTCCTTGCGCACCAGCGCGTCGAGCGCGCCGAACGGCTCGTCGAGCAGCAGCACCTTCGGCTCGATGGCAAGCGCCCGGGCGAGCGCCACGCGCTGGCGCTGGCCGCCCGAGAGCTGCGCCGGGAAGCGCCCGCCATAGCCCTCCAGCTGTACGAGCGCGAGCAGTTCGTCGACCCGCTTGCCGATCTCGGCTTCGCTCGGGCGCTCGGCGCGCGGGCGCGAGCGCAGACCGAAGGCGATGTTCTCGGCGACGTTCATGTGCCGGAACAGCGCATAATTCTGGAACACGAAGCCGATGCCGCGCCGGCGCACCGGCACCGAGAGCGCATCGGCGCCATCGAACAGCACGCGCCCGCCGCTCGGCTGTTCGAGCCCGGCGACGATGCGCAGCAGCGTCGTCTTGCCCGAGCCGGACGGCCCGAGCAGCGCGACGAGCTCGCTCGGCCTGACATCGAGCGATACGTCGGACAGCGCGGCGGCGCCGGACGCGCTGAAACTCTTGCTGACGGATTCGATGGTGACGGCGACCGTCATATATTCACTCTTGATCGACGTGATTAATGGAATTCACCGCAAGATAGCTGAAAATTCGATCGTGTGAAGGTGGGTGTGATGTATGGGACGATAGGGGCGCTCCGCTTCAGTATCCTTCCGAGGCCGCCTGCGGCGGCGCCTCAGGATGAGGTCGATCTAATAGAAGAACCTCATCCTGACGTGCGAGCACAGCGAGTCTCGAAGGATGCTCAGGCGGAACACCGCCAAAGCTTCCCTGCCGCCGCCGAACGCTATAATCCCTCCCGCCATGACCGACACATCCCCCACCCTCGACCTCAACGGCTACACGCCGATTCCCGCCGGCAAGATCGCTTCCGTCGTCACCTATCTGGAACTGCGCGCGCGCCCTGCCCCGATGCGCGAGCCGGATGCCGCACTGGCGCTGCGACAGGTGGAGGCACCGCGGCCGGACTGGTATCGCGCGCTGTTCCGCCGCATCGGCGAGGACTGGCTGTGGATGTCGCGCCTGGAGTTGAGCGACGAGGCGCTGCTCGCAATCATCGGCGACCCGGCGGTCGAACTTTACGCCCTCAGCCATGAAGGCGCGGAGGTCGGCCTGCTCGAACTCGATTTCCGCGAGGCGCCCGCACTGGTCGAATTGGCCTTCTTCGGCGTGGTGCCGGAATTCACCGGCGCGGGCGCCGGGCGTTTCCTGATGAATCGGGCGAACGAGATCGTCTGGTCGCGCCCGGTCGAGCGGTTCATGGTGCACACCTGCACGCTCGATCATCCGGCCGCTGTGGGATTCTATCTCAAGGCCGGCTTCGCCGCCTATGCGCGCGCGATCGAAGTGGCCGACGATCCGCGGCTTTCCGGCGCCCTGCGGTCCAGCGCTGCGCCGCAGCTGCCAGTGATCAAAGGCTGAACGGGCTCGACACCGCCCCACCCGCTGCTACCTTCACGCAAAACGGGAGGCGGCAATGCGGAAACACATCCTGGCACTGACCATACTGACCCTGGCGCTCGCCGGCGGCGCGTCGGCTCAAACGGGCCAGTACGGGACGGCGGCGGAAGCGAAGGCCATGCTGGAGCGTGCGGTCGTCGCCCTGAAAGCCAACCAGGCCGCGGCGCTCGAGAAGTTCCGCAAGCGGGCCGACGGCTTCGGCGACCGTGATCTCTATGTCTTCTGCAATGGTCCGGACGGCGCGGCGCTCGCCCATCCCAATCCGGCGCAGGCGGCAAGCAACCTCAACACCCTGAAAGACGCCGCCGGGAAGGAGTTCGGCAAGGAGATGCTGGCGAAAGCCAAGGAAGGCCAGATCTCCGAAGTCGGCTATGTGTTCCCTCGCCTTGGCGATGACAAGCCGGTCCCGAAGGAGAGTTTCATCACCAAAGTCGGGACGCTGATCTGCGGCGTTGGCTACTACAAATAGGCAGGCTGGCGCGGCTTCCTCGCGCCGGCCGGCGACACTTCAAAGCGATCAGATCGTCGCGCCGTGACGCACGCGCGCGGCACCGGCGCGGGCGATCTCCACCGGCGCTTCGGTGCGCTCGCGTTCGCCTAGCGCCTCGACCTTGCGCAACTCGTCCATGGCCGCGTCGAGCGCCTCGCGCGCCTCGTCGAGCTGCTGCTTCAATTCGTCGGCCGAGCGCTTGAGATTGTCGCGCCGCGTTGCGGCTGCGCGGGCATAGGTCGGATAGGCGAAATGATTGGGGTCGGATATGCCGGAGCGCTGCTGCTCGGCGGCGATCTCACGATCGAGATCGGCGGCCATGCGCTCGAAATCGGCGATCATGGTCTCGATCTGCACGAAGTGCCGACGCTTTTCCTCGGCCTGGAACTTCTTGAGACGGACGATCGTGTCACGAGATTTCATACGGGCGATACTCCGATACTCAGGTTAGCATCCGGTTGCCGCATTCATTCCAATTTGCCGCATTGCCGTGCCGACCTGCGCCATCCTCACGCGACGGCACGAGCCCATCATCGCAAGGACAGGTTGCCGGTTCCTTACCCCCACGCCACCGTTGGCCCACTCGGCCGTGCCTTTCTTCGATTTGGCAACGAGATGGAAACGATTTGTTTACCGGCTCCGTTAATGATCGTGTCACGTCCGGTGCAATCTGGCGACGCGCGTGAAAAGGCGAGTCGAAAGATTCACTTAAGGCCAATCGTTAAGACGTGACTCAAGGTCCGAGATCGACGAAATCTATTTCCGGCACAGACGCTTGCGGCAAGACTCGAACATATTTTCGTGTTTCCGCTTGTGCAGGGGAATCAGGTTTTGTTACCTCTGTTCCATTGAGTGTCGAATCGGTGTGCCAAGCCGGGCGCGGGGAAGAGCATCGCTCGGGCCGGAATGGCCAACGTGTGTTTTGACCCCTTAAAGGCCGTGGCGAGGGAAGGGGATTGGCATGCGCGTCTTGCTCATCGAGGACGACCGCGCGACCGCGCAGAGCATCGAACTGATGCTGAAGTCCGAGAGCTTCAACGTCTATACGACGGATCTCGGTGAAGAGGGCGTCGATCTCGGCAAGCTCTATGACTACGACATCATCCTCCTCGACCTGAACCTGCCCGACATGTCGGGCTATGATGTCCTGAAGGGATTGCGCGTCGCCAAGGTGAAGACGCCGATCCTCATCCTCTCCGGCCTCGCCGGCATCGAGGACAAGGTGAAGGGTCTCGGCTTCGGCGCCGACGACTATCTCACCAAGCCCTTCCACAAGGACGAGCTGGTTGCCCGCATCCACGCCATCGTGCGACGCTCCAAGGGCCATGCCCAATCGGTCATCCAGACCGGCGACCTCATCGTCAATCTCGACACCAAGACGGTGGAAGTCTCCGCTGCCCGCGTGCACCTGACCGGCAAGGAGTACCAGATGCTGGAGCTCCTTTCGCTGCGCAAAGGCACGACGCTGACCAAGGAGATGTTCCTCAACCATCTCTATGGCGGCATGGACGAGCCGGAGCTGAAGATCATCGACGTCTTCATCTGCAAGCTGCGCAAGAAGCTCGCCAATGCCTCCTCGGGCCGCAACTACATCGAGACGGTGTGGGGCCGCGGCTATGTGCTGCGCGAGCCCACCGAAAGCGAAGAGCGCATCCCGGCCTGAGGTCGACGAGCGTTGAACGAAAAACCCCGCCCCACGGCGGGGTTTTGTTTTGGGGTGCCGCTTGGCTGAAACATCCTTCGAGGCTCGCGGAGCCTGTCCTCGGGCTTGCCAAAGCAAGACCCGTGGGCTCGCACCTCAGGATGACGTGGTTTTGTAAACTGAACGTCATCCTGAGGCGCCGGCCATGGGCCGGCCTCGAAGGATGTTGAGGCAGATCACCCTCTTCGTTTCTTCAGTGGCCGATCACTTCCGCTTCTTCGCCAGCCAGGCCTTCAGGAACGCGATCTCGTTCTCCTGCGCCTTGACGATCTCCTCGGCAAGCTTCCGCAGTTCGGGATCCTTGCCGCTTTCCAGCTCGATCCGCGCCATGTCGATCGCGCCCTGGTGGTGCGGGATCATGCTCCTGGCGAAGTCGATATCGGTGTCGCCGGTGAAGGGTATCGCCATGCCCTGGTGCATGCGGGCATTGGCCTTTTCTAACGCCTCGGTCGACGGGGTTTTCGCTGCCGCGGCGGTGCCGGGCTGCATGTGGCCGCTGTGGTCCATGCCGGGCATGTCCTGGCCGGATGCGACGCCGGCGGCGAGCACAACGGCAAGTACGCCGTGTGCGGCGGAACGGGCAATGATCATGAGGTGCTCTCCTGAATGAAGATGCGCCGACGCGGGTCCTCCCGATGAGGGAGCAACGCGGCAGGGACTGTCCGGGTTCAGGAAAGCGTTCGAGGCGGCGGCACCGGGATCGGCAGCGCGCGCCCCGTTAGCGGATACGCCGCAGTGCCGTCCCACGCCGCGAAGCGCCGCGCGGGTGAAATGAGCGGCCCCTGCCCGGCGGGCGCGATGACCAGGCAGGCCAGCACGCAGCACAGGTGTCCGACCGTCGGCTGCGGGCCGCTGCGGTGAGGATGTTCGCCGCCACGTGCCCTGTGCATCTCCGCCCCATGCAGAGGAGCGGTCATCTGCTCATGGCAGGGCGCGGTACGCCCGACACCGAGAAAATAGCACGCGATTTCCGCTCACGTCGTCTTCTCGGCCGCAGCGCAGCAGAGAGCCGGGATCGCGCGCCGAAGAGGACGACATGCAAAGAGCAGCACTAGATCAACCCGACCTGGTGCAGCTTGGCGCTCAGCACCTCGCGGTCGAAGGGCTTCAGCAGCGTGGCGTCGGCCCCAGCATGCATGGCGCGGGCGATCACCGCGAGTTCGTTCTCCACCGCGCAGAACACCACCTTCGGATGGTCGCCGCCCGGCATGGCGCGCAGCGCCCGCAGGAAATCGAAACTGTCCATCGCCGGCATGCTCCAGTCGAGCAATATGCCGTCCGGCATCTGCCGCCCCACCTGATCGAGCGCCTGGCGCCCGTCGGCGGCCTCGGAAACTGTGAAGCCGTAGCCTTCCAATATGTGGCGCGTCACCTTGCGGATGACGCTGGAATCGTCAGCGACGAGGCAAGTTTTCACGTCGTGGACCTCGTCACGTCGCACACCTCTTCACATTCGTCTCCTCAAGCGGATTGCCGGTCGCTCCCGGTCAGCGCGGAGCCGCTGATGCGGGCTGCCTCGACCAGCAGCCGGGCGACATCGAGCCCGATCAGGGTGCGCGTGCCGTGCGGATAGACGCGGCTCGCGAGCGGACCGAACAGCGTCGCCGTCATCTCCCCGGCATCCGGGTCGAGCGCGGCGATGCCGTCTATGTCGTCGACCAGCAGTGCGAAGAAGCCAAGTTCGCTCTCCAGCCCGACCGCGACCGGCGAGCGCGCCGGTGCCGCGCCGAGTGCGGGGAATATCTGCCTGAGATCGATCGCCGCCGCTGCGCGGCCGCGCAAATGGCAGAGCCCAGCAATGCCGGTGGGCGCCAGCGGAAGCGCGAGAATGCGCTCGGGGATGAACAGCTCGACCACCTCGTCGGCGGGAACGGCCAGCCACACCGGGCCGAGCCCGGCGACCACGTGCGGCACCGTTGCACCGGCCGTATCCGAGCGGACCGTCGAAACGTCCATCTATGCTGCCACCTTCTCAGGCCGACTGGATCCAGCCGGCCCGCGCTTATGCTGCCCACGTCTTGCGCTGCGCCAACGCCGCGATGAGCGACGCAACGTCACCTGCGAGAATAGCGCCGTCGAAACCGTTTGGCACGCGCGGCAACGAGGAAAGGCTGGAAGCGATGAGACGGACGCCGTCGCGTGGCTCGACGGCCTCAGCCGCGAAGGCGTCGAGATCGAGCACGATGGTATCGAAGTGTTGGCCCGAGAGCCGCGCCGCGCGCGGATCCTCCGCGAGCGAGACCTCGTGGCCGAGCCGGCGTAGCAGCGCGCGCAGGCGGTCGCGGCCGTTGCCGGCGGGCGCCACGACCAGCGCGCGCGGGCCGCGTTCAGGCACCTCTGGCGCGCTCGCCCGCAATATCCCGGTCGGAATGTGCAGGAGGATCGCCCGCTCGCCCGCGGGCAGCACGGCGATACCGGCAATCAACGCCGCCTGCCGTGCCGGCGCTTCCGGTATGGTGGCGGGCATGGCGCGCAATTCGGCGGCGGCGGCAACCGGCTCGGCGTCGAGCAGCACGGTGCCGCGCACGCGGCCGGCCTCGCCGACCAGCAGCAGAGCCCCGGTGCGCGGATGGTCGGGCGCGGCGATGCCGAGCCGGCTCGAAAGCCGCAGCAAGGGAAGCCCGCTGGCGCCGAGTACGCCGCTCTCGGCGAGCCGCGCAAGGCGGCGCAGGCGCTCGCCGTCGACGGCCAGCTGTTCCACCACGCCGGCGGCGGGCAACGCAAAGCGCATGCCGTCGAGCGCGAAGACCAGCACGTCGGTAAGGGGACGGCTCATGTCGATCCATACGCGCCGGCGATACACAACAGGCGGCGCGCGCCGGCAGGACGCACCGGCGCAAGTGTCGGCGCATCCGCGTTAACGTCTGCTGAAACGGTACCCGACTCTACGCCGGCAATCCCCAATTTCCGCAGAGATGCCGGTATCAGACGGCGGTGTCGGCAGTGCCCTCGACCTTGGCCGGGACGGCGAGGATGGCGACGCCCTCACCCTCGAGCGCAAGCTTCACCTCGACGCCGACCGCGCGCGCCAGAAGGCCGGTATAATGCGGCTGCACCGCATGGGCGTCGATGCTGCCGCTCTCGGTGGCGCCGCCGTCGAGCAGGCCCTGAAGATGCGGGGGAACGCGTGCGCTGGTGCCTTCGGTACGCAGCCGGAAGCCGGTCGCCTCGCCCTCTCCCGCCGCCTCCACGGTGATGGTGCCGCCGCGCGGGATGGTGGCGCCGGCGACCATCAGGAGGTTCAGCAGCAGCTTCACCCGGTTCTTCGGCAGGATGGCGCGCGGCACCAGCCAGTTGAGCGTGGTGCGGTCGTCCTGGATGAAGCCCTTCGCCACCTGCTCGGCATCGCCGGTGTCGATCTGCGCGCCCGCCGAGCCGGAGGCTCCGAAGGCGAGCCGGGCGAATTGCAGCCGGGCGGAGGCCTGCCGCGCACTCTTGGCGATGAGATCGAGCGCGAACTCGCGCATGCTGGCGTCGCTGTCGTCTTCCAGCACTTCGAGCCCGTTGACGATCGCCCCGACCGGGCTGATGACGTCGTGGCACACCCGCGAGCACAGCAACGCGGCGAGATCGAGCTTGTCGAGATCGATGGCGGTGGTCATCGGATTCCTGTCGAAAAGAAGGTCGGAAGCGGCGGCGCGAATCGCGCCGGGGGTGCGGCCAGGATGCCGTCTGTGATACACCGCCGCCACCGGCCGTCCAACTCGGGAGCCGCCGGCAACGGCCGAAGCTCACTCATGCATTCCGATATCCCCTCGACCTCCGCCTCCGCCGTGACCCGCGATCCGGCGCTGCTCATCGGCCTCGCCGAGGCCGTGCTTGCCGCGGGCGCCGTGATCATGCGCATCCGTGCCGAAGGTTTCGAGGCCGGCACCAAGGCCGATGAGAGCCCGGTGACGGCCGCCGACCTCGCCTCCGAGGAACTCTTGCGCGCGCGCCTCGAAAAGCTCTTGCCCGGCGTGCCGGTGATCGCGGAGGAAGCGGTGTCGCAGGGCCGCGGCGAGACGCCGGGGGGCGCCTTCCTGCTGGTCGACCCGCTCGACGGCACCCGCGAGTTCATCGCCGAACGCGGCGAATTCACCATCAATATCGGCCTCGTCGAGAATGGTGTGCCGATCTTCGGCGCGCTCTATGCCCCTGCGGTCGAGCGGCTCTATCTCGGTGGTCCCGAGGGTGCCTTCCGCGCCGACCTGCATCCCGGCGCCCCGGCCGGGCGCCAGCATTGGCGGCCGATCGCCTGCCGCCCGGTGCCGGCGACCGGCATCGTCGCCGTGGCGAGCCGTTCCCACCTCGATCCGGACACCGCGCAGTTGCTCGAGGCGCTGGATGTCTTGGAGCGCGTGAGCTGCGGCTCGGCGCTGAAATTCGGCCTCGTCGCCGAAGGCCTTGCGGACATCTACCCGCGGCTGTCGCCGGTGTGCGAATGGGACGTCGCCGCCGGCCACGCGATACTGCGGGCCGCCGGCGGCAGCGTGACGCGGCCGGACGGCGCGCCGCTCGCCTATGGCCGCACCGGCGAGCGGTACATCGTACCCTCCTTCCTGGCGAGGGGCCGCACCGACGCTGGGGGATGATGCCGGCCCGGGCATAAGGGCAACATCACCCGGCTTTCGCGCCGTCCGGTAGTGCCATGCCTTTCCAAGGTCGCACTCCGTGTTATTGATTACCGGGGGAGTCGGACCGTGGCGGCAGCGTCGCGTCCGGGACCCGCGCCTATTCCCGTGACGCCATTTGCGAGACGCCAAATGCCGAAGTTGCGCACCCTGCTCACCTGCCTCGCCCTGCCCCTCCTCGCCCTCTTGGCGCTGCCCTTCCTCGCCGTTCCGGCGAGCGCCCAGCAGCAGCCCGGCGCCTATTCACAGGACGAACTGGTCTCCAAGGGCCATGGTTTCTTCGGTGAGGTCTCGCGCGGCCTCGCGCTTTCGATCGAGCGGGCCTACAGCAAGTGGGGTCAGCCCAATGGCTACATCCTCGGGCAGGAAGGCTCCGGCGCCTTCGTCGGCGGCCTGCGCTATGGCGAGGGCACGCTCTATACCCGCAACGCCGGCGACATGCGGGTGTACTGGCAGGGCCCGTCGCTCGGCTGGGATTTCGGCGGCGACGGCGCGCGCACCATGATCCTCGTCTACAACCTGCGGTCCATCAACGACATCTTCCGCCGCTTCGGCGGCATTTCCGGCTCGGCCTATTTCGTCGCCGGCTTCGGCATGACCGCGCTGGCCGCCGACCCGATGGTGGTGGTGCCGATCCGCTCCGGCGTCGGCGTGCGTCTCGGCGCCAATGTCGGCTATCTCAAGTTCACGCCGAGCGCCACCTGGAACCCCTTCTGAACCCCTTCCTTATTCCTGCTGCAAACGGCCGGGACGCTTCCCGGCCGTTTGACGTTCCCGGGACACATTTCCTGTGCAGCTTTTCGCGGGGATTGTCGGCATATCGCGCTAAGCTTGCTTATATCGTTTCCGCGTTTTCGAGCTGAGAGGTCGCATGGTCCTGGCGATCATGTATTCCGTACTGGGCTTTCTGGCCGCGACGCTGCTGGCGCTGCTCATCCTGCCGGCGGTGTGGCGTCGTGCCGTGCGGCTCACCACCAAGCGCATCGAAGGCGCCATCCCGGTCTCCATGGCCGAGATCCAGGCCGACAAGGACCAGCTCCGCGCCGAGTTCGCCATGAGCGCGCGCCGGCTGGAGCATGATGCCGATCTGCTGCGCGAGCGCACCGTGGCGCAGTTCGAGCAGCTCTCAAAGCAGGGCGCCGAGTTGTTCGCGCTGCGCACCGAGCGCGACGCCGGGCTTGCCCGCATTGCCGAGCTGGAAGCCGCCCATGCCACCTTCGCCGAAGCGGCCATCCGCCATGTCGACGAAATGATGGAGCGTGACAGCGCCTTTGCCGACCTCAGCACCGCGCACGGCACGACGCAGCAGAGTTTCGCCGCCGCGCTCGAGCAGCTCAATGAGGCGACGGCGCTGTCGGACAGCCTGCGGGTCGAGAATGTCGCGCTTAGCACCCAGGCGGACTCGCTCAAGGACCAGATCGCCGATCTGCAGCGCGAACTCGCCACGACCCAGGCGCTGCTCGCGGACGATCGCGGCTCGCTGCGCCAGACGATCGAGGCGCTGGGCAATGAGCGGACCCGCGGCGAGGAGCTTGCGAACCGGCTTGCCGAGATCGAGGCCGCCCTCGCCTCCAGCCGCGCCGAGGCCGAGACGCTCGCCCGGCAGGTCGCCACCCTGGAGGCCCGGGCCGCCGAACTCGCCGACCATGCGCAGAGCAGCGGCGAGGCGCATCGCGCGGCGCAGGCCGAGATCGCCCGCATCGCCGGCGAGGCTGCGGCGGCGAAGCAGGAGGCCGACGGCGTCGCCAGGCACCTGCGCGACTCCATCGAGATGATGCGGGCCGAGAAGGCGATGCTGGAAGGCGCCCTCACCCAGGTGCGCGAAGACCGCGCCCGGTTGAGCAGCGCGCTGGAGACCCATCCGGCGGAAGCCGCGACCAATGGATCGGGCACGGCCGATCCGACCACGGCGGATGCCATGCTGCGCGATCGGCTGAGCGACATCGCCGCCGAAGTGGTGCACATGACCGCGGTGCTGGAAGGACCGGATTCGCCGATCCGGGCCATACTGGCCGCGAACGATCCCGGCGACGAAGACGGGAGCGTCCCCACCACGCCGCCGACGCTCGCCGATCGCATCCGCGCCATCCAGAACCGCGCGCGGCGGTGAGATCGTTCATCAAATGCACCACGTCATCCTGAGGTGCTCGGGCAAGCCCCGAGCCTCGAAGGATGCTCATTGATGATGATCGTCGCCCTGCTCCGGCATCCTTCAAGGCTCGCCAAGGCTCGCGCCTCAGGATGACGGAGTTCGGCGAACTCGCCTCACAGCCCCGGCGCGGCGGCCTCCGGCGCTTGCGCCAAGCCGGAGGCCATCTCCAGCGCCTCGATCTGTCGCCGGGTCGCCGCGGATAGTTTGCGGTCGTCCGCCGCAGCGCTGAAGTCGCGGTCGCTGTGCGGCAGCGTCTTGTCGCCACGGAACACCATCACGCCGTTTGCGGTGACGACGAGGTCGCCGGCCCTCAGCGTCGGATCGTCCATTACGTCGATGCTGGCCACGCCCATGGTGCTCGCGGTGTTGCAGGTGCAACTCGGATTGATCGCCGTGCGATAGGCATAGGCGTTATCGAGCGAGGAATAAGCGGCTCCATCCTTGGAACGGGCGGCATCGATGCCGGCCTCGCGGTCATGCGAGACGAACACCTTGGTCGGCGAAGACGGACAGAAGCTGTTGCAGCGTTCGACTGCCGTGTCGTTGCTGGCGGAGGATACGCCGGTCAGCGGGAAATAACGTCCGTCACAGGTCCGCACGCAATAGACGACGCCCCCACCGCCCGAGCCATTGGTGCGCGACCTGCGCGGGTTCACAGTGATGGAAAGGCCCCCGCGATCGGGCATCGCCGGCGCGTAGGACAAGGGCGGCGGGGCCGGGCGCGGACGCAGCCAGTCGCCACGCAGGAAGCTGATGAAGGGATTTTCCGCCGCGGCCGGGGCCGCGAACAGCATGGTGCCTGCAAGCACGGCCAGTAACGCGCCGCAGGCGCGAAGTCGCGACAATTGCATGATGCCAACCCCCGACCACCAATGAGCTTAGGTGAAGCCGCGGCTATGAAAACCACGGTCTCGCCGATTGGTTTCCACACTCTTGTCCATTTTTGCTGAATTGCGCCGGAATGAGCCCTTCATCTTTCGTTCATATGTGTGGCAACGTTCCGGCTTTCCGTAACGGCGTGCGCGTGGTTACAGTTCCCCTCTCAACAACAGCGCCGGAAAAGACGCGCCCGAGGAAACGCCGAAGGAGACGAGCCGATGAATCTCGCCCGCATGCTCAAGGCCCGCGCCAGCGTAAATAATCCGGTCCGTGTCGGGTTGATCGGCGCCGGCAAGTTCGGCTCGATGTTCCTTTCCCAGGTGCGCACCACGCCCGGCCTGCATCTCCTCGGCATTGCCGATCTCTCCAAGGAGCGCGCCAAAGCGGCGCTGACCCGCACCGGCTGGGATGCCGGCGCCGCGATGGCCGGCTCCTTCGACGAGGCGCTGCGCAGCGGGCGCACCATGATCACCGAGGATGCCGACGCCCTGATCTCGGCCGGCGGGCTCGATGTCGTGGTGGAGGCCACCGGCAATCCCGCCGCCGGTGCCCGCCATGCCCTGACGGCCATCGCCAATGGGCGCCACATCGTCATGGTCACGGTCGAAGCCGACGTGCTGGTCGGACCGCTGCTGGCGGCGCGGGCCAAGGCGGCCGGCGTCGTCTATTCCATGGCCTATGGCGATCAACCCGCATTGGTGTGCGACATGGTCGACTGGGCCGAGGCCTGCGGCTTCCGCGTGGTCGCCGCCGGCAAGGGCACCAAATATTTGCCGGCGTATCATCGCTCGACGCCCGACACGATCTGGGATTTCTACGGCCTCACCGCCGAGGAGGCGGCGCTCGGGGGCATGAACGCGCAGATGTTCAACTCCTTCGCCGACGGCACCAAATCCTCCATCGAGATGGCGGCGATCGCCAATGCGACCGGGCTCGAAGCGCCCTCCGACGGCCTGTTGTTTCCGCCCTGCGGGGTCGATGACCTCGCCACCATCCTGCGCCCCAGGGCACACGGCGGCGTGCTGGAGCGCGCCGGCATGGTCGAGACCATCTCCAGCCTCGAGCGCGATGGCCGGCCGGTGTTCCGCGATCTGCGCTGGGGCGTTTATGTGGTGTTCGAGGCCGACGAGGCGCCAAACGGCGACTATGCGCGCCGCTGCTTCAAGGAATATGGCGTGCTGACGGACGGGTCGGGCCGCTACACCGCGCTCTATCGTCCCTATCACATGATCGGGCTGGAGCTCGGTGTCAGCGTCGCCGCGGCGGCCCTGCGCCATGAGCCGACCGGCGTCGCCGAGCACTTCAATGCGGATGTCGTCGCCGTTGCCAAGCGCGACTTGAAAGCCGGCGAGACGCTCGATGGCGAAGGCGGCTTCACCGTGTGGGGCAAGCTGTTCCCGGCCGCAACGTCGCTTGCCCGCGGCGGCCTGCCGATCGGCCTCGCCCACGGCGTGACCCTCAACCGCAGCATCAGCGAAGGCGAGATCGTCGGCTGGGCCGATGTCGCGGTTCCCGACAACGACACGGTGCGGCTGCGCCGGGAGATGGAGCGTCAGTTCGGCGGCGGAAGGCAGGCGGCGGCGGAGTAGCGCAAGCGCGAGCCGGGTCGCCTGTTAGTCGCCACGCGTCAGTCGACGCAAAGCGGGCCCTGGCCGCGTGTCACGCCGTCTCGCGCGTTGCCAGCACCCATTCGCGGGCGCGGCCTTCCGGATCGGCGTTCAGCAGCACGTCGGTCACCACCGCGACGCTGTCGGCGCCGGCCTCGAAACAGCCGGCGGCGCGCTCGATGGTGAGGCCGCCGATCGCCACCAGCGGCACATCCCCGATCCGCTCCTTCCAGGCGCGGATGCGGGAGAGGCCCTGCGGCGCCCATTTCATCGCCTTGAGGATGGTCGGGTAGATCGGGCCGAGCGCGACATAATCGGGCTTGGCCCGCAGCGCGATCTCGAGCTCCGCCTCGTCATGGGTGCTGAGGCCGAGCTTGACGCCGGCGCTGCGGATCGCCGGCACATCGGCCTCGGAGAGGTCCTCCTGGCCGAGATGCACATAGTCGCAGCCGAGCTCGATCGCGAGCTTCCAGTAATCATTGACGATGAGCTGCGCGCCATAGCGGGCGCACAGCTCGCGCGCTTCCCGAATCTCGCGACGCAGCGTCGCCTCGTCCATGTCCTTGGCGCGCAATTGCACCAGCTTCACGCCCTGCGGCAGCAGGCGGGGCAGCCAGGAGGCGCGGTCGACGATGAGATAAAACGAATCGAGAAGCTTGTCGGCCACCATCAGTCTCCAGCCACCTAATCGCCGAGCACCGCCCGGCCCATCACGGGGGTCGACGGTGCCGCCATGTCGCGCACTTCCATCGGATCGGCAAGCACGGCCTCGCGTCCGGCATCGATGGCGCGGGCGAAGGCGCGCGCCATCCGCACCGGGTCGCCCGCCTTGGCGACGGCGGTGTTGAGCAGCACCGCGTCATAACCCATCTCCATCGCCGCCGCGGCGTGGGAAGGCACGCCGATGCCGGCATCGACCACCATCGGGATGCCCGGGAAATGCGCGCGCAGCGAGCGCAGGCCGTATGGATTGTTGAGCCCGCGGCCGGAGCCGATCGGCGCGCCCCAGGGCATCAGCACCTCGCAGCCGGCGGCGACCAGCTTCTCCGCCACCACCAGATCCTCGGTGGTGTAGGGAAACACCTGGAAGCCGTCGCGCGACAGGATGCGCGCCGCCTCGACCAGGCCGAACACGTCGGGCTGCAGCGTATCGTCCTCGCCGATCACCTCGAGCTTCACCCACGGCGTGCCGAACAGCTCCCGCGCCATCTCCGCGGTGGTGACGGCTTCCTTCACCGTCCTGCAGCCGGCGGTGTTGGGCAGCACCTTCACGCCAAGCTCGCGGATCAGCGACCAGAAGCTCTGGCCGGCTTTCGAGGCCCCGGATTCGCGGCGCAGCGACACGGTGACGATCTCCGCGCCGCAGGCCCGGATGGCCTCTGCGAGGATAGCGGGAGAGGGATATTGCGCGGTGCCGAGCAGCAGCCGCGAGGTCACCGCGGTGCCGTAGAACTCGACCATATCGGGCTTCGATGCGACAGCGTCCATCTAAGTCTCCGCTCAACCGCCCTGCATCGGGGCGAGGATTTCCACCCGGTCGCCATCGCCGATCGGCGTGGCGGCGCGCTTGACCGCGCGCACCATCGCGCCGTTCAGCGCGGTCGCGACCTTAGCTTCGCCGAGCCCCAGCTCGACGATCAGCTCGGCGAGGGTCTGGGCGCGGGTCTGCGACGCCTCACCATTCACGACGATCTTCATCCATCACCTCCGGGAAATGCGCCCCGTCGAACGCCACCTCGGCCGCCCGCCGGGCCAGCGCGGGAGCGAGGAGGAAGCCGTGGCGGTAGAAGCCGTTGACATAAATGGTGCGGCCCCGCTTGCGGATACGCGGCAGGTTGTCCGGGAATGCCGGGCGCACATCGGCGCCGATCTCGACCACCTCGGCTTCGCCGAAGGCAGGATGCAGCGCGTAGGCGGCGGAGAGCAGCTCGAGCATGGATCGCCCGGTGACCCGGCCGCGCTCGTCATTCTCGATCGAGGTGGCGCCGACCATGAAATGCCCGTCGCCGCGCGGCACCACATACACCGGGATGCGCGGATGCAGCATCCGCACCGGGCGCTTCAAGGCGATCTCGCGGGTGAACAGCACCAGCATCTCGCCCTTGACTCCGCGCAGGTCGGCAAGCTGGTCACGCGCAGCGAGGCCGCGGCAATCGACGACGATGTCGCTCTCGGCCGCCCGGACGATCTCGCCGTCCAACCCGTCGGCCCGATAGACGATCACCACGCCGAGTTCGTTGGTGAGCTTGCGCGTGAGCGCAGCGATCGCCTTGCGCGGCTCGAGATGGGCCTCGGTCGGGAAAAACAGCCCCTGGTCGAAGCGGCCTTCGAGGTCCGGTTCCAGGCCGGCGAGCTTCTCGCCGTCGATCCACTCGAACCCCTCGGTGCGGCGGGCGAAACGGCGCAGATCTGGCAGATCGCGCGGCTGCGCCAGCACCAGGCTGCCCTCCAACGGCACGTCCGGCACCTCAGCGCGCCAGTAATCGAGGGATTCGAGGCCCAGTTCGGCGACCAGCGGCTCCGCGCTCTCGCGCTCGCACCACGGCGCCAGCATGCCCCCGGCATACCAGGAGCACCCTTGCCCGGAGCCGGGATTGCGCTCGACCACGGTCACCTGCGCACCGCGCCGGGCGAAGGCATGGGCGCAGGTGAGCCCGGCGACGCCGGCGCCGACAATGGTCACGCGCATGGCGTTGTCGCCGCGCCAGCCATCGGCACGCGGGGCATCTGCGCCGTTCGTTCCATCGTACGCAATGTTCGGAGACGTCACTCGCTCCTCCCTCCGCCAGTCCAAACTGGATCAGGTTCGAAGGGTCGCCATGCCGCTTGCGAAACGTCGCTTGCGCCGATGGCCTCTCAGCCTCCTGACGAGGCTCCCCTGGACGCTTTCGATATAGTGCTTCCATGGAGCGATGTCACGGTGCCGTCACCAAGATTCGCGCGGGCAAATGCACGGGGGCGTGAGCCTCAGGCGTGGCGCGGCTGCAGAGTCACCACATTGCCGCGCCGGCTGCGCACCGCGAAGCTGACCGCCCGCTCCAGGCTGTCGCGACTGAATGGCTTGCCGAGCCGAGGCAGGTCCGGGTCGGCGCCCTCCGGCAGTTCGGCATAGCCGGTGCCGAGCACCACCGGCAGGCTCGGCCACCGCGCCTTGATCGCCGCGGCGAGTTGCACGCCGGTCATGCCCGGCATCGCCTGATCGGTGAGCACGACGTCGAAGCTGCGACCGGATTCCAGCATTTCCAGCGCCTGCATGCCCGACGATGCCTCGGCTGCGGCATAGCCGAGATCCTCCAGCATGGCCGCGGTGGAAGTCAGCACCAGCGGATCGTCGTCCACCACCAGCACGGCGCTCACCCCATGCGGCACCGGCGGCGGCTCGGGGACAACAACAACCGGGGCGGCAGCCTCAAGGCGGACGCCGGCTATCGGCAGCCAGATCTCGGCCGTGGTCCCCTCGCCCACCCGGCTCTTGAGAAGGAGCCGGCCGCCCGACTGCGCGGCGAGGCCATGCACCATGGCGAGCCCGAGCCCGGTGCCCTTGCCGACACCCTTGGTGGTGAAGAACGGCTCGGTGGCACGGGCGAGGGTTGCCTCGTCCATGCCCGGCCCGTCGTCGCTGATCGAAAGGCAGAAATAATGCCCGTTCGCCAGTCCGCTGCCGTCACTGCCGTCGGAGGAGTCATTAGAGATCTCTTCCTCGCGCGCCGCGATGACGATGGTGCCGCCGTTCGGCATGGCGTCGCGGGAGTTCACCGCGAGGTTCAGCAGCGCGAGCTCGAGCTGGTTGGCGTCGACCTGCGCCCGCGCCAGGCCAAGCGGGAAGCGCGTCTCGATGCGCATGCTGGGCCCAATGGAACGCCGCATCAGGTCCGCCATGCCGAGCACCAGGTCCGGTACATCCACGGCTTCGGGCTTCAAATCCTGCCGGCGGGCGAAGGCGAGCATGCGCTGCGTCAGCGCGGCGCCGCGCTGCGCGCCCTGGATGGTGTTGTCGATCAGCCGGATGAGGCGCGGATCGTCGGGCGCGCGTTTGCGGGCAAGTTCCAGATTGCCGAGGATCACCGCCAGCAGATTGTTAAAATCATGCGCGATGCCGCCAGTGAGCTGGCCCACCGCCTCGAGCTTCTGCGCCTGCCGCAGCGCCTCTTCGGTGCGTCGGCGTTCGGTGATGTCGATGAGCCCGCACAGCGTGCGCACGACCTTACCATCGTCGTCGCGCTCGGCGACCGCCGACAGGATGCAGTCGAGCTCCCGCCCATCCTTTGCCACCAGCCGGTATTCCGCCTCGCGCAGCTCCCCGCTGGCGAGCAGGCGCGGCCAATGCTCCTCGTTGCGCTTGCGGGTGGATTCCGGCGTCATGAAATCGGTGATCGGATGCCCGATGACGTCCGCGCGCTCATAGCCGAGCATTGCCAGCCAGCGATCGCTGACCTGTTCGATGCGCCCGTCCGCGCCGAGCGAGTGCAGCGGCAGCGGGGTCCTGCGGTAGAGGACGCGGAAGCGCTCCTCGCTATCCCGCAGCATGCCGGCCTCACGGTCCGCCAATGAGGCAAAACGCCGGTCATAGAGCGCCGCCATCGCTGCGGCGCAAAGGATCACGAAGGTCGCCGCCGTCACCGCGACAACGAGCTGGACGTTGCCGACCAGCGCCGGCTCGACCCTGGCGTGGTCGGCGCCGTGCACCGTGAAGCGGGTGCCGAAGATCGCGACGTAGTGCATGCCGGAAATGGCAAAGCCCATGGCGATAGCGGCGGCGAGCTTCTGCGTGAATGAGTGGGTGCGGAAGGCAAGCCACAGCCCCGCGGTGGAGGCACCGATCGCTACCAGTATGGAGAGCACGACGTAGAGCGGGTCGTAGCTGACGTTCGCGCCGACATGCATCGCCGCCATGCCGGCATAGTGCATGCCGGCAATGCCGGCCCCCATGATGACGCCGCTGAGCCCGATCAGGGCCGGCGTCGCCCGGTCGCGGCTGGCGACATAGAATCCGAAACCGGTGGCGATGAGGGCGATGACGAAGGACAAGAAGGTGAGCTGGAAATCGTAGGTCGCGGGCATCACCGCGCTGAAGGCCAGCATGGCGATGAAGTGCATCGACCAGATGCCCCCTCCTAGCACCAGCGCCGCCGCGCCGAGCCATGCCCTGCGTACCCAGCCGCTGTCGTGGCGGATGCGTCCGGCAAGATCGAGCGCCGTGAAGGACGCCGCCATGGCGATGAGGATCGACAGCGCGATCAGCGTTGGGCTGTGGGAGCCGAGCGCGCTCATCGCCGCGGCTCACGACAGACGGACGTTTCTCGGCGGGCGTTCATGGCAACTCGACTGGGATGCCCACGATCACGTCTTGTGAAGACGCCCGCTAAAATGACTCAACTCAATGCTTTAGGGAACTGTCCTGCCTGGCGAGCCGGGCAGTTCCTCAATGGCCCTTCGAGACGTGCTCGGGCTTGCCCTTGCGCTTGGTCGAAGCGAACTCGTCGAGCTGCTTCTCGCTCATCGATTCATACATGCTCTTCGAGGCGCCCTTGAGCGAGCTCTTCTTCTGTTCGCCGCGTTTGGCGGCGAGCGCTGCGCCCGCCGCCTTCTGCTGTGCCTTGGATTTTGCCGGCATGGCCGACCTCCCGATCAGGATGATTGATCAGCTCAGATAGCCGAGAAGCCACAGACCGAGGATGATCGGTAGCGGAATCCCGAGAAGCCAGAGCAGTCCACCTTTCAGCATGATCGCCTCCATTGCGTTCCATGCTGAAACCCGACGCTCTGGACTTTGGTTCCGCAAGCATTACGAAAAGAGCCTGCGATTAGATGCGGAGAAATCATGGTGAGCGCACGTCGGTGGTTACCCAACTGGATCACCGCGGAATTCGGTACACTGGTCACGCTGCTGGCGGCCGCCAGCGCGCTGTTCGCCTTCGCGCAGATCGCCGAAGAGGTGCTGGACGGCGAGAGCCACGGCTTCGACGAGAAGCTGCTCCTCGCATTTCGCAATCCGAGCGACCTTGCCGACCCGATCGGCCCGGCCTGGCTGGAGATCGCCATGCGCGACATCACCAGCCTCGGCTCGACCACCGTGCTGGCCTTGGTGACGCTGGCCGCGGTTCTCTATCTGGTGATGGACGGCAAGAAAGCCTCGGCCGCCCTGGTCGCCGTTGCGGTGTGCGGCGGGGCGGTGCTCAGCTTCCTGTTGAAGTCCGGCTTCGACCGTCCGCGTCCGGACCTCGTCGCCCATCTGGTCGAAGTCCACACCCTCAGCTTCCCAAGCGGGCATGCGATGGGCTCGGCCTTCACCTATCTCACGCTCGGCGCACTGCTGGCGCGCACCCAGGCGCGGCGGCGGATCAAGATCTATGTGCTGACCGTCGCCGTGCTGCTCACCCTGATGGTCGGCGTCAGCCGGGTCTATCTCGGCGTGCATTGGCCGACCGACGTCCTCGCCGGCTGGTGTGCCGGGAGCGCCTGGGCTCTCATCTGCTGGACAGCCGCGCTCTGGCTGCAGCGCCGCGGCGGGATCGAGCCGACCCCGCCTGAAGAGACGACATCCGACAAGATCACGCGTGGGCGGATCACGCCGCCCGTTTGACCGGATGACCGCCGTCATCGCCGCCGCCGGAGAGGCCGCATGCGCCGGCCCAGCGGCAGAAGGCCAGCCACGCCGCATCGACCTCGGCCGGCGAACGTGCCGCCTGCATCTGCGCGCAGAGCCGCGCCGCCTGCTCGCCGCTAATGTCGGCACGCAGCGAGCGCAGCAACTCGACCGCACTACGCAGGGAGCGGACCTCGATGCGCTCCATGCCGACCGAGACCGTTATGCGGCGAGAGCTATGCGGCCTGTCGGGCAGTCTGGCGTTTATGTTCATCGTCCTACCCTGCCCTGGAACATGTCCCAACAGCCGGTAGACCTTACCGACGAGACATGCCCCAGCTTCTTGGAGCATTATTTTTTTTGCCCGGATGATGCCACCGGGCGGACAGGGGCATGCGGACGATCCCGCACGCCCCTGGACCTCACGCGCAACGTCGCAACCAAGCGCAAGTTCCCGGCGGGCGCAGAATTAATCTTCGGCACCTCGCGCCATTTTCGCGCCACGCGGCGAAGCTCGCGCTATCATCGGGCCTTCACGGAACCGAAATGCCCGTGTCACAAAAGAATCGCAGGAGGAAGCCTGATGCTGAGCCGTCCCAATGAAGGCCATCTGATTCCGGAAATGGGCGTGATCGAGACCGTCGAATCCGACAACATCCTGCGCTGGGATGGCGCGGTGCTTTATGTGGAGCAGGACGTCTATCACAATGGCCAGATCGTCCATCGCAAGTACAAGCGCCGCGTCACCAAGGACGTCGCGCAGGCAATCCTGACCATGCTGGCGGAAAAGACCTGAAATGCGCGTTGGCTTGCTCCTCGCCCTGTCGCTCCTCGCGTTGCCGCTCGCCGCGCCGGTCTCGGCGCAGTCGGCCGCTCCGGATTGCAGTAGCGCGCCGAACACGCTGGCGATGAATGCCTGCTACAAGGCCCGGCACGACGCCGCCGACGCCATGCTGAACGAGCGCTACAGGACGCTGATGGCCCGTCTCGGCACCGAGGACCAGGCGAGGCTGCGCGATGCGCAGCGTGCCTGGGTGGCGTTCCGCGACAAGCAATGCGCCTTCGAGACGGCGTCCCATACCACGGGTTCGATCTATCCGGTGCTGGTCACGACGTGCCTCACGGAGCTTACGCAAGCCCGCACCGCGACATTCGAGCATTATCTCAACTGTCCGAGCGGCGACACCAGTTGCGTGCCGCTGACCCAGGCGGGTGCACAACCCGCGCCAAGCCTCTCTCCCGCACCAGCCCCCTCTCCCACCGCTGCCCCGGACAATGCGCCCTGTCGTCAGAGCGCCGGCACCGCCAAGGCGCAGCTATATGTCCAGCAGTGCACAGAGGTGTCACCCGCGACCCATCCGCCCTGCAATGCGCAGAATGCGTGCGGTCTGATCATCGACGAGATCAAGCGCGGCTGCGCGATGATCGGCGCCCGGGCGCCGGCGTTCTGCGCCTCGTACAAATAGATTCCTTGAACTGGTCAGACTTTGGCCAGCAGCCCGCCGAGCAGCAGCAGCCCGGCCGGCCACGGGCCGAGCCCCGAGGCGCTGCCAATGTGTCCGACTTCGCCGACATCGGCGAAGTCGGCGCCCCACGCCTCGGCGAAGGCGCGCGCCTGGGGCATGGTGACACGCGGATCGTTCCGGCTTGCCGCCACCAAGGCGGGGAAAGGCAAGCGGCCGAGCGGCATCGGCGCGAAGCTGCGCACGACATCGAACGACGGATCGGGATCATCGACATTGGTCGGTGCGGCGAGAAAGGCCGCCGCCACCTTCGCGACCCGGTCCGGCGCGGCGGCTGCCGCCCAGCGGACAATGGTCGCCACCGCGACCGAATGACCGACCAGGACCACCCGCCGCGGCGCACTCGCCACCGCGGCATCGAGCTGGCCGGTCCAGGCGGCCACATCCGGGCGGTTCCAGTCGGCCTGCAGCACGCGGCTCGAATTCGGCAGGGCGCCGAGCCAGTGCGATTGCCAATGCTCGGCCGGCGCGTTCTCGCGGCCGGGTATGACGAGGAAATCGATCGTGGAAAGGTCGACGGCCATGGTATTTCTCGATCAATGGCGTGCGGCCCTGTCGCGACCGCCCGTCGGGTGGACATCAGCTTGGCACGTCATGGCAGCCAGCGCCGGGCGGACGATATTGCGGACTGCGGACCGCGATTCGTGTAGCGCCTTTAGCCGCTGCCCTATGGCAAAGTCGTGCCTAAAAAACTATCTACTGGAAGCGTGTACGGAGCTCCATGTCCGTGATCGTGCAACGAAAGCCTTATTTTTAAGCGGATAACGTGGGGAATTTTCTGGGGAACTTAAAGAAAGGCCGTATATTTCCAAGGTCATGGCGAAATCGAGTGTCAAGAAGAAGCGTCCCTCGGACGGCCGGCCGCAGCAGCAATACGCGGCCCTCCCCTATGTGAGGAACGAGAACGGCACGATCGAAGTCCTGGTGATGAGCTCGCGCGAAACGCGGCGTGCCGTCATCCCGAAGGGATGGCCGATGCGCAACCGCAAGAGCTGGAAAACCGCCGAGATCGAGGCCCGGCAGGAAGCCGGACTGATCGGCGAAATCGGCCATCGATCCATCGGCGAGTACCGCTACTGGAAGCGCCTTGATTCCAGCTTCGTGCTGGTGAAGGTCGCGGTCTATCCGCTGCGGGTCACGCGCCAGCTAACCGACTGGCCGGAGAAACACGAGCGAGTCCAGAAATGGCTGCCGCCGGAGGACGCCGCGGCGCTGGTCGACGAGACCGAGCTCGGCGAGATCATCGTCACCTTCTCCCAGTCCATCGTCCCCAAGCCAAAGGCGGCACGCCGCCGTGAAGGCAGCGCTCAGCCCGTCGCCTGAAGCGTGTCCCGATCGATCATCCGAGCGGGAAGGGACTCTGGCCGCCGGGCCGACGACGTCGCGACCGGTCCGACGGCTTAAGCGGGATGTGTGTTAGTCGATGACCTGGACGATCCGGCGGGTACCCGGATCCACCAGCACCGTGCGGTTGTTCACGACGGTGTAGCGATAGCGGGTAGCGCCATATTCGCGCGGCACCTCATAATAGCGCACGCCACTCCGCGGCAGCTCGGCGCCGACCACGACCTCGCGATCATACGCGTAGGACGGCACGCGCTCCTCCACTACATAACCGTGGAACCGCCGGCGGTGTTCATCGGAAATGCCACCGACGATCGCACCGCCGACGCCGCCTACCACGGCACCGACCGGACCGCCGATAATGGCGCCACCGACCGCACCGGTGGTCGCACCGGTTGCAGCGCCCGCGCCGTCCTGGGCGCTGGCCATAGTGGGAACGGCCAGAAGCAAGGCACTGGCAAAAATGATCTTCCGCATCATGTTCATCTCCTGTCGCCCCAGGCATCCAATGCGTCACTACGCGTCGTCAACGTATCGGATGGCCGTCCGTTCCCAGGGCGCAACTACCGCAGATTGTGGCGAAAATCTGCCTTTCGCGTCACGAATGATGATGCGCGCGGAACAGCCGACCGCGCTCCGCGAACAGCACCAGGGCGACCGCCACAATCCCGAATAGCGCGAAGCCGGCGCTGAGCGGCAGCGTGGTGCCGTCGAATTGCTGGCCGAGCAAAAAACCCAGCACCGCCCCGCCCACGGTGCTGACGAAGCCGAGCAGCGAGGAGGCGGTGCCGGCGACATGGCCGACCGGTTCCATCGCCATGGCATTGAAGTTCGAGGCGACGAGGCCGAAGCAGAACATCAGCGCCGCCTGCAGGATGGCAAAGCTCCAGATGGTCTCGAGCCCGGCCAAGACAATGCCAAGGTGCAGCACCGAGACGCCGATATAGCCGAGGAGCGCCGCATGGGAGACGCGGCGCATGCCGAGCTGGCCCACGATGCGTGCGTTGAGCAGCGAGGACAGCGCCATGAACACCGCGATCAGCGCGAAGACGGTGGTGAAGAGATGTGGCGCGTGGAAGGCATCGGCGAAGATCTGCTGGGCGGAATTGATGAAGCCGAACAGACCGCCCATCACCATGGTCATGGCCAGCATATAGCCCACGGTGATGCGGCTGCGGATCACCGCCATCACCGCATGGCTGACGCCGGCGACCGAGATCGGCACCCGATCTCCGGGGTGCAACGTCTCCGGCAGCCGCAGCACGGTCCAGAGCATGATCAACGCGCCGAACACGGTGAGTAGCCCGAAAATGGCACGCCAGGGCGCCACCAGCATGATGAGCTGGCCGACCGAGGGCGCCAGGATCGGCACGGCGAGGAAGACGATGAACGCGAGCGACATCACCCGCGCCATCTGCCGCCCGGAATAGCAGTCGCGCACGATCGACATGGCGAGCACACGCGAGGCCGCGGCGCCGATGCCCTGGGCCGCCCGCGCCGCCATCATCACCCCGAACGAACCGGCGAAGGCCGCCACCACCGAGGCCACCACATAGATCGCGAGGCCGAACAGCAACACCGGCTTGCGGCCGAAGCGATCCGAGAGTGTGCCATAGATGATCTGCGCCACACCGAAGCCGAGCAGATAGGCCGTGACCACGAGCTGGGTGTGGTTGGCGGTGTCGATGCCGAGCGCATGGCCGATCTCGGGCAGTGCCGGCAGCATGGAATCGATGGCGAGCGCGTTCGTCATCATCAGCGCCGCGATATAGGCGACGAACTGCCGGAACCCCATCCCGGAATGAGGTTCGACGGAGGGTGCGGGAGCGGACATGGTGACTTTCTGAGCGGGCACGCGCGATGCGGACGCAATAGGCAGGAAAGAGT
The DNA here is from genome assembly GCA_029266425.1 of Xanthobacteraceae bacterium. Lineage (GTDB taxonomy): Bacteria > Pseudomonadota > Alphaproteobacteria > Rhizobiales > Xanthobacteraceae > Ancylobacter. The sequence goes on from JAQSWY010000014.1 coordinate 91,799, forward strand.
CGAAGCGGCGCTTTATGACGGAGAACGTCCGTGCGCCCTATTGGCAAGAAGACGCACTGTTGCGCAAATCCGCCGAAGCCGGCTCACGACGATATGAACCCGCCACTACCGCCGTTCGGCAGATTGCGTATGTTCGATGAGAGCCGTCCTAAGCCAGCAGAGAGAATATCCATGCCCCTCCCCGCGCTTTCTCCCTCGAAGGTCGCCGTCGTCACCGGAGGTGCCTCCGGCATCGGGCTCGCCGCGGCGAAGCGCTTCGCGCAGAAGGGCATGAAGGTCGCCATCGCCGATCTGCCCGGCCCTGCACTGGATGCGGCGCGTGACGGCGTCGCCGCCGCCGCCGGCGGACGCAACGACGACATCCTCGCGGTGCCGACCGATGTCAGCCGCCTGGACGAGGTACAGCGCCTGCGCGAGGTCGTCATCGCGGCGCTCGGCCCGGTGAACGTCTTGATGAACAATGCCGGCGTGCAGCCCGGCAGCGCGATGTTCGGGCCGACGGAGAACTGGTCGCGGGTCATCGCCGTCAATCTGTGGGGCGTGGTGAATGGCACGCAAGTTTTCGCGCCCGGCATGGTGGAGAGCGAGGAGCCCGGCCTGATCATCAATACCGGCTCCAAGCAGGGCATCACCACGCCGCCCGGCGATCCGGCCTATAATGTCTCGAAGGCTGCGGCGAAGGCCTTCACTGAAGCGCTGGAGCATGAATTGCGCAACACGGCCTGCGGCCGGGTGCACGCACATCTGCTGATCCCCGGCTTCGTCTTCACTGGCCTCACTGCCCATGGCCGCGCGGAGAAGCCTGCCGGCGCCTGGACGCCGGAACAGACGGTCGATTTCATGCTGAAGAGCCTGGAGGCCGGCGATTTCTACATCCTTTGCCCGGACAATGATGTCGACCGTCGGCTCGATGAACGCCGCATCGCCTGGGCGGCCGGCGACATCATCGAGAACCGCCCGGCTCTCTCGCGCTGGCATCCCGAATATGCCGAGAAGTTCGCCGCCTTCGTCGCCGAGGCGAAGCGGGACGAAGGGCTTGAGGTCGCCGCGCTCAACGCATCGAACGACGACTAAGCCAGAGCCAATCCGCTCGGGCGGATCGCGAAAGTCTTCCGACCTTTGCGGAACCTGCTCTGGCCCTCACGCCTTTTTGGCAGCAAGCGCAGCGCGCCCCGCCTCCAGCAATTCATCGGACAGCGCCGGGTCGTCGCTGATGCGGGCCAGCACCAGCGTGCCGACCAGCGTCGCGAAGGTCGCCATGGCCGCGGAGCGGCGGTCGTCCACGCTCTCGTCCGGCATCAACGGCTCGAGAAGATCGAGCTGTGCTCGCATCGACGTGGTCGCCGCGGCCCGTCCGGCATCGCCTTGCCGGGCCATGTCGGAGCCGAGCGCTGCGAACGGGCAGCCGACCTCCGGATGGTCGCGATGCTTGGCGGCGAGATAGTTCGAGATGATGGTGTCGAGCGCGGTGTCCGGCGAGCGCCGGGCAAGAACTTGCATTGCCGGGAGGAAATCGGCGCTGGCGCGGCGGCTCGCCTGCGCGATCAGGTCGTCCTTGGAAGCGAAATGACCATAGAAGCCGCCATGCGTCAGCCCGGCGGCCTGCATGATGTCGGCGACGCCGACCCCGTCATAGCCCTTCTCTCGAAACAGGCGCGCGGCACACTCGAGAATCCGCTCGCGATTCTCGGCGAACTTCTCCCGGCTGACACGCATTCGTCGCTACCCTCATGGATCCAGCTGTCATCATATATGATGACTAACATGAAATATCGGTAGTGCCGTACAAGTTACATCTGCCTCGTGTACCATCGCCGGCACGGCGTTCCGGAGGGCGCCGGGTCTTCGCGAAGCTGGGAGCGTTTCGACATGTTTGATCCGACCACCCTTACCGGGTTCCACACCTGGTTGAGCATCATCGCCATCATCACCGGCATCATCGCTGTGGCCGGCCTCGTGCGCGGCGCGATCAAGCCGGTCTGGACCGAGGTGTTCCTGCTCACCGCCGTGCTCACCAGCGCCACCGGCTATCTCTTCCCGTTCAACGGCGTGCTGCCCTCGCATATCGTCGGCGCCATCGCCCTTGTCGTGCTCGCGATCGGACTTTATGCCCTCTATGGCAGCCGCCTCGCCGGCGCCGCGCGCTGGATCTATGCGGTCAGCGCCGTGATCAGTCTCTATCTGCTGGTTTTCGTCGCGGTGGCGCAGACCTTCATGAAGGTGCCTGCCGCGCACGCCCTGGCCCCGACCGGCAGCGAGCCGCCCTTCGCGATCGCGCAAGGCGTGGTGCTGCTGCTGTTCGTGCTGATCGGCATCGCCACGGTGCGCGGGTTCCGGCCGGCGGCGCGGCTGGCGGCCGGTTGATGGCGTGAGCGCGTCCCGTTCGTCATCCCCGGCCTTGTGCCGGGGATCTCGGCCTCTGACGCACACCGATGAATCGAGATCCCCGGGACAAGCCCGGGGAATGACGATGCTGCTGGAGGTGAATGCCCCTTACACCCGGGCCCGTTCGTCGCGCCTCGCCAGCCGCGCCAATAGATAATCGACCTCCGCCCGCGCTGCCGCACTCAGGGCGGCACTCGGTTTCCGCTGCGCATCGCAGGCGATGAAGCCACGCCGCATCAGCACATACTTGCGCACTGCAAGCCCGACACCCGGCTGCTGCTCATAGCGCAGCAGCGGCAGATGCGCGTCGAACAGGTCGTGCGCGGCATCGCGCTCGCCCGCTTGCTGCAGCCGCACCACATCGCTGAGCATTTCCGGGAAGGCATAGCCGGTCATGGCGCCATCGGCGCCGCGCTCCATCTCGAAATCCAGGAACAACCCGCCATTGCCGGTGAGGATCGAGAGTGGCCGCAGCGAGCCCTCCTTCTGGAAGTCGCGTAGCGTCGAGATCTTCTCCAGTCCCGGCCAGTCCTCGTGTTTCAGCATCACGCAGGAGGCATTCTCTTCGACGATCTGGCGGATCACCCTGGGCGTCATCTGCACCGTCAAAGTGAGCGGATAATCCTGGATGACGAAGGGAATGTCGGAGCCGATGGCCTCGACCGCCTGCCGGTAATAGCCGACGATCTGCTCGTCGGTGCGCAGCGAGGGCGGAGGCGCGATCATCACGCCGGCGGCGCCGCGCTCCATCAGCGCGCGGGCGAGCACGCGCATCGCCGCAAAGCCCGGCGCGGAGACGCCGACAATGACCGGCAGCTCCGCCATGCCGTCGATGAAGCGCCCGGTGACGGCAAGCGCTTCCTCCAGTTCCAGCTTCGGCGCCTCGCCCAGGAGGCCGAGCACGGTGACGCCGGTCGCATCGGCCGCGAGATAGCGCGCGATCAGCGTGTCGATCGAGCTTTCGTCCACGCGGCCGTCCGGCGTGAACGGGGTCGGGGCGATCGGGAAGAGGCCGGAGGCGGTGGCATCGAGCAGCATAGGTTCACCCTCGTGTCGTCTGACGGCGCGTGGCGCGCCGCGGTCAGCTTCGGTCAGATGCTCGCGATCAGACCGCCATCAATGCGGACGACCGAGCCGGTGACGTAGGAGGCCCGCTCACTCGCAAGAAATGCGACCACGTCGGCATATTCCCGCGGATCGCCATAGCGGCCGAGCGGGATGGAGGCCGTGCTCCCCGCCGCGACGTCCGCGGGGTCGCGCCCTTCGCGCTTCGCCTTCTGCTCGTCGAGGAAGGAGATGCGCTGCGTGGCGATGCGCCCGGGCACCACGATATTGGCGGTGACGCCGTCGCGTCCGACTTCTGCGGCAAGCGTTTTCGACCAGCCGGCAAGCGACGCCCTCAAGGCGTTGGAGAGGCCGAGATTTGGGATCGGCGCCACGACGCCGGACGAAGTCGAGGTGATGATCCTGCCCCATTTACGGGCTCGCATGGCGGGCAGCACGGCGTCGGTTATGGCGACGACCGAAAGCACCATGGCGTCGAAATGCTTTCGCCAGAGCGCCGGATCCTGGCCGGCCGCGGTGGTGGGCGGTGGGCCGCCCGTCATGTTCACCAGGATGTCGACGGGGCCGAGCTCGCCCTCGATGGCCGCCAGATTCGATGCGATGACGCCGAGGTCGGCGAGATCCCACGCGAGCGCCAACGCGGTGCCGCCGGTCGCGGCGATCTCCTTCGCCGTCGCCTCGGCCGCCTCCGCGTTGATGTCGGCCACGGCGACACCCGCCCCCTCCTTTGCGAGGGTGCGGGCAATCGCGCCGCCAAGCCCGCCGCCCGCGCCGAGAACCAGCGCGACCCTGCCCTTGAGGCCAAGATCCATGATGCCGCTCCGTACGCTCAATTGACTTTGTATTCGCGAATGAGGCCGTGCTTCGGATTAAGTCCGAGGCCAGGCTCCTGCGAGACGGTCAGATAGCCGCTCTCCGGCTGCGGCACATGCTCGAAGATGGCGTTGTAGGCCATCCATTTGTGGAAGTGGTACTCGACCAGCCCGCCATTGATGACGCCGGCATGCAGCGCGATGTTGTGCGGGCCATTGCCGTTGCCGTGGCTCAGCGGAATGTTGAAGGCCCGCGCCAGCGCGGCCGTGCGCAGGCCCTGCGAATAGCCGCCATCATTGTTGACATTGGGCTGGAGGAAATCGACGGCGCCGGCGACGAGCAGATCCCGGGCCGCGAATTTCTCGTTCTCCGCCGCCGCCACGGCGATCGTGGTGCGCGAGCGCAGATGCGCCAGCACCGAGGGATCGTTGTAATAGACCGGCTCCTCGATGAAGGCGATGTCGAGCTCTTCGCACAGATTGCAGAGCTTGATCGCCTCAGCGATCGACATGCGCAGATTGCCGTCCATGGACAGCTTCACGTCCGGCCCGATCGCCTCGCGCATCGCCTTCATGCGCAGATAGTCGTCCTTCGGATCCGGAATGGCTTGGCGGCCTACCGTGTTCTTCACATGGTTGTTGCCGAGCTTGACGAGATGCGCAGCCTCCGCGGCCAATTCCTCGCGGCTATAGACCGCCGCACCGTCATAGGCGGCGCCATGGGTGACATAGACCGGAACCCGGTCGCGGGCGCCGCCGAGCAGATGGTGCACCGGCTTGCCGAGGGTCTTGCCCTTGATGTCCCACAGCGCGATGTCGATCATCGCCATCGCCGCGACGAAGGCACGGCCGAGCGGGCGCTCGAAGGTGTGGCGGTCGAACAGCAGCGGAATGCGATCGGTGCGGAACGGGTCTTCGCCAAGGATGCGCGGGGCGACGAACTTCGCGACCAGATCGACCGTGACGGGGTGGGTGTAGCCGCTGGTCGACCAGCCAATGACACCGTCATTGGTCTCGATCTCCATCAGCATAGCGCCTTCGGTCTTCGGGCGATCCCGGAACGGCGGCGGCTGGATCGGGATATTCTTCAGTTCATGGATTTCGACGCGGGCAATCTTCTGCCGGCTCGCGACGACGGAGGTTTCGTGAAGGAATACTTGGTTGAGCATGGTTCTCGCCCGTTCCGCTACGGATGCTTCTTCGAGCGATATAGGTGAGAACCTGAGCCGACCCATAATTGAAATATCGAACGTATTATTCTGTTTTTCAGACGGATCGCCGCCGCCGCGGCCGGTCGGTGGGCGCGACTTCGGCCAGCGTGGTGTCACGGATCAGCTCGGCGAGGCGGGCCGCCGCGGGCGAGAGCATCTGCCCGCGCAGCCGCACGAGGCCGAAGTGCTGGGTGATCGGCGGATCGACGACACGCATGATCTGCACCGCATCCGAGTGCACGGTGCGGGCGACCGATTCCGTGATCAGCGAGGCGCCGAGGCCGGCCTGCGCCAGCGCCACGAGGGTCTGCGCCTGGATGCACTGGCAGCGCACATTCAGCACCAGCCCCCTCGACTTCGCGGCCTCGGCGACGAGCTGGGCCATGACGGTGGCCGAGTGGAACTGGATGATCGGCAGCTCTGCGAGTTCGGTGAGGGTGATGGTGTCGCGCCGCCGCGCCATGAGGCGACGCGGCACCAGCGCGTGGATTCGCTCGGTGATGATGGGTTCGAATTCGAGATCGCCATCGCGCACCACCGGGCCGATGCCGAAATCGACCTCGCCATTGCGCACGCTCTGGAACAGCTCGGCCGATTTCAGCTCCTGCAGCACGATGCGCACGCCGTGATACTCCTTCTCGAACGAGGAGAGGATGGCCGGCAGGCGGGTGGCGGCGATGGTCGGGGCGCAGGCGAGCGTCACCCGGCCGCGCCGCATGTCCGCGACCTCGCGCAGATTGCGCAGCCCGAGCTCGATCTCGCCGACTGCCCTGCGCGCATTGTCGAGCAGCTGCTGGCCTTCCGCGGTGAGCCGCACCTTGCGCGTCGTGCGATGGAACAGCGCGACGCCGACCTGCTCCTCCAGCTGCTTGATCTGGGTGCTCACCGCCGATTGCGAGCGGCTGACGAGATCGGCAGCCTGTCGGAAGCTGCTGTTCTCGGCGACCAGCAGGAAGGTCTGCAGCAGCTTGAGATTGATGCGGTTGGTGGCGCGGGCGCTGTCCTGCAACGTACTTCTCTTCAACTGTATCGATCAATCTTCCAGATTAATGAATTTATCGACGAAGGGAACATTCGTTAGCTTCACCCTGCCGTGGCGTGCTGCGGCATCCATCAAAAGATCAGGTCCGGTCGAAGCGGACCGGGAGGAAACACGATGCACACCGCCATGGGGGCGCCACGCTCCCTCATTCGCTCCGCCACATTCATGCTTGCGATGGCCATCGGCGCAACGGCCTCCGCCCCGGCGTGGTCTAACTGGGTTCCGAAGAAGGACGTCGAGATGGTGATCTCGTACGCGCCCGGCGGCGGCCTCGACCTGTTCGCGCGCAAGGTCATCGACATCATACGTGAGGAGAAGCTGGCGCCGGTGAACATCACCCCGTCCAATCGTTCCGGCGGTTCCGGCGCGGTCGGCTGGGGCTGGGTGAGGGCGAACCGCAGCGACTCCAATGAGACGCTTACCCCGATCAACACGGCGAGCATCCTCACGCCTCTCCAGGTGGCAGGCGCTACCGGCTGGAAGGATTTGCGGCCGCTGACCAACATCATGGCGGAGGACTACGTGGTCTTCGTCAAGGCTGACAGCCCGTTCAAGAGCTTCCAGGACCTCGTCAAGGCAGCCCGCGAGGGCGGGCCGCAATCGGTCTCCTTCGCCGTGGGCGGCATCGGCGACACCATCGCCGCCCGCGTCGTCGGCAAGGCGATTGGCACGGAGTTCAACCTCGTCACCTTCAGCGGCGGCGGCGAGACCACGACGGCCCTGCTCGGCGGCAATGTCGACGCCACCATCAGCAATCCCGGCGAATATCTCGGCCAGCTCTCCAGCGACGCCATCCGCGCGCTCGGCACCACCCGGCAGGAGCGCTATGCGGGCGAGCTCGGCGCCATCCCGACGCTGAAGGAGCTCGGCTTCCCCAATGCGCTGGTGCAGAACTGGCGCGGCATCGCCGGGCCGAAGGGCATGTCGAATGAGGCGGCCGCCTATTGGCAGGACATCTTCGCCAAGGTGATCGCCTCGCCGAAGATGAAGGAGTATATCGCGAACAATTCGGCGAGCTTCTCGGTCTATACCGGCCCTGCCTATGTCGAATACATCCAGAAGCAGGAAGACGTTTTCAAAGGGCTGATCAAATGACGGCGTTGAAGCGTATCGGCACGGCGCTGCGTGGCGGCGAAGGCATCCTCCCAGTGGCGCTGGTGGCCATGGGGATCTATTGGGTGATCGAGGCCGTCCGGCTGGGCATCTGGAATCGTATGCTCCCCGGCTCCGGCCTGATGCCGCTGATCTATGGCAGCCTGCTCGTGCTGTTCGCGCTGTGCGTGCTCTACGCGGCAACTCAGGAGGATGGCGAGACAATCGGGCCGGTGCGCAAACCACTGCTTCTGGTCACCCTGCTCATCCTCACCGTGCTCGGCTTCCCGCTGCTCGGCGGCACGGTCTCGCTCTTCCTGCTGATCGCGGTGATATACACCGCGATCGAGCGGCTTCCGGTCACCCGTGCCCTCACCGTCGCCGCCTGCACCTCGGCGGTGTTCTACGTCGTGTTCGATCGCTGGCTGTCGGTCGCGTTGCCGCACGGCCCGTGGGGCTTCTGACATGGATCAGATCGCCAGCCTCATGGGCGGCTTCGCTACCGCCTTCACCCCCTATTACCTGCTGATGTGCCTCGGCGGGGTGCTGATGGGCCAGATCATCGGCGCATTGCCGGGCATCGGCCCGTCCGCGGCGATCGCCCTGCTGCTGCCGCTCACCATCGGCGCCGATCCGACCGGCACGCTCATCATGTTCTCCGGCCTCTATGCCGGCTCGCAATATGGCGGCACCCTGACCGCGGTGCTGCTGAACGTCCCGGGCGAGGCGAGCAGCGTGATGACCGCGATCGACGGCCACAAGCTCGCGCAGCAAGGCCGGGCCGGCTCTGCGCTGGGTATCGCGACGATCGGCTCCTTCATCGCCGGCACCATCGGCACCGTCGGCCTGATGTACCTTGCTCCCGCCCTCGCCAATATGGCGCTCGCCTTCGGGCCGCCGGAATATTTCGGCCTGGTGCTGGTCGGCCTGATCTCGCTGGCGGCGGTCGGCGGCTCGGTGGCCAAGGGCTTGGCCGCTGGCATGCTCGGCCTCGTGCTCGGCACCATCGGCATTGACGAGCAGAGCGGCGTGACGCGCTTCACCTTCGGCCAGCTCTGGCTGATCGACGGCATCGACTTCGTCATTATCGCCGTCGCCGTGTTCGGTGTCGGCGAGGTGCTCGCGACCTGCTACCAGACGGAGGCCGGCAGCGTCATCAAGATCAAGAGCGCCTATCCGACCCGCGAGGACCTGCGCCGATCCGGCATGCCGATCGTGCGCGGCACCATCATCGGCTTCATCGTCGGCGTCCTGCCGGCGGCCGGCGCCACCATCGCTTCCTTCATGGCCTATATGGTGGAGAAGAAGGTCTCGAAGACACCCGAGCGCTTCGGCCACGGCGCCATCGAGGGCGTCGCCGGCCCGGAGGCCGCCAACAATGCGGCAGTGTCGGGAAACATGGTGCCGATGTTTGCGCTCGGCATTCCCGGCTCGGGGACCACCGCGCTCATGCTCGGCGCCCTGATCATGTTCGGCATGCGCCCCGGACCGGACATGTTCAAGACCAATGGCGACCTGATCTGGGGCGTCATCGCCAGCCTCTATATCGCCAACGCTCTCCTGCTGCTGCTCAATCTGCCGCTCGCGAGCCTGTTCGCGCGGCTGCTCAGCATCAGCTACAGCTGGCTCTACGCGCCGATCCTCGCCATATGCTTGCTGGGTGCTTTCGCCAACACCAACAGCCTGCAGGATTGCTGGCTGCTGATCGGTTTCGGCATTCTTGGCTGGCTGATGAAGCTCTATTCCTGGCCAGCTGCGCCGTTGGTTCTTGGCCTCGTCCTCGGGCCCTTGTTCGAGACCTCGATGCGTCAGTCGCTCTCCATGTCGCGCGGCGACATGACGATCTTTCTCACCCGGCCGGTGTCGCTGACGCTCCTGGTCGTCGCGCTGCTCACCATCGCCTATCCGCTCGTCGTCGCGATCCGCAACATGGCGCGGCGAGGCGTGTCGGGCGCGGCGGCGTAGAGCCTGTCCGTTCGGGTAATCGTATCCGGGCGGAAAAGGCTCCGGCGGACCGCCGGTCAGAACTTCGGCGGCCCCATGTCGAGCGGCATGGTGTCCATCTGCGGGATGTTGAGCTCGATGGTCGAGGGGTCGACGCCGGTGCCGGCGCTGATCCAGTAGGTGACCGATTCCGGCCACATGATCACGATCACCACCAATATGAGCTGCATCACCAGCCACGGAATCGCGCCCCAATAGATCTGCGAGGTGCGGATCGAGGGCGGCGCGATGCCGCGCAGATAGAACAGCGCGAAGCCGAACGGCGGATGCATGAACGCCGTCTGCATGTTCACGCACAACAGCACGCCGAGCCAGATCAGATTGATGTCGAGCTTCACCGCCACCGGCACCAGTAGCGGGATGATGATGAAGGCGATCTCGAAGAAATCGAGGAAGAAGGCGATGAAGAAGATGAAGACGTTGACGAAGATCAGGAAGCCGACCCGGCCGCCCGGCAGCTGGGAGAGCAGGTGCTCGATCCAGCGCGAGCCGTCCATGCCCTGGAACACCAGGCTGAACACGGTGGCGCCGATGAGGATGAACACCACCATGGCGGTAAGCCGCATGGTGGAGGCCATGGCCTGACGCACCAATGTCCAGGTGAGGCGCCGGTGCAGCGCGGCGAGCACCAGCGCGCCGACCGCGCCCATGGCGCCGGCTTCTGTCGGCGTGGCGAGGCCGAGCGCCAGCGTGCCGAGCACCAGCGCGATCAGGACGATGGAGGGGATCATGCCCCACAGCACCTGGCGGATCAGCGGCCAGCCGACCTCCCCGATCGCCTCCGGCGGCAGCGGCGGCATGGTGTGCGGCTTGAAGAGCGAGAGCACGAACACATAGGCGAGGAACAGCAGCACCTGCAGGATCGAGGGGCCGATGGCGCCGAGATACATGTCGCCCACCGGCTTGCCGAGCTGCTCGGCGAGCACGATCAGCACCAGCGAGGGCGGAATGAGCTGGGTGATGGTGCCCGATGCCGCGATGACGCCGGTGGCGAGCTTCTGGTCGTATCCGTAGCGCATCATCACCGGCAGCGAGATCACGCCCATGGCGATCACCGAGGCGGCCACCGTACCGGTGATGGCGCCCAATATGGCGCCGACCACGATCACCGCATAAGCAAGGCCCCCGGGCACCTTGCCGAACAGCTTGCCGGTGCCCTCCAGGAGGTCCTCGGCGAGGCCGCAGCGCTCCAATATGGCGCCCATGAAGGTGAAGAACGGGATCGCCAGCAGCAGGTCGTTGGAGATGATGCCGTAGAAGCGCAGCGGTAGCGCCTGCAGGAAGCTCGGGTGGAAATGATCGGTCAATACGCCGAGCGTGCCGAAGAACAGACCCACCGCCACCAGCGAGAAGGCGACCGGAAATCCGATCAGCATGAAGCAGATCATGCCGCCGAACATCAGCGGGGGCATTACGCCGTGGGAGAACATGCCGGAGAGCTCGCGGTTGGCGGGAGGACGGAGGGCGGAACGGCGGAACGCCTACTGCAGCGGCTTCTCGTAGTCGGTCTCGACCTTGATGTCGCCATGGAGCGCGGCGAGGCGCTTGAAGAGCTCGGAGATGCCCTGGATGGTCAGCAGGGCGAAGCCCAACGGCAGCAAGAGCTTCGCCGGCCACAAGGTCAGCCCGCCGGCATTCTGCGAGACCTCGTCGGACACGAACGCCTGCCAGAAGAAGGGCCAGCTCAGGAAGGTCAGGAAGATGCCGGCCGGGATCAGGATCAGGATGAAGCCCAGCGTGTCGATCCAGAGCCGCCCGCGCGGCGAGAGCATCATATAGACGAGGTCGACACGGACATGCTCGTTCATCTTCAGCGTATAGGGCGCCCCGAGCAGCACCACCGCGCCGAACAGATACCACTGGATCTCCAGCAGCCCGTTGGTGCTGTAGCTGAGCAGATAGCGCACGGTGGCGTTACCGGCGCTGATCAGGCAGGCGGCCAGCACGCAATAGTCCGCGATACGGCCAAACCGTTCGTTCAGCCAGTCCACGGCCCGGCTGAAGGCGAGCAACGCGCCCATCTCCGACATCCCCTCGGTTACACTTTTTGTCGGTTCTTCATTGGGCCGTTGCATCGGCCGAATTGATAGCTTCGATCAAGATAGACGATCGTCTCACGCACTTTAACCCTACGGCTGCACCGCACAATGTGCCGCAGCGTCCGCACGGGAAACTTCGCAGCGTCGCCGCGTTGACCACGACGCAGCAAGAGGAGGTCGCCATGTGCGCGGCAACATCCGATCCGAAAAAGCCGCTCGACACGCAAAAGCCGACCGCCAACCCGAAGCATGTCGATCCGGCCCTGCGGGAGGAACACGCGCCGAAGATCGAGGGCTCGCCGTTCCCCTCGGTGGCGAAGCCCGATGCCGACAAGCCGGAGGACAAGAACCGCCGCGAGGAGGGGTCCGTTCCGCCGAGCGAGGAGGAGATCGACGAGGCGCTGGACGAAAGCTTCCCCGCCAGCGATCCGCCATCTTTCACCCGTACCACCGGGGTCGGGAAGGACAACTAGGGACCGGCAGGGCCAGCATCCGTGATGCCGGCGACTTGCCGGCCATGCGACAGTGTCCGTATCTTGCGACCGCCGCGTAGTGGCGAAGCGAGGTCGGGTCCATGAGTGTTTCCCCGCGTATCGAGACGCCGCGCCTGATTCTGCGTCGCCATGTCGTGGAAGACTTCGAGCCTTATGCCGCCATGTGGGCCGACCCCGGAGTGGTCCGCCATATTGGCGGCGTGAGCTTCACCCGGGAGCAGGTCTGGACCCGCTTCATGCGGCAGGCCGGCATCTGGCACTTCATGGGCTTCGGCTTCTTCGCCATCGAGGAGAGAGCGACCGGAGCCTTCATCGGCGAAGCCGGCTTCCACGAATTGCGCCGCGACCTCGCGCCCTCGCTCGAGGGCACGCTGGAGGCCGGCTGGGCCTTCATTCCGGAGGCGCAGGGCAAGGGCTATGCGCAGGAGGCCGTCGGCGCCGCGCTCGACTGGGCGGCATCAGCTTTCGCCGCGATGAGGGTGACCTGCATCATCGAGCCGGACAATCTCGCCTCGCTGCGGCTGGCTGCGAAGCTGGGGTTCAGGGAATTCGCCAGAACGCTCTATCACAGCCGGAGCATCGTGCTGCTCGATCGCGGGCAGACCACAGCCGCCGCTACCCTCACGCCTCTTCCCAGAAGCGCAGCGCCGTCACCGAGATAGCGGTGCCGGACGCCTCATCGAGGATCGCGGCCTTGAAGGCCTCGGCCGCAGCATCCCCGGCCAGGAGCCGCAGGCTCTTGATGATACGGGTGATGCGCAGATGGTTGTGGTCGAAAGACTGTCTCCAGCGCGCCGTCATCCGATAGAAGCGAAGCATGCGCGCGCTGGCTTCGCCGAGCCGCCGTTGCGCCATCGCCGAGGCACGGAGCAGCGCGATGTCCGCCGGCGTCAGCACCGGCGAGGACGGCACCGCCTGGCTCGGCTCGTCGAGCGGGAACAGCCACTGAATGAAATCGTGGTGCCGTTCGATCGCGTGGTCATCCATCGCGACCACATCCGCGAAGCTGCGCCCGGCCGCGTCGAGCCCGTCGCCGCCGAGAAAGCGGACGATCGCGGATCGATCGTCACCCGCTGGTGCCATCGAACGTTCCCGTGTCTGCTCAATCCTGCATCTGCATCGCGAGCCGGATCGACTTCACCACCACAATGACCGCAACACGCCGAACATGAAGGTTTCCATTGCCGCTCCCCATAATTTTGGACGTTGCAGAATGAGGAACATGATACCGGAGATGCCGTAGAGGCAGCCGAAGAATCGTTTCAATTTTGGGGCTGTGCCGGCAACGATTTATTAACCTTGAGGCCGCGCGTGCTCCATCCAGAATGGCGCGAAAAAACCCTCTCGATCAACAATATAGCGCAAAATCTGTGCAACGTCGACGCGACGCCAAGGTCCCCGCGCGCACCGACATTTTTCAGAGAGCTTTTACCAAAGTACCACCTCATCGTGAGATGCCCCCTCTCACCCTCATCCCCGGGCTTGACGCGGGGACCCAGACTTTGACCTGGGTGCATGCGGCTTGGCTGGAATCCCCGGATCAAGTCCGGGGATGAGGGTGATTTCGAATTTTCGGTCGGGTTTTCAGGATAAGGTAACTGGCTTCAATAGTCCCACTGCGCGCCGATGCCGACCTCGGCGCTGCCGTCGGCACCGGTGGCGCCTTGCAGGCGGATGTTCTTGGTGATGTCGACATCGACCGTCACCTGGCTGGAATTGGGCGTGGTGCCCTGCTTCACGCCCATATAGATCTTGTCGTTCAGCCGCTTGCCGATGTCGACCTGGCCGCCGGTGCCCGCCGCATTGGTGCCGACGTCCAAGCTGTCGACGCCGAGCGAGCGCCGCATCTTGTCCATCACGCCCGGCCCGCCGCCGGAGAATTGCGCGATGGTCTGCGCCACCTGCACCGCCTGGCCGGCGGTGAGCGAGCCGGCGGAGCGGCCGAACATCAGCCGCGAGAGCACCTCGTCCTGCGGCAGCGTCGGCGTCGAGGTGAAGCTGATGTCCGGCTTCGAAGCCGGCCCGGTCACCAGGATCTGCGCGGTGATGTCGTTCGCCGCGGTCTCGGCGACGAAGTCGAGGTCGGGGTCGGTGGTGCCGGTGAAGGTGATCTTGCCGCGGGTGAAATTGAGCCGCTTGCCGAGAATATCGAAATTGCCGCGCTTCATCTCGAAGCCGCCCTGCGTCACCGGCGCGCCGCTGGTGCCGGTGACCTTGATGTCGCCGCCGAGTTCGGCCTCGAGCCCCATGCCGCGCACGAAGACATTGTTCGGCGCCGACACGGTGAGATCGAGCGGCATGCCGGCATCCGGCTCCGCGGGGGCGCTCGTCGCCGCCGGCTTCGCGCCGCCTGCCCTGTTGCCGGCTCCGCCGGCATTGACGTGGCGCACATTCAGCGCGTCGCCGCCGCCCGGCAGCCGGTCGGGAATATTGACGTCGAGGCTCTTCACCACGAGCCGGCCGGTGAGGCGGGGATTATTGGCGAAGGCGCCTTCCACCGCGACCCGGCCTTCGCCGACGAAGCGCATCAGCTCGCTATTCACGAGGCCGGCGTTGGTGAGGTCGACATCGATCTTGCCGGGGAAGCTTGCCGCCGGATCGAGCGCGACATTGCCGCGGGCGGAGATCCCGCCGCCATTCGGCGTTCGCGCCGAGAGCGAGGACAGCGTCACCGAACGCTCGGTGCCGGTGATGACGCCCTCGATATTGCTGAGGCTGACGCCGTTCACGCTGTCGTCGAAGCGCCCGCCCGAGAGCCGCACCGTGCCGCCGGCGCGCGGCTCGGCCGGCGTGCCCTTCACCGTGGCGTCGATATTGGCGCGGCCGGCCACGCGGGCGCCGGAGGTCGCAAGCAGCGGGTTGGCAACGGCGAGATCGAGCGCGCCCTTGATGGCGAAGTCGAGCTCGCCGGCACTGATCGGCGCCGAGCCGGTGATGGTGACGCCGGAGATGAAGGGTCCCGAAATGCTGGCGCGGGTATCGACCCGTCCGCCGGAGAGCTGGCCCGCGGCCTTGATATCGAGCGGGCCGACGCCGTTCTTGGCGAGGTCGGGGGTCGAGACCTTGGCAATGGCGAGAGTGTAGTTGCCCGCCGGCGCCTTGGCCGGACCCGAGATCTGCGCCGAGCCGCTGAGCGTGCCGGCAAGGCCCAGACCGGGCGCCGCAAGATCCGCGAGCGACAGCGGCAGAGCCCGCAGATCGATATCGAGGTCGAGAGTCTCGCCGGCGCTGCCGGATATGGTGGCGCCGCCGCCTTTGGTGGCGAGCGTCAGCTTGTCGATGGCAACCGTGCCGCCGGACATCGTGATGTTCGCCGGAGCGGATGTCGCCAGGCTCGCCGAGCCGCGGGCGAGGTTCAGCCGATCGAGCCGGAAGAGTATGTCCTTGCCCTGCTGGCTGAGTTGGCCCGCGGCGGCAACCGCGGCGCCGTTCACGGTGGCGTCGAGCTTCAGCGCGGTAGAGGACGTGCCGCCATCGGCATCCAGCGTCGCCTTGGGGATATCGACTCCCCCCGCCCTCACGCCGGCAAGCTGGACCGTGCCGTCCAGCATCGGGATGCCCGCCGGATCGATGACGGTGGCGTCGATATGCGCACTGTCCACCATTTGGCCTGCCGCGAGCACCTTATCAGCATCGGCCTTGATCGCGACGCGCTGCTTGCCCTGCGCCACGTCGAGCGCGATATCGGCATCGAGCTTGCCGGCCATCTGGGTCAGCGCCAGCGCCGAGAGGTCGGCGAGGTTGCCGGCGGCGATGGTCACTTTGCCGGTGGCAAGGCTGTTGGCATCGAGCGCGATATCGCCCTTGGCGGTGACCGAGCCGATAGCGAGCGCCAGCCCCTTGAGCTGCTTTGCTCCCTCACTCAGGGTCGCGAAGGCGCCGGAGCCGGTGGCCGGCTTGCCGGCGATCCTGCCGTCCAGCTTGAAGGAGGCGGCCGGCTTGCCGGTGATGTCGCGTGCATCGAGATCGAGGGCGAGCTTCTCGATCGGCTGCTTCATCGCCGTGCCGGACGGCACCGAAAGCCGGGCCTTGAGGCCGAGATCGTCGAGGCTGCCGGAAAAAGCGGCCTCGCCGCTCAGGGCCCCCGAAACCTTGGAGTCGAGCTTGGCAAGATCAGAGAGCGCCAGCCTGGCCTTGAGGTCGGCGGTCGCCTTGGACAACGTGCCATCCGCGGTGACGGTGAGGCCATCGGCTGTAAGGTTCAGTCCGTCGATCCGGATCGCATTTTCACCGTCGCGGGCGAGTGCGCCGGTGAGCGTCGCCGTCTTGCCGAACAACCCATCCACCGCGGCGATGCCGGTCGAGATGCCCTGCGTGCCGCCCTTGATGTCGAGCTTGGCGCGGGAGAGATCGCCGCTGGCGTCGACGCTGACGTCGAACGCCGCGGATCCCTTGAGCGGTCGGCCGGCGAGCGGGCTCAGCGCCGCGAGGTCGAGCTTTTCGAGATGCAGCGTGCCGGCGATGTTCTCGGCATTGGCATTGCCGGCAAAGCGCGCAGTCAGCGCGGAGAGCTGCGCCGTCAGGCCGCTGAGCGTGACCGGGCCGCTCGCGGGCTTGGCGCCGGTTACACTGAAGGTCGCGGCGTCGCCCAGCGCGCTTGCCACCTTGGGATCGTCGGCGGAAAGCCCCTGCGCCCGGCCACTCACATTGAGTGCGAGGTTCTGTCCGGCATCCGGCACGGTGGTGGCATTCACCACCAGCGAGGAGGTGCCGTAACCAGCGCCCTTCACGCCTTGCCCGGTGACCTTCGCCACCACGGCCGGGGCGGCAACCGCGCCCTTCACCGTGCCTTCCATTGCCAGAGACTTCCAGGAGACGCCCGGCACCAGCGCGGCAAAGCGCGCCGCCTCGCCGACATTCACGCCGAGGGCGATGTCGGCGCTCATCGCCCGCGTGTCGAACGTCCCCTTGGCACCGGCGCCGAACCCGGCGGCACGGGCCGTCAGCGTCTCGATGCCAATCTTTGTTGCGGCGTCGACCGTCGCGGTGCCGGCAAGCTCGGTCCGGCCCTCGAACAGCGGCGCGATCTTGCCCGGCAGCAGCTTCGCCATGTCGGCGTCGAGAGCGAAATTGATGCGGCGCCCCCCTTCAATGGCGCGCACGCCGGCGGCGCCGCTGATGCGGGCGGCGTCCCCGGCCGAGACGTCGAGATGCGCGTCGAAGGCATCGAGCGGCCCGCTGCCCTTCAAGGTTGCCAGAAGCGCCGGCAGGCCTTCCATGCCGGCGGCGCGCGCCACCAGTCCGCCGGCCGGCTCCTGCGCGGTGACATCGACATCGAGGCTGCCGGTCTCCGGCGCATAATGCAGCTTGCCAACGACGCTGCCCGGCGAATCCTTGCGTCGCAGGTCGAATTCGGCGGAAAGCCCGCGCTCCAGCGCCAGCAATTCGGCCGAGGCGGTCAATGACAGCACCGCCTCGTGGCCGAGCACCGGCTCGGCGATGTCGACCTCGTCAAGCGCGAAGCGGCCGATCCGCACCGGCAGCATGAAGCTGCCGCCGCTCTCGCTCTCCGGCGTCTCAGGCGATGGCGGCAGTTCGGGCTTGCGCATCAGCGCGAGGCGGGCGGCACCGGCATCCTCGATATCGAGCGTGCCGGTCAGCAGGGCGAGCGGGCTCCATGAGAGGCGGATGCCCTGAACTTCCGCGAACAGCCCGTCGGCATCGGAAAGCCGGACGCTCTCGACGCTGACATCGGACGGGATGAAGCCGCCAATGCCGGAGATCTTGATCTTCATCCCCTCGCTTGATGCGAGCGAGGAGCCGAGGGAGGCCAGCATCGCCTTGCCCGGTGAGGTCTGGATGGCGAGCAGCACGACGATGAGCACCGCGACGAGGCCGAGCACCCCCCGCGCCAACCATTTGCCGATGCGCCCCACCATGCTCATCAGAACGCCTGCCCCAGGCTGACATAGATGCCGTAATCGCCGTCGTCGGGTCCGGGATTGAGCGGCACCGCGAAATCGACGCGCAGCGGCCCGATGGCGGTGTAGTAACGCAGGCCGATGCCGGCCGAGTATTTCATGCCGTCGAAATCCGGCACCTGCGAGGAGAAGGCCGAACCCATGTCGAAGAACGGCACCACGCCGATGGTGTCGGTGATCTTGATGCGCAGCTCGGCCGACGCCTCGAAATAAGAAAGGCCGCCAATGATGTCGCCCTCGGCATTGCGCGGGCTCGCCGACTGATACTCATAGCCGCGCAGCGAGCCGCCGCCGCCGACATAGAAGCGCCGCTGCGGCGGCACGTCATAGAGGCTCGCGCCGAAGATGCTGCCGGCGCCGATGCGCCCGGCGAGGATGTAGCGCTTGTCCTCGTCGAGCGCGCGATAGGTGGCGAATGAGCCCTTCATCATCACCGGCCCGGCCCCGCTCTGGCCGAGATAGGCGAAGGGCTCGATGGTCGCCGCCGCGCGTATGCCCTGCGTCGGGTCGAGCGCGTTGTCGGTGGTGTCGTAGGCGATGTCGATCGGCACGCCGGCGACGAAATCATCACGCGTGCCGGTCGTGTCCTCGACCTGCGCCTGCTCGAAATCGAGCCCGACCTGCACCGAGAGCGTGTCGTCGAAGCGATGCCGGATGCCGATCAGCGCGGTGACGCCCTCGCGCACATAGGCGTTGGTGACCTCGCGCAGCACGGCGGCATTGGCGATGAGGTCGTCCTGCGCGGTGTAGATGCCCGGCTTCACGAAGCTGGCGGCGAGCTTGTAGCCGAACGGGTCGGCATCCGGCACGGCCTCCGGCCTCTGGCCGAACCAGGAGACGGTGGCGTCGATGCGCAGCGTCTCGCCGCCGCCGAACAGGTTGCGATGGCCCCAGAAGCCGTTCAGCGAGGAGCCGTCGGTGCTGGAATATTTCGCAGCGAAGCCGATATAGCGCGGCTCGCGCGGCGTCACCTCGATATAGATCGGCACCCTGCCCTCGCGATCGAGTTGCTCGCCCTCGCGGATGCGCACGCTGGCAATCGCCTGATAGCCGAGCAGGCGCTTGCGCAGCCGGGTGAGCTTCTCGGGCGAATAAGGCGTGCCCGGCGGGATCTCGATGCGGTCCTCGATGAAGCCGGGGGTGAGGAAGTCGGCGCCGGAGACGGTGAAGCGGCCGAAGGTGGCGACTGGCCCCGGCTCCACCAGCAGCGTGACATTGAGCTTCTTCGCGGCGTGGTCGGCAACGACGTCCTTGTCGGCGATGCGGGCGAAGGGGTGGCCGCGCTCGCGCCAGAAATCGACCAGGATCGCTTCGGCGCGGACGATATTGTCGGCGAGCGCCGGCTCGCCCGGTTCCAGTCCCAGCTTGCGCAGGCTCGGGCCGCCCTCGATCGGCCGGCGGGTGCGGGCGTCGAGGATGCGGATCTCGCCGAAGGTGAAGGCCGGGCCCGGGTTGACATCGACCCGTACCGGCACCGGGCCGCGCTTTCGCGCTGCTTCCACGATGTCGAAGATGTTGGGGGCGTCCGGCGCATTGCCGGCGATGGTCATGCGGATATTGCCGGCGTAATGGCCCTGGGAATAGAGCGCGGCGGTGATGCGCTCGTAATCCGAGAGCGCGCGGCGGATCAGCCCGGCGGCGCCGGACGGCGCGCGATCCTTCAGCGATTCGAGGTTCGAGGCATCGGTGACGGCACTCTTCACCGAGCTATCGCCGCCCTTCACCTCGATCGCGACGGTGTAGGGGACGGCATCGATGGCCGGCGCCTCGCGCCCCGCCGCACGATTCGGATTGAAGAAATCGGTGATAGAATCGAAGAAATTAGCGTCTTCGGTACGAGCGGGTGCGACCGTAAGAATTAAGGCCGCAGCACCAAGCAACGCGGAACGTGAACTATACCGTCCACTATGCCCAAATGACGCCAACATTCACGCCCGACGCTAGGAAAGACCGTTCCCGGTTAAGGCGGAAATGCGGTCTGAATATGATCATCTGTGGATGATCTGAGTGCGGACGAAACTACAGGTGGATGGTAAAGATTACCTTTCGATTCAAATTCGAATCAAATGCTGACTCCCCTTCCCCACGAACCGTCATCCCGGCCGAAGCGAAGCGTAGAGCCGGGATCGTAAGAAGGTGAAGTGCATTAGCGTCACGCGATCCCGGATCGCGCCTGCGGCGCGTCCGGGATGACGGCCTACGGATAGGCGCCCTCACCCCATCCCCACCAGCACCGTCCGCAGCCGCTCCACGCCCTCGTCGATCTGCTCTGGCGTGAAGGCGCTGAAGCCGAGCGTCACACGATCGTCGACGTCGGTTTCCCGCGCCAGCGAGGAGATCGGCATCACCTCAAGCCCGTGTTCCGCCGCCGCCTTCGACACCGCCCGCCCACCCAAGCCCGGCGCGAGGCGGGCGACCACCTCCATGCCGGTGTCAGTTGGCGTCGCCATCAGCCAATCACCGAGCCGCCGCTCCACCACATGGAGCAGATGCGCCTGGCGCTGCGCGTAGAGCTTGCGCATCTTGCGCACATGGCTGGCGAAGTGGCCCTCCTTCATGAAGCGGGCGACCAGCACCTGTTCGAGGATCGGCGAATAGCGCCCGACCACGGTGCGCGCCGAGACGAAAGCCTCGATCAGCGCCGTCGGCACGATGGCGAAGCCGAGCCGCAGCGCCGGGAACAGCGTCTTGCTAAAGGTGCCAAGATAGATCACCCGCGTGCCGCGATCGATGCCGTAGAGCGATGGCAGCGGGCGGCCGGAATAGCGGAACTCGCTGTCGTAATCGTCCTCGAGGATCCAGCCATTGCTGCGGCTGGCCCAGTCGACCAGCTGGTGGCGACGCTCCAGCGACAGCGCCATGCCGAGCGGGAACTGCTTGGAGGGCGAGACATAGGCCATGCGCGCGCCCGGCGCCTTGCGCTCGGCGGCGCTCACATCGAGCCCGTCGGCGTCGACCGGCACCGGGACCGGCACGCCGCCGGTTGCGATCACCGAGGCGTAGACGCCGTCATAGCCGGGATCCTCGCACACCACCTCGTCGCCCGGCATCAGTAGCAGCCGGCAGGCGAGGTCCACCGCCTGCTGCGCGCCGGCGAAGATAATGACGTTGGCCGCCGTGCAGGCGATGCCGCGGCCGAGCGCGACATGCTCGGCGATCGCCTCGCGCAGCGGCCCATAGCCCTGCGGATCTCCCTCCCCCATCAGATGATTGGCGATGTCGGCGTCGAGCCGGCGGTAGAGATCGGCGGCGAGCTTGGCCCAGAGCTGCACCGGGAAGGCGTCGAGCGCCGGGAAGTTCGAGCGGAACGGCACCGGCCGGCGCATATAACGCAGCGTCGCCGGCACATGGGCGAGGCCGCCGCCAATGTCGAACGGACGCTCGAGGCTGCCGGCGGCGCGGATCGCCGGATTGATGCGCGGGGCTTCGCGCGCCACCCGCTCGGCCGGAGGCTCGCGCGAGACATAGGTGCCGGAGCCGGAAAGACCCTCCAGATAGCCCTCGGCGGTGAGTTGCTCGAAGGCCAGCATGATGGTGTTGCGCGAGACGCCGAGTGCCTGCGCGAGGTCGCGGGTCGAGGGCAGTCGCTCGCCCGGCTTGATCGAGCCGCCGATGATGCCGGCGGCAAGACCGTCATAGATCTGGCGGTAGAGCGGGGCGTCCGGCCGGCGTTCCAGATTGAGGGCCAGCGCGTCGAGCAGCGGCACTTGATGACTCCACAGATGGCCAGGTTCCGAAAAACCGCCCCTGAGGATGCACGCAATTGCCGTGCCATACGAGATGTCTGTTCGGCAGGTGTCGAGCTGCTTCAACATCCTTCGAGGCTCGCTGCGCGAGCACCTCAGGATGAGGTTGCTCTTTGAAAAATGGACCTCATCCTGAGGTGCCCGGCGAAGCCGGGCCTCGAAGGATGTTGAAGCAGAACGCCATTACACCGCCCGCTCGCGCTCCGGCCGGTGGCCGAACGTGACCTTGCCGGTGAGCATCAGCACGAACATCACGATGAGCCCGAGCACGACGAGGAGGTTCACCGCCGTCGCCAGCGCATAGAGCTCCGGCTTGACACCATAGCGCAGCGCGCCCCAGGCCACCGAGGGCAAGGTGGGCGTCGCACCGAGCAGATAGAACGAGATCTCCAGGTTGTTGAAGGCCATGATGAAGGTGACGATGAAGGCCCCCAGCAGCCCCGGCCAGATCAGGGGCAGCGTCACCTCGAAGAAGGTGCGCGCCGGCGAGGCCCCGAACACCATGGCGGCATCGTCCAGCCGCCAGTCATAGCGATAGAGCTGGGTGGCGATGATCAGCAGAGCATAGCTGAAGCAATGCACCGCGTTCGCCAGCACCGCAGAGACGAGATTGCCCTGTATCTCCAGGAACAGCCCGTTGAAGATCAGCGAGGAAATGCCGATCAGCACCTCGGCGACGAACAGCGGCGCGACGAACAGAGCGAGATAGAGCCGGGTGCGTCGCCCCGGATTGCGGATCAGGCCGAGCGTCGCCGCCGCGGCCAGGAGCGTCGAGAGCGTCGCCGCCCCGAGGCCGAGCACCAGGCTGTTGCCGAAGGCGTTCTGGTACAGCGAATTGGCGAACAGCCGGCCGAACGTGTCGAGCGTCCAGCGCGGCGGATAGGGGAAATTGAAGTTCTTCGAAAAGGCGGCGAGGCCGATATGGACGATCGGCAGATAGAGGAAGAGGTAGGAGATCGCCAGCGTCAGCAGCAGGCTGTATTTGCTCAACGCCCGGACAAGCGTGCGGTGCATCAGCTCCTCCCCATGCCGGTGAAGCCGGTGCGGCGCAGATCGATCCGCCCGATGGCGACGATGACGGCGACCGAGACCACGAACAGCAGGACGCCCATGGCAGCACCGAGCGCCCAGGTGCCGGATTCGCCGAATTGCTGCGCCATCGCCATGCCGTAGAGCGTGCCGTTCGGCCCGCCGAGGAAGCGCGGCGCCAAGGTCGCGGAAAGGCACGGGATGAAGCAGAGCGCGAAGCCGATCAGCGTGCCGAACAGGTTCAGCGGCCAGGTCACCTCGATGAAGGCGCGCAGCGGTGAGGCGCCGAAGATCTTGGCGGCGTCGATCAAGCGCGGATCGAAGTTGAGCAGCGAGAGATAGATCACCGTCACCACGATCGGCAGGTAGAGATAGACGAGGCCGATGGCGCTGGCGACGTTGGTGTACATGATGAAGCGCAACGGCGCCGCGCCCATCGCCATCAGCACGCCATTGATCAGCCCGAGCGGACCGAGCAGCCCCTGCAGCGCGATGACGCGCAGCACCTCGCCGGTGAGGAACGGTACCGCGAACGCCAGCGTGAACAGCAGGCGATAACGCCCGCCATAGAGGATGATCGCATAGCTCACCGGCCAGGCGATCAGGATCGAGATGGCGGACACCGCAAGCGCCATCACCAGCGAGCGGACCAGGAAGGTCACATAGGCGCCGCCGGTCGCCAGCGCCCAGTAATTGCCGAGGTTCCACTCCTGGATGATGTGGTAGTTCTCGGTGCGCCAGAAGCTCAGCACCACCATCGCGAGCAGCGGCAGCACGAACAGCGCCACGAGGAACAGCGCCGGTACGCCGAGCAGGATCGAGCCCGCGAGCCGCCCCCTCATGACTGGTCCTCCGCACTCTCGTCGAAGGCATCGATGTCGGCGGGATCGAAGCTCCCCACCACCGCCTCGCCGGCAGCGAAGGCGCGCTCGGAGCGCGGCCGGCTGGCGTGGAGCTCGCGGCTGCCGCAGGCGAGGATGTAGTCGGCATAGGCGCCGCGCAGGATCACGTCCTTCACCGTGCAGGCGATGCGGTTCGGCCCTTCGGGCGGCGCCTCGCCGGGGGAGGTCAGACGCAGCTTCTCGTTCTTCACGAACAGCGCCACCGGCTTTCCCACGCTTATGCTCGAGGGCAGCTCGATCGCCACCCCGCACGTCGTGGTCAGCCTGCCGCCCTCCCCCATCGTGCCCTCGAAGCGGTTCGAGCGGCCGACGAACTGGGCGATGAAGGCGGTCTTCGGCCGGTCATAGATCTCGGTGCGCGGCGCGAAATCCTCGATCCGTCCCTTGCGCACCACGGCGATGCGGTCGCTCATCGAGAGCGCCTCTTCCTGATTGTGCGTCACATAGATGAAGGGGATGCCGAGCGCGATCTGGTGGCGGCGTATCTCCACCTCCATCTCCTGGCGCAATTCGCGGTCGAGATTGGCGAGCGGCTCGTCGAGGAGGAGCGCTTTCGGCCGGCCGACGAGGCCACGGCCCAGCGCGACGCGCTGCTGCTGCCCGCCCGAGAGCTGGTTCGGATAGCGCTTCTCCAGCCCGCCGAGCGAGAGGATCCCGACCACCCAGGCGACCCGTTCCTCGATCTCGGCCTTGGGCAGCTTCAGCATGCGCAGCGGGAAGGCGAGGTTCTCCTGGACGGTGCAGTGCGGGAACAGCAGGAATTCCTGGAACACCATGGCGACGCCGCGCTTGTGCGGCGGCAGATCGGTGACGTCCTCGCCATCGATCAGCACCCGCCCCCGGGTCGGCTTTTCCAGACCGGCAATGATGCGCAGCAGGGTGGTCTTGCCGGAGCCGCTGGGGCCGAGAAGCGAGACGAACTCGTTCTTCTCGATGGCCATGGAGACGCGGTCGACCGCCCAGATGCTGGCATACTGACGAGAGACCCCGTCGAGGGAAATATACACGTAGCAGGCTCCCGGGAAGTTCAGTGGCAGGATCGCACAAGGACCGCCGACAAGTGTCCGCCGTCATGGGCGGGCAAAGGCGACCTCCGGTCGCCGTCTCTCACGAGACGCCGAGGCGCTAGCCTCGGCTTTCCCCGGCCATCCGCGGTCGCCCACCGTCATGGGCGTGGATGCCCGGGACAAGCCCGGGCATGACGAGCCAATTGGCAGCGGACGCTCACGCCGCCTGCATGCGCGACCAGACCCGTTCCCACTTCTCCGGCGAGGAGGGCTGGTCGAACATGTACATGTCCGAGAGCTCGTTGGTGCGGTCCAT
>JAQSWY010000041.1 GCA_029266425.1 Xanthobacteraceae bacterium
CGCCATTGCTTGAGGCGGGCGAAGAAGCCCTCGATGCCCCAGCGGTTCTTGTAGGCGATCTTGTCGTAGCGGTGCTGGTGCTTGCGATGGCGGCGCGGCGGGATGAGCGGCTCGCCGCCTTGGTCGAGGATCAGGTCGTGAAGACTATCGGCGTCATAGGCGCGGTCGGCAATGAGCTGTGCGGCCGGCAGGTCGCGCACCAGTTCGCAGGCCGGCGCCATGTCGTTCTGCTGCCCCGGCCCGAGCGCGAAGCGCACCGGCAGGCCGAGGGCGTCGACTATGGCATGGAGTTTGGTCCCGAACCCGCCGCGCGAGCGGCCGAGAGCCTGGGCCGCAGATCCCCCTTTTGATCCGGGCACCGGCCGCCTGGGCCTGAGCGCGGATCACGGTCGCATCGATCGACAGCCATTCGAAGTCCGGCTCGTCCGCCACCGCCTCGAACATGCGATCGAACACCCCCTGTTCGACCCAGCGATAGTAACGCCGCTTGACGGTCTGGTACGGCCCAAAGCGATCCGGCGGAAGGTCACGCCACCGTCCCCCGGAGCACGCCAGCCACAGCAACGCGTCGAGGAAGTGGCGTCCGTCGCTGCGCGGTCCGCGCCGGCCCTTGCGCCCGCCCGGCACGTACGGCTTCAGCCGTTCCCACTGATCGTCCCGTAAAACCTCGCCTTCCACGCCAGCCTCCAAAAGCCAGCGTTGAATCCGATTTGAGCTCCCTTGGGAATCCCTCAAACCCTAAATCGTCACTACGGCCTAAAAACCTGCAGCGCTGTTCGGTATGCGCCGGGCTTTCCATTCATCGGATGCAGCCGATGCCAATAGCGTCTCCACCGCCAGTTGGGCCACGGCGAGGGTGGCGCGCGACGAGGGACGGTTGAGCGGGGTGGCGAGATACACTGTGCGCCTGAAGCCGGGTTCGACCACCCGGAACGTGTGGAGCTGCCCGTTATCCGCCGAACTCACCATCGAACCGGGATGCCGGGCCGCCAGCGAGCAGATGGTGGCGCCATGCCCGCGCCGGATCAGCGCGAATATCTGCGGCGACGCGTCGACTTCCATCACCACATTGAGCGGCACGGAATGGCGGCGCGCGGTGGCCTCGACCAGAAGCCGCAGCCCATGCTCCGGGCCGGGCATGACAAGGCGCAGATGGCGGACGTCGCGCATCCGTATCTCGCCCGCGTCGGTCAGATACGGGGCAATGGATGGCAGATCATAGGTGCCGACATAGAGGTCTTCCTCGGCGATCGCCTGCAGCGAGGCGCTCCGGTCATTGGCCGCGCCGCCGCCGAAGATGATCGCGGCGTCCAGCGTGCCCTCGCGCAGCCAGTTGGCGATATAGCCCGACATGCTCTCGACCACCCGCAGCCGCACCTGAGGTAGCCGTTCGAGGCAGGATTCGATCAGCCGCACCGTGAGAAGGCCCACCAGCGAGCCGGGCACGCCGAAGCGGACGGTGCCGATCGGCGGCTTGTCGCGGCTCAGCATGCTGGCCTTGGCATCCTCCGCCTGCTTGAGGATGGCGTAGGCGTGGGTCTGGAACTCCCGTCCCTGTTCGGTCAGCATCAGGCCGCGCGCCCAGCGCTCGAAAAGCACGGTGGCGAGCTCGTCCTCTAGGTCCTTCAGCCGCGCGCTCAGCGAGGGCGAGCTCATATGGAGCACCTTGCCGGCGGCGGCGAGGGAGCCGGTCTCCGCGATCGTGACAAAAACCCTGAGATCGCGAAGGTCCATGGCACCGTCAAGCTTGCAGGGCGACCTCCGCCCTTTGCGCCTTCATGTGCGCCAATGCGTCGTTGCGGGCAAGGATGGCGCGGGCGCGATCGGCGACCGGCAGATCGACCATGGCCCCGCGATAGGTCACCGCGCCCAGCCCCTTGGCGAGGGCCTCGTCGAAGGCCTGCAAGGCGCCGCGCGCCCACTCGACTTCCGTCGGCGAGGGCGAGAACACTTCGTTCATGATCGGCACCTGGCTGGGGTGAATGCAGAAGCCCCCGGTAAAGCCCATCTCGCGGGCCTGGGTGATGGTGCGCCGGAACTTGGCGGTGTCGGCGTAGTCGGCAACCGTACCGACGAAGCCGATCGGATGGATGCCGGCATTGCGCGCAGCGACAACCGCCTGAGCGTTGTGGATGTAGAGCGTGTCGTAGGTCGGGGAGGCGCCGAGCGACAGAGCGAGGTCCTCGGCGCCGACGATCATGCCGGCGATGCGGGGATGAGCGGCGGCGATGGAGGCCATATTGAGCAGGCCCTCCGCCGTCTCGATCATGATGACGAGCCGTGTGTGGCCTGCCTTCATGCCGCGCTCGCGCTCCAACTCGTCGAGGATTTCGGCGATGGCGCGGACATGGGAGGCGTCCGGCACCTTTGGAAGCGTCAGGCAGCAGACATCGGGTCCGACCGAGGCCTCGATATCGGCGAGCGCCTGGCGCCATGGCCGGTTGATGCGGACGACCACATCCAGCCCTTGCCGGGCGAGGCGGCCGGCGGCGGCGGGTACGGCCCGGCGGGCCTCGTCCTTCTGCGCCGGCGGAATGGCGTCCTCGAGGTCGAGCTGGATGGCGTCAGCGCCGCGCTCGGCGGCGCGGGCAAGGAAGCGCTCATTGAGCACCGGAATGAACAGCATGGAACGCCACGCCAGGGCGGGAGTGCTCATGATGAAACCTCGACTGGCTTGGGGCGCGCACCGAAACCGAGCTCGCGCCTGATCTCCTCGTTGTGCTCGCCAATGTCCGGCGCCGGTCGGCGGAAGGCGCCCGGCGTGGCGGAAAAGCGGGGGATGATGTTGTGCATCGGCACCGAGCCGAGATCGCGGTCCTCAACCTCGACGATGGCCTC
The DNA here is from genome assembly GCA_029266425.1 of Xanthobacteraceae bacterium. Taxonomy (GTDB): domain Bacteria; phylum Pseudomonadota; class Alphaproteobacteria; order Rhizobiales; family Xanthobacteraceae; genus Ancylobacter. Next base: position 2,839 of record JAQSWY010000041.1, read on the forward strand.
GCGGCCCAGCACGAAGGGATGGTCCAGCAGATCGGCCACCGAGCAGACCGGCCCCACCGTGACGCCCGCCGCCTCGAAAAGCGCGAGATTGTCAGCCTGCGTCCGGGTCACGATAAAGGCCGCGATGATGGCATCGAGCGCGTCGCGATTGGCGACTCGCGCGGCATTGTCGACGAAGCGGGGGTCCGCTTTCAGCTCCGGACGGCGGATCGTCTCGAAAATGCGCTCTGCCATGGACTGCATCGATCCCGACATGGCGACATAGGCGCCGTCCGAGCATTCATAGACGTTGCGCGGCGCGGTGTGGGACGACTGGTTGCCGGCGCGCGGTGTCGGTGCCCCTGTCAGCCGGATTTGGGCGGCCTCGGCCCCGATCATGGCGTGGATCGGCTCGAACAGCGACAGGTCGATCACCTGCCCCTTGCCGGCGCCCTGCTCGACCGAGCGCAGCGCGGCGAGGATGGCGGCGGAACCGTAGAGACCGGCGATCATGTCGGCGAGCGCCAGGGGCGGGAGGGTCGGGGGCTTGTCGGGATGGCCGTTCATGAAGGCCCAGCCGGACATCGCCTCGACCAGCGTGCCGAAGCCCGGCCGCAGGCGCCACGGCCCGGTCTGGCCCCAGCCGGACACCCTGAGGATGACGAGGCCGGGATTGCGGGCATGCAGCGCGTCGGGGCCGATGCCCCAGCGCTCTAGCGTGCCCGGCACGAAGTTCTCGACCAGCACCTGCGCGGTGTCGATGAGGCGCAGCAGCACCTCGCGGCCTTCCGCGTCGTGGATGTCGAGCGACATGCTGCGCTTGTTCCGCGCATAGACCTTCCAGAACACCTCGACGCCGTCGACGCGCCAGTTCCTGAGGTCGTCGCCCTTGCCGGGACGCTCGATCTTGATGACGTCCGCGCCATAGTCGGCGAGGACGTGGGTGGTCATGTTGCCGGCGACGAGCCGGGACATGTCGACGATGCGCACGCCGTCGAGCGGGCCGCGCTGGTCCGGGGTGAAATAATGCGTATCCGCCATCGCCCGCCCCCTCAATCTATTACGATGAGCGGCTTGATCTCTTCAAGCCGGTGCATGCGGTCGAGCGCGATGTTCACCTCGTCGAGCGTGTAGCGGCCGGTGATCATCTTGCCGAACGGGATGTGGTCGATATGCGCGGAGGCGAACTGGAGCGCCTTCCAATAGGACTTCACATCGCCCGAGAACGAGCCGATCACGCGGATGTTCTTCTTGACGATGGTGGAGGGGCTGAAGGTGGTGGTCCCGGTGCCTAGCTGGCCGACGGTGAGGTAGCGCCCGCCCTTGCGCACGATGTCCAGACCCTGGCCGAAGGCGTCGGGAAAGCCGGTGAACTCCATCACGATGTCCGGCCCGCGCCCGCCGATCAGGTCGCGCAGGTCCGCCACCCGTTCCTCATGCGTCGTGCCCTCGATGGTGAAGGTGTGGGTGGCGCCGAAGTCCCTGGCGAGCGCGAGCCTCGCGTCCGGCGCGCCGATGACGCTGACGGTGCGGGCACCGGCGACACGGGCAACGGCGGCCGCCAGGATGCCCAGCGGCCCGGCACCCTGGATCGCGACATGCTCGGACGGGTCGATGGGCCCGAGATTGTCGAAGGCGTTCATCACCGAGCGGAAAGCGCAGCTGCACAGGCTGGCCACGCCGTCGTCGAGATTGTCCGGCACCCGCACTCGGCCGGATTCGGGCAGCACATAGCCATATTCCGAGAAGCCCCCGAGCAGGTAAGGCGGCTTCTCGATATTCTCATACATGTAGGCGCGGCGGTTCTCGCACAGCGTCGGCTGGCGGGCGACGGTGCAGTAGAAGCACTTGCCGCAGGCAGTGTGGGTCCACAGGATGCGGTCACCGATGGCGAGCTTCTGCCCGACGCTGTCGCGCTCCGCGCCGTCGCCGATGGCGACCACGCGCCCGACCATCTCATGGCCGAGGATGATCGGCAGGTCCACGGCGAGCGAGAGATTGCCGCGCGACAGGTGCACGTCGGTGCCGCAGATCGAGCAGGCGGTGGTGCGCACGATCAGCGCGCCGGGCTCCGGCGCCGCCGGGACGGGTACGCATTCGATCTTCACGGGCTCCCCGAAACGGCGGACCACCGCGGCGCGGGAGAATTCGGGAAGCGTGGCGATATCGCGGGTGTCACCAGACATGAGCATGAGTCACACAAGGCTAGAGGTAGCGGAACCACAGGGTGGCGAACGGGACGAAGGTGATGATCGCCTGGCCGAGCAGGGCCGCGCCGAAGAACCACCCGAGATAGGGCATCATGTCGGCGAGCCGGGCATTGGCAGCACGGGCGGCGACATAGAGATTGGCGGCCATTGGCGGTGTGAGCAGGCCGATTTCCAGATTGGTGGCGATGACGATGCCGAAATGCACCGGATCGATGCCGAAACGCTCGGCGGCCGGCGCCAGCAGCGGCCCCATCAGCAGGATGGAGGCGTTGGTCTCCATGAAGGTGCCGACGAGCAGCAGCACCACATTGACCATCAGCAGGAAAGCGATCGGGCTCTCAATGTAGGTCGCCACCCATATCGCGATGTCCTGCGGCACCTGGTTCAGCACCATGGCGCGGTTGAAGATGCCGGTCATGGCGATGATGACGAGAATACCCGAGCCAGTGATCGCCGCCGCCCGGAACGAGCGGGTGAAGCCCTCCCGGCTGATCAGGCGGCGGCCCGCCGACATGCCGATCGCATAGAGGCAGCCGATCGCGGCGGCCTCGGTCGGGGTCATGATGCCCCCATAGATGCCGCCGAGAATAACGACGGGCAGCAACAGGGCCGAGGTGGCATCGAACACGATGCGGCTGGACGTTTTTCGCTTGCCCAACGTGCCGGCGTCGCCTTCGAGGCGACCTTCGACCCCGTCGCGCAGAACCTTGCGCGTGAGACGATTGTGCACGACGAGGAACAACGCCGCCATCAGCACCGCCGGAACCATGGTGGCGATGAAGAGCTGGGAGATCGAGACGCCGACCGTCGCGCCATAGAGAATGAGTGGGATCGAGGGTGGCACCAGCACACCGAGCAGCCCGGCGGACGCCGTGAGCGAGGCGACATAACCCTTGGGATAGCCGCGCTTGATCATCTCCGGTGAGACGATGCCGCCGACCGCCGCGACGGTGGCGACGGAGGAGCCGGTGATGGCGCCCATCATCGCCGAGGCGGCCACGGTGATGTACCCGAACGCGGCGCGGATGCGGCGGAGCAGGAGGTCGGCCAACGCGATGAGTTCGGCCGCCATGCCGCTGCGGTTCATCAGCTCGCCGGTCAGCATGAAGAGCGGGATCGCCACCAGCGGGTAGCTCGATATCTCCTCATAGGGGATGTTGCTGAGGCCGGCGATGGACAGCCCGTAGGTGCCCATCTGCAGGAAGATGACGAGCCCGAAGGTGACGGCGAGCGGCGCGCCGAGCACCAGGAACAGGGCCATGAGGCCGAAGGTCAGTGCCATGGGTCGAACCCTCCCGGCTCGCGTCCCACCAGCGCACGCCAGATGTCGAGCGCCGAGTGGAAGGTCATCAGGGCCGCACCCGCGAGCATGAAGCCGGCGGGAATGGCGACCGGCGTGCCGAGATCGATCAGCGTCTCCCCGGAGGCTCGGGAATAGTCGAACAGGTCCCAGGCCAGCGCGATGAAGAACAGGCCGAACACCAGGCACAGCACTGCGGCTATGGCGTCGAGGCATCTGTGCAGGGGCCCCGGCGGCAGCATCTCGACGATGTCGGCGGTGAGGTGCTTGTGCATGTGGCTGCACAGCGCTGCGCCGATGAAGGTGAGCGGCGACATCGCCACCATCGCCCACTCCCCGGTGTCCGAGATCGGCAGGTCGAAGGTGCGGATCATCACCGACGCCCCGACCGCCAGGATGGCGACCACCATCGCGGTGATGACGACGGCGTTCTCCATCCGGGCGAGCACCAACTCGGCACGCATCAGCGTGTCGAGGACCGGGTGCCGCTTGAGGGATAAGTCCGCGGACGCCTGGTCGGTGCCGCTCATTGCGACCGTCCCGTCATGGGCCATGGCCGCCTCACTCGCCCCTGGCCGCGGCGATTTCCTTCTTCAGTTCGGCGATGCGATCCGCGCCATAGATCGAGGTCAGCTTTTCCCAGCCGATCTGGCCGACCTTGGCGAACTCGGCCATCGCTTCTGGGGTGGGGGTGATGACGGTGACGCCACCAGTCCGGATCTTGTCGAGGAAGGCGCTGTTGGCGGCGCGGTTGCGGGCGATGCCCTCGCGCGCGGCGTCCTGCGCGGCCTGCGTGACGATCTTGCGTTCCGCCTCGTCCAGCCCGTCCCAGAACCGCTTGCTCACCGTGACCGCGCCCATGGCGTACACATGGTTGGTGAGCGTCATATATTTCTGGGCTTCGAACAGCCGGGAATTATAGGTGATGCTCGCGCCGTTATCCTGGCCGTCGACCGTGCCCTGCTGAAGCGCCACGAACAGGTTCGGCATCGGCATGGTCACGGTCTGGGCGCCCGCCGCCTCGAAGAAGGAGCGGATCGAGGCCGAGCCCGGCACGCGCAGCTTGAGGCCCTTGAGGTCCTCGGCGGTGTTCACCGGCCGCTTGGAATTGGTCACCGCGCGGAAATCGAGCTCGAAATAGGCGAGCGCGACCATGTTGTGCTTGGCGAGTGTGCTGGTGAGCGTGCGCTGCAGGATGCCGTCGGGATTGTAGAAGATCTTGTCGACCTGGGCGTAGTCGGTGGCGATATAGGGCAGGTAGTGGATGTCGAGGAGCGGATCGAGGCCGGTCAGCGAGCCGATGTTGAGGAAGGCGAAATCGACCGCGCCGCGGCTGAGATCGCGCCCGAGCGCCTCGTCGCCGCCGAGCTGGCTGTTCGGAAACACCGTGATGTCGATCTTGCCGTCGGTACGCTCCTTGACCAGGCGCGCAAATGTCTGGCTCGCCTCGTCCGCAGCATTGCCCTGGGCAAAGACGTGACCAAGGCGGGCCTTTTCAGCCGACGCGACCTGCGGCAAGGCAGCAAGCGTCACGGCTGCCAGCGCAGCCACGATGAAGTTCTTCATGGTTTTCTCCCTAGAGATGGATTTGTTTTTGTTGTCGGCGCTGACTTTCGTCAACTTGAGTGGTCGATGACCACGGTTTTGGCGACCGTGTATTCACGCAGTGCTTCGAAACCCTTCTCGCGGCCGTGGCCGCTCTTGCGGAAGCCACCAAACGGCAGCTCGATGCCACCGCCTGCGCCGTATCCATTGATGTAGATCTGGCCGGCGCGGATGCCTTTGGCCATACGCATCTGGCGTCCGCCATCGCGTGTCCACACGCCGGCGATCAGGCCGTAATCCGTGCCATTGGCTATGCGCAGCACGTCGTCCTCGTCGTCGAACGGGAGGGCGGCGAGCACCGGGCCGAACACCTCCTCGCGCGCTAGCTCATGCTCGCGCGGCACCAGCCCAAACAGCGTCGGCGGCACGAAATAGCCGGCCTTCGACGCGTCGGGATGGATCTTGCCCTGCGCCACAACCTCGACCTTGTCGGTGGAAGCGCGCTCGAGAAACGCCATGACGCGGTCGCGCTGCACCTGGTTGATCACCGGACCGCATTCGAAATCCTGCTCGGGAAAGCCCACGCGAACCGTGGCCATGCGCTCCGCCAGCTTCTGCATGAAGGGCTCATAGATGGCGCGTTCGATCAGCACGCGCGAGCCGGCCGAGCAGGTCTGGCCGGCATTCTGTACGATGGCGCCGATGATGACCTCGCAGGCCTTGTCCTGATCGGCGTCGGCGAAGACGATCTGCGGTGACTTGCCGCCAAGCTCCAGAACGCAGGGGACGTGGTTCTTGGCGGCCGCTGTCTGCACCAGCGTTCCGACCTCCGGCGAGCCGGTGAAGGAGAGGAAGTCGATACCGGGATGGCTTGAAAGTGCGGCGCCGGCTTCCTCGCCGAGGCCCGTCACCACATTGATCACCCCGGCCGGGAAGCCGACTTCCTCGGCTAGTTCAGTGAAGCGCAGGCAGGAGAGCGAGGCTTCTTCCGCCGGCTTCAGGATCGCGGTGTTGCCGGCCGCAAGTGCGGCGCCGAGGGTGCGGCCGAACATCGAGGCCGGGTAGTTCCACGGAATGATATGGCCGGTGACGCCGCGCGGCTCGCGCAGCACAATGACCTGATAGCCCGGCAGGAAGGGGATGGTGTCGCCGTGGATCTTGTCGGCGGCACCACCGTAATATTCGAAATAGCGGGCGGTCACGCGAATGTCGTTGCGCGCCAGCTTCATCGGCTTGCCGGTGTCGGCGGCCTCGAGCTGGGCGAGTTCCTCGAGACGATCGAGGATGAGGAGGCCGAGCCGACTGAGCAGGCGCCCGCGCTCCAGCGCCGCCATCGAGCTCCATACCGTCTCGAACGCATGGCGGGCAGCCGTCACCGCAAGATCGATATCGGTAGCGCCGCCGGCAGCGATCCGGCCGATCACATCACCCGTGCTGGGGTTGACGACCGGCAGAAATTTACCCGACGCGGACTCCACCCACCGACCGTCAATGAAGAGCTGATCCCGACCCATACGCATCCTCCCAAATCATATTTTTAAGGTTGGGGCGATGCTTCTATGTCGGCGCACGTTAGACAACGCTGAAAACTCGTAAGGCCCGTTAGGCTCAGGCTAAGGCGTAGCCGGTGGGTTTACAGCCCCAGCCCTCTTTTGCGACCGAGGCTCCACTCGATGCCGCAGTTGTTGCGGGAGACCCCCGAGATGTGCCGGCCGATCTGTTTCTCCAGCATGGGCAGCCACGGCACGAGCTGGAAACCGAGACCGTCATCGATCATGGCGAAGCGCCCGCTGGAGAGGTTGATGGAGCCGGTCAGCCTGCCGGACACATAGTCGCCTGACTGGCTCGGGGCGTAAGAGAGTCCGCGCTCTTTCGCCATCGCCCGACCAACGCGGTCCACTTCGGCGACCTCTAGGCGGGCGAGGATGTTGCGCGGCGCCCGTACGTTGCCGTTCTCCAGTCGAACGGCATGACCCTGATCGACGAAGCTCTGGCGGCGCTCCAGCGCTGCACTGACCTCGCCGCCGAAGCCTGCGATGGATAGCTCGGTGCGGTGGCGCGAGGCCAGCTCACGGTCGAGCCAGGTTGCTCCATCGCTGCCGACCTGCTGGTCGAGATCGAAGGTGGAGAGCGTGCGGACCGCGAAGTCCTTGCGCTCGGTTCGCGTATCATGGGCGATGCCGCGCTCGGCCAGGTCGTCCGGGATCTTCCAGTGGTCGGCGTTGATGCGCTCGACATGGCCGGCGCGGCGCAGGGCTTCCAGGCGGCGCACATGAGCGCGGATGAAGGCGCCGCGCTGCTGCTCGATCGCCGGGCGTGTGAGTTCCAGATGCTCGCTCGGTCGGTAGATGCCGCCGCTCATCCCGGCCAGGGTGGCGATGTTGAGGTCCGCCGGGCGTGGGTCAGACTTTGTCGGCAAAGGGTCCAGCGCGACGATGTGGCCGCGCTTGATCTCCTCTAACCGGGAGGCGTCGCTGGTCTCGACATGATGGGTGCGTCCGTCCACGCCATCGATGACCAGATAGAACCGCTCGCCCATCTCATCCCCAGCCAATCCCTTGTCGAGGACTCGTCTTATGAGGGCATGAGAGATCCGGCTGCCATGGGTGACGTACTGCGCGGCGCCCCGCTCGTCAGCGAGCCCGTGATCGGCCAGCGCGCGGTACATCGTGCACAGGATGTCCTTGCGCTCGCCCATCGCCCGGAGAGTGCTCTCGGTGCGCTCCGTGATGCTCCAGCGTCCCGGCTCGATCTCCTCGGCAACGCCAAAGCTCTCCAGCCGCTTTACTCGGTCGATGAGAACATGCCGGTTGGTCCGCACGAGATGGCTCTCGCCGGCGTCCGGCCGCACGTCCAGGACGCCATGTTCACGCTGCTCGGCGATCATCATCCGGTCGAGCCGGGTGAAGCGGTCGGCGTCCACCTCGTGGCGCAGCTTGTTCTGCAGCTCGACCTCGGTCTGTGGACCCAGTTCCAACGTCATCAGCTGGCTCGCCCGATGGCGTATGCCATGGGCTATATAGCCACCCGCGATGTTGAGGATGCGACCATCGTCGAGCACGCCGCGCACGAGGATATGGCTGTGCGGGTGGCCGGTGTTGTGATGATCGACGGCGATCCAATCAAGCTTGCTGCCGAGGTCATTCTCCATGTGCTGCATCAGGTCACGGGTGAAGCGCTTCAAGTCTTCGAGTTCGGCGGCGTCCTCGGGCGCGACAATGAAGCGGAACTGGTGGCGATCCTCACCGCTGCGCTCCACGAAGCCCTTGGCGTCGACCTCGTCACCCAGCGCCGAGTAGGCATGACCCTTCTCGCCATCGCGAGTCACGCCGTCACGTTCGAGGTAACGAAGATGCGCACCTACCGCGCCGACGGAGACCGCGCCGCGCATCTTCGGACCGCGCCCGCTCCTCGTCCCGGCAAGCTTCACCACCCGCGCCTTGACCACGACGCGCCGGGAGCGGAACCGGCCCGACGAACCCGACTGCCAGCCGCCGCGATCGCGCGGCAGCGCGGCCATCACCTTTGCGCCACGACCGCGCGCATTGAAGCGGCCGCTTCCTCCGGCCTCCCTGGCAGACCCACCACCGACCCGCCTGCCGCACCCTACGTTACTACGCGCTCAGCCAAGGGCTGTCGCATGCTCTCCTTCGGGCCGTGATCGGGCCCAGTAACGAGACGGTCCAGGCACTCACAGCGCATTCACCCGGTGAAGGGGATGCCGGCAAGATAGCGGACTCATCCTCGTCCAACGCCCGCCAAGGGCGTCTCTCCGCGCGTGCGGGAGCCGCAGAATATCGACCGTCGAGCCTCCGTCAGATTGCTGTTCGATACGCGGCGTCACACCGCGCGCTGTGCCTTCAACGTGGCACGCATCGCCCGCGTCACCACCGCTCCGGCGCCATAGTTGAACTCCGTCCCGTCGATCCAGAGGCGATGCAGGATGACCGCGAGCTTGCGTGCGACCGCCGTGATCGCGCACAGCATCGAGCTCTTCTTGGCGATCTGCAGCCCCCATGCCTTATAAGAGAGGCCTCTGCAGACTGGCTGGCCGGCGCACCGAGTCTTTGAGACGCGGCTTAAAACCATCGCTCGGCACTTTCTAAGCCAACGCAATTTCAACAACATAAGTGTTCGCAGTTTCGCCTTGGTCGGCGCGCCAAAACCGCCGATGTTGCGATATGGCCGCCGATCCTGACCTATCGGCTCTGCCGTCAACAGCTGTGAGTGGCACTCAGCCGTGTTCGGATGCTTGGGGCGACTTAACTAGTCACCAGATCCCGTGCAATGATCAGCCGCTGCACCTCGCTCGTTCCTTCGACGATCTGCAGGACCTTGGCTTCACCCATCAGGCCGGAGACCTCGTAGTCTTCGAACATGCCATAGCCGCCATGGATTTGGGTGGCGAGATCGGCGATCGTACCTGCCATCTCACTGCAGAACAGCTTGGCCATCGAGGTCTCGCGGCGGAAATCGCGGCCGGCATCGGCGAGGCAGGCGGCGTTGCGTATCATCAGCTCGGCGGCATGCATGCTGGTCATCGCATCGGCGAGCGGAAAGGTGAGCGCCTGGTTCTCGAAGATCGGACGGCCGCCCACCTTGCGGTCCCTGCCATAGTCGCGCGCCAGCGTGAACGCCTTGCGCGACAGGCCGAGGGCGGCGGCCGCGACGAGGATGCGCCCGATGCTCAGCGTGGTCAGGATCTGCTTCAGGCCCTCGCCGCGCTGGCCGACCATAAATTCCTTCGGGATGCGGCAATCGTCGAGAAAAAGCTCGACGGACGGCGCGATGCGCCATCCCGTCTTCCGGCTGGCCTTGCCGACGCGAAAGCCCGGCGTGCCAACCGGCACGACGAAGGTGGACAGGCCCTTGGCGCCCTTGTCGGGATCGGTCACCGCAATGATGGTCGAGACGCCGTGCAGCGGCGTGCCGGCATTGGTGGAGAACACCTTGGCGCCATTCAGCACCCAGTGGTCGCCATCCTCGACGGCTCGCGTCCTGATGCTGGCGACATCGGAGCCGCCATGCGGCTCGGTGACGCCGAAGGATGCAATGAACTCGCCGCGGCACAGCGGGGCGAGCCAGCGTCGCTTCAGCTCGTCCGAGCCGTAGCGCGCGATCGCGGTCATCGGCGCGCTGTTGCACAGATAGATGGCGGCGAAGCCGGGTTCGGCGGCGGCCAGCGCCTCGGTGACGATGGCACTGCCGCGCACACCGAGGCCGGCCCCGTCATAGTCCGGGTCGTAGGCGGTGCCCATATAGCCGAGCGACAGAAATTCGCGGAACAGGTCGGCCGGAAACTCGTGACCGTCGACGAACTTCTTGATCGCGGGGCGCAGGCTGCCTTCGGTGAAGGCTTCGATGCCTCCCTTCAGGGAGCCTTCGTCCTCATTGATGTCGGCCAGCATGGGCACCTCCCGTCACGACGGCATGGACGCGGTCACTGCGTGGCGCTGGTCCACGCCGTGCAGCGCGATTCCGCCTTAGAGGTCGCAGCTTCCTCGCCGGGGATGATCTTCACCAGCTTGAAGTAGTCCCACGGATACTTGGACTCCTCGGGCGTCTTCACCTGCATCAGGTACATGTCGTGCACCATGCGGCCATCGGGACGGATGACGCCGCCCTTGGCGAACAGGTCGTTGATCGGGGTCGCCTTCATCTGGGCGACGACCTTCTCCCCATCGTCGGTGCCGGTCGCCTTGACCGCGTTCAGATAGGTGCCAACCGCCGAATAGTCTGCCGCATGCAGCAGGGTTGGCATCTTGCCCATCTTCTCGAAGTAGCGCTTGCCCCAGGCTCGGGTCTCGTCGTTGAGATCCCAGTACCAGCCATCGGTCATGTAGAGGCCCTTGGCCACCGGCAGGCCGAGCGCGTGCACGTCGGTGAGGTACATGTTCATGGCGACGAGGCGCATGCCGCCCTGGGTGACGCCGAACTCGTCGGCCGCCTTGATCGAGTTGATGGTGTCGGCGCCGGCATTGGCGAGCGCCAGCGTGTCGGCGCCCGAGCCCTGCGCCTGCAGCAGGAAGGAGGAGAAGTCTGACGCGCCGAGCGGGTGCTTGATCGAACCGATCACCTCGCCGCCCTTCTCGGTGACAACGGCGCGGGTATCCTTCTCGATCGAGGTGCCGAACACGTAGTCGGCGGTAAGGAAGAACCACTTCTTGCCGCCGTCGGCCACGATGGCCGAACCAATGCCCTTCGAGAGCGAGACGGTGTCGTAGGCATAGTGAATGGTGAAGGGCGTGCACTCCTCATTGGTCAGGCGCGAGGAGGTCGAGCCGATAGCGAAGAACGGCTTCTTGCGGTCGGCGGCGATCTTCGCGACCGCAAGGCCGACCGAGGAGTTGGGGCCAGCGAGCACCATGTCGACGCCATCGCGATCAAGCCATTCGCGCACGCGTGCGGCGCCAATATCGGCCTTGTTCTGATGGTCGGCGACGACGAACTCGATCTTCTTGCCGTTGACCGTTCCGCCGAAGTCCGCGATCGCCATGCGGATCGCCTCGGCGCCGCCGGGCCCGTCCGCGTCGGCATACATTCCGGACATATCGGTGATGAGGCCTATCTTCACGGTGTCGCCGGATATCTGGGCGTTGGCGGTGAGCGGGATGGCCATGTTGAGCGCCATGACGGCGGCGCCGGCGAGCAGCTTCCTCACGAGCATTGCATTTCCTCCTTTGATTTCTTCGGTATTGGCGGCTTTGGCCGCTCTTCGATGCGAATTGAGTGTCAGAGCGGGCGGCGGATCAGTCGGGCGATGAGCCCGACGATGCCTTCGCGGAAGACAAGCACGCACACCACGAACACCACGCCCTGGATGATCGTCACCCATGCGCCGAACTGCGCGAGATAGTTCTGCATCGACACCATCACGAGCGCGCCGACGATGGGGCCGAACACCGTGCCCATGCCGCCCACCAGCGTCATCAGCACGACTTCGCCCGACATCGACCAGTGCACGTCGGTCAGCGAGGCGAGCTGGAACACCAGCGCCTTCATGCCGCCGGCAAGACCCGCAAAGGCCGCCGACAGGACGAAGGTGGCGAGCTTGTACTGCGCTGTCCGGAAGCCGAGCGAGACGGCGCGCGGCTCGTTATCGCGGATGGCCTTGAGCGCCTGTCCGAAGGGCGAGTGGATGATGCGGTAGATCATCGCCAGCGAGGCTAGGAACACCATGCAGACGAACACGTACATCGCACGGTCGTCGGCTAGGCTGACGAGCCCGAGCAGGTCGCCGCGCGGTACGCCCTGGATGCCGTCCTCGCCGCCGGTGAACGCGGCCTGCAGGCAGAAGAAGAACACCATCTGCGCCAGAGCGAGGGTGATCATCGAGAAGTAGATGCCCTGCCGGCGGATCGCCAGCGCCCCGATGGCAAGGCCGAGCAACGCCCCGACCACCGTGCCGAAGAGGATCGACAGTTCCGGCGTGAAGCCCCACATCTTCGCGGCATGCGCGGTGGCGTAACCCGCCATTCCGAAGAAGGCTGCATGGCCGAACGACAGCAAGCCGCCATAGCCCTGCAGCAGGTTGAAGGCGAGTGCGAACAACGCGAAGCACAGCACCTTCATAAGGAAGACGGGGTAGAGAACGAAGGGCGCGATGGCGAGGATCACCGCGATCGCGATGATGATCGAGCGGTGCAGGCTGCGCGGGTTGCCATGGTCGCGGGCGCCGTGGTCCGCGGGCACCGCCGCGATTGCAACATTGGCCATTAGGCGGTCCTCCCGAACAGTCCAGCGGGTTTGATGAGCAGCACCAGCGCCATGATCACGAAGATCACGGTCGAGGAGGCCTCGGGGTAGACGACCTTGGTCAACCCTTCGACGAGGCCGAGCGAGAAGCCGGTGACGATGGCGCCGAGGATCGAGCCCATGCCGCCGATGACGACGACCGCGAACACCACGATGATGATGTCGGCGCCCATGTTCGGATTAACCGAGAGCACGGGCGCGGCCAGCACGCCGGCGAAGGCAGCGAGCGCGACGCCGAAGCCGTAGGTCAGGGTGAGCAGCAGCGGGACGTTGACGCCGAAGGCCTGCACCAGCGCCGGGTTCTCGGTCGCGGCACGCAGATAGGCGCCGAGCTTGGTCTTCTCGATGGCGAGCCAGGTCGCGAGGCAGACGACGAGGCACGCGATCACCACCCAGGCGCGGTAGGTGGGCAGGAACATGAAGGGCAGCCGGTAGCCGCCCGCCAGCTCCGGCGGGATGGCATAGGGCAGGCCCGAGACGCCGAACTGGTTGCGGAACAGTCCCTGCACGATCAGCGCGACGCCGAAGGTCAGCAGCAGACCATAGAGATGGTCGAGCTTGTAGAGCCGCGAGATCAGCAGCCGCTCGAGGATCACCCCGAAGATGCCGACGATGAGCGGGGCGAGCAGCAGCGCCCACCAGTAGCCGATGCCGGCATAGTTCAGCAGCATCCACGCGACGAACGCTCCCGTCATGTACTGCGCGCCGTGCGAGAAGTTGATGATGTTCAGCAGGCCGAAGATGATGGCCAGACCGAGCGAGAGGATCGCGTAGAACGACCCGTTGATCAGCCCGAGCAGCAATTGCCCGAACAGGGCCTGCGCCGGGATGTCGAAGAGTGCAAACATGCTTCAGACTCCCAGATAGGACTGGATCTTCTCGACATTGCGGTCGAGTTCGTCATTGGGGATCATGTCGACGACGCGCCCCTGCTCGATGACGAAGTGCCGATCGGCGACCGTCGAGGCAAAGCGGAAGTTCTGTTCGACCAGCACGATGGTAAAGCCCTCGGCCTTCAGCTTCGCCAGCGTGCGGCCGATCTGCTGGATGATGACGGGGGCCAGCCCTTCGGTCGGCTCGTCGAGCAGCAGCAGCTTGGCGCCGGTGCGCAGAATGCGGCCGATGGCCAGCATCTGCTGCTCGCCGCCGGAGAGCTTGGTGCCCTGGCTGGAGGAGCGCTCCTTAAGATTGGGAAACAGCTCGAAGATCTGCTGGACACGGAGCCCGCCCGGCTGGACCTGCGGCGGCAGCATCAGGTTCTCATGCACCGACAGGCCGGCGAAGATGCCGCGCTCTTCCGGCACATAGCCCAGCCCGAGGCGGGCGATATGGCGCGAGGCCATGCCGATGGTCTCGACCGAGCCCACCTTCACCGATCCGGCGCGCTTGCCGAGAATGCCGATGATGGCGCGCAGCGTCGTCGTTTTGCCGGCTCCGTTTCGGCCGAGCAGGGTGACGACCTCGCCCGGCTTCACATCGAAGGTGACGCCGTGCAGCACGTGGCTCTCGCCATACCAGCCCTGCAGGCCGTTCACGGCGAGGAGCGGCTCGGCACTCTCGGAAACCCGCTTTGCGGAAGGAAGCACATCAAGCATGGCCGGCTCCGATATAGGCTTCGATCACGCGGGGATCGGTGGAAACGGCGGCATAGTCGCCTTCCGCCAGCACCTGACCGCGCGCCAGCACGGTGATGCGGTCCGACAGCGAGGCGACGACCGACAGATTGTGCTCGACCATCAGGATGGTGCGGTCCTTCGACACGCGACGGATGAGGGCGGCGGTGCGCTCGACATCCTCGTGGCCCATGCCGGCCATCGGCTCGTCAAGCAGCAGCATCTCGGGATCGAGCGCCAGAGTAGTGGCAATCTCCAGCGCGCGCTTGCGGCCATAGGAGAGCTCGGTCGCCTGATGCCTCACATAGGAGGAGAGGCCGACTTCGGCGACCAGTCCCAGCGCCTCCTCGTCCAGCACGCGCAGATCCGCCTCCGAGCGCCAAAAATCGAACGAGGCGCCCCATTTGCGCCGCTGAAGCGCGATCCGCACGTTCTCCTTCACCGTCAGGTTCGGGAACACAGCGGAGATCTGGAACGAGCGCACGAGGCCCAGCCGCGCCACGTCGGCCGGCTTCATCCGGGTGATGTCGCGGCCCTTGTAGCGGATGGTCCCCGCGCTGGGCGTCAGGAACTTAGTCAGCAGGTTGAAGCAGGTCGTCTTGCCCGCCCCGTTCGGTCCGATCAGCGCATGGACGGTCCCGCGCCTGACCGACAGGTTCACGCCGCTCACCGCCCGGAAGCCCGCGAACTCCTTGGTGAGCCCCTCGGTCTCAAGCACGGTCTCGGACGGCGCGTCCTCTAGTTTGCTCTCGTGCACGGCTCCTCCTTGTCCCGGCTGAGCCGGAATCTTTTTTGATGTTCCTGCGGTCTCAGCTGGCGACGCGCATCAGCTCCCCTTCGCCGAAGAGCGCGCGGTCCATTTCCCGGAGAGTGGAACGATCGACGATGGGTTCGAAGTCCATCTGCCCCAGCACATCGCGTTCGAGATCGACGCCGGGGGCTATCTCAATCAGCGTAAGCCCTTCCGGCCGGTATTCGAAAGCGGCCCGTTCCGTTACCACGAGCGCCGTCTGGCCGCGTTCAATGACGCCCTGAGCGACGCGATAGGTTACCGAGTCGGCGCTCTTGCAGAACTTTCTGACGCGGCCTTCCTGCTTGATGGTGAGCTTGGATCCCTCGAAGCTTGTCACCAGCCCGTTGGTGGTGAAGGTGCCGGTGAAGACGAGCCGCTTGGCGCTCTCGGCAATGTCGATGAAGCCGCCGGCGCCTGGATTGGCATTGCCGAACTTGCTGACATTCACGACGCCGTTCGCATCGAACTGGGCGAAGGCGAGCGCGGCGAAGGCGCAGAGGCCGCCGTCGATCGCGTCGAACTGGTAGAGCCCATCGAGGATCGAGTCCGGGTTCACATTGGCCGAAAACTGCCAGCCCGACATCACCACCCCGCCATAGGAGCCGTGCTCGGTCGTGAACCAGTAGTCCTTGAGCGCGCCGTCGTCGAACAACCCCTGCTCGGCCATAACGAGGGGCACGTCCGCCGCCGCGCCGAAGCCGAAGATCGACAACTCGCGCTTGCGCACCTCGCGGGCGGCGCGGGCCGCGATCACCTTGTCGGCGCTCATCTCCGGCCGGGGGAGGCGATTGAGCGGCATGCGCTTGCCGCTGAAATAGGCCGGCTCATAAGGCGTCTCGCTCGCCATCATCATGGCGTCGTCCACCACGACGTGATCGACGAACATGCCGGGGATGGTGGTGGTGCTGGCCGGGCGGCTATCGGACGACACGACGCGGCGCACCTGCGCGATCACTTGGCCGCCGCTCGCCTTGGCGGCAAGTACAAGTCCGATATTGCTGGAGAACAGAGGCTCGTCCTCGAAGGACAGGTTGCCGTGCTCGTCGGCGCTCGCGGCACGCACGATGGCGACGTCGACGGGCCAGCTCGGGTAGAACAGCAGCGTCTCGCCGTCGATCTCTATGCGGCGGACGAGATCCTGCGTCGCCCGCGCGGTGAACTTGCCGCCGCCCTGTTCGGGATCGATATAGGTGCCGAGACCGACGCGGGTGATGTAGCCAGGGCTCTTGCGCGCCACTTCGCGCAGCCAGTGCATCGAGGCGCCAATCGGCCAGGAATAGGCCTCGATCGCGTTCTCCCGGATCAGCCGCATCAGCTCGGGGCGCTTGCCGGTGCGCGGATCGACCGGGTTGATGTAGGAGCCCGAGACGATGCGCTTCATCAGTCCCGCCTGGGCCACATGGTCCATGCCCTTGATGTCCTGGGCATCGCCGGTGCCGACGGGAAAATAGAAGGTCAGGTCGCGTGGCGCCCCCGTCTCGCGGAAGCGCTCGCCGAGCGCCTTGAGGACCGCGTCCGGGGTGATCCAGCCGATGACGCCGACCGAGGCAACGGTCTGCCCGTCCTTGATGGAGGCGACCGCCGCGGCGGCGTCTATGATCTTGCTCATGCCTTCACCGTGAAACGAGACAGCGTGGCCTTGGCGGCCGCGCTTTCGCAGTCGCGCGCGAAGAGGCGCGAGGCTGCATGGTCGAGACGTTCGCCGTCGAGGGCGGCGAAGGGTTCGTAGAAGCTCTTGGTCGAGGCGACCGCCTCGGGCGGCAGCTTGGCCAGCGCGCCCGCAAGCTCCAGCGCCACCGTCAGCGCCTCGCCCGGAGCGCACACCTCGTCGGCGACGCCCAGCCTGTGGGCCTCCATGCCGTCAATCGGCGCCGCACCCCATGTGAGCCGCCGCGCCTTCACCGGACCCACGCGGGCCAGCAGCGCGCCGAGCCCCCAGGGAGGGGTCCAGCCATTCATCACCTCGGGCAGGTGCCAGCGCGTGTTCGACGCGGAGACGACGATGTCGCACGACACGGCCAGGATGAAGCCGCCGCCGAGCGCATAGCCCTCGACCGCCGCGATCACCGGCTTGGCGAGGAGCCCGATCCCCCGCGCCACGGCGGCGGTCTCGGCCTCATGCGCGCACATGTCGGGAATGCTCTTGCCGCCGAGTTCCTTGAGGTCGCTGCCCGCGCAGAAGGCCGGCGGCGCGCCGGTCAGCACGATGGCATGGACGGCGGGATCGCGTTCGGCCTCGGACAGCGCACGGTTCAAAGCGCGCATCCCTTCGGTACCGAGCGCATTGCGGCGCTCGGGGCGGTTCAGGGTCAGGATGGCGACATGGCCTTGGTGCGTAATGTCGAGCATGTCGAACGGTCCTTGTTCAGTCGAGCCGGGCGCCATCGGCGTTGAGCACGCGGCGCAGCTCGGTTCCGTCGATGTCACGTGGGGCGACACCGTCCTTCACAGCCATCACCGCCGCATGGCCGATGGCATGCCCATAGCCGAAGCACTGCGCGGTGACGCGGGCGGAGGCCACGGCCTCGTGCTGGGCCGAGAGGCAGCGGCCGGCGGCCAGCAGCCCCTCGCCGCGCTCCGGCACGAAGCAGCCGAACGGCACCTCGTAGACGTCGTCGAGCAGCCATTCGACCTTGGGCTTGGTGCCGGCATGCAGCTCGATGGGCCAGGGCGAGCGGGCGATGCCGTCGGCGAACTTCGTGCCCTGCACGACATCGGCGTTCATCAGCGTCTTCACGCCGGCGATCTGCCGGGTCTGGCGCACGCCGACCTGAACGCCGGTGTCGTTGACGAAGGCGTTCTCGCAGCCGGCGAGCTTGTCGCGGAAGAAGCGCGCATACTCGCGCATCTGGCGCCGCCCCTCCAGCTCGGCCTCGCTGAAGTCGCGCCAGAACAGCGTGTTCAACTCGCGCCCGTCAGCCCCGAGAATGCGGGTGCAGTTGCATAGCAATTCACCCGGACGCGTGGTCTGGAACAGCCAGATCTTGGCGCGCGGCAGGACGTAATTGCCGGCATTGTGCTGCGCGTTGATCATCTCGGTCACGGCAGGCGGCATGATGGTGTCGACACCGTAGGCTTCCGCGAAGCGCTCGGTGTCGACGCCGAGCAGCCGGAAGATCATGGTAGGATTCTGCACCCGCCCATTGTCGCCGATCGTCGAGGGAAGGCCGGCCATGGCGACCACATCGGCATCGCCGCTGGCATCGATCACCAGAGGCGCGCGCGCATCGATAATGCCTTCCTTGGTCCAAATCTCCAGCCCGCGAACGGCGTCGCCGTCCATGTGCACGCCAAATACGACCGCATGGAAGATGACGCGCACGCCGGCTTCGTGCAGGAAGCTGTCGGCGGTCTCGCGCCAGATGAGCGGGTCATGCACGCGGGTCCAGGTCTTGCCGTAGACCACCGGCTCGGACAGGCCGCCCATGTCGGCGAGGCGTCCGCAGAACTCGTCGGCGAAACCGAACACCACCTGGGTCGGCCCGCGCTCGGGAGTGTCCGTCGCCTCGTAGAGACCGCACACCGTCCCCGAGAGGCCGGCGACCGCGCCGCCGCCACAGAAGCCGTAGCGCTCGATCAGGGTGACGTCGAGCCCCTGACGGGCCGCGGTCGTCGCCGCCGCCACGCCTGCCGCTCCGCCTCCGACCACCAGGACATCGCAGTCCAGGTGCATGCGCTGACGCGCATCCATGCATGCCTCCCAACGCCCTTATATTTAACCGATACTCTACCGATATATCGGTTGACGATCGGTTTAGCCTTGTGGGATGTCCGTGTCAATGGATAGTGAGCAGCGACGGCCACGGGCGGATCGGCCGCAGAGGGAATCGACGATGAACGACGAAGCGCAGGCGCACGGCTCTCTCGCCGAGATCGCCTATCGCCGGATCGAGGAAATGATCGTGACCCGGAAGCTGAAGCCGGGCGTCATGATCTCCGAGAAGCGGCTGGCGGACGAGATCAGCTGCGGCCGCACGCCGGTGCGCGAGGCGCTGCAGCGCCTGCGCCTGGAAGGCTATATCGAGGTTCATCCCAGCCGCGGCGTGCAGGTCTCGACCATCGACGTGTTCCGGCAGTTCGAACTGCTGGAAGTGCGGCGCCTGCTCGAGGACCTAATGGTGCGGCTGGCTGCGCAGCGGGCGACTCAGACCGAGCGCGCCGCCATGCTGCAACTCGCCGACGCGCTGATGCAGGCTGCCGAGGTACGCGACCGCTCTGCCTATCTGATCGCTAACCGCTCCATTCACGAAACGCTGGCCAAGGCGGCGCACAACACCATCCTTGCCAACTCGATCGGCGCACTTCACGGCCTCTCGCGGCGTTTCTGGTTCGCCTACATCGAGGAGGAGAACGTCTTCGCCGAGGCCGCCCGGCTTCACGCGCGCACGCTCGCGGCTACAGCCCAAGGCGATGCTGAAGGAGCAGCCACCGCCGCTTCCGAGTTTCTGGACTTTCTGGAGAGCTTCACCCGAAAGGCACTGAATGAGCGTATCCACACTATGTAGCAGGGTATTCTAGAGCCTCGCCCTCGCTCCGCGGCGATTTGCCAAGTCCTTTCAACTTCAACGACATAGGTGTTCGCAGTTTCGCCTTGGTCGGCGCGCCAAAGACCGGAGTGCGCCCGCTGAGGTGGACAGCGTGACGGAAGGAATTGACCCGGGAGCCGGGCTTTCGAAGGATGAAAGCCCGGCTCCCGACACCGCACACACAGCATCGAGTTCAAGCGCCAGGTGGCGCAGGATTACCTGGCGGGGGAGACGCTCCATAGCCTCGCCCGTCGGCATGATCTGTCGCGCAACTGATCCGCATCTGGATCCAGAAGTTCGAAGCCGGCGCCTTCGACGACGAGGCCGTTGCCGCCGATACCATCGAAGGCTACGGCGCATCGCTACGCTCGAACGGCTGGTCGGCAGACAGGCCCTGGAGATCGAGTTCCTAGCTAGTCGATGTGCCGGGCGACGATCCGCGCCAGGATCTTCGCCCGCCCCTCGGGGCTGCGCGTGCCGCGTAACTCGTCGGCATAGCGCGCCAAGCTTCCATCCTCGAAAGCGGTGACGACCGCGGCATGGACATAGCTCTTGCGGCACACAGCCGGAGTATTGGCCAGCGTCTCGGCAACCGAGGACAGCGCGCTCACCACCTGCGCCTTGCGGGCACGGGCCGAGGCGGCAGGGATTGCCAGAGCCAGCGTCTCCAGCGCACCGGACGAGGCGACGAGGGTGCGGAAATCCTTCAGCGAGATCGGCCGGCCGGCCAGGTCACGCAGGAAGGCGTTGACGTCGCCGGCGCGCACCGCATGCACGGTACCACCACCTTGGCCGTTCCCTTGACCGTTACTTTGGCCGTTACCTTGGCCATCGCCGTTGCGGTACTGGAACAGCCGGCGCCCGGGCAGGGTCATCAGCCGCGCCACCGCCGCGGCAAAGGCCGGGCGGCAGATCTCCTTGACGACGCGCTTGCCGCCCTTGGCCTTGAATCTGAGCGTCACCTGATCGCCGTTCACCCGCACATTGGATTTGAGCAGGGTGGTGGCGCCGCGCGCGCCGCTCTCCTTGGCATAGCCATCGCCACCGGCGCGCATCGCGGTGAGCGCCACCAGCTCGACTACGGCGGCGATGGCGAGGTCGCGTGTCGGCTCCGTCCCGGTGAGCCGGCGGCGCACCGCCCGGCGTATGGTCGGCAAGGCGCGGGTGAGGGCATCGAGCCGGCGGGCCTTGAGCTCCTCGCGCACCCGCGCCCAATCGGTATGATAGCGATATTGCAGCCGCCCGGCGGCATCGACGCCGATCGCCTGCAAGTGCGCGGAGGGGTCGGGCGCATAGCGCACATCCTCATAGGCGGGCGGCACCGCCAGTGATTTCAGCCGCGCGATCTCGTCCTCGTCGTGGATGAGGCGACCCTGGGCGTCGCGGAATGCGAAGCCGTCTCCCGCGCGCTCGCGGCGGAGGGTAAGGGCGTCGGGCTTGACGATGGTGAGACCGAACTTGCCTGCCAGCTTGCGGACCAGCGTTTCCTTGCGCATCGCATTCCCGTCCCGACATGACTGTCGCCTTAAATGCGGAGCGGGCTGTTTGCGTTCCTTGCCCGGTTCGATCACGAGGTCGCGCAGAGCCCTGGATGTCGGCTCACCGCCCGCGTCAAGCGAGCCTGCAGATAAGGCCATCATCCGGCCGCAGGTGAAGCGCCCCGCCGGGTTCCTCGCCTTCGCGGTCGAGACGGGTCGAGAGCAGCACGGTGCACGAGCCCGCCGGCAGGGCGAGGCTCGCCGCGTGATGGCCGAGATTGAGCACCACCAGCACGTCGCCGTCGGGGTGGCGGCGGCGAAAGGCGAGGATATCGCCGTCGGCGCGAATGCCTTCATAGGTGCCGAGGGCGAGCGCCGGCGTGGCGCGCCGCAGCATCAGCAGGCGGCGATAGAGCGAGAGCATCGAACCCGGGTCGGCTGTCTCCGCCGCGACATTCATTGCGCGGGCGCCGCCGATCGGCAGCCACGGCGTGCCGGTGGTGAAACCGGCGTTCGGTTCGTCGGTCCAGCGCATCGGCGTGCGCACCGGATCGCGGCCGACGCCGATGCCCGGCTCGTTCTTCTCCCACGGATCCTGCACCGCGGCCGGTGGGATCGCGACATCGGCCATGCCGAGCTCGTCGCCATAATAGAGCGTCGGGGTGCCGCGCAGGGTGAGCAGCAGCATGCCCGCGACCCGCGCTTGGGCCATGCCGACCCGGCTCGCGATCCGGCTGCGGTCATGATTGCCCAGCACCCAGTTCGGCCAGGCCCCTCGGGGCAAAGCGCGCTCGTAGGCCTCGATCAGCCCGGCGAGGTGGCGGGCATCCCAGGGCGCGGCGATGAGCTGGAAGTTGAACGGCAGGTGCACGCCGGAAAGCCCCTCGCCATAATAGGCGACGAGGCGTTCCATCGGCAGATAGATCTCGCCGATCAAGAGCTTGTCGCCAAAGGCTTGGAGTGTCGCGCGCATCTCGGCGATCACGTCCCGCACCTCGGGCTGGTCGGTGGAATGGACCGGCAGATGGCGCTCGATCGCCGGCCGGCCGGGGCGCCATGCCGGGTTCGGAGGATCGTCGCGGAATTCGGCGTCCTTCATCAGGTGCCAGATGACGTCGACCCGGAAACCATCGACCCCTCGCTGCAGCCAGAAGCGCAGGGCCTCCAGCATCGCGGCCCGCACCGCCGGGTTGCGCCAGTTGAGGTCCGGCTGCTCGCGCAGATAGGCGTGGTAGTAGTATTGCCCGGAGACGGCGTCGTATTCCCACGCGCTGCCGCCGAAGTGGCTGAGCCAATTATTCGGCGGGCCGCCATCCGGTGCCGGGTCACGCCAGATGTACCAGTCGCGTCTGGAGCCGGTCCGTCCGGTCCGGCTCTCCGCGAACCAGGGATGGCGTTCGGAAGTGTGGTTCGGCACGAAGTCGAGGATGATCCTCAAGCCCAGCCGGTGGGCCTCAGCGACCAGGGCATCGAAATCATCGAGCGTGCCGAAGATTGGATCGACCCCGCAATAGTCGGCGACGTCATAGCCGAAATCGGCCATGGGAGAGGGATAGAAGGGCGAGATCCACACCGCGTCTATGCCAAGGCCGGCGAGATAGGGCAGGCGCTGGCGGATGCCTTCGAGATCACCGATGCCGTCGCCATCGGTGTCCTGGAAGGAGCGCGGATAGACCTGATAGATCGCCGCGCTATGCCACCACGGCGGCGGGATGTTCGTCGCGTCCTCGATATCCGGCACGGCCTTTCCGCCTCTCGCGTCACATTCAATCCATAATCCATTGGCGGTACGCAGGGATGACAGTCCGGCGGCACTAACCAAAGTGTCGTGCTCAAGGATCACATCCTGAGAGTCTAACCCGTAATTTCAGAATGAACCGTCATCCCCGCCCTCGTGCCGGGGATCTCGATTCCCGACAGTGCATCAGAGGCCGAGATGGCCGGGACAAGCCCGGCCATGACGATGGAACTGGTGCGATCCACCTGGTTCGGCCGATTTACGGGCCAGACACCGAGGTACCGGGCGTCAGCTGGGCCCCGAAGGATGCCCAGCCCGCATGGGCCTGTTCTGCTTCAGCATCCTTCGAGGCGAGTTCCGCTCGCACCTCGGGATGTGGTGGTAGCCGGACATTGAAGAGATTCGAGCGGGCATTTGCGGTGGGCGGACGCTGCGGCGTCGGCTAGAATATTTCCGGAGTGCAGGACGAGCCGGGCAACGAGCAGCATGAATTTCGCGTCTTCCGCGATCGGGGCGCCGCCGGGACGGTGCGGCACGGCGTGGCTCGCGCTCACGCTGCTCATCGGGCTCGCTCTCCCGGCGCAGGCCCGGCAATGCGCGGCTGGGCACACTACGAGGGGTCAGGTGGCCGGGCTCGCCGTTGGCGGCGATCTGCGGCTTGCTGACGGCCGCATGGTGCGCCTCGCCGCCGTCGCGACCGATTTCGGCATCGACGGCCACGGCCTTGCGCTCGACACCGCGCTGACCGAGTTCGCCGTCGGCCGCGACGTGGAGATCGCCTCGGCGAGCGCCAAGCCGGACCGCCATGGGCGCCTTAGCGGGATGGTGCGCGTCGCCGGCGCGGACGATGGCGAAAGCGTGCAAGCTGCGCTGGTCGGCCTCGGGCTCGCCGTGGTGCGGCCGGAGGAGGGTTATCTGCCATGCGCCGCCGTGCTGGCGGGGGTTGAAGAGGGCGCGCGCTCGGCCAAACTCGGGCTTTGGACGGTACTTCCGGCCGACGCGCGCGATCCGGCTGCGGTTCGCCGCATGAATGGCCGTTTTGCTGTCATCGAAGGCCGCATTTTTGCCGCTGGAAGCGGGCGAAATAGCGAATATCTGAATTTCGGCCGGACCTGGCGGGAAGACGTCACGGTCCAGATTCCGCGTCGCGACCGTGCACGCTTTGTCGAGGCAGGCCTTGAGCCAGGGAGCCTCGATGGGCGGCGTATCATGGCTCGTGGCGTGATATTCGAGGCTGGCGGGCCGACCATCGAGGCGCGCTGGCCGGAGCAGGTCCGGATGGAGGCGAAGTAGCGGGTGGCTTTCGGGGTCACAGGGGTGGGAGAGGCGCGCGGCGGGACGTCGTTCCGACGCATGCGTTTTTGTGTCCTGCTGACGACGCTGCTGCTGGCCGGATGCGCCGGCCTCGACATCTCGACGCCCGCACCGGACGCGCAGGCCACCGTATCCTCGTTCGAAGACAATTTGACCCCGACGCAGCGCAAGGAGCATGAACGGCTCGTCGCCTCCTATGGCGGTGCGTATAACGACCCCGAGCTCCAGGCGCTGATCCAGGACGTGACGACCCGCCTCGTCGCGGCCTCCGAGCGGCCGGACCTCAAATACCGCGTCACCATCCTCAATTCGCCGGCAATCAACGCCTTCGCTCTGCCGAACGGCTCGCTCTATGTGACGCGCGGCCTGCTGGCGCTTGCCAATGACACCGCCGAGCTCGCCTCGGTGCTGTCGCACGAGATGGCGCATGTCATCGCCAACCACGCGGCGATCCGCGAAGACCAGATGAAGCAGGCGGTCCTCGTCAGCCGCGTCATCTCCGATGTCGTCAATGATGCCGATCTCGGCGCCCTGGCGCTGGCCAAGAGCCGCATGTCGCTCGCCAGCTTCTCGCGGGCGCAGGAGCTGGAGGCGGACGCCATCGGAGTGGGCATCAGCGCCCGCGCCGGCTTCGATCCCTATGGCGCCTCGCGTTTCCTCACCGCCATGGGCAAGCAGGCGGCGCTGCGCTCTTCCGGCATCGGCCAGAGCGCCACGGCGGACGCTTCCGACTTCCTCGCCAGCCATCCGGCCACGCCGGAGCGCATCTCCATCGCCATCGCCAATGCCCGCGAATACGCCTCGCCGGACAAGCCGGGCGAGCGCGACCGCAAGCTCTATCTCTCGGCGCTCGACGGCGTGATCTATGGCGACGATCCGAAGGAAGGCTTCGTGCGCGGCCGCCGCTTCTTCCATCCGAAGCTCGGCTTCACCTTCACCGCGCCCGACACCTTCACGCTGGAGAACACCTCGCAGGCGGTGCTCGGGGCGACGCCGACCGGGCGCGAGGCGCTCAGGCTCGACGCGGTGCGGGTCGGCGGCGACCAGAGCCTGTCGCAGTATCTCTCCTCAGGCTGGATCGAGGGTGTCGAGATCGCCTCGGTGGAAAGCCTCGTCTTGAACGGCTTTCCGGCGGCGACGGCGGTGGCGCGTGGCGACCAGTGGTCGTTCCGCATGTTCGCCATCCGCTTCGGCAGCGACGTCTATCGGCTGATCTTCGCCGCACGCGAGCTCAGCCCCGACCTCGACCGCCAGTTCCGCGCCGCGGCCGAGACCTTCCGGCGGGTCTCGATCGAGGAGGCGGACAAGGTGAAGCCGCTGCGCATCCGCATCGTCGACGTCGGCCTCACCGACAATATCGACAAGCTGGCGGGCAAGATGGAGGTGCCGGACCGCGACATGGAGCGGTTCCTGATCCTCAACGGCCTCGACCGCAACGCCAAGCTTTCCTATGGCGAGGAAGTGAAGATCGTCGCGGATTGAGGCGGGCGTTCTGTTTGAACATCCTTCGAGGCCGGCTTTGCCGGCACCTCAGGATGAGGGCACGCGTAAAACACGACCTCATCCTGAGGTGCTCGCGTAGCGAGCCTCGAATGCTCAAACAGAATAATGTAATCAGATAAATGCGTTGCTCGGTGCCGCGCCGCCCTGTGTGAGGGCGGTTCGCAGCTTCTCGATCGCGCGGTTCTCGATCTGGCGCACGCGCTCCTTGGAAATGCCGAGCCGGTCGCCGAGCGCTTCCAGCGTGGCGCCGTCGTCGGTCAGGCGCCGCGCCGCGATGATGCGCATCTCGCGCTCGCTGAGCTGCTTTAGCGCCGAGTGCAGCCAGCGCTGGCGGCGCTCGGTATCGATCTGCAGCGCGGCCTGCTCGTCAGGCAGCGGGTCCGGCGCGACGAGCTGGTCGATGCGCTCGGCGGCGCCCGGGTCCTCGCTCGCCAGCGGCGCGTTCAGCGAGATGTCGGCGCAGCCGAGGCGTGCATCCATGCGCGCCACCTCTTCCACCGAGACGCCGAGCGAGGCGGCAACCGAGCTGTGCACCTCGTCGGAATTGCTCAGCGGCCCGCCGGTGCGCTCGAGCCGGGCGCGGATGCGGCGCAGATTGAAGAACAGCGCCTTCTGCCCCGAGGAGGTGCCGCCGCGAACGATCGACCAGTTGCGCAGAACGTAGTCCTGGATGGCGGCGCGGATCCACCAGGTCGCATAGGTGGAGAAGCGCACGTCGCGCTCCGGCTCGAAGCGGGTGGAAGCTTCCAGCAGGCCGACATGGCCCTCCTGCACGAGGTCGGCCATGGGCAAGCCGTAATTGCGAAAGCGCCGGGCGAGCGCCAGCACGAGGCGCATATGGGAGCGGATCAACTCGTGGAGGGCAGCCTCGTCGCGATCGCGGCTCCAGCGCCGGGCGAGCTCATATTCCTCGGTGCGCTCGAGAAGGGGAGCGCTCATCGCCGCCTTGGCGAGCAGAGTACGGCTTCCGGCCGGATCATACATGCGCACCTCCCCAAGCAGTGAAGCCCGGGAATTCACCCGGGAGCCGCCAGTTGCTCAACGCGGCAGCGCGCGGGCCGGTTCCCAGCGATGCGGCGAGACGCGGTGTGAAAGGGCTTTGGAAAGCAAAAGGCCCGGCGCAGGGCCGGGCCTTTGGACTGATTGAGCGTGTGGGAGGGCGATCAGGCCGCCTCTTCCTCGGTCTCGGTCTCTTCGGCTTCCGCCTCTTCGGCATCGCCTTTGCCGCCGCGCTTCGGGCCCTTGAGCAGGTTCTGCTCGATGAGCTTGATCGCCTCGGTCTCGGTCAGGTTGTCGACGGCGGCGAGTTCGCGAGCCATGCGGTCGAGCGCGGCCTCATAGAGCTGACGCTCGCTGTAGGACTGCTCGGGCTGGGCCTCGGAACGATAGAGATCGCGGACCACCTCGGAGATGGCGACGAGATCGCCAGAATTGATCTTGGCTTCGTATTCCTGCGCGCGGCGGCTCCACATGGTGCGCTTCACGCGGGCGCGGCCCTTCAGCGTTTCCAGCGCCTTCTTGACGATGGTCGGCTCGGACAATTTGCGCATGCCGACGGAGACGATCTTCGGCACCGGAACCCGCAACGTCATCTTGTCTTTCTCAAAATGGATGACGAAGAGTTCGAGCTTGAAGCCGGCGACTTCCTGCTCTTCGATGGAAGTAATGCGCCCGACGCCGTGCGACGGGTAAACGATGTGCTCGCCCGTCTTGAAACCCTGGCGGAGGTTTGAGGGCTTCTTGATCGACATGCTGAGTCCTGTTCCTGGTCCCGACCGATCGCTGCCGCGCGACCTCGGTTAAGAAGCGGCAGCGGCCTGCGGACAAGAGGTCCGCGGGCAAAAAGAAATCGCCTCCGCGAAGTTGCGGAGCTTCACTTTCAGCCGATGACGGAAATCTCGGATGCCTTCGCCACGAGCGCATAAGCGCGCGACAAAGGGAAACCCGCTTCAAGTTCCGGGAGGGTCGCTCCAAACCGGGAGCGCCGCATCATGGCAAACCCAATCGACTGCACGGAACTTCATATAGCACAATAGTGCTGAAAATCAAAGCGCTGCCGCGCCGCAGCGTGCCGGCGCGGATAACGCAGGGTCAAAGGCGCGGGAGAAAACATCACCGCGCAAATCACATATTGTCAGCCGTCCTTACCCGGTTCGGTGGAGAGATACTGTAGCTTGTCGGCCACACCATCCCACTCCTTGGCGTCGGCAGGCGGCTCCTTCTTGTCGGTGATGTTGGGCCAGACCTTGGCGTATTCCGCATTCAGCGCCAGCCACTTCTCCAACCCCGGCTCCGTGTCGGGCTTGATGGCCTCCGCCGGGCACTCCGGCTCGCAGACGCCGCAATCGATGCACTCGTCCGGATGGATGACGAGGAAGTTTTCGCCCTCATAGAAACAGTCGACCGGACACACGGAAACGCAATCCGTGTATTTGCACTTGATGCAATTCTCCGTGACGACGTAGGGCATTCGCCAAGTCTCCGAGATGGGCATGTGATTTGGCCCGCGCTTCCCCTATCGCAGGCGCCGTCACCGTGCAAGGTGCTGTTCCGCGGAGCAGGGCCGCGACATGGCGCGTTCTCAGCCGGGCTCCGTCACCTCGATATAGAGAACGCTCGCCGCCTTCGCATCGCCCCGGCGCTCGGAAAACCCCGAAATCTGCAGAATTCTGACCCGGGAATCGAGGGCGACCGTCACCACATCGCCGAGTTTGGCGGCATGTGCGGGTGCCGTGACCCTGACCCCGTTCACCCGCACCCGGCCGGCCTTCACCAGCGCAGACGCGGCGCTGCGGGTGCGCACCACCCGCGCATGCCACAGCCAGGCGTCGAGCCGGGGACGTTCCAGCGACATTGAGCTCAGCTGTCGCCCTTGTCCGCCTCCATGCGAGCCTTCAGGGCAAGGAGAGCGGCAAAGGGCGAGTTGGGATCGACGGTGGTCGGCCGCTCGCGGCGCTGGTCCTGCTGGCGCGGCTGCTGCGAGCGGTCATTGGACGGACGGTCGGAGCGTTCGCGCCGGTCCGGCCGGTCGCCACGATACGGGCGGTCGCCACGGTGCGGGCGGTCGCCGCTTCCCTCGCCTTCGCGGCGGAAGCGTTCCTTGCCCTGCTGGTCGCGACCTTGCCGCTCGCCCGCGTGGCGATCCTGCTGCTGGCCCTGACGCTGGTCCGGGCGGCGGTCGCCGCGCTCGGGACGAGCGCCGCCTTCCGGACGATCGTGCGGCTGCGAAGCGGCGACCTCGGTCTGGCCGGTTGCGTCGCCATTGGTCGGGCGCTGGCCATGACCGGGCCTGCCGCGGCCATGGTGCTGCGGACGATGCTGGCCAGCCGGGCGGCCGGGCCGCCAGATCTCGATCATCGCCGGTTCGGCAGGCGACGCGGTCTCGGCAGACACAGTCTCGGCAGACACGACCTCGGCGGGCGCGGCCTCGACGGAAGCCGTCTCCGGGGCAGGCGCCGTCTCCGGGGCGGGAGCTTGCGCGGCGACGTCGCCGGCTTCCGCTGCTGCCTCGACGGGCTCGGTCGTCGCGGTCTCGGACGCCTCTGCAGTAGCGAGCGTGGGCTGTTCCGCGAGCGGCGCTTCGCTCACGACCGTCGCCTCGCTCGTCTCCGCCGATGGGGTTTCGGTGGGCGCAGCATCCGCAACCTGCCCTTCGGCGGCCACAGGAACGTCTTCGGCAGCAGCCTCCGCGACAGGCGAAGGTGCTTCAGTGGCAGGTGCTTCAGTGGCGGCGACCCCATCAGCGGAGACATCAGCGGCGAGAGCCTCGCCGCTCGCAGTCTCAGCTGCCGGAGTCTCAGCTGCCGGTGCCTCGCTCACCGCCTGCTCGGCGGGCGCGGTCTCCGCTGCCGGCGTCTCGGCGGCCGGCTCCGGCGGCGGGGCCGGGCGGCG
>JAQSWY010000042.1 GCA_029266425.1 Xanthobacteraceae bacterium
CTGACACGGCGAAGCGGTTTATCGGGCTGGGCGCGGATGTGGTCGTGGCCTCGGGCGCGGGGCTGCGCTCCGGAGTGCTCGACGCGGACTACGCGGCGGTGGGGGCGACGATCGTGCCGTCCAATGCCGCGGCGGTGGCGGGGTCGGACGTGATCCTGGCGGTGCGCCGTCCCGAGGCGGGCGAGCTTTCCGGGGTGAAGCCCGGGGCGCTGGTGATCGCGATTGCGGACCCGTACGGCCACGAGGCCGAGCTGGCGGCGATTGCCGGGACCGGAGCCGCGCTGTTCGCGATGGAGCTGATGCCGCGGATCACGCGGGCGCAGGTGATGGACGTGCTGTCCTCCCAGGCCAACCTCGCCGGCTATCGCGCGGTGGTGGACGCGGCGGGCGAGTTCGGCCGGGCGTTCCCGATGATGATGACGGCGGCGGGCACGGTGCCGGCGGCGCGGGTGTTCGTGATGGGCGCCGGGGTGGCCGGGCTGCAGGCGGTGGCCACGGCGCGCAGATTGGGCGCAGTGGTGTCGGCGACCGACGTGCGCCCGGCGGCGAAGGAGCAGGTAGAGAGCCTGGGCGGCAAGTTCATCGCGGTGGAGGACGAGGAGTTCAAGCAGGCGGAGACCGCGGGCGGCTACGCCAAGCAGATGTCGGCGGAGTACCAGGCCAAGCAGGCGGCGCTGGTGGCGAGCCACATCGCCAAGCAGGACATCGTGATCACCACGGCGCTGATCCCGGGGCGTCCGGCGCCGAAGCTGGTGTCAGCTGAGATGGTGGCCTCGATGAAGCCGGGCTCGGTGCTGATCGACCTCGCGGTGGAGCGCGGCGGCAATGTCGAGGGGGCGAAGCCGGGCGAGGTGGTGACCACCGCCAACGGGGCGAAGATCGTCGGCCACCTCAATGTGCCGGGGCGGCTGGCGGCGACCTCCTCGCAGCTCTACGCCAAGAACCTCTACGCCTTCGTGGAGACGCTGATCGACAAGGGGACGAAGGCGCTCGCCGTGAAGTGGGACGACGAACTGGTGAAGGCGACGCTGCTGACCAGGGACGGCGCGGTGGTGCACCCGTCGTTTGCGCCGGCAGCCACCGCGAGCCCCGCGGCGGACGCGCCGGCGTCGTAGGGATCTTCCAACACAACCCTCATCCCCGGGGCGGCCGGCCCGGCAGGATCGGGGAGAGCAAGATGGCCAATCCGGCAGCGAACGAGGCTGTGGAAGGGGCGAGGGCGGCGGCGGAAGTGGCGCGGCAGGCGGCGGAAGCGGCGAGCGCCTATGCTGATGCGGCGGCGGCGGCGGCAGGGGCGGCGGCGCACGGGCTGACGGGCGGGGCGATCGACCCGTTCGTGTTCCGGCTGGCGATCTTCGTGCTGGCGGTGTTCGTCGGCTATTACGTGGTGTGGTCGGTGACGCCGGCGCTGCACACGCCGTTGATGAGCGTGACCAACGCCATCTCCTCGGTGATCGTGGTCGGGGCGCTGCTGGCGGTCGGGGTGGACCTCGCGGCGGAAGGCACCGGGTTTGCCCGCGGCTTCGGCTTCATCGGGCTGATCCTGGCCTCGGTGAACATCTTCGGCGGCTTCCTGGTCACCAGCCGGATGCTCGCCATGTACCAGAAGAAGAAGTGAGGGGCGGGGAACCATGAACGCCAATCTGGTCGCGCTCCTGTACCTGGTCTCGGGAGTTCTGTTCATCCTGGCGCTGCGCGGGCTGTCGAGCCCGGTGACGTCGCGCCGGGGCAATCTATTCGGGATGGTCGGCATGGCCATCGCGATCCTGACCACGCTGGGGGCCAGTCCGCCGCACGGGGCGTGGGGCTGGGTGCTGGTGCTGGGCGGGCTCGCCATCGGCGGCGGCGCCGGCGCCATCATCGCCAAGCGGATCGCGATGACGCAGATGCCGCAGCTGGTGGCGGCGTTCCACTCGCTGGTGGGCCTTGCCGCGGTGATGGTGGCGGCGGCCGCGCTCTATGCGCCGGAAGCCTTCGGCATCGGCGCGGTCGGGGCGATCCACGGCCAGGCGCTGGTGGAGATGAGCCTGGGTGTGGCGATCGGTGCCATCACCTTCACCGGCTCGGTGATCGCGTTCGCCAAGCTGAACGGCAACATGAGCGGCAAGCCGATCCTGCTGCCCGGCCGGCACGTCATCAATGCGAGCCTCGCCATCCTCCTGGTGGTGCTGATCGCGGTGCTGGTGATGACCGAGAGCCATCTGGTGTTCTGGCTGATCGTGCTGGTCAGCCTGGTGCTGGGCGGCTTGATCATCGTGCCGATCGGCGGCGCCGACATGCCGGTGGTGGTGTCGATGCTGAACTCGTACTCCGGCTGGGCGGCGGCGGGCATCGGCTTCACGCTGGGCAACACCGCGCTGATCATCACCGGGGCGCTGGTCGGCTCGTCGGGTGCGATCCTGTCCTACATCATGTGCAAGGGGATGAACCGGAGCTTCATCTCGGTGATCCTCGGCGGCTTCGGCGGCGAGACCTCCGGGGGAGCGGCCGGCGTGGTCGAGACCCGTCCGGTGAAGCAGGGCTCGGCGGAGGACGCGGCGTTCATCATGAAGAACGCGGCCAAGGTGATCATCGTGCCGGGCTACGGCATGGCGGTGGCGCAGGCCCAGCACGCGCTGCGTGAGATGGCGGACAAGCTGAAGGAGGAGGGGGTCGAGGTCTCCTACGCCATCCACCCGGTGGCGGGGCGGATGCCCGGGCACATGAACGTGCTCTTGGCCGAGGCCAACGTGCCCTATGACGAGGTGTTCGAGCTCGAGGACATCAATAGCGAGTTCGCGCAGGCCGATGTGGCGTTCGTGATCGGGGCCAATGACGTGACCAACCCGTCGGCGAAGACCGACCCGCAGTCGCCGATCTTCGGGATGCCGATCCTCGACGTCGAGCGGGCGAAGACGGTGCTGTTCATCAAGCGCGGCATGGGCTCGGGCTATGCCGGGGTGGAGAACGAGCTGTTCTTCAAGGACAACACCATGATGCTGTTCGCCGACGCCAAGAAGATGGTCGAGGAAATCGTCAAAAACCTCTGAGCGAGCACGCGATCAGCTCCACAAAACCAAAGGCCGGGTGCCTGAGCATCCGGCCTTTTCGTTAGGTGTACTGCATACCAGAATTCGACCAAAGACTAAGAGTTCGGACACATAGCCCCGGCAACCGGAGGGAGGTCGCCATGCTTGTTGCGGATCTCATGAAGTCGAAGAACGCCCGCGTGCCCACCATCCGCATGAGCGAGACGGTCGAGATGGCGGCGAAGCTGCTCGATCGAGAACGCATCGGCGCGGTAGTGGTGAAGGACGCCTGCGGGTCGGAAGGCGACACCGTGGTCGGCATCTTCTCCGAACGCGACGTCGTGCGCGCCATTGCCGCGCGTGGTCTCGCTGCGCTGAAGGCGCCGGTTGCCGACCTGATGTCGCGCAACATGATCTCCTGCACCATGGAAGACACGGTCGATCATGTGCGGGCGCTGATGGACAGCCATCACATCCGCCACCTTCCGGTGCTGGAAGACCACCAGATGGTCGGCGTGCTCAGCATCCGCGACGTGCTCGCCTATGATGTCCGGCGGGCCCGCGAGATGTCGCCGGTGCTGCAGGCGGGCGATGCCGGCGGGTTGTCGCTGTCGGCGTGAATTGAGAAGCAATGCCAGACATTTGCCATGGCCGGGCTACAGCCCGGCCAATTCATATGCTTAGCATTGCTTGAGCATGGCCAGAGGCCTGGAGTGGCCGCTCCGCTCACATTGCCGGCGAGTGCTCGCGGGCGTCGGGTGTCTCCATGTGGCGCACGCGGTCGATGACCGCCTTCTGCACCTTCTCGAACGCCCGCACCTCGATCTGGCGCACCCGTTCGCGGGAGACGCCGAACTCGGCGGCGAGGTCTTCCAGCGTCATCGGGTCGTCCGACAGCCGGCGCGCTTCGAAGATGCGGCGCTCGCGGTCGTTCAGCACCGACAGCGCGCCCGCCAGAGCGGAACGGCGATTGTCCAGTTCCTGGTGCTCGACCAGCACCGATTCCTGGCTGTCGCGATCGTCGGCGAGCCAGTCCTGCCACTCGCCGCCGCCCTCGACATCGCCGCGGATCGGCGCGTTGAGCGAAGCGTCGCCCGACAGGCGGCGGTTCATGTCGATGACGTCCTGCTCGGCGACGCCGAGCTTGGTGGCGATCTGCTTGACCTGGTCGGGGCGCAGGTCGCCCTCTTCCAGCGCGGAGATCTGGCTCTTGGCTTTGCGCAGATTGAAGAACAGCTTCTTCTGCGCCGCCGTGGTGCCCATCTTCACCAGGCTCCACGAGCGCAGGATGTATTCCTGGATCGAGGCCTTGATCCACCACATGGCATAGGTCGCGAGGCGGAATCCCTTGTCCGGCTCGAAGCGCTTCACCGCCTGCATCAGGCCGACATTGCCCTCCGAGATCACCTCGGATATGGGCAAACCGTAGCCGCGATAGCCCATGGCGATCTTGGCGACGAGGCGCAAATGGCTGGTGACGAGGCGCGAGGCAGCCTCGGGGTCCTCATGCTCGCGCCACCGCTTGGCGAGCATATATTCTTCCTGCGGTTCCAGCATGGGGAACCGGCGGATCTCTTCCAGATAGTGGGAGAGCCCGCCCTCGGCGGACGGGATCGAAATTGCGGAACGGGCCATTGAGCGCCCTCCTTCCTTTTGCACGGTCCCCATAATGGGCGACCAGATCGCGGCCGCATTCAGCCAGCCGCTGAAAGCATGATACAGCAACGAATAGAAAACGCGAAAGAGCAACGCTCGCCATGGTCACGTTGCGTTGAGGCAAGCGGCTGGTTCAGCCCGCCAAAGCCGCCTCAAGCGCGGCGAGATCGGGCGGCAGCGGGCTCTCGAACAGCAGAAACTCCCCGTTTATGGGGTGTTCGAAGCCGAGACGGCCCGCGTGCAAGGCTTGCCGGCTCAAGGTTTCCAGCGCTGTCCGAGCTTCGGTGGTAAGTCGTGTCGCCTTGGTGCGATGGCTGATGCCATAGGTCTCGTCCCCCAATAAGGGATGGCCGATATGCGCCATATGCACGCGGATCTGGTGCGTGCGTCCGGTCTCCAGCCGGCATTCGAGCCGGCAGGCGACGGGCCGGCCCTGCGAATCCGCATAGACCGCCTGGCGCTCCCAATGGGTGATGGCGAAGCGCCCGTTCGGGCGTACCGCCATGCGGTCGCGCGATACCGGGTGGCGGTCGATCGGCGCGTCGACCGTGCCGCGCGGCGCCGAGGGCTCGCCCCAGGCGAACGCGACATAGGCGCGCTCCAGCGGCCCGGTGCGGCCGTGATCGGCGAACTGGGCGGCGAGGGCGCGATGAGCGGCATCGTTCTTGGCGACCACGAGCAGGCCGGAGGTGTCCTTGTCGAGACGGTGCACAATGCCGGGCCTCCGTACGCCGCCGATGCCGGAAAGACTCGAACCACAGTGGAACAGAAGAGCGTTGACGAGAGTGCCGTCCGGATTGCCGGGGGCAGGGTGCACCACCATGCCAGCCGGCTTGTCGATGACGATTAGATGGTCATCCTCATGAATAATCGCAATGGGGATGTCCTGCGGCTCCGGCGCGGCAGGCTCCGGCGGCGGCAGGGTGAGCTCGAATCGCTCGCCGGCCGCGACCTTGGCCGAGGCGCTGGTCACGATCCCTCTGTCGTGGGTCAGCTGGCCCTCGGCGATCAACGCCTGGATGCGGGTGCGGCTGAGCGCAGGCAGGTGCTTCGCCAGCACGCGGTCGAGCCGCAGCCCTTCATCATCCGAGCCGGCGATGATATCGACGCGCGTCGCCTCGGCCCCGCCGGGCGCGGCGTCGTCGATTTCCTCCAGCGGCTCGTCCGACGGTGACTGCATGACTACTCCCGACCAAGACGAGAAGCTCGATCCGGCGCAGGAGCGCGTGCTGCGCAAGCTGCGCGGCTTCGCTGCCTTCTCCGGTCTGCTGATGGGCTTCGGCTTCCTCGCCCTGTTTGGCGCCATCGGATACAGGGTCGTGGCCGGATGGAAAAGCACGCCGGCGCAAGTTTCCGGCACGATCCTGCTGCCGAAGGGGGCAAAGGTGGTCTCCGCCGTGCCTTCCGGCGACATTATCGCGGTGACGGTGGAGCGCGACGGAGGCGTCGTCGAGACGCTGTTCTTCGACGCGGCGAGCCACGCCCCGCGCGGACGCATCGGCTTCGCGCCGGAGCCGTGAGACAATGCGTGTGAAAGCGCGTGCGCGGGCGCCGGTTTCGTCGTGGATAACTCGATCACCCCTTGATCGGGCAAAGGTTTCGCTCTAAGAGGGCCGCCTGCCGCGTTGCTCCCATCGTCTAGCGGCCTAGGACGTCGCCCTCTCACGGCGAAAACACCGGTTCGATTCCGGTTGGGAGCGCCAGCAAGGCCGAAGGCTCAGCTGCGCTTGCCGGTGAAGCGTCAAACATCACTTAAATATTCCAGCGTGAGCCGCGCATCCGATCGTCGCGATTCATCGCGCGACATTTCACCAGCGCGATTGCGAGCGATCTGCCAGAGCGTCCGGCACCTGTATGCTGAACGGCTTGATGGCGGCGAGGCGCGGTGGCGATGAGGGCGACGGAAGAGTTCTATTCCCGCGTACCGCTGTTCGAGCGCTTCGACAGCCTGATGGACCAGGGCCATTACGTGCCGCTGCCGGACGACTGGTGGATCGGCATTACCGATGTCGTCGCTTCCAGCGAGGCCATTGGGCAGGGCCGCTACAAGATGGTGAACATGGCCGGCGCCTCGATCATCGCGGCGATGGCGAATGCGCTCGACCACAGCCCCTTTCCCTATGCCTTCGGCGGCGATGGAGCGACCTTCGCCGTCGCGCCCACCGAGGCGTCGCTGGCGCGCAACGTGCTCGCCGCCACCACCACCTTCTCCCGCGACGAATTCGACCTGCCGCTGCGCGCGGCGCTGATTCCCGTCGCGGCGCTGCGTGCGCAGGGGCGGGACGTCAGGATCGCGCGCTTCGCCACCTCACCGCATGCGCGCTACGCCATGTTCGCCGGCGGCGGCATCGCCTTCGCCGAACAGGCACTCAAGCGCGGCGAGTTCGCCGTGCCGGCGGCCGCGCCCGGCACGCGGCCCGATCTCTCCGGGCTCTCCTGCCGCTGGCAGCAGATGGTGGCACGGCACGGCTTCATCCTGTCGCTGATCGTCGTGCCGCGCGGCGACGAGCAGGATGATGCTTTTCAAGCGCTCATCACCGACATCCTGGCCATGACCGGCGGCGGGGCGGACGCGGCGCGGCCTATCCCAGACGAGGGGCCCGCGCTGCGCTGGGCTACCGACGGCATCGGTGTCGAGGCGCGCATCGGCGCCCCCGGCCGCATGCCGATGCCGCTGCGCCACCTCAAGATCGCCGTGCACTGGGCCGGCGCCGCCCTGGTGTTCTGGCTGGGTTTGCGACTCGGTCGGTTCGATCCGGCCCGCTACAGGCGCGAGGTCGCCGAGAACGCCGATTTCCGCAAATACGACGATGGTCTGCGGATGACGCTGGACGGAACCGCGTCGATCGCCGATCGGCTGGAAGCGCGTCTGGAAGCGGCCGTTGCCGATCGCGTCGCCGAATATGGCCTGCATCGGCAGCAAGGGGCCGTCGTGACCTGCTTCGTTCCGTCAGCGGTCGACAGCGACCATGTGCATTTCGTCGACGGCGCCAGTGGCGGCTACGCCGCCGCCGCACTGCGGCTGAAGCAGCGGCGCGCCGTCGCCTCCTAGCCGGGCAGGGCGCCTTGGGGCAGGGAACATAGCAGCGACCGGCTGTCGACACGACCAAGGAAAGCCCCATTGGCAAATAGAACCTTTTGTATATAGTCTAACTGGATTATTAAGAACGGGATTGAGGCAGATGGTCAAGAAACCGCGGCAGATCCACTTGAATGCGTTTTTGCGCAATGTCGGGCAGCACGAAGCGGCCTGGCGTCTTCCCGAGACCGACACCGGCGCGGTCACCGACATCGGCCATTATCAGCGCATCGCGCAGCTTGCGGAGAAGGGCAAGCTCGATGCGATCTTCTTCGCCGATCACCCCGCGCTGAAGGACCGCTCCGAGGATCGTCCGTGGGATTCACTCGATCCGTTCACGCTGATCGCGGCGCTCTCCGGAGTGACCAGCAAGATCGGCCTCGTTGCCACCGGCTCGACCACCTATAACGACCCCTATGGCATTGCCCGTCGCTTCGCGACGCTCGACCATGTCAGCCGCGGGCGCGCGGCGTGGAATGTGGTGACCACCGCCAATGCGTCGGCGGCGGAGAATTTCGGCTTCGACCAGCACCCCGATCCGGATGCGCGCTATGCCCGCGCTGCCGAGTTCCTCGATGTCGCGTTCGCGCTCTGGGACAGCTGGGACGACGACGCGATTGTCGGCGACAAGGCGGGCGGGGTGTTCGTCGATCGCGACAGGATCCACCGCATCGATCATGTCGGCCCGCATTTCCGCGTCGCCGGGCCGCTGGAGATCCCGCGCTCGCCTCAAGGGCGGCCGGTGATCTTCCAGGCGGGCTCCTCGGAGCCCGGCAAGGATCTCGCCGCCCGCTATGCCGATGCCATCTTCACCGCGCAGCCGACGATCGAGGAGGGGCAGGCCTTCTATGCCGACATCAAGGCGCGGGTGCGCGCCCAGGGGCGCGATCCGGGCACGGTGCTGATACTTCCCGGTCTCTCCTTCTTCATCGGCGGGACCGAGGCGGAGGCCTTCGCGCGACGCGAGCAGTTCGAGGATCTGACGCTGCCGACCTACGGGATTGCGCAGCTCTCCCGCGTCACCGGCCTCGACCTCAGCAGCTTCGAGCTCGACAGCCTGATACGGATCCCGCCGCGGCCCGCGGACACCGGCAATCAGCGCAGCCGCCACGACCTCGTGCACCGCCTCACCAGCACCGAGGATCTCACGCTCCGCCAGTTGCTGCGCCGCCTCAGCGCCGGACGCGGTCATCGCATCGCGACCGGAACCCCGGAGCAGGTCGCCGCCACCATCGTCGAATGGTTCGAGAACGGTGCCGCCGACGGCTTCAATCTCATTCCTCCGGCCTTGCCGAATTCGCTCGCCGCCTTCGTCGAGGAGGTGGTGCCGCTGCTGCAGCGGCGCGGCCCGTTCCGCACGGAGTACGAGGGCTCGACGCTGCGCGACCATCTCGGCATCGAGCGCCCGGCGGTGGCGCGCGGCGCGGCCGCGTTTTCGAGCGCGGCCGAATAGTCCCGCCCGGCTCCGGCTCTGTCAGTATGGGGATCCCCATGAGCTTGATATCAACCCTCGGGCCGTCACGGCCCGCCGTACCGCGCGTCGCGACGGCGCCGGACGGCAAGGCTACCAGCCTGCTCCCCAGGCAGCCTTTGCCGGCGCAGCGGCTGCTCGGGCCGGCGTTGGTCCTGCTGCTCTGGTACATCGCCTCGGGGGCGGGATGGATCTCGCCGGCGAAGATGCCGGCGCCGGGCACGGTGGTGGCAACGCTGTTCGAGATGATCGGCAGCGGTGCGCTCGTCAGCGATGTCCTCGCCTCGCTGCATCGGGCGGGGCTGGGGCTCGCCATCGGCATTGTCGGCGGCTTCTCGCTTGCGGTGGTCGCGGGGCTGACGCGGCTCGGCGACGCGCTGATCGACGGCCTCGTCCAGATCAAGCGTTCCATCCCGAACCTCGCCTTGATCCCGCTCTTCATCATCTGGCTCGGCATCGGCGAAGCCATGAAGATCAGCATAATCGCGCTCGGCACGATGGTGCCGATCTACATCAACACCCATGCGGCGTTGCGCGGGATCGACCGGCGCTTCGTCGAGCTCGGCCAGGCGGTCGCGCTGTCGCACTACCGCTTCCTGCGGCACATCGTGTTTCCGGCCTCGCTGCCCGGCTTCTTCACCGGTTTGCGCATGGCGGTGACGCATTCCTGGACCGCGCTGGTCGTGGTCGAGACCATCAATGCCACCAGCGGGATCGGCTTCATGATCACGCAGGCGCGCATCTATGGGCAGACCGACGTCGTGCTGGTCGGGCTGCTGCTCTATGGGGTGCTCGGCTTCAGCTCCGACGCCCTGGTCCGTGTCCTGGAACGGAGGGCCCTGTCATGGCGTCAGTCGCTCGCGCAGTGAGCCAGCCGGCGGCGCCCGCCGCGGTGCGCGTCGAGAGCCTTCGCCGCGGCTTTGACGGCCGCACGGTTCTCACCGGCATCGATATCGCGATCGCCAGGGGCGAGTTCGTCGCCCTGCTCGGGCGCAGCGGTTCGGGCAAGAGCACGATCCTGCGCGCGGTCGCCGGGCTCGATGTCGAGGCCGGGGTCGAGGGAACCGGCACGATCGAGGTGCCGGCCCGCCGGGCGGTGCTGTTCCAGGACTCCCGGCTGCTGCCCTGGGCACGGGTGATCGACAATGTGGCACTCGGCTCCTACGGGCCGGGTTCCTGGCGCCGCGCCAAGGCCGCACTGGGCGAGGTCGGGCTCGCCGGATACGAGCGCAAATGGCCGAAGACGCTGTCGGGCGGCGAGCAGCAGCGCGTCGCGCTTGCCCGCTCGCTGGTGCGCGAGCCCGAACTCATCCTCGCCGACGAGCCGTTCAGCGCACTCGACGCGCTGACGCGGCTGCGCATGCAGCGCCTGCTTCTCCAGCTCTGCGAGCGTCATGGCCCCGCCGTGCTGTTCGTCACCCACGACGTGGAGGAGGCGCTTCGGCTCGCCGACCGCGTCATCATCATCGCCGACGGGCGGATCGTCCACGACCGGTCCACGAGCGGCGTCCGGGACAGCGCGGCGCGCTTCAGTGCCGCCCGCGACGAGATACTCGCGCGCCTCGGCGTCTCGCTCGACTGATCGCACTCATGAAGGCTTAGCACCATGAAGCTCATGCATCTCCTCGCCCGGGCGACGGCGCTCGCGGCGCTGGCCCTCGCTCCTGTCGCCCTTGCTACGGCTACGGCGGAGCCGGGGCAGATCCCGGTCAGCGTGCCGAAGGGCGTCAAGCTGGTCCTCGCCGACGACGCCAACTACGTCGCGAGCCTGCTGCGGCTGTCCGGCGAGCAGGTGAAGCTCGCGGCGGATGTCACCTTTGCGAACTTCAGCAGCGGGCCGTTGCGCCTCGAGGCGATCCGCGCCGGGGCGGCGCAGATCGGCGCGGTCGGGGATGTTCCCCCGATCCTTGCCCATTTCTCCGGCGCCGGCGTGGTCATCGTCGGTGCGGTCATCACCTCGGGTCCCGGCAATCTGGTCACCACGGCGCCGGGCTCGAAGATCGAGACGCTCGAAGACCTCAAGGGCACGCGGATCGGCATCAATGTCGGCACCGCCCAGCAGGCGACCGTGCTGCGCAATCTCAGGGCGTCCGGGCTCACCATCGCCGATGTGCAGCCGGTCAATCTCGGCCTCGCCGAGTTCGCCGACGCGCTGCGGGCCGGGCAGATCGACGCGGCGGTGCTGAAGCAGCCCGACCGCACCCGCTACCTCGCCTCCGTGGAGGGGCAGGGGGCCAAGGCGATCGCCAATGCCCGGGGCACGCCGGCCAACATCAAGTATCTCTACGCAAGCACCACCGCTTTGCAGGACCCCGCCCAGGCCGCCGCGATACGTGACCTCGTGGTGCGCTGGTATCGGGCCCATTTGTGGAAGAACGGCAATAAGGCGCTCTGGATCAGCGATTATCTGGTGAAGGATCAAAGGCTCAATGCGACCGACGCCGGTCTCGTCTGGGAGAGCGAGGGCGATGCAACCTCCATTCCGGGTCTCGCCAGGCTCGTCCCGGTACAGCAGGACACGATCGATCTCCTGCAGGCGGCCGGCCAATTCAAGGGCAAGACACTCAAGGCCGAGGACGAGTTCGACCTGCGCTACAAGGATCTGACCGATCGCTCGCCGGCGGCGAACGACTAGAATACGGCTTCCTGCCCCTGAGCCGTCATCTGTCGACTGCTTTGGCTCGACCGTTCTCTAGCGATCGGGTGCCAGCAGCTTGGCGATCTGGGGGTTGACGATTGCGATGAACAGTCCGGGATCGCCGAAAGCCCTTACAGAGAGCATTGCCCCGTGAACCGATGCCATCAGCATCTGGGCCTCCTGTTCCGGCCGCCTGTCCAGCCGGAACAGATCCTGTTCTACTCCGGCCTCCAGCACCGACGTAAGCCATCTCGCGAGACTGTGGAAATGGGCACGCACGCGTGATGCGACCTCTTCCGGCAGCATCTGCATCTCGCTGGCGAGCATCGCACAGACGCAGAAGGGCAGCGAGGCATCCCGGATGCATGTCTGCCAGAAGTTCACGTAGGACTGCAGTTGTTCGGCAGGACTTGGGAACTGCTCTTGAAGAGACTTCAAGCCCACTTCCGCCTGCTGCCTGTAGCGATCCACCAGCACCGAGACCAACTCGGCCTTCGTCGGAAAGTGATGGTGGATGCTAGCCTTCCTGATGCCGATCGCAGCCGAGATGTCGGCATAGCTGAACCCGTTATAGCCTCCCTCGACGATGAGAGACTGGGCTATGTCGAGGATCTTCTCCGAAGTCGAAGTCATTGATTTCATAAGGCTGCCTACCTTCTGGTAGGGGGATTGTCAAGGTTACTGCAGCGCTCCTGTTCTCACGAAGGAGTGCTCAAGCGTGGGGTTGACCGACACTCAATCTTCCTACTAGTTGGTAGGCCTCAACAAGGAGCCTGCCTCATGCAAAACCGATCTTCGACCCAATCCGACTGGCTGCGGTCTTATTATTTCACACGCGCGATATTCTCCATCGCGTGGATTGCCGCCGCCATTGTCTTCAGTGGCCAACCCGGTTCCACGGCGTTTCTGCTCGTGCTCTACCCGGCATGGGACGCTCTCGCCAATCTGGTCGACGCTCGGGCAAACGGCGGCCTGAAAGCCAACCCGTCCCAAGCACTGAATGTCGTGGTCAGCCTGATAACGACGCTCGCCGTGATCGCGGCTGTCAGCAACAGCAGCTATGCCGTTCTGGCCGTGTTCGGGGTTTGGGCGATCCTGTCGGGTCTGCTGCAACTGTACACGGGGGTAAGGCGTCGGCGTACCTATGGGGCGCAATGGGCGATGATCCTGAGTGGTGCGCAGTCGGCTCTCGCCGGCGGCTTCATGATCAGCCTGTCCCTCGGCACGGTTGTGCCGACGATTCTGGACATCGCGCCCTATGCGGGGTTCGGCGCGTTCTACTTCCTGCTTTCCGCAATCTGGCTTGTCGTCGTTGCCTATCGCGACGCAGGTGCGAAAGCGCCGCCCCATCCGACGGCTTAGCGCCAGCCCATCGCCGGCGCGATATATTTGAGGATCGCCTCGATGACATGGGCGTTGTACGCGACCCCGAGCTGGTTCGGCACGGTTATCAGCAGCGTATCGGCCTCAGCAATGGCCTCGTCGGCCTTCAGTTGCTGCACGAGCACATCCGGCTCGGCGGCATAGCTGCGGCCAAAGATCGCCCGCGTGCGCTCATCAATATAGCCTATCGAATCCGCCGCCTGCCCCGAGCCTCCGAAATAGACGCGATCCTCATCGCTCACGAGGGGAAAAATGCTTCGGCTGACGGACACGCGCGGCTCTCGCGCGTGTCCGGCCTCCTTCCAGGCCGCGCGATAGGCGCGGATCTGCTTCGCCTGCTGAACATGCAGGGGCTCCCCGGTCTCGTCTTCCTTCAACGTCGAGCTCTGCAGGTGCATGCCCAGCTTCGCCGCCCAGACCGCAGTGGCGTTCGAGGCGGCACCCCACCAGATCCGCTCGCGCAATCCTTTGGAATGCGGCTCAAGGCGCAGCAGGCCTGGCGGGTTAGGGAACATCGGGCGCGGATTGGGCGTGGCAAAACCCTCTCCTCTCAGCAGGTCGAGGAACACTTCCGCATGGTGCCGGCCCATGTCGGCATCGCTCTGCCCCTCGGCCGGCGCGTAGCCGAAATAACGCCAGCCATCGATCACCTGCTCGGGCGAGCCGCGGCTGATGCCGAGCTGAAGGCGTCCACCCGCAATAAGGTCCGCTGCCCCGGCATCCTCTGCCATGTACATCGGGTTCTCGTAACGCATGTCGATGACCGCGGTGCCGATCTCGATCCGGTTGGTCCTCGCACCGATTGCCGCGAGCAGCGGGAAGGGCGAGGCGAGCTGGCGGGCGAAATGGTGGACGCGGAAATAGGTCCCGTCGGCCCCGAGTTCCTCGGCGGCGATGGCGAGCTCGATGGATTGCAGCAGCGTATCGGCAGCCGAACGGGTCTGCGAATGGGCCGAGGGCGACCAATGGCCGAACGAGAGGAAGCCGATCTTCTTCACATGGACTCCGAAGGTTGCGAGAGAAGGCGCATCGGGATGCGAACATCTTTCCGTCTCGTTGCTGGCAGGCGGCTTCGGCCGCGGCCATCCCGACCTTGAAGATGCTGGGTCCATGTCTCGCTAGAGCATTTCCCGATCAGATGGAATCATCCGATCGAATAGGAATTTCTCCAACTTAACGATCTGGACGACGCCCCCAGGCTCGCGGGACCTGTCCGTTGACCCAGCCGCGGTCCTGCGCCGCGACTGACGAGGGCCTCGGGCGCATCCCGGCCCGGCATCGCTTCAACGACTGGCTTGAGCGGCGCCGTGCGCGGCGAGGGGGGCGTCAGCGACGGCCGCCGACCTCGTCGAGGCGCGACAGCAAGTCGGCGGGATCCTCGAACACGCGGTAGGCGCCGGCGGCCTGGAGTTCGGCGGCACCATAGCCGCCGGATAGCAGCCCGATGCCGAGCGCCCGGCA
Organism: Xanthobacteraceae bacterium; assembly: GCA_029266425.1. Lineage (GTDB taxonomy): Bacteria > Pseudomonadota > Alphaproteobacteria > Rhizobiales > Xanthobacteraceae > Ancylobacter. The sequence goes on from JAQSWY010000042.1 coordinate 14,697, forward strand.
GCGGACCGCAGCCAGCATGTCCCAGATGCTGTCGCCGACCACGACCGAGGTCTCGATCGGGACGTCGAGCCGCGCCGCCGCCGCCAGGAACAGGTCGGGGTCCGGCTTGGCGTATTTGACGAGGTCCCGGGTGATGACGGGCACCTGCCCGGGATCGACGCCCAAAGCCGCGAGATTGGGCCCCGCGGTCTCCAGCCGGCCGCTGGTGGCGATGGCCCAGGCGATGCCGTTCTCTGTGAGCGCGGCGAGCAGCTCGCGCGCGCCCGGCAATGGGCGGACGCTCTTCACGTGGCGCTTGTAGGCCTCGGCGTGCAGCTGGCGCAGCCGCTCGATCCGGCTCTCGCTGATCTCGAGCCCGGTCTCGCGCAGCAGCTGATTGGTGAACAGCCCGCCACTCATGCCGATCTTGCGGTGGATGCGCCAGACCGAGAGCTCGATCCCCTCGGCGTCGAGCGCCTCCTTCCAGGCGGTGACGTGCTGGTAGACGCTGTCGACCAAGGTGCCGTCAAGATCGAACAGGAAGTTGGTGTCGATGCGCATCGGGGAGCCCCTTGTGTCGGCAGACCAGTCTCTCCCGGCAACACGCGTGGGTCCAGAAGGTTGCCGTCCCGCGCGCCTGCGCCACCCGCGACCGATTGACAGCAGGGTGGGCACGTGGCTCCATCTGCAAACGATTGCGTAGCCAGCTTTGCCGGACATGAAAGAACGCGCCCAAAGGCGCGCCGATCATCCTTGGGAGGAATGAATGAAGCGCCTTGCCTATGCCTTGCTGGCAGTTTGCGCCGGCGCTCTCGCGGCCCCGGCCAGTCCGACGCGCGCCGCCGGCTACGAGGGGCAGGTGGTCACGATCATCGTGCCGCACGGGCCGAGCGGGCCGATGAACCAATATGCGCGGATGATCGCGCCCTATCTCGCCAAGCATCTCAAGGCGAAGGACGTGCGCATCGAGAACCAGCCGGGTGCCGGGACGCTCAAGGGCACCAATCTGTTGTGGAATGCCCGGCCGGACGGGTTGACCATCGCCTTCACCAGCATCGCGACCCCGATCCTGGCCCAACTGGCCGAGAGTGCCGGCGTGCGCTTCGACGCCGCCAAGTTCGTCTATCTCGGCCGCGTCTCCTACGAGCCGCGCCAGCTCTATGCCGGCAGCACGTCCAAGATCCATTCGGTTGCCGACATCGTGCAGCTCGGCCGCCCGTTCGTGTACCCGGCACAGGGCACGGACGAGGATTTCTACACCATGTCGATGCTGTCCGACGCGCTCGACTTTCAGATGAAGATCGTCACCGGCTATGAGGGCATTGCCGACGCCACGCTCGCCATCATCAGGGGCGAGGCCGACGGCTATATGGCCTCGCCGCCGGCGGTGCGTGGCTCGCTGCAATCCGGCGACCTGCGCCCCATCCTGACCATCCTCGACCAGCGCCTGCCGGACTTCCCGCAGGTGCCGACGATTTTCGAGACGGTGAAGGATGCGGAGGCGGTGGAGATGGCGAAGACCATCATGACCATCCAGTCGCTGCACCGTACCTTCTTCGGCCCGCCGGAAATGGACCCGAAGATGGTCGAGGAGATGCGCAAGGTGATCGGCGAAACGCTGGCCGATCCCGAGCTGATCGCGCAGGCCGCTAAGATGGGCTTCCCGCTCAGCTTCGCCGACGGCGCCACCATGCAGGAGCGCGTCGCTGCCGTCATCGCGGCGAGCCAGACCTTGAAGCCGGTCCTCAAGGCGGCGCTGGCCTCGATCAAATAGTCCTGAAGGCCGTCAAGCCCTGCCACGACGGCGTTCGGTACTCACGGCCGCAGCACGATGCGGTCGCGCGAGCTGTTCCACACCTCGGCATAGGCGCGCGCGGCGTCGGTGAGCGCGTAGGTCGCGCCGGAGTGCACCGGGAAGGCCTTGAGCGCGCCGCTCTCGAAGCCTGGGCGCAGCGCGTCCAGTATCCTGCCGCAGGCGGCGCCGTTGAGTGCCAGGCTGTCGATCCCGATGAAGCGGTGACGGCCGCGGAAGAAGCGGAAGATGTCGAACGGCACGGCGCGGTCGATAGTGGAGATGAAGAGCTGCCGGGCTTCCGCCGCCATCGCCGCGCAGGCCGCCTCGAAATAGGGGCTGCCGACGGTGTTGAAGACGATGTCGGCACCGTGCCCGCCGGTCCGCTCGCGCACAGCGGCGGCGATGTCCTGGCTGGAGGCGTCGATCATGTCGACCGGGCCGGTGGCATGGCCCATATAGGGCTCGGCGGTGCGCTCGACGGCGAAGACGCGCGCGCCGGCGCGGGTGGCGAGTTGCACCACCGCTTGGCCGACCTTGCCATTGCCGCCCAGCACCAGCACGACATCGGTCGGCTTCACCCCGCCGGCGGATTCGAGGCCCTCATAGGCGGTGATGAAGGGCACGCCGATAGCGCCGGCCTCGTCGAGCGTGACCGTCGAAGGCTTCTCGAAGATCTCGTCGGCCGAGACCACCAGATATTTGGTGTGGGTGCCGTCGCGGCGGATACCGAGCTCCCCCGAGCTGCCCCAGACCTCCTTGCCGATGAGATGGGCCGGGCCTTCCAGCACCACGCCGGCATAGTCGCGTCCCGGAGTCCGCGGCCAGATCGCGTAGGGCATATGGCCGAGCGCGGCCTTGACGTCGCTCATATTGACGCCCGACGCCTTCACCTCGACCAGGCACTGCCCCGGGCCCGGCACCGGGATCGCCACCGGCTCGACGGAAGGCGCCAGCGCCTCGACGCCGTCGGCCTTGCGGTGCAGGCGCAATGCCGGACCCGTGCCCGCAGTGCCATTCCGCGCGTCCTGTGAGGAGATGCCGTCGAGAGTTGTATCTGTCATCACCGATCCTCGTTCGTGGATTCTGGCTAGCACAAGCACCGATGTTGTGCAATCGTTTGCGCTAGCCGAGCTATCGGCCGGGGAGAGCGCACGCGAACGATTGCCGCTTGATTTCATGCAAACGATTGCGTAACAGTCCTTGCAAGTGCAAGCGAGCAGGAAGCGAGGGACGCGTCCGGTGATCATCGACAGCGAATCCAGCGTGACCCGCGCCGTGCTCGATGCCATGGCAGCAGCACCGAACGAGCGACTGCGCGAGGTCATGGCGGCGCTGGTCAGGCACGCCCACGCCTTCGCCCGCGAGGTCCAGCTCACCGAGGAGGAGTTCGATATCGGCATCGACTTCCTCAACCGTATCGGCCAGGCGACCAATGACAGCCACAATGAGGGCATCCTGTTCTCCGACGCGGTCGGCTTCTCGACGCTGGTCTGCCTGTTGAACAACGGCCAGAACGGCGCGTCGGAGACCGCCTCGGCCCTGCTCGGCCCGTTCTGGCGGATGAACTCGCCTGTCACCGGGAATGGCGGTTCGATCGTCCGCTCGCCGACGCCCGGCCCGGTGCTGTTCGCCGATTGCCGCGTCAGTGATCCGCACGGGCAACCGCTCGCGGGCGTGGAAGTGGATGTCTGGCAGGCATCCCCGATCGGCATGTACGAGAACCAGGACGACAGCCAGGCCGACATGAACCTGCGCGGCAAGTTCACCACCGACGCGGAGGGCCGCTTCTGGTTCCGCTCGGTGAAGCCGGCCGGCTATCCGGTGCCGACCGGCGGTCCGGTCGGCGAACTGCTGCGGGCGCAACGCCGGCATCCCTACCGGCCGGCGCATCTGCATTTCCTCGCCTTCAAGCCTGGCTGGAAGACGCTGATCACCCAGGTGTTCGTCGATGACGACGAGCGGCTGGAGACCGACGTGGTGTTCGGCGTCACCAGCCACCTGATCGGCAATTACCGCAAGCGCACCGGCGAGGCGCCGCCGGAACCGGACCTCACTGACGAGTGGTATTCGCTCGACTACGGCTTCGTCATGGAGCCCGGCGAAGCCAAGCTGCCCAACCCGCCGATCAAGTGATCAAAGCGCCATGACCAAGCCGAGCTATCCCAAATCGCTGAACGACAAGGTCGCGCTGGTCCTCGGCGGGGCAGGCGGCATCGGCGCTGTCGCCAGCCGCATGCTGGCGGAAGCCGGCGCCACCATCATCGTCACCCACCGGCCAAATGCCGAAGCGGCCGAGGCCGCGGCAGCGCTGGTGGCGAGCCTGCCCGGAGAGGGACATTCCGCCTATCCCTCGGACATCACCGACACGCCGTCGCTCATCGCGGTGTGCGATGGCATCACCGAGCGCCATGGCCGGCTGGATATCCTCGTGAACGCGGTCGGCTTCACCAAGCCGGTGCCGCACGCGGCGCTGGATGCGCTCGACGACGAGCTGATCGACCGCATGTTCCAGGTGAACTGGCGCGGCGCATTCGCGGCGGTCCGCACCTTCGCGCCGCTCCTGAAGGCGTCGGGCGACGGGCTCATCGTGTCGGTCTCCTCGATCTCGGCCTTCACGGCGGTGGGCTCGTCGATCGCCTATTGCGCCGTCAAGGCCGGCATCGACGTGATGACCAAGGCGCTCGCCCGCGCGCTGGCGCCGGAGATCCGGGTGCTGGCGGTCTCGCCCGGCGTGGTCGACACCAGCTTCGTGCCCGGCCGCAGCGCCGATTTCAACGACAAGGTCGCCGGCACCACGCCGCTCAGGCGGATCGCCCAGCCGGAGGACATCGCTGCCGGCATCCTCGCCTGCGCCACCCATCTCGGCTTTTCCACCGGCACCACGATCGTGGTGGATGGGGGGAGGTCGCTTTGATCAACCACGTCATCCTGAGGTGCGAGCGAAGCGAGCCTCGAAGGATGTTGAAACAGAGGGCGTTCATCCGGGGTGAGCATCCTTCGAGGCCACTACGCGGCACCTCAGGATGACGTTGTGAAAAGAGATTGAGGAGACACGCATGCGGCAGCCTCGGGACAAGGTCTTCATCACCTGCGCCGTCACCGGCAATCTGACGACGCCGGAACAGACGCCGCATCTGCCGATCACACCCGAGCAGATCATCGAGGCGTGCCTCGGTGCAGCGGAGGCGGGCGCCGCCATCGTCCACATCCATGTGCGCGATCCCGCGACCGGCAGGCCATCGATGGAGCTCGACTATTATCGCGAGGTGGTCGAGGCGCTGCGCAGCCGCAAGCCGGAGCTCATCATCAACCTGACGACGGGTCCGGGAGGGCGCTTCATCCCGTCGGTGGACGATCCGAAAATCGCGGCGCCCGGCACCACGCTGACCGTGCCGGAGAAGCGGGTCGAGCATGTCGCCGCGCTCAAGCCGGACATCTGCACGCTCGATCTCAACACCATGAATTCCGGCCCGGACGTGGTGATCAACACGCCCGCCAATGTCCGTCGCATGGCGAAGGTGATGCGCGAGGCTGGAGTGCGGCCCGAGATCGAACTGTTCGATTCGGGGGACATCGCTCTGCTGCACGCGCTGCTCGCCGACGGCACGCTGGCCGGCCCGCAGCTTTGCTCCTGCGTGCTCGGCGTGCGCTACGGCTTCCAACCGGGCCCGGAGACCGTGCTCTATGCCCGCAATTTGCTGCCGGCCGGCTCGGAGTTCACCGCCTTCGGCATCGGCCGCAGCATGTTCACCATGGCCGCGCAGTCCTACCTCGCCGGCGGCCATGTGCGTGTGGGCCTCGAGGATTCGGTCTATCTCGCCAAGGGCGTGCTGGCGGAGACCAATGCCGCGATGGTCACCAAGGTCCGCCGCATCATCGAGGATCTCGGCGCGCAGATCGCGACGTCCAGGGAGACCCGCGAGATGCTGTCGCTGCCTGAGCCGCGCAACGCGGCGCGGGCGGCCTGAGCCGGAGCACGCGCCATGGACATCACCCGCTTCGACGCCGCGCCCACCTATGAGGCGCCGGGCCACACCGATATGCGCATGTTCCGCCTGCAGGGCCGCGAGGCGGGACCGTCGGACGTGATGTGGCTCGGCGTCAGCCACATCTTGCCGGGCGGTGGCACCACGCTCGACGCCTCGGGGGTGGAGAAAATGTATGTCGTGCTCGACGGCGAAGTGACGATCTCGAACGGCAGCGAGACGGTGACGCTAAAGCCATGGGATTCCTGCCGCATCGCCTCGCACGAGGGGCGCCAACTCTCCAACCGCACCAATCGCATCGCCACCGTGCTGCTCTGTATGCCGCGTGAGGTTCTCACCTCGTCATCCTGAGGTGCGAGCGTAGCGAGCCTCGAAGACTGTTTGCAGCAGAAGACGGTCATCGGGGGCGGACATCCTTCGAGGCCGCTTCGCGGCACTCAGGACGACGTGCTTCCATTAGACGACGTCAGGCTTCGAACAACTTGCGAAAGCCGTCCGACAGCACGAGTTCCTCCTTCACCTCACCCAGCCCCGCGGCCTGCACTGTGCCGACCAACTCCGGATCGGCCATGTCGAATGGATAGTCACTGCCGAGGAACACATGGTCGGCTCCGGCCTGCTGGACCAGGAAGGCCAGCGCCGGAACGGAATGAGTGACAGTGTCGAAATAAAGTCGGCTAAATGACTCCTCGATCGAGCCGGTCATGCGCAACTTGGCTTCCGGGCGCACCAGCCGGCCGCGGATGAGGCGGCCGACATTGTAGGGCAGCAGGCCGCCGCCATGAACCAGGCAGATGCGCAGTCCGGGGAAGCGCTCCAGCACACCGCCGAAGATCAGCCGGGCGCCGGCGACCGTGGTCTGCAGCGGGTTCTGGATCAGGTTGTTGAGATAATAATCGCCGAAAGCGCCGGCCGGCGGCTCCAGCGGCGGATGGATCAGGATGAAGGCGCGCAGCGCCTCCGCCTCCGCCCAGAACGGGTCGAGCGAGGGGTCGTCGAGGAAGACCTCCTTGCTCACTGCGGTGGCGATCTCGACGCCCAGCAGTCCGAGCGGCCCCATGGCGTCGCGCAGCACTTCGACAGCGAGGGCGGGGAATTGCAGCGGCGCGGTGCCGATGCCGGCGTAGCGGTCCGGCGCCATCCGGCACACCGCCGCCATCTCGGCATTTACCGCGCGATGGAACCAGTCGGCGTCCGCCTCACCGAGCGTGTAGTCGCAGAGCGCGATCCACGGCGAGAGAAGCTGCGAGGCGACGCCCTGTTCCACCATGGTGCGCTCGCGAATGTCGAGCGAGACCATGCCGGGCAGCAGCGGCATGCGCGAGGGCTTGCCGCCCAGCGTGACACGTATGCCGTCTTCGCCGCGGCTCGCCGCATAGCCGGGGCGCTCGCCATTCTCGAAGCGCGCGATCAGTCCTTCCGGCACGATATGGGCGTGGATGTCGATCGGTCCGGGACGCAGGCGGAGGCTCATGGACTTACCTCGTTGTCCGCTGCCGTCATCCGCGGGCTTGTCCCGGGGATCCACGGACTTCGGCGACGTTCGTGGATGGCCGGGACAAGCCCGGCCATGACGGCGAGATTGGCTCACGCCTTCAGGTGCGCGCCGATCCAGTCGGCGACCAGCGGGCGCCAGGCGAAGGGCATGTTGTTGCAGACGTGATTGCCCTCAGGAAACATGCGCAACTCCTTGCCGGGATGCGGGATCTCGGCGAACAGCCGTTCGGCCTGCTCCTTGGGGATCAGCCGGTCCTTTTCGCCGAAGATCACCATGAAAGGCATGTCGATGGCGCGCGCCGCCTCGCGCAATGTCAGCTCTGCCGCCCGCGCCGCCGCCGTCTCCTCGTCCGGCGAATGGCTGCGCAGCGTGAAAGCCTGCCGCGAAATCAACGGCATGGTGCGGAATTCCTCGCCGAAATCATAAGGCCCGCCGGAGGCGGCACCACATATCAGCCGTTTCTCGTAAGCCGCGGCGCGGGCTGCATAATAGCCGCCTAAGCTGATCCCGATGGTGCCGACCCGGCGTCCGTCCACATCGTCACGCGCCTCCAGGAAGTCGATCACCGCGCCGACCACTTTCTCGAAGGCCGGCTCGATCGGCAGCGTCTCGCTCTCGCCCTGGCCGGGGCCGTCGAAGGTGAGGGTGGCCATGCCGCGGGCGTGGAACAGCGGCTCGAAGCTGTTCATCTCCTCCTTGACGGAATCGAGCCCGCAAATGATGAGCGCCACCGGCGGGCGCACGACGCCGTCCGGGCGCCGCAGATAGCCCGGCAGCAGCGTGCCCTGATAGGGGATGCCGACCGCCTCGGCCGGCGGTGAGAGCCCCGCCAGCGCCTTGCGATAATTGGCGGCGGTGGCGGCGTTGGCGCGGGCGTACTGCTCCATGTCGTCGAAGAAAACGAACTTGCCGAAATGGTGGCAGATCGCCGCCCGCACAAGGGCCTCCGCGGCGGAGGGCAGGCTGCCGCGCGCTTCCGCCTCGCGGGCGAGCTGTTCGTGCTTCTCCGCGGTGCGTGACCATTCCGCGCTCCAGTCACGCCAGCGCGTGATGCGCGCGGTCGTCGCCTGGAAGTCGTTATAGTCGATGCCGTTGGCGATCAGCCGCGGCGCCCAGTGGGCGATGGCGTCGCGCACATTCTTGTCGACGACGGGTGACGCTTCGTTCATGGCCTCACCACGGTCAGCTCCACCGGCCATTCATCGACGCATTCCTTGCCGGTCTCGGTCACGATGAAGGTGTGGCCGACGAACATGCCGAGCATGCCATCGGCAGTGATCGGGTTCGGCTCGGGCATCAGCACCATGCCCGGCTTCATCACCTCTTCGAACGGCTCGACATGGATATGGTCGGCGAAGATGTGCGGGCCGTCGGAGACGAAGTCGATGCCGTGCACGTGGATCGGTCGCGACTGCATGCCCTTCTCACGGAAGAACTGGCCGGCAAGGCGCAGATTGTCCATCGGCCGGCCGGGAGCGATCTCCTCGATCATCTTGAGGTAGCCGGGCTCGGCGATCTCGTCCCAGAAGCGGCGCACATAAGCCGGCGGTTCGCCGAGGCAGATCGGCTGGCCGATCTGCGCGCTGTAGCCGCGATAGCCGGCGGCAAGCTCCATTAGCACGATGTCGCCCATCTCCAGCTGACGGCTGGAGGGGCGTGGATTGCCGAACACCTGCGCCGGATCGGCCATCGGCGTCGAGCCGATGATCAGGAAATCGATGTCGCCATTGCCTTCGAGGATGACGGCGCCGGCGGCGGCGCGAAGCTGATACTCGGTGACGCCGGGCCTCATGCGCTCGGCGATCGCCTGCATGGCATTGGTACAGAGCTTGCCGGCGTGGCGGACGCAGTCGAGCTCTTCTTCGCTGTGCACCGAGAGCAACTCATGCATGATGCCCTTGGTGAAGATCAACTCGGCCTCTGGAAGCTTCTCGCGCAGCGTGTTGTATTGATTCACCGGCATATAGTCGCCGTGCCGCGGATCGATCTCCATCAGGCCGATGCGGCCGCTCTCGAGCCCCAGTTCGCGCAGCCGTTCGACCATGACCTCGCCGAACTTGCCACCCCGGCTGGAGCGCACGTCGGTAAGCGCATTGGCGGTCTCGCGCCGCACCGCCTCGCTATGGGTGCCGCCCATGGAATAGATCAGCGTCGGCTCGCCCTCGCGCGGGAACACCACATAGTTGGCGAGCGCGTGCCATTCCCAATGGCCCGAGAGCCACAACATGCCGCCGCCGAAGCTCCAGTGGCTCGGCCCGCCCGCGGCGATCACCGCATCGAGCCCGAGTTCCTGCATCTTCGCCCTGAGTGCGGCGCGGCGGCGGGCATATTCCTCAAGCGAGAACTGCTCGTAGCGCGCCTCGCGATAATAGGGCGTGCCGCGCATCGCGTTGAAGGACGGACCATGGTCCAGGCGGGTGCGCAACTCCTCCCAGGGCAGGGAGGAGCCGGCAACAGGCGCTTTAGTGGTTGGGGGCCCGGGCGCGTTCATCTGTTCAGAGCGTGCAGTTGTTGATGGTCACCGGCCCGCCGGCCTTCTTCACCGCCTCATCGGCGATGGAGACATCGACGAGTTGCTCGAAAGTGAGATTGCGTTCCGCCGGAATGTCGCCGGCCTCGACGCTGTTCTTGATCGCCCATTCGGCACGGGCCTTATCGAAGCCGGTATTGACCGCCCAGACGCAGTTCTTGGTGAGATTGTCCCAGGCGAACTCCACCGCGTCCTGCGGCTTCTCGGTCGCCTTCATCATGATCGGGACAACCTTGTCACGATCCTTGTAGATGACGCGGTTGGCCTCGATCATGGCCGCCATGGCATCGACCAGCAGCGGGCGCTGGCTGGCGATCATGCTGTCGGCGGCGCCGTACATGTTGAACACCCAGTTCGGCATCTTCTGGCCGAGCACGGCGAGCACGTGCAAGGTCGGCTTCTGCTTCTCGCCGAGATAAACGTCTTCGGGATGCAGCGACACGCCGTCGAGCTGGCCGGCGATCAGGCCGGGCAGGCGGCCGGCGAGGCCCTGCGAGACGAACTGCGCGTCATCCACCGTCAGATTGGCGTCGGTGAGCAGGACGCGGCCCATGCGCCAGTTGAAGCCGCCGACACCGCCGCCGGCGGCGCTGAGGCGCTTGCCCTTGAGGTCAGCCGGGGTCTTGATCTCCTCGACCACGACATAGGATTGCGGCAGGCGCGGCGCGAAGCCCCAGATCTGCTTGGCCTTCATGCCGGCGCCGACCATGACGTCGGTGACGTTGGCGATCAGCTTGCCCTGCTGGAGCGCGGACATCAGCGCCGCGGAGGCGCCGCCCTCGAAGGGGGTAATGGTCGCGTTGATGCAATATTTGTCGAACAGGCCCAGGTCCCTGGCCACCCATGGCGTGGTGTGGACGACGTTCGGCGGCACCACCGAGACGCCGATGTTCAGGTCGCGCTTGCCGTTCGGGCAGTCCGCTGCCTGCGCGCCCGCGCCGGCGGCGAACATGAGACCGCAGGCGAGCGCCGCAGCCAGGGTAGGCTTCGTCACATTCCTCATGGTTTCCTCCGTTGCGCTCGATTTTTCGAGTCGCCTCTCGTTGCGCGTCTAATCGCGGTTGGCGTTGGTCCAGGGCGCGACCTTTTTCTCCAGCAGCCGCAGCAGCGAGGTCGACAGCACGCCGAGGATGCCGAGCGTGACGATCGGCACGAACATGCGGTCGATCTGGAAGGTCGAGGCGGTGCGCACGATCAGATAGCCGATGCCGGAGATGGCGGTGTAGAGGTCGGCCAGCACCATGCCGATCAGGCCGCGGCCGACGGCGAGGCGCAGGCCGGTGACGATGAAGGGCAGGGCCGCCGGGATGACGATGTTGGTCCAGAGCTGGCGCTCGGAGCAGCGGAACGCCTTGCCGACCTCGAGCAGCTTGTGGTCGACATTCTTGACGCCCTGATAGGTGTTGATCACCAGCGGGAAGAAGGCGAACAGGAAGAGGATGATCACCTTCGCCGTCATGTCGTAGCCGGCCCACAGCACGATCAGCGGCACCAGCGCGACCGTCGGCGTGGAGTAGAGGAAGGTGATGTACATGTCGAAGGCGGCGTCGAGCACCCGGTAGCGGGCGAGCGCGAGGCCGATGGTGATGCCGGCGACGGAGGCGAGCGCCAACCCATAGACGAAGACCAGCAGGCTCGGCGCCAGATACTGCCAGAGCTCGCCGCTGGCGATCATCTTCACCGCGGCCTTGGCGACCGCGATGGGCGTAGTGAACAGGATCGGATCTATATTGGAGCCGACGATCTGCCAGAGCGTCAGCACCACCACGAGCGAGATCGTCCGGATCATGACGACCTGCATGCCCTCGCGGCGCCGGCGCTTCTCGGAAGCCGCCTTCACCCGGGCCTGGTCGTCGGCGATGCTCGCCTGGTCGGCGGCGTTGGGCAAGCTCTGGATCGTCATGCTCACGCTGCGGCCTCCCGCGTCTTCTTCGCGCGCTCGGGGCGAAGCTCGTTCCAGATGTGCTCGCGCAACTCGGTGAAGCGGCGATCGGCGCGGATGGCATCGACGTCGCGCGGCCAGCCGAACGGCATGTCGAGGATTTCGCTGATGCGGCCGGGGCGGGCGCTCATCACCGCGATGCGGTCGCCGAGGATGATCGCCTCGTCGATCGAATGGGTGATGAAGACCATGGTCTTGCGCTCGTCGGGGCGGTCCATCAGAGCGAGCAGCTCTTCCTGGAGCACTTCGCGGGTCTGCGCGTCGAGCGCCGCGAAGGGCTCGTCCATCAGCAGCACCGAGGGGTTCATGGCGAGCGCGCGCACCAGGCCGACGCGCTGCTGCATGCCGCCGGAGAGCTGGTAGGGGTAGTGTCTGTCGAAGCCTACGAGGCCGGCGAGTTCGAGATAGTGGCTGACCCTTTCCTTGATGATCGCCGCCGGCGTGTGGGCCATGGCGAGGCCGAAGGCGGCATTGTCCCACACCGTCTTCCACGGCAGCAGCCCGAAATGCTGGAACACCGTGGCGACGCCGTCGGGCGGGCCGTCGATCGGCTTGCCGTGGACGAGGAGGCGGCCGTCGCTGATATCGGTCAGGCCGGCGATGCAGCGCAGGAAGGTAGTCTTGCCGCAGCCCGAGGGGCCGACGATGCACAGTATCTCCTGCCGCTTCACCTCGAGGTTGAGGCGGCGGAAGGCGACGACGGTGCCGTCGACGAACAGCTTGCTGGCATTGTCCGCCTGGATGGCGACATCAGTCGATTGATTCATTTGGCGTTCCCTCCACAGCGGCCTTGGCGGCCGTCTTGTGCGAACGTTTGCATGGTTGAGGAGCTTGGCGTTCTCGTCAACTGAAAAATGCGCTGGGGTGCGCTGTCAGGCGGCTTTCGACCAGACGTGCGAAGTTTCTTGCAAACGTTCGCATGGCGTTGATAGGCTCGCGCTATCAGCCACCGGCAACGAAGATCGCAGCATGCTCGACAAGAGCTGGAAGGACGCAGGCCTGAAGCATGGCGGGTCGCCAGACGACGACCGGCTGGTCCGCGGCGCCGGCTGCTTCAGCGACGATCTGGTGCTGCCCGGCCGGCTCCATGCCTGTTTCGTGCGCTCGCCGCATGCCCATGCGCGCATTCTTGCCGTCGATGCCGAGGCAGCGCGGGGTCTCGACGGGGTCGTCGCCATTCTCACCGCCGCCGACTTGGAGACTTTGCGGATCGGCAATGTCTCGGTGCCGCAGATCATCACCGGGCGCGGTGGGGCGAAGCTCATCGTGCCTTTTCGTCCGGCACTGGCCACCGACCGAGTGATGCATGTCGGCCAGCCGGTGGCATTGGTGCTCGCTACCAGCCTGCGCGCGGCGGAGGAGGGGGCGCTCGCGGTGGAGGCCGAATACGATCCGCTGCCAGCCGTCGCCGACGCGCTGGCCGCGCTCGCGCCAGACGCGCCGCAGCTCTGGCCGGAGGCGCCCGGCAATCTTGCCGTCGACTACATAGCGCCTTCCGCCGATCCCGCACTGGCGCAGCAGGTCGAGGAGGCCTTCGCGCAGGCCGCCCACTGGGTACGCATCGAACTCGTCCACCAGCGCGTTGCCCACGCGCCGATCGAGCCGCGCACGGTCACCGCGCTGTTCGAGCCCATGGGCGAAACCTATGTGCTCCATGCCGGATCGCAGGGCGCCGGGACGCTCAGCGCCCAGCTCGCCGCCGTGCTCGGCGTTGCCCCGGCGAAAATCCGGGTCGAGACGCACGATGTCGGCGGCAGCTTCGGCATGAAGACCCACGGTTATCCCGAATATGCCGCGTTGCTGGCTGCTGCGCGGCTGTCAGGCAGGCCGGTGCATTGGGTCTCGACGCGCTCGGAAGCCTTCATGAGCGACAATCAAGGCCGCGACCATCGTAGCACCGCCGAACTGGCGCTCACGGCGGACGGCCGCTTCCTCGCCTTACGCACCGAGAGCATCGTCGCGCTCGGCGCCTTCGTCAGCGCGTCCGGTGCGCACATCGCCTGCAACAATTTCACCCGCTGCCTGCCGGGCATGTACGCCATCCCGCTGGTCTCGGCCGCGGTGAAGTGCGTCTTCACCAACACGCTTCCGACCGGTCCCTATCGCGGCGCCGGCCGACCGGAGGCCAATTATCTTCTGGAGCGGCTGGTCGATGCCGCAGCGGCCGAAAGCGGCATCGATCCGGTCGCGCTCAGGCGGCGCAATCTCATCGCTGCCGATCAGATGCCGGTGAAGACCGTGGTCGGAAATGTCTATGACAGCGGCGAGTTCGAAGCCGTGCTCGATAAGGCGCTCGCGGCCAGCGATTATCGCGACTTTCCCGCCCGGCGTGCGGCGGCGCGCGAGCGGGGGCGGCTGCGCGGCATCGGCATCTCGTGCTTCCTCGAACACGCCGGCGGCAGTCCGGTCGAGGGCGCGGTGTTCGAATTCGCAGAGCCTGGTGTGCTCACGGTCCGGCTCGGCGTCCATGCCAGCGGGCAGCAGCATGGAAGCGTGTTCGCCCGGCTCGCCGCCGCGCGGCTCGGACTGCCGCAGGAGGTCGTCCGCGTCTCTTCCGGTCGTTCCGACATCAGCATTCGCGGCGGGCCGACCGTCGCGTCGCGCAGCGCCATGGCGGCGGGCACCGCGATCGTGCGCGCGACGGATGAGCTCATCGCCAAGGCGCGGCGGCTCGGCGCGCTGGCACTTGATGTACGGGAGGACGATGTCGTCTGGCAGGAGGGGCATCTCCTCGCCGCCGGCACCGATCGCAACCTCGATCTGTTCGACTTCGCCGAAGACGCACGAGCGCGCGCATCCCGCGGCGAATGGCCGGAGAGCCTCGATGTCCGGGTGGAGGTCGAAGTCCCGCAATCCTTTCCGAACGGTTGCCACATCGCCGAGGTCGAGATCGATCCCGAGACCGGTCATGTCAGGATCGTGGACTATACCGCGGTCGATGATTGCGGCGTGGTGCTCGATGCCCATCTCGCCGAGGGGCAAGTGATCGGCGGGCTTGCGCAGGGGCTCGGCCAGGCGCTGCTGGAACGCTTCGTCTATGACGAGAACGGGCAGATCGTCACCGGCTCCTTCATGGACTACGCCATGCCGCGGGCGAGCAACATGCCGGCCATCCGCTCCTCCTTCCATCCTGTGGCCTGCCGCACCAATCCGCTCGGCGTGAAGGGCGTCGGCGAGGCCGGCACCACGGCGGCGATCGCAGCGATCATGAACGCCATTGCCGATGCGATACCCGGCGGGCGCGGGCGGGAGCTGCAGATGCCGGCTACGCCGGAGAAAGTCTGGCGGGCGTGTCGCGGCGAGCCCGACCCTTCGCCTTGACAGTGACCGCCTGCGTCGAGCCGCGCTCGATCATCTCGACCGGCAGCACCAGATGCCGCGCCACCCGCTCGCCGGGCTGGCTCGACAGCGCCTCCAGCAGCAGTTCGGCGGCGGCATGGCCGGCCTTGTACTGGGCCACGCGGATGGTGGTCAGCGGCGGCAGCAGCCGGTCGGCCAGCGGCATGTCGTTATAGCCGGTCACCGAGACGTTCTCGGGGCAGGCAAGGCCATGGCGGCGCAGAGCCGAGATCGCGCCGATGGCGATCAGGTCGTTGGCGCAGACGATTGCGGTGAAGGCGATGTCGCGCGCCAGCAATTCCTCGGCACAGCGCTCGCCCGCGCTCTCATTGAAGCTGTCGGCCACGGTGACGAGGTTCGCATCGCGCTCCAGCCCGAGCGCGGCGCGGCCTTCCTCGAACGCCAGATAGCGGTCGCGGCCGGTGGAGAGGTCCTGCGGCCCGGCGATGCAGGCGATCTGCCGATGGCCGAGTCCGACGAGGTGGTTGAGGATGCGCGAGGTGCCGTCGCGCTCGTCATGCACCACCGAGGCCGTGCCGGGGTCG
Source organism: Xanthobacteraceae bacterium (assembly GCA_029266425.1). Classification (GTDB taxonomy): domain Bacteria; phylum Pseudomonadota; class Alphaproteobacteria; order Rhizobiales; family Xanthobacteraceae; genus Ancylobacter. Next base: position 30,311 of record JAQSWY010000042.1, read on the forward strand.
TCGACCCGGCGATTGACGGTGACGATCGGCATGCCCTCCGCCGCCAGCCGCTCCACCACGGTGTCGCGCGCCTTGACGCTCGCCAGCAGCAGCCCCTCGACGCCGCGCGCGCGCATGATGTCGATGATCTCTTCCTCGCGCTGCGGGCTGCCGTCGGTGTTGCCGAGGATGGCGACATAGTTCTGCTGGGCGAGCGCGTCCTCCGCACCGCGTATGATCGGCGGGAACACCGGATTGGTGATGTCCGGCACGATGATGCCGATCGTCCGGCTGCGATTGGTCTTCAGCGAATAGGCCGCGGCGTTCGGCCGATAGGCGAGCTGCTCGCTCAGCTTGAGGATGTGGCTGACGACTTCCGGGGTGATGAGATGGCGTGTCTTGGGATCGAGCGCCCGGGAGACGGTTGACACATGCACCCCGGCCGCTGCGGCGACGTCGCGCAACGTGACGCGCTTCTTCATTCATCGACTCCGCTATCACTGCGGAGCATCATAATGTTTCATGCAAACGTTGCACAGCGGCAAAAGGCGCGATCCGTCATGCAGCGAGCACACTTTGCGGCCAAGCCACGCTTGAGCACGGCTCAAGCAAAGCCATGGCTCGGCTCAAGCATTGCCATGGCTTTTGCTCTGCTAATGCCGGCAGCCTTCGCGCAGGAGGCGCGGCCTCCCGTCAACGCCGTTCCGGTCGGCACCATGGATCAGCTCGGCAAGGCGCTGTTCGCCTGCTGGGCGCCGCCGCCCGGGACGGAAGGATCGGAGATCACGTTCAAGTTCGGCCTGACCGCGAAGGGCGAGCTGCGCGGCAAGCCGCTCGCCACCTATTCGGTGCTCAAGGGCTCCGAGGAGAGGCAGCGCGCCTTTGTCGAGGCCGCGCTCCTCGCCCTGAGCCGCTGCACGCCGGTGCGCATGACCGAACAGTTCGCCCGGGTCGCGGCCTCGCGCGTGCTGATCCTGCGCTTCGCCTCCGGCGAACGCCGTACCTAGATCAGCTTCTCCAGCGTGATCGGCAGATCGCGTATGCGCTTGCCGGTGGCGTGGAACACGGCATTGGCGATCGCCGGTGCGACGCCGACAATGCCGAGCTCGCCGACGCCCTTGCCGCCGAGCACCGAGGCGTGCGGATCCGGCACGCCCACCGAGGTCACTTGGAGGTCCGGCACGTCGGCATTGGTGGGGATGAGGTAGTCGCCGAGATTGTCGTTCATCAGCCGGGCATGGCGCGGATCGACCAGGCCTTCCTCCAGCAGCGCCATGCCGATGCCCATGATGATGCCGCCCTTCCACTGGCTCTCGGCGAGGCGGGGATTGTAGAGCCGCCCCGAATCCAGCGCCGAGACCATGCGCGCGACCCGCACCGTGCCGAAATCCTCGTCGACCCGCACCTCGACGAAATGGACGCACCAGCTGTGCATCGAATAATCGCCGTCGGTCGGCGCCCGCATCGTCGAGATGGTGGTGTGGTTGCGGTGGCGGTCCTCCGCCTTGAGCCCGTTCTCGGCGAGCGTGTCGCGCAGGCTCTCGATCTTGTCACGGCCGAGCCGACGCAGCAGATCGGCGAGCGGGAGGCGCAGGCCATCGCCGCGCGGCGCGGCGATCTCGCCATTCTCGATGGCGAGCGTGTTGGCGCCGAGGTCGCGGAAGGGCGAGGCCGGGTCGTTGAGCGCGAGCCCGATCAGTTCGTCGCGCGCGGCAAGCGCCGCCTTGTGCACGGCGCCGGTCATCAGCCCGGCGAGCTGCGAGCCGCCGGCGACCGGGGCGCCGGGCAATTCGGAATCGCCGAGCCGCACCGCGACGTCGCCGATCGGCACGCCGAGCGCCTCGGCGGCGGTCTGCGCCAATATGGTGTAGGTGCCCTGGCCCATGTCGATGGCGCTGCTCACGACCTCGACGCTGCCGTCGGCGAGGATGCGCACCATGGCCTCCCCTGCGGTGCGGCGCACCGGATAGGTGCCGGCGGCGACACCCCAACCGATGAGCTGGCGGCCCTCGCGCATGGAGCGCGGCGCATGCGAGCGCTTCGCCCAGCCGAACGCCTCGCCCGCTGCCGCATAGGCTTCGCGCAATGGCCGGGTCGACCAGGGCTTGCCGGCTTCCTGATCCTGTTCGGCGTAATTCAGCAGGCGGATCTCCACCGGGTCCTTGCCGACCGCGTAAGCGAGCTCGTCGATCGCGCATTCGATGCCGAAGGCGCTCGGATTCTCGCCGGGCGCGCGCAGGGCCCCGGGTGTCACGGTGTTCGCGGGCACGGCGTTCTGCCGCGAGCTGAAGTTCGGCGTCGCATACATGATCGAGGTGACGACGCTGAGCGGCTCGACCCACATGCCGTCCACCGAGGTCTCATTCGCACCGCGCTGGAGAATGGAGGTCAGCTTGCCCTCGCGCGTGGCGCCGAGGGAGAGGGTCTGCCGGGTCTCCGCCCGCCCGCCGATGAGGGCGAAGGTCTGCGGCCGGGTCAGCGCCAGCTTGACGGGTCGGTCCAGCATTTTCGCCGCCATGGTGGCGATCGCGGCATAGGGCAGCACCAGCGCCTTGGAGCCGAAGCCACCGCCGATGAAGGGCGAGATCATCCGCACCTTCTCGAAGGGGATTCCGTACCACTCGGCATAGGTGCGGGACATGCCGTAGACCCACTGGCTCGGCTCCCAGACGGTGAGCCCATCGCCCTCCCAGCGGGCGACGATGCCGTGCGGCTCGATGGTGGTGTGGAATTCGCGCGGCGTCGTGTAGGTCGCCTCGATCTTCACCGGCGCCGCGTCATAGGCCTCGGCCGCATCACCCCATTCGACGGTGCGGGGCGGGAGCTCCGTGCCCTCGCCGGCGGCGGCATCATCGATCCCGTAGATCGCCGGCGCCTGCTCATAGGAGATGTCGAGCAGCGCGGCAGCCGCGGTCGCCTGCTCGAAGGTCTCGGCGACGACGGCGGCGATCTGCTGGCCCACGAAAGTCACGTCGCGGACCAGCGCGCGGTACGGCCCCTCGGGGCCGGGCGTGCCGAGCCAGGTCGAGGGGGAGTTGAGCTCCAGCTGGTTGTCGGCCGTCAGGACGAGGAGGACGCCGGGCGCAGCTTCCGCCGCAGTGGTGTCGATGCTTGCAACGCGGCCAGACGCGATGGCGCTGCCGACGAGCACGGCGTGACAGAGATTCTCCGGATGGTTCTCGACCGCATAGGTTGCCTCACCGCGGATCTTGGCTTCGCCGTCGATCCGCACCAGCCGGCCGCCGAGGCCGCCGTCCGATGCATCGCCATGCTTGGAGCGGAACTGGTGAACGCTCATGCCAGGCCTCCGAGGGTCAGGATGGCGCGCGCGACGACGCGCGGCGCGAGATCGATCTTGTAGGCATTGTCGCCGTGGGGAACCGCGCCCTCGACGGCGAGCCGGCTCGCCTCATTGACGACGGTTTCCTCCAGCGGCTGGCCGCGCAGCGCATCCTCCACGGCGCGGGCACGCCAGGGCCGGGTGGCGACGCCGCCGAGCGCGACCCGCAGGTCGCGGATGGTGCGGCCGTCCGGTTCCAGCTCGAGGCCGACGGCGGCGCTCGCCGCGGCGAACTCGTAGGACTGGCGGTCGCGCACCTTGAGATAGGTCGAGCGCCGCCCCGCGGGCGTCGCCGGGATGCAGACGGCGGTGATCAGCTCGCCCGGCTCCAGCACTGTCTCGCACGCCGGCGTGTCGCCCGGCAGCCGAAAGAACTCCCCGATCGGGATGCGCCGGTCGCCGGCATGGACATCCGCATCGAGCGCGGTGAGCGCCACGGCGAGATCGCCGGGATAGGTGGCGATGCAGGCCTCGCTGGTGCCGAGCACCGCATGATTGCGGGTGACGCCGCCGAGCGCGGCGCAGCCCGAGCCGGGGCTGCGCTTGTTGCAGGCCGGAAAGGCGGCGGGATTGCGGAAATAGGCGCAGCGGGTGCGCTGCATCAGATTGCCGCCGATCGTCGCCATGTTGCGGATCTGCGGGGACGCGGCGAGCGCGAGTGATTCCGCGATCGTCGGGAACTGCACCCGTATGGCGGCATGGTCGGCGACATGGCTCATCTTCGCCAGCGCGCCGATATAGGCGCCGCTGGCATCGACGCGGATGGCGTTGAGCCCGGTGAGCCGGGTGATGTCGATCACGGTCTCGGGTTCGCTGACGCCGCATTTGGCGAGATCGATGAGCGTGGTGCCGCCGGCGAGCAGCGCATGCGCGGGCAGGGCGGCCTGGGCCTTGGCCTCCTCGATCGAGGAGGCGCGGGTGTAGGAGAAGTTCCTCATCGTGCTGCCTCCGCCGCTTGCCGCCGGGATCCGGCGTCTGCCGCATAATGTTGCGCTGCCTCGCGCACCGCCGCGACGATGTGCGGATAGGCGCCGCAGCGGCAGAGATTGCCGGCCATGTATTCGCGGATCTCGGCATCGGAGCCGGCATGGCCCTCGCGGATGCAGGCGAGCGCCGACATGATCTGGCCGGGCGTGCAATAGCCGCACTGGAAGGCATCGTTCTGGAGGAACGCCGCCTGCACCGGATGGAGGTCCCCGCCCGGCGCGGAGAGCCCTTCGATGGTGGTGACGGTGCGGCCTTCGGCCTGCGCGGCGAGGGTGAGGCACGCCAGCGCCCGCTCGCCATTCACATGGACCGTGCAGGCCCCGCACTGCCCCTGGTCGCACCCCTTCTTGGTGCCGGTGAGACCCAGGTGCTCGCGAAGCGCGTCGAGCAGAGTGACGCGCGGCTCGACATCGAGCGTGCGTACCTGCCCGTTGATGTCGAGCTTTAATCTAACGGAACCGGTCATCTTCCGTCCTCGTTGAGGTGGCGACGTGTGGCGCGCGCCCGTCGGCGCAGGTCTTGAAGTCTCGAAGGCTCTCGGTCAGGCGTGACAGGGCGAACGCGCAATGCGATAAGCAAGAGGCACCTGCCGTAACCGGAGGGGCCTCCGGTTCGCTTATTTAGAAAGCTTACAGGCCTGGAGTGTGAGATTGGCCGATACTTTGCCGTCCGATGCGGGCGGAACCGAAGAAGAATCAACGAACAAGGCGATGCGGGCGGATGCCCGCCGCAACCGCGATAAACTCGTCGCGGTCGCCGGCGCGGCCTTTGCCGAGCACGGCGTCAACACGTCTCTGGAAGAGATCGCGCGGCGCGCAGGGGTCGGCATCGGCACGCTCTACCGGCATTTCCCGACCCGCGAGCACCTGGTCGAGACCGTCTATCGCCGCGAGGTCGACCTCCTGTGCCAGGCGTCCGAGGATCTGGTGCGGCGCCTTCCGCCGGACGAGGCGCTCGCGGAGTGGATGCAGAACCTCGTCGGCTACACCGCGACCAAGCGCGGCATGTCGGACAGCCTGCGCATCTTGTTCGACGCCAATTCCGAGATCTTCGCCGATTCCCCGAGCCGCATCGCGCGGGCTCTGGAGAGCCTCGTCTCTGCCGCAGCAGAGGCCGGCACCATCCGCAAGGACGTCGCCGCCTCGGACGTGCTGCAGGCCCTGTTCGGCATCTACTCCGCCCCGGCAACGCCGGACTGGGAAGCCCGCTCGCGGCGCATTGTGTCGCTGATCATGGACGGGCTGCGCTGGAGGGCGAAGGAGGGCGGGTAGGGAGCAGTGGTGTTCACATGGCAGTGCAGGTCTGCTTTCGATGCACAGACGACCGTCGCTGCACCATGCGCCAAGAGCAGCCATTGGCTGGGTGCCGGTAACCGGACCTTTGAGGTGGAGGAAATCGAATCTAAGAGACCTGAAGAATCGCGAGGCACCTCGAAAGAGCCGTAGATACCGCGACGCGCCTTACGGGACCTTTGAAAAGTCCGCTTCTCGTCGCCGCACTTAATTTGGGGCCGAGGCCCGGCTGCACGATCCTTGGGGTCATCCGAACGGCGTGGCCTCATCGAATATCTGTCTCCGGCGCGCGCGCCTTCGATCGTGCCGAGGGCAAGCTCCATCCACGATAGATGGCCATCATCCGCAGGAACACGCAGAGCGCGGCTCCAGGCAGCAAGACTGCCGCTGGCGACAGGCCGAGACGTGGCCCGATGGCGACCAATGCTGCCCCCGCCAAAGCTGCGACTGCATAAATTTCGGAGCGCAGCACGCAGGGGACTTGGGCCGTGAGGACATCACGCACCATGCCGCCGCCGATGCCGCTCAGCATGCCCAGAACCGCCGCCATGATGGGATCCAGGCCATAATCCAGCGCCTTCTGCGTGCCCGTCACCGCGAACACTCCAAGCCCCGCCGCGTCGAAGAACAGCACTGGCGAGCGCAGCCGGTCGAGCCAGCCGGAAAAGCGGAAGGCGAGCAGACCGCCCGCCACGGAGATGGTGAGCGGTTGCCAGGTGGCGATGGAGGCGGGTGGCACGGCACCGATGAGCAGGTCGCGCATGATACCACCCGCCACCGCGGTAACGAAGGCGAGAACCAGCACGCCGAACAGGTCGAGGCCTCGCCGCGTGCCCAGCAACCCGCCGGACAGGGCGAACACCAAGGTGCCGACGAGGTCCAGCACCTCTATGAGCAGCGCCGTGTCTATGATGCGTCCGCCACCAGCCAGGGCTGCGCCGCCGCAAGCAGCGCCTCAACGCCGGCGCAGAGTGTCGGATTGACGACCGGCGCGAAGTTCGGCGCATGGTTGCTCGGAAGCTCGTCCAGCTTGCCGGCGGCGGACGCCGCCTTGAAGGCTGCCGGATCGACTCCGCCTACGAACCAGTGCACCACCGGCACCCCCCAGGTGGTGCCGAACAGGCTGAAATCCTCGCTGGCGGAGATGGGCGGCATCTGCCGCACCTGGTCCGCGCCGAAACGCTTTTCGAAGGCGGCGGCCACGCGCTCCATGGCCTCCACGTCGTTCACGGTCGGAGGAAATTCGCTCAGCACCGAGAAGGCGGGTGGCTTCGGCGCGCCGGAGGCGGCGGCTTCCGCCTCCAGGATGCGCTTGATGGCCGCAAGCGTCCGGGTACGGATCTCGGATTTGAAGGTGCGCACATTCAGCCGCAGCAGGGCCTGGTCCGGAATGACGTTCTCGCTCTGGCCGGCCTGGAGGGCGCCCACCGTGACCACGGCGGAATCCGTCATGCCGATCTCGCGGGAGACGATGCCCTGGAGGCGCATCACCGAGGAGGCGGCCATCACCACCGGATCGACGCTGTTCTGTGGCCTGGAGCCGTGGGCGCCTCGGCCGAACAAGGTCACCTCCCAGCTGTCCGCCGCCGCCATGACGAGGCCGGTCCCCCAGCCGATGACGCCGGCCGGTATCACGCTCACATGCTGCGCCATAGTAACGTCGGGGCGCGGGAAGCGCTTCACCATCCCATCCTCGATCATGGCGCGGGCGCCCTCTGCAGTCTCTTCGCCCGGCTGGAACACGGCGAGCACCGTGCCGCGCCACGCATCCTTGTTCTCGGCCAGAAGCCGCGTCGCGCCCATGAGCCAGGCCACGTGCATGTCGTGGCCGCAGGCATGGGCGATGAAGCTTTCCTTCCCGTAGCGGTCGAGGCCGGTGGCGCGGCTCGCATAATCGAGGCCGGTGGTTTCCTCGATGGGCAGGGCGTCCATGTCGGCGCGCAGCAGCACGCAAGGCCCCTCGCCATTCTTCAGCACGCCCACCACACCCGTCTTGCCGACGCCGGTGGTCACCTCATAGCCGTAGCGCGTCAGCCAGCCGGCGGCGATGCCGGCGGTGCGCGTCTCCTGCATGGCGAGCTCAGGATGGGCGTGGATGTCCTTGTAGATGCCCTCCAACTCCGCCAGGAGGGCGTCGGAAGGGCCGGGGATTTGCACGCTCATGGAACTGCCTCACATTGGAAGGTCGGGCCGCCGTCCGTAAGCCGAAGCAACTCGCCGCCGAGGCGCAGCGCAAGGTCACGAGGCAGGGCGTCTGGATGTTCGAGCAAGGCGAGAAGCTGGATCATGCGCCGCCGCCGCGCCTCTTCGGCGGTGCCGGCGCACAGGCTACATGCATGGCTCGGCTCCCCGGGCCGGCCACCCATTCTGCCCATGGTTGCTCCCCCGTTGTAAGGCAGCGCCAGCCGGCGCGAAAAGGTAGGTCGGCTCACTTCCCGCGACCGCGCAGACGCTAGCGCAGCGCCAGGGTGCTGCCAAGACGGAGGCACACAAGGCACCGTCCCCCAGCGGGGCAGGACGGGGTCCTTGTGATGGGAGCCGGAGGGGGGCGCGCAGTAATCGCGGATACGGCAAACGCCCGCGCCGCATGTCATTGGCGGGGCGATGGGCCCGACCGAAAGCGCGCGAAGGGCGGCGCAATCGTGAAATAAAAACCGCGGTCGGCTCCTACCCGCTTCGACCTGGGAGCGCTCGTGCCATGGCTACCGCCAGCACCTGGCGGCCAATGATGATCGTGACCAGAGCAACACCTATCCCGGCCGCGGTTTCGAGAACGCGTTCGATGAGGAGTGGCCCCCACGGAAGGCCTCGACCGAGATTGCTCATCCCAATGGCCAATGGAGAGATGAAGACGAGAGCCAGCGCGTAGTTGCGCGCGACGAACAGCTCCGCGATCACTTGGCAGGCCGCTATCAGGCACATCAACGTGAGTACGCCGGGGTGCGGCGAAAAGAGCAGCGCGGCAAAGCAGACACCGACCAGGGTCCCAGTCATGAGCCGGCTCGCGCGGCGAAAGGCGTCGGCGGATGTCAAGGCCGGCATCATCGCGGCAACGGTGATCGGAGCCCAGAACGGGTGGCCGACGCCGAGCCATTGCGGGATGAGCCAGGCGCATACCGAGCCGATCGCCGCGGCGAGGATGACGATGACATGCTGCACGGGATCGAGCGCGGCGGACCCCGCACGCACGCCGTGCCGTTTTAGAACACCTCCCGTCGGATCGAAAAGGCGCTCACCGCCAAACCCTCGCTATCCCAAAACAAAAAACGAGCGCCACATCCACGAAAGGATGCGACGCTCGTCTTCCGCCCCCGCCTCGGACTCAGTTCATGTGGCTCGGATCGGCCGGGCGTTCCTGCGTCATGAAATCGGCCACGGTGAAGGGGATGCCGCGATGGCGCATCTCGTCGATGAGCGCTGCCACGGCGACATCGAGGCAGTGCGCGGGAAACTCCGCTCCGACCTCGAGCGCATCCTCCCGCGTGAAGATGACCATGCGGGTCAGCGCCGCCAGCCGTTCATGCAGATTGTCCCGCGCGTCTTCGATCATCCGTTCTTCGAATTCGTTCGCCATGGCGTCCTCCCAGCTTCATGGGTGACAGCAAAGCCCCTCTGGCGTGACAAATCGTCGGGAGTGGAGAGCCGGCAATCCGGTTGTGATCAATATCGGAGATGCATTCAGAAATAGAGGTGGTTCGGAAATCCGAGCGTTTTCCGCGGGCTACGTCGTTACCAACTCGCGCGGCGGCGATCCGTAGCCGTGACACAGGCGTGACGGGCGGCACTTTGCGCAACAAAATTGCGATTGAAGCTGGTTCACGTTCGGTTAAGTTGCGCTTTGTTCCAGTTTGTTCCGTACGTTGCGGTCGAAGCCGCAGGTTTCTATTTTCTCTAGCTCCATGTGATCGACATGAGCGGGCGCTTGCAGCTGTTGGGCAGACCTCGCGCCCTCGCGGCGAGCGGCGCCGCGCTGCATTTTCCGAACAAGGCCTATGCGCTCGCGGCCTTTCTCGCCTATGCCGGCGATGCCTCCGGCGCGCCGCGCCGCGCGCTCGCCGAATTCCTGTGGGAGGGCGCCGACCCTTCGGTGGCATCCGCCAATCTGCGGCAGCTTCTGGTGCGCATCCGCGATGTCGAGCGCGCCCACAATGTGCGGCTCTTCGAGGATGATGGGCAGCACATGCGGCTCGGCCGCGATCACTTCAGCATCGATCTTGACCAGTTCCTCGAACTGACGCGCGAGCGGCTGCGGGTCAATCTCGCCGAGCTGTGCGATCTGTATGGCGGTGAGCTGCTCGCCGACCAGGACGGAGAACCGAAGTTCGCGCAATGGCTGAGGCTGCGGCGGGCGGAATGCCGCGAGGCGTTCATCGCCTCGGTGAGCCGGCAGCTCGAGCCGCTGCCGCCGCGGGTCGACCGCACCCAGCTGCTGCGCGCCGCGCGGCGCCTGATCGAGGTCGACGGCTATAATGAAGTCGGCCCGAGGACGCTGATGCGGCTCCATGCCGAGGGCGGCCGGCTCGACCTCGCAAGGAACGTCTATAACGAGCTCAAGACGCTGCTGGCGAAGGAGCTGGAGACGGAGGTCGATCCCGCGACCGCGCAGCTCGTCGTCGCCCTCCACGCCCCGGAGAACCGCCAGAAGCCTTCGATCAATCCTGTCACCGATGCGCGGGGGGCGGGTAATCGCGCCCCTGGTGCCCGGCTCTCGGACCGTGCTTCCGTTGAGGACGCGGCGATGGAGCCGGTGCGCTCGGCAGGGGTGCCGAAGCTCGCCATATTGATGCCGCCCCCGGTGACCAGCGAAGCCCACGCCACCGCCTGCGCGCTGATCGACGACGTCACCATCGGCCTCTGCCGCTTCAAGGGGCTCACCGTCGTCGCCCCGCACACGGCGTGGCAATTGGCGGAAGAGGCCAAGCAGCAGGACGCGTTCCAGCGCTTCAATCTCGATTATGTCGCCGAGAGCCGCCTGCATCCGCTGGGCAGCGAAGCCGTGCTGGCGGTGAAGCTCTATTCCGCGCGCAGCCGCGAGATCATCTGGGCGGATCATTTCGCCTTCACCCCGGCCTCAAGCGCGCAGCAATATCGCGAGCTGTCGCTGCGGATCATGCTGAGCCTCACCAGCCGGGTCGAGCGCGCCGAGCTCGCACGCTACGACCTCGCCCAGCATCCGACCGCCTATCATTGGTACCTCGTCGGCCGGCAGTCGCTCACCGCGCTCGATCTGCCCAGCGCGCGCCGGGCCCGCCAGGCGTTCAAGACCGCAGTCAGCCTGGCGCCGGAATTCGTTCCGGCGATCAGCGGCCTCGCCCGCACCTACCAGATCGAATGGCTGCTGCTCGCCCGCGGCGATGGCGGCCTGCTCGCCGAGGCCGGACGACTGGCGGCGCGGGCCATCGAGCTCGACGAGAATGATGCGCGCGGATATCGCGAGAGCGGCATCTGCCATCTCTATGCGCGGCACTACGATGCGTGCCTCGATGCCTATGCGCGCGCCGAGGACCTCAATCCGCAGCATGCCGACCTGATCGCCGACCATGCTGATGCGCTGGTGCATTCCTCCGATCCGGAGGCGGCGCTGGCGAAGATCAACCGCGCCATCGAGCTCAATCCGCTGGCCCCCGATTCTTATTGGTGGACCGCCGGCGGCGCCAATTATCTCGTGGGCAATTACGCGGCTTCGATCGAGGCCATTGCCCGGATGAACAATCGAACCCCCGCGCTGCAATTGCAGGCGGCGAGCCACGCCATGCTCGGCGCGCGCGCCGCCGCTGCCGAGTGCGTCGAGCAGGCGCGCGAGGTGCATCCGGAATTCAGCATCGCGAAATGGCTGTCGATCGTGCCGTTCAAGGATGAGCGGCACATCCGGCACTATGAAGAGGGTCTGCGGCTGGCAGGCTTCGATTGACCGGAAACTACCGCCAAGGGGGAGGAACGGGGCATGGCGAAGTTCGTGATTTTTGGCGTGAAGGGCGATGCCCGGGTATGGCTGGCCGACCTCGATGGCGGGACCGTCGTGCCCGTTGATCCGGCTGAGGTCGAAAAGGCTGATGCCGCCGAAGCCGGCTTTCTCGACGCGGCGATCAAGGCACGGCAATTCGGCTACACCCTGGTGAAGGATGTCGACCTTGCGGTCGCCACCACCACCCGCTCGGATGCCGCCGCGGCACATATGTCGTGCTGATCGATGATTCCAGGCGTTCTTGCGCCGGACATACATGAACGGCTGAGGTCGGAGGCGGAGCAGACAGTGACTGCTCGCGCCTCCGATCTGCATCGGGATCGGCTGCGCCCGGCGGCGGAGACGGTCGCGCTGATGCGGCGCGACTTTGCGCGCTTCGGCATCACCCGTCTCGGCCGCATCACCGGCCTCGACACGATCGGGATTCCGGTCTGGTTTGCGACGCGGCCGGCCGCCTACACGCTTGCGGTGACGCAGGGCAAGGGCCTGGACGATGCCGCGGCGCAGGCGTCTGCCGTGATGGAGGCGGTCGAGATTGCGACGGCCGAACAGCCATCGGTGGACTTGCGGGAGGCCTCGGCCTCCAAGCTCGCCGCGCGCTTTGAGCGGTTCGACCTACTGCCGAGCCTGGTGCGACGTGGCGGCACGCTTCCCGCTGAAGATGAACCGATCCTGTGGACCGAGGGCTTTGACCTCGTCTCCGGCGAGACGATACATGTGCCGGCCGAGGCGGCGATGCTCGACTATCGGCCGGATCGTCCAAGATCGCGCTGGTGGCAGTCGACCGACGGTCTCGCCTCGGGGAACCTGATGTGGGAGGCGGTGCTGCACGGCCTCTTGGAGCGGATCGAGCGCGACGCCTCGACGCTGTGGACCTTCCGCACAGAGGCGCAGGTGAGGGCGCGCTGCCTCCACCCTGCAGCGTTCGACGACACTGCGGTGCTGCGGCTCGCCGGGCAGGTGGCGGATGCCGGGCTGCATCTGCGCCTGTTCGACATCACCACGGACATCGGACTGCCCGCCATGTTCGCCACCATCTCGCCGCGCCCGGACGGACGCGAGGCGGAGTGGCGGCATTTCGACATCGCCAGCGGGCGCGGCTGCCATCCTGCGCCGGCTCGGGCGGCGATCCGCGCCATCACCGAGGCGGCGCAGTCGCGGCTGACTATCATTGCCGGGGCGCGGGACGATTTCGATCCGCAGCTCTATGCCGCGCCGCTGAAGCCGGACCTCCTCGTCTATCCCCGGGCCGAGCCGCAAGAGGGCCTGCGGCCATCGCCGGGCAGCGAGGGCGATCCGCGCGACATGCTGCCGGCGATCCTCGACCGGCTGGCGGGCGTCCGCGTCAGCCGTGTGATCGTCGTGCCGTTGAGCGCCGGATATGAGCCGATGCCGGTGGTGAAGGTGCTGGTGCCGGAGCTGGAGAACCCGCCCGGCGAGCGCCGCCAGCGGCTCGGGCGACGCGGCCTTGCCGCCATGCTGAGGGCGGCATGAAGATCGTCTTCGCCGGTCCGAGCCTCCAGGGCCATGTGCGTGACGGCCGGATCGATGGTGCGCCGTCGCTGATCTGCTGCGGTCCGGCGCGCCAGGGCGACATTGCACGCACTGTGGCGGAAGGGGCGAGCGTCATCGGGCTGATCGACGGCCGGTTCGAGGACGTCGCCGCGCCTTGGCACAAGGAGATCCTTGGTGCGCTGGCGCAGGGCGTCGCGGTCTATGGCGCAGCCAGCATGGGCGCGCTCCGCGCCGCCGAGTGCGCGGCCTATGGCATGATTGGGGTGGGGGAGATTTATGCCGGCTATGCATCGGGCGAACTCGTCGACGATGACGCGGTGGCCCAGCTGCATGCGCCAGCGGAGCTGGACTATCAGCCGCTCACCGAGGCGCTGGTGGATATCGAGGCGACGCTGGCGGCGGCGCGCAGCGCCAGCGAGATCGGCGCCGATGAGGAACGAGAACTGGTGCGGATCGCCCGCCGGCTGCATTTCAAGGAGCGGACGATCGAACACATGATGGCGGCAAGCTCAGTTCCGGCAGGGCGGCGCGAGGAAATCGCGGCCCTGCTTGGTGCGAGCCGGGTGGATCTGAAAGCGCGCGACGCGTGGGCGCTGGTCGCGCGGCTTCGGTAGGTGCCCCTATCGGCGCCACGTCATCAAGGCTCGCTTCGCTCGCACTTCAGAGCCTGACCTGCAATTCCCTCGCGGGCCTGTCATGCCCGGGCTTGTCCCGGGCATCCACGTCCTTAACGACGGAACAACCGTAGATGGCCGGGACAAGCCCGGCCATGACACGAGATATGGTCGACATTTACTGTCGCCGCAGAGTTATGAGCAGACTCTCAGGATGGACGTAATCGGCTGAACAACCTCGCCCCCGCTCAAAACTCCATCAGATTGTCGCGCAGCTTCTGGTGTGCGTATTCGGTGCGCACCAGGCCGCGGCGCTGCAAGGCGGGCACCAGCCCGTCGGCGATCTCGACGAGATAGCGGCGGCTGACGCGCAGCACCGGGGTGGTGATGAGGAAGCCGTCGCCGCCGACCTCGGCCATGGCCTCGCCCATCTTGTCGGCGACCTGGTCGGGCGTGCCTATCAGCTCCAGCGAGGAGACGAGGCCGCCGCCGCCGTCGGCCGCCAGCTCGCGCAACGTCTTGCCCGAACCCCATTGCTGGAACTTGTCGAGCGTGCCGGATTCGCCGTTGGTGACGAGCTTGTGGGGCAGCGGCTTATCGACCTCGAACTGCGAGAAGTCGATCTCGGTGATGGCCGAGATCGAGCTCAATATGTCGGTGACGAAATTATCCGAAGTCGTCGTGCGAATGTATTTCGCCCGCGCCTCCTCCTCGGTGTCGGCCAGCGTCGGGGTGATGCAGAACAGCACCTTGATCTCGTTGGGATCGCGCCCTTGCGCGACGGCGCGGGCGCGAATGTCCTCGCGGAACGCCTTCATGCCCTCGACGCCGTTGGCCACCGAGATGATGGAATCGGCGTGCTGGGCCGCGAAGTCACGACCGCGAGGGGAAGCGCCGGCCTGCACGAACACCGGGCGACCCTGCGGCGAGGGCACGGTATTGAGCGGCCCGCGCACCTGGTAGAACTCGCCCTTGTGGTCGATGGTGTGGACCTTGGACGGGTCGGCATAGACGCCTTTCTTGCGGTCGAGGACGATGGCGTCCGGTTCCCAGGAATCGAACAATGCGCGCACCACGTGCATGTACTCGTCCGCCATGGCGTAGCGGTGCTCGCGCAAGGGGAGCTTGTCCATGCCGAAATTCTGCGCGGCGAGGTCCTCAGCGCTGGTGACGATGTTCCAGCCGAAGCGCCCGCGCGTCAGGCTGTCGATGGTGGATGACAGCCGGGCCAGCATGAAGGGCGGGTAGGACATGGTCGACATGGTCGCCACCACGCCGAGCCGCTGGGTCGCCATGCCCATGGCGACCGCGAGCGGGGCGGGATCGTGCTTCGGCACCATCATGGCGTTCTTCAGCGCGAAGTCGCGCGAGCCGCCATAGGTCTCCGGCACCATCAGCTTGTCCTCGATCATGATGTAGTCGAAGCAGGCGCGCTCCAGCGTCTGCGCCATCTCGATATAGAACTGGCCGTCCCAGGGCAGGCCGCCATTGCCGAACGGTTCGCGCCACTCATCCGGCGTGAAGTTCATGAACCAGGCGAGGTGGAAGCGGTTGTCGGCCATTTCTTCAGTCCTTCACGAGCGCCGGCGCCGCGGATGCAGCGATGGGCATGGGATTGTTCGAGACGAGAGCGAGATTGCGCGCCTTGGTGCGGGCGGCCTCGAAGCGGCGGGATTCGCGCACGATCCGGCACTTGGCCTCGAAGTCGGAAGCGATGGTGGCGCCGAAGCGTTCGGGCGCCTGCGGATCGTTGCGCACCCGGTCGATGGCGATGACGCGAGTGCCGAGCAGGAAGGCCTCGGGCAGGTCATGAGTGACCATGACGATGGTCATCTCGTTCTCTTCCCAGAGTTCGCGCACCAGTTCGTGCATGGAGCGGCGCGTGCCGGGATCGAGCGCGCCGAACGGCTCGTCGAGCAGCAGCACCTTTGGGCGCATGATGAGCGCCTGGGCGATGGCGAGGCGCTGCTGCATGCCGCCGGAGAGCTGGGCCGGATATTTGTCGGCCGAAGCGGCAAGGCCGACGCGCTCCAGCAGCGCCATGGCCTGCCCACGCAAGTGTCGGCGGCGGGCGCCGAACAGCCGGCCGAGCACCGGGGATGCCGCCCATTGCGGGCCCATCATCACATTGCCCAGCACGGTGCGGTGGGGAAAGACGGAGTAGCGCTGGAACACCACGCCGCGATCGGCGGTCGGCTCCTCGGCGATCGGCTTGTCGTCGATGTGGATATGGCCGCGCGAGGGCATCTCCTGGCCGAGCAGCATGCGCAGCAGCGTGGTCTTGCCGACGCCGCTCGGGCCGATAATGACGAGGAATTCGTGGTCCTCGAGCGCGAGGTTGACGCGCTCCAGCACGACGGTCTCGCCATATTCCTTCCAGACGTTCTCGATGCGGATGGTCGTCACCTCACGCCTCCTTCAGCCGATCCCAGGGGAAGGCTTTGAGCGTGAGCTTGCGCAGCGCGTAGTCCATCAGGAAGGCGAGGAGGGTGATCCAGGCGACGTAGGGCAGGATCACGTCCATGGCGAGGTAGCGCCGCACAAGGAAGATGCGGTAACCAAGTCCGCCCTCGGCGACGATCGCCTCGGCGGCGATGACATAGAGCCAGGCGGCGCCGAGCGAGAGGCGGACGGAATCGAGGAGGCGCGGCAGCACCTGCGGCAGCACAACGCCGGTGATCATCTGCCAGGTCGAGGCGCCGAGCGTCTGCGCCTTGATGATCTGCTCGCGCGGAATCGCGGCGACGCGCAGCATCACGTCGCGGATGATGAAGGGCGCGATGCCGAACACGATCAGCACGATCTTCGACACTTCGCCGAGGCCGAACGCGATGAACAGGATCGGCAGCACGGCGAGCGGCGGAATGAGCGAGAATGCCGCCATGAAGGGTTCGAACATCGCCCGCAGATGCGGGATGAAGCCGATCAATATGCCGAGCACGAGGCCGAGCAGGGCGGCGATGCCGAGCGACAGGCCGAGCCGCCAGAGGCTGAGCCAGGTGTCCCACCACAGCAGCGTCTTCTTGGTGGCGATGTCGACCGTGGTGGCGAGCCGCATCATGCTCGCGTAGAAGGACTGGAAGCCCGGCATCAGCTTATCGGCGGGATCGATGGCGAGCCGGGCGTTCGACGCCAGAAGATAGAGCACCAGCACCGCGATGAAGGGCAGGATGCCGAGCAGCACCTTTGTCCCGCTGCCAGGGGGATAATTGATGATGCGGCGCACGAGCGGGCCTCCGGCGACGAGCTGGCAATGAGCGTTGAAGGCGCGGGCCGTGGCCCGCGCGAGGGACGATCAGAGCTTGCCCTCAGTGGCGAGCTTGGTGGCGGCGGGATCGAGCCGCATCTTGATGTTGGCCTTGTCGCCCAGCACCTCGCCGTCGCCGACCTGGATTCCGATGCTGTCGACGCTGGCGGCGCCCTGGCCATAAAGGCCCTGCTCGAAGCAGAAGCGGCGGATATTGTCCCAGATCTTGGCGGTGGAGGCGGCGGTCAGGAAGCCATAGGCGTCGGCCGGCTTCATGAAGAAGTGCGTGGTGTCCAGCTGCGACTGCAGGCCGGCCTCATCCGTGCCCATCGCGCTGGTCATGACGGCGCGCATTTCCTTGGCCGGCTCGCCGCCGCCCTGGAGCACCGCGAGCGCCTCGTACCAGGCGCCTAACACAGCCTTGGCGAAGTCCGGATTGTCCTTCAGCGTTTGCGACTTGGCGACGAAGACGTCCATGATCTCGCCGGGAATCTTCGACGAATCGAACAGGATGCTCGAGCCTTTCACCTTGAGCATGTCCTCGGTGAGCGGCTTCCAGGACACGGCGTGCTTCAGGTCCGCCTGCGACACGAAGGCGGCGGAAATCTCGGCATCGGAGATATTGACGGTCTTCACCGAGGTGGCGTCCTTGACCCCGTTAATCTGCAGCGCACGGTTCAACAAGTAATGCGAGACGCTGTACTGCAGGAGATAGACCGGCTGGCCGACCAGTTCCGGCACCGTCTTTGCGGTCTTCGACAGCAGGATGTCGTTGCCGTTCGAATAGTCGGTGATGAGGAAGATCGAGGTGTCGACGCCGCCGGCGGCCGGCATGGTGAGACCGTCCATGCTGGCGACGCCGACCGCGTCGAGTTCGCCAGCGATGAACTGATTGACGCTGCCGACATAGTCGTTCGCCTGGATGATCTCGACATCGATGCCGTATTTGTCGGCCCATTTCTTCATGATGCCGGACTGTTTCATGAAGGCGAGCGGCATGAAGCCGATATAAATCGTATAGCCGATCTTGAAGCTCTTCTTGGGCGCGGCTTGCGCCGGTCCGCTCACGGCTGCGAAGACAGCGGCGGCGACACCGATGGCGAGGAGGGCGGCCCGTAGGATGCGCTGCATATGGCGGCTCCGGGTTGCGGAATTTCGCTGGACCCGGCTATTAAACGTAGACTTAATATCGCAGTGCAAGCCTAACTATTGTGCAGCACAGCATATAGGCAAGGCAGTGCGGCAGTGGAGGGTACATGACAGTGAAGGCCGTGCGGCGGCGCCTCAATCCGGTCGAGCGGCGGACCCTCATCCTCGACGAGGCGCTGCGCATTTTTGCCGAACGGCATTACTTGGCGGTGACGGTGCGCGACATCGCGCTCACCTGCGAGATCAATGTTGGGTTGATCTACCATTATTTCGACAGCAAGGACGATCTTGTCCGCTGCGCGCTCGGCCATGCGATCGAGCAACTGATCGAGGGCTATGAGCAGCGACGGGTCGCCTCCGAGGATCCGCGCGACGAGATCCTCGCCTGGCTCGACACGCACATCGCCATCGCGCCGACGCTGAGCCGCATGGTGAAGCTGATGTCGGATTGTGCATCGTCCGACATCCGCGACGCCGAACTCGATGCGCTCGTCGCCGGCTTCTATGCGAGCGAGAAGAGCGTGCTGGAGCGCGCGCTCGACAAGGGCGTGGCGAGCGGGCGGTTCACGGCGCTCGACGTGCCGAAGACGGCGCGGCGGATCGGCCTGATGCTCGACGGCATCTTTCATGCCTCGGCGAGCCGCGGCGACGACCGAATCGTCGAGGATATTCGTGATCTCGCCGGCTTCCTCGACACCATGCTGGGCATCGATCCCGGCTCCCGCGCTTGAGGCGGGCGCCGGCAGAGAGTGCCGGATTGAAGCACCTGTCCCTTCGCGGCCAATTGCCTGTACGTTGAGATTGCGGGATCGATGAAGCTCTCGCGACCGATCCATCGATAGGAGGCCTGTCATGCCGGGCTCATCGATTGTGACGCGGCGACGCCATCTCTGGCCGGGCGTCCTCATTCCCGCAATCGCTTTGCTGGTGCTGTCGCCTGGCGCGACCGGCTCGCGCGCTGCGGAGCAAGTTCAGGTCCGAGCGACAACCGTCAGCATTGCCGTGTTCGATTTCGAGCTGGAGGACCGCAGCGCCGGAGGCGGGGTCATTGCCGCGGATCCGCAGGACGTCCGCTATCTCGCGGATGCCACCGATGAGGCCAAGCGGCGTCTCGCCGCGTCCGGTCGGTTCGAGCTTGTCGACACCAAAGGCGCCGATCCGGGAACGGCTAAGACCCATGGCCTGCGCAATTGCGGTGGTTGTGCCGCCGCTATCGCGGCGAAGCTCGGCGCCGATCAGGCGATGATCGGTGTCGTGACCAGGGTCAATCGCACCGAATACACGCTTCTCATCCGCATCACAGATGCGGCCACCGGCGCGATCGTCTCGGACAACTATACCAACCTGCGCATGGGGGCGAACTATGCTTGGCCGCGCGGCGTCAAATGGCTGATGGACAACAAGCTGCTGCCCGCCGACAGCAAATGAAGGATCGCCTCAGGGCGCTCCGCAGCCACGCGGCCTCCATGTCCGCCATGTCGGCATGGCCGGTTTGATGAGCGGTTCTCATCAACTCAGCGAGATTCTAGCGGATTAATTCACGTCTGGAGCATCGGTACCGTCTCTCCATCAGCCGAGAGCGCCGCGCGATGCGGCCCCGGCAAGCCGATGGAGAAACGACCATGAAGACCCTCATCAACGAGACTTTCGCCGCCGCTTTTGCCGCCATCGCCACCCTCGCATTCGTCGCTCCGGCCGAGGCCAGGCGCGACACCCACGAACGCGCGCCCTGGGCCCAGACGGTGCGCAATCAGGCTGCCACGCCGGCTTATGCCGCGCCGGTACGCGAGGGTCGCAATGCCGCGACCGTGGCGCCCGCCGCGGTATACGGCGTCGAGCCCTACATCGCCCGCCAGATCGAGGCGAACCGCCGCAGCAGCCGCTGAGCACACAAGGTCGGGAAGAGGCGCTGAGCGCCGCCCCGTCCCCTCGCCAACATTCCCCAGAGGAGATCGATCCCATGCGTACCTGGTTCATCACTGGCGCCTCGCGCGGCTTCGGCGCGCTGATCGCGAAGGAAGCTCTCGAGGCCGGCGACGCGGTCGTCGCCACCGCCCGCAATCCCCAGCACGTCATCGACGCGCTAGGCAATCATCCCAATCTGCTCGCCGTTGCGCTCGACGTCACCTATGAGGCCCAGGCCTTCGCGGCGGCGGGGGCCGCAGTGAAGACATTCGGCCGCATCGACGTGCTGCTCAACAATGCTGGCTATGGCCTGCTCGGCGCGGTCGAGGAATCCGGCGCCGCGGAAGTCGAGAGCGTGTTCCGCACCAATGTGTTCGGCCTCCTGAACGTGACGCGGGCAGTGCTGCCGCACATGCGCCGGCAGCGCTCCGGCCATGTCATCAACATCTCCTCCGTCGGCGGCTACGAGGCCTATCCCGGCTGGGGCGTCTACGGGGCCACCAAATTCGCCGTGGAAGGCCTGACCGAGGCGCTCGCCGCGGAGCTTGCTCCCCTCGGCATCGATGCCACCGTCGTCGAGCCCGGCTTCTTCCGCACCGACTTCCTGGACGACACGTCGCTGTCGAAGACAGCGCTCGAGATCGAGGATTATGCCGAGACCGTCGGGGCGATGCGCCGCTTCGCCGTCAGCGCCAACCATGCCCAGCCGGGCAATCCGGCGAAGCTCGCCACGGCGCTCATTGCGCTCGCCAACGCACCGAAGAAGCCGCTGCGCCTGCCGCTCGGCAGCGACACGGTAGCGAGGATCGAGGAGAAGAACGCCAAGGTAGCGGCCGAGCTCACCGAATGGCGCGGGCTGGCGCTCTCCACGGACTGGGATGCGCAGCCGGTGTGAGCAGACCCGTCATCCTCGGGCTTGTCCCGGGGATCCACGTCCGTGACGATGGAGCAACCGTGGATGGCCGGGACAAGCCCGGCCATGACGCTATTTCGTCCGCGCAAAGTCGATGAACGCCCTAAGCGCCGACGGCATCTGTCGTCGGCTCGGATAATAGAGGTAGAAGCCCGGATAATAGGGGCACCAGTCCTCCAGAACCCGCACCAGGGCGCCGCTCGCTATATGGCTGCGCGCCTGTTCCTCGAACAGGTACGCCATCCCCACCCCGGCGAGAGCGGCGTCGACCATGACGTCCTGCTCGCTCAAGGTGAGCGGGCCGTCGACCGCCACAGTGATCTCCTCGCCACCGCGCTCGAACTCCCAGTCATAAAGGGTGCCGCCCAGGAAGCGGTAGCGGATGCAGGGTCTGCCGGTGAGGTCGCGCGGCGTGATCGGCTTGCCGTGGCTCTCGAAATAATCCGGGGTGCCGACCACGGCGAAGGACAAGCGCGGGCCGACCGGCACTGCGATCATGTCGGCGGCGATGCTCTCGCCGAAGCGGATGCCGGCATCGAATCCTTCAGCCACGACGTCGACCAGGGCGTCATTGACGACGAGCTCGACCTGGATGTCCGGGAACGCCGCCAGGAAGCGGGTGACGATCGGCATCAGCACGAACCGCGCGCAGATGCGCGACACGTTGAGCCGGAGTGTGCCGAACGGCGTATCGCGGAACCGGTTCAACTCGTCGATGGCGTCGCCGATGTCGAGGAAGGCCGGGTTGATGCGGGCGAAGAGCCGCGCGCCGGCATCGGTGAGGGCGAGGCTGCGGGTGGTGCGGTTGATCAGGCGAATGCCGATCCGCTCCTCCACGATACGCAGCGAATGACTGAGCGCCGACGGCGTGACGCCGAGCTCGGCTGCCGCGCGCCTGAAGCTGCCCTGCCGGGCGATGGCGAGGAAGACCGAAAGGTCGGCCGGATCGATGCGCGCCATTATTGAGGATGCCTCAGTGAAGCGGCGGGATTATCTATCATCGTCGACATACCGCGCCGTTGATGCTTCGTCAGCTACCATCATACTTGACCGGGTGCTGCGGCTTGGGCACGAACGTAGCGGCAACCGCGAGTGCGCTTCGTTGGACGAGAATCGCCAGCTCGAAAACCGCCTTCTTTCCTTCATCTGGCGTTACAGCGCCGGGCAGCAACTGCTCCTGCTGCTGCTCACCGTCGCCTCGTTCCCGATCCTTTATGTCTCGCTGGAAATCCCGAAGTTCATCATCAACGGCGTCATCCAGGGCCATGATTTTCCACGACGCGTGCTCGGGATGGAGATCGGGCAGACGACGTTCCTGTGGCTGCTGTGCCTCGCCTTCCTGGCCTGCGTCTTCGCAAACGGCGTCATCAAGATGCAGCTCAGCATCTATCGAGGCATCGTCGGCGAGCGGCTGATCCGCCGGCTGCGCTTCGCGCTGATCGCGCAGCTCATGCGCTTCCCGCTGCAGCGCTTCCACAGCGTGTCGCAGGGCGAGGTGGTGTCCATGGTCACCGCCGAGGCCGAGCCGCTCACCGGCACTATGGGCGACGCCTTCGCCCAGCCGGTGTTCCAGCTCGGCCAGATGCTGACCATCATCGTGTTTCTGTTCGTGCAGAGCCCCTGGCTCGGCCTTGCCGGCATCGCGCTGATCCCGCTGCAGGCCTATCTGATCCCGGTCATGCAGCGGGAGGTGAACCGCATGCATCACCGCCGTGTCGCCTATGTCCGGCAGTTTTCCGAGCGGATCGGGGAAAGCATATCGGGGGCAGGGGATCTCAGGATCAATGGCGGCGCGCCGCGTCGCCTCGCCGAGTTCGGGCACTTGCTTGGCGACCTGTTCTTCATCCGGCTCGATATCTTCAAGCGCAAGTTCCTGATCAAGTTCGTCAATAACTTCATCACCCAGCTCACGCCGTTCTTCTTCTTTGCGGTTGGGGGCTATCTGGTGATCATCGGCCAGCTCAGCGCCGGCGCCCTGATCGCCGCGATCGCGGCGGCGCGCGACATCGCCGATCCGTGGCGCGAATTGCTGCTCTACTGGAACAGCGCGCAGGAAGCCTCCTCGCGCTACGAGCACATCGTCACCCAGTTCAATCCGCCGGGCATGCTCCCGGCGGCGCTTGCGCAGGGCCGACCGGACGAGGTGCCGCGGCTTGATGGTCCCCTCCGGCTCGACGGCGTCACCGTCACCGACATGTCCGGGGTGGTGCTGCTCGACCAGATCGAGCTGGAGATACCTGCGCGCGCGATGGTCGCGATCAAGATCCCGGATGCCGCCGTGCGCCAGGCGCTCGCCGAGGTGATCTCGCGCATCCGCCCGCCCATCGCGGGCAAGGTCGAGATTGCGGGGCACGATGTTGCCGAGCTGCACCAGGGCGTGCTCGCCGCCCGCATCGGTGTCGCCACCAGTACCCCCTACATCTTCCGCTCCTCCATCGCCGCCAACATCCAGATGCCGCTGCGCGTCGCCCCGAACGCGGAAGCCGCTGATAGCATCGGCCAGCCGCCGGCCCCGGACATGAAGCTGGCCATTCTGGAGGCGGAGCGCGCCGGCAATGATTTCGAGCCGCTCGATCGCGGCTGGTTCGATTCCGGCGCGAGTGGCCTCGCCGACGAGCAGGCGATCCGCGATTGGTGGCTCAAGATCATCGAGACGATGGGGACCAGCAATTTTCTGCTCGACCGTGCGCTGGACTGCTATCTCGAACCCGATCGCCACGGTGCGTTGGCCGAACAGGTGATCGGGCTGCGCACCACCGTGGCGGGCTCACTGCAGACGGCGGAACTCGCGGACCGGGTGCGGCACTTCGACGAGAACGTTTTCAATCCCGGCCTCTCGGTCGGCGAGAACCTGTTGTTCGCGGTGCGCCGGCGGCCATCGTCCGGCGGCCTGCCGGAGTTCGGCCCGGTCTTCTTCCAGGTGCTGGAGCAACTCGATATTGCCGGACCGCTGATCGACTTCGCCGCAGATCTCACCAACGCGCTGGTGCGGGCCTTCGGCGAGGTCGGGCCTCGCCATCCTTTGCTGCGCCGCCTGACCCATATCGGGCCCGATGCCTTCGAACGGCTGCGCGCGATCGACACGAGGCGGATGAGCGGGCACGCGTTCGAGGCTGCCGACCGCGCCATCCTGCTCGCCTTGCCGTTCGCGATCACCGCGGACGATCTCGGCTCCGGCTTCCCCGCCGGCCTCGAAGCCACCATTTTGGAGGCGCGAAAGAAGCATGGCGCAACATTGCGCGCATTGGCGGCCGAAGTTTTCCAGCCGATCGAGAGCAGCGCTTTCAATCACAATCTGACTGTGCTCGACAATCTGCTGTCGGGCACGCTCACCGGCTCGCAGATCGACGTGCGCCGCATCCGCAGCCTGGCGCAGGAGGCGCTGATCGAGAGCGGCCTAGCCGGCGAGTTCATGCTGCTGATCGGAGAGACCGACACCGGGCTCGGCGGCGCCAACCTGTCGCCGGTGGCACGCGAGCGCATCGGCTTTGCCCGCGCCGTGATCCGGCGGCCGGATGTGCTGATCCTCGATCATGCGCTCGCCTCGCAGTCGCCGGCCGAGCGCGAGGCGATGCGGACCAAGCTCAGGGCGCTGCTTCCGGAGAGCACCATCATCTTCCTCGAGCCGGACTTCCCGCAGCCCGAAGCGTTCGACCTCGTCATCGAGATCCGTGGCGGCCGGATCGTCGGTTCCTCGGCACGGCTCCAGCCGATGCCGGCACCGCGGCTGTCGAGCATCACGGCGGACCAGCAGAGCAAGTTCGACGCCCTGTCCGCGGTCCCCGAGTTCCGCGGCCTGAAGCGCGGGCAGATCGAATTGCTCGCCTATGCTTCCCGCTGGGTCTCGGCCCGCGAGGGCGAATATCTGTTCCGATCCGGAGACGAGACCGACGGAGCCTATGTCGCGGTCGCCGGCGCGGCCGAGCTTCGTTGGCCGGGTGCAGGCCCGGAACTGGAACCGATCGACACGATCACGCCGGGGCGGCTGATCGGCGACCTGTCGGTCGTGCTCGACGAGGATCGCATCATCGACATGGTCGCGGTCTCGGACTTCACCGCGCTGCGCATCGGCAAGCGCGAGCTTCTCGACATCATCGAGTCGGACATCACCGTCGCGCTGCTGCTGCTCCGCACCGTCGGCCGGCACCTTCACGGCGTCGCCGAGGAGCGGGCCGAGATGAACGCCGAACAGGGCGGAACAGCCGCGATGATGGCCCCGAGGCCGCGCGGCGAGACCCTGCAATAGCTGGGCACCGGCCAGAGCATTTCCCGATCAGATGGAATCATCTGTTCGAAGAGGAATTGCTCCAGCTTATTGAATCTAGAGCACTTTCCTGTCGTTCGGATGTTTCCATCCGAACGGAAAGGGCTCTAGGAGCCGTACGCGGTACTGATGGTCGGGAACACTTCCGTGACTTCTTCTATGCAGTCCAGCTGACCGCTTAGTCTTCGGGCTGAAGGCCGCGAAGGCGTCTTCTCTACGGAAGCGGGCATTTCGAAAATACGCGGGCGCTTCCACCAATTATCCAGCAAGCGAGCCTCGTGATGAGCCTGCCAAGCCGTAGTGAGGTCCCGACAGGGACCGCGCGGCCCCTCTCGCTTGTCCTTCGCGCTCACGGATCAGAGCCATGGAGACACGATTATGGGTATAGTTACAACCAAGGACGGGACCGATATCTACTATAAGGACTGGGGTCCGAAGAGCGCGCAGCCGATCGTCTTTCATCATGGCTGGCCGCTCAGCGCCGACGACTGGGACAACCAGATGCTCTTCTTTGTGGAGAAGGGATATCGCGTTGTCGCCCACGACCGGCGCGGCCACGGCCGCTCCTCTCAGGTCAGCGACGGGCACGACATGGATCACTATGCGGCCGACGCATCGGCCGTGTACGAGCACCTCGACCTGAAGAACGCGGTCCATATCGGCCATTCCACGGGCGGCGGTGAAGTCGTCCGCTACGTCGCCAAATTCGGACAGCCGCAGGGGCGCGTCGCCAAGGCCGTGCTCGTCAGCGCCGTCCCGCCGATCATGGTCAAGTCCGCGACTAACCCGGGCGGCACGCCCATCGAGGTGTTCGATGACTTCCGCAAGGCACTTGCCGGCAACCGTGCGCAGTTCTACCTCGATGTCGCCTCCGGGCCGTTTTACGGCTTCAACCGACCGGGTGCAGAGGCGTCGCAGGGCGTGATCCAGAACTGGTGGCGCCAGGGCATGATCGGCAGCGCCAAGGCGCATTACGACGGCATCAAGGCATTCTCGGAAACCGATCAGACTGAAGACCTGAAGGCTATCACGGTGCCGACCCTCGTCATGCACGGCGACGACGATCAGGTCGTGCCGATCGATGATGCGGGGCGCCTCAGCGTCAAGCTGCTCAAGAACGGCACTCTCAAGGTCTATGAAGGCTATCCGCACGGCATGCTCACCATCCATGCCGACGTGATCAATCCGGACCTGCTTGCCTTCATTCGCAGCTGAGCCGCAGTCGACCGTGGTCATCCTGGGCTCGCGGCATCACAGATGCCCGCGCGGCGCCACGAGCCCAGGACTTTCTTGCGATCAGAAGATGCTCCAGCCCATTAATCTAGAGAGCTTTGTCTTCGTTTGGATGGTTCCATCCGAACAGAAGTGGTTCTACTCCGCGGCGCAGGTCTCGCGGGCTTCGGCCGCCACGTGCGCATCGCGCAAGATACGCTTCAGCTCGGGGATGCAGGAGCCGCAATTGGTGCCGGCCTTCAGGCAACGGCCGAGCGAGTCCACGCTGGCCGACGGGTCCGCGGCGATGGCGGTGTCAATCGCCGCGCGCGGCACGGCGTGGCAGGCGCAGACCAGTGGGCCGGTCTCGACCCCGGCCGCGTTGCGGCCCGACAGCAGGCGGCGGCGCTGCTCCGGCGGTACATGCTCGGCCGCGAAGAACGGCATCGCCGCGCTCCAGTCGAGGCGCCGGTCGGAGCGCTCCATGAAGGCGAGCGTCGCGATGCGGCCGGTGGCGTCGAAGCGCGCACCACGATAGCGGCCGGCACGGGCATCGTCATAATCCGCGGTCGGCGCCTCGCTGGTCCTGGCAAGCCATTGCGGCAACCAGGAACGCGGCTCGCGCGCATCGGCGAGCAGATAGCCGACGCCGCCCTCGATCGTGACCACTGTCCAGCACGTGGCCGGCGGCAGCTCCAGCCCTCGCCGGGACAGGACGAAGCCGCGATACGGCAGGTCGATGCGCTCGGCCCTGGCCGGCGTCGCCTTGGCCTCGGGCTGGCCGGAATGCGGGTCGGTGGCGCCGCCCACCAGCGCGCCGATGCGCCCGGCTGAGGTGGTGGCATCGCTCCAGTGGATCGGGGCGAACAGGCTGCCGCGCCGCTGGCCGGAGGAGAGCTGCGCCTCGAGGATGGCCGCGCCATGGGGCGAGACGAGGCGCACCATGTCGCCGTCGGCGATGCCGTGTGCCGCTGCCTCTTCGGGGTGGATCTCGACGAAGGGAACCGGCAGATGCGCCCCTAACCGCGGGCTGAGGCCGCTGCGGGTCATGGTGTGCCACTGGTCGCGGATACGGCCGGTATTGAGCAGGAAAGGGAAGTCGCCGCCCGCCTCGCTCGCGAGCGCCGGCGGCTCCGGCGCGACGAAGCGCGCCTTGCGGTCCGGCGTGTAGAAGCGTCCCTCGGCGAAGAACCGCTTCTCCGTCGTGTCGCCCGCCTCACGCACCGGCCATTGCACCGGCTGCATGGTCTCGAACGCGACTTCATCGAGACCGCTCAGGCCGCCGAGATCGAAATCGCGGGCGCCGGCATTCTCGAAGGTGGAGAGCGCGGCATGCTCGCGGAACACATCCGCGGCCGAGCGCCAGGCGAAGGCGGCACCGAAGCCGAGTCTCTTGCCCACTTGCGCCACCGCCCACCAATCGGGCTTGGCCTCGCCCGGCGGCGACAAGAACGGGCGCTGGCGCGAGATGCGGCGTTCGGAATTGGTGACGGTGCCGTCCTTCTCGCCCCAGGCCAGCGCCGGCAGCACCAGGTGCGGCCGGCAGCCGAGCGTGTCGTTGCTTCCGACATTGTCGGAGACGGCGAGGAAATCGATCGAGCGCAGGGCCGCGCGCACGGCATCGGCGCGCGGCAGGCTGACCGCGGGGTTGGTGCCCATCACCCACAATGCCTTGATCTTGCCGGCGGCGATGGCGTCGAACATCGCCACCGCCTTAAGACCTTCGCGCTCGGCGATGTTGGGCGCATCCCAGAAGCGGCGGACCCGGTCGATGTCGATGGTGGTGAAGCCCATATGGGCGGCGAGCTGGTTGGCAAGGCCGCCGACCTCACGCCCGCCCATCGCATTGGGCTGTCCGGTGAGCGAGAACGGACCCATCCCGGGCCGGCCGATGCGCCCGGTGGCGAGGTGCACATTGATGATGGCATTGACCTTGTCGGTGCCCTGCGCCGACTGGTTCACGCCTTGCGAATAGCAGGTGACGACGCGCTCGGTCGTAGCGAACAGCGAATAGAAACGGGCGAGGTCGTCTGCCGGCACGCCGGTCTTCCGCGCCACCGTATCGACGCCGGGCGCGATCTCGCGCGCCGCTGCCAGCGCCTCGTCGAAGCCGCTGGTGTGCGCCTCGATATAGGAGCGGTCGAGGGCATCGCGTTCGGCGAGAAAGCTCAGCAGGCCGGCGAACAGCGCCGTGTCCTGTCCGGGGGCCACCGGCAGGAACAGGTCGGCTTCCTCGCCGGTTGCGGTCTTGCGCGGATCGATGACGACGAGCTTCGTGCCGCGTCGTCCCCGCGCCGCCTCGAGCCGGCGGAACAGGATCGGGTGGCACCAGGCGGCATTGGAGCCGACCAGCACCACGAGGTCGGCCTCGTCGAGATCGGCGTAGGTGCCGGGCACGGTGTCTGAGCCGAAGGCGCGGCGATGGCCGGCGACCGAGGAGGCCATACAGAGGCGCGAATTGGTGTCGACATTCGCCGTGCCGAGGAAGCCCTTGGCGAGCTTGTTTGCCGCGTAATAATCCTCGGTCAGCAACTGGCCGGACAGATAGAGCGCGACCGAACCCGGCCCGTGCTTCTCGATGGTCTCGCCGAAGGCCTTGGCGATGCGGTCGAGCGCGGCACCCCAGCCGATCCGGGCCAGCACCCCGTCCGCGCCGCGTGCCATCGGATGCAGCAGGCGGGTCTCCGGCCCCAGCGTCTCGCCGAGCGCCGAGCCTTTGGAGCAGAGCCGGCCGAAATTCGCCGGGTGTTCCGGATCGCCGGCGATCGCCGCCCCGCCCATGCCGTCCGGGCTCGCCAGCACGCCGCAGCCGACCCCGCAATAGGGACAGGTGGTGCGCACCGGGGACACGGCGCGCGCGTCCAGCGCGGTGGGAGTGGGGACCGGCGCGTTCATCAGTAGACGTCCGCCTGGTAGCGCCCGGCTTTCTTCAGATTGGCGACATAGGCGAGCGCCTCGTCGGTCGACTTGCCTCCATGGGTGGCGACGACCTCGACCAGAGCGCGCTCGACATCCTTCGCCATACGCTTGGCGTCGCCGCATATGTAGAAATGCGCGCCGCTCTCCAGCCAGGCATGGAGGTCGGCGCCGACCTCGCGCATGCGGTCCTGCACATAGACCTTCTTGGAGCCGTCGCGCGACCAGGCCAGCGTCAGGCGGGAGAGGTGGCCGGAGGCGCGCATGCCGGCGAGTTCGTCCTCATAGAAGAAATCGCAGTCGCTGCGCTGGTGGCCGAAGAACAGCCAGTTGCGACCCGGCGCCTTGGCGGCCATGCGGTCCCACAGGAAGGCGCGGAACGGGGCGATGCCGGTGCCGGGACCGACCATGATGATCGGCGTCGCCGGATCCTTCGGCAAGGCGAAGCCGTGCGCCTTCTGCACATAGGCGCGCATCGGAGCGCCGGCTTCCAGCCGCGCGGCGAGGAAGGTCGAGCCGACGCCGAGCCGGGCGCGGGTACCGATCCGATAGCGCACCGCGTCCACTGTCAGAGAGAGCCGGCCGGGCGTCGCCTTCGGGCTGGAGGAGATGGAATAGAGCCGGGGCTGCAACGGCTCCAGCGCCTCGATCAGCACCTCCGGATCGATGCGCGGACGGCCGAATTTCTCCAGCGCCGCCAGCACGTCGAGGGTGCTCGCATCGCCGTCGGGATCCTCTCCGGCTGCGAGCGCGCGGGCCTTGCGGCGCACCTCGCCGCCGGTGAGATAGGTGAGGAGCTGGAACAATCCGTCCGGCGCGGCGCTCAGCGCGACATCATTGGTCAGCGTGTCGATGGCAGAGCGCTCGCCGATCATGTCGGCCGGCGTGCAGCCGATCGCGTCCAGCACCGCGGCGACGAGGCCGGGATCGTTCTGCGGGAAGATGCCGAAACTGTCGCCGACCTCATAGTCGAGCCCGGCCGCGGCGAGATCGAACTCGACATGCCAAGTCTCCTTTTCTGAGGATCCCTTGTTGAGCCGATGCCGGGCCACCAGCGAGACCAGGGCCGGATTGTCGCGCGAGGTGCCCGGCGCACCGACGGGCGCTGCCGGTGCCGGTTCGTTCGCCGTGGGGGCCGCGGCGCCGTCCAGCTCGGCGGCGAGGCTCTTGAGCATGCGCGCCGTCTCCTTGCCGCCGGGGGCGCAGAGATTGAGCTTGGTCTCCTTGGCCGAAGCGATGGCGGCGGCGTAGGTCTCGCAGAGATAGCCGCACTGGCCGCAATCCTGCTGCGCCATCGCTGCCATCATGCGGCGCGGCAGCGGCCGGCCCTCGGCGAGCTTCATCCGCTCGTCCATCGGCATGGCGGCGTCGTGCCAAGGGGCGCCATCGTCAACCTCCGCCGGCATCAGCGCCGCGTTCTCGGCGGGCGAGAGCGCGGTCGGTGCGCCCTGCGGCATCAACATGCCGGCGAAGAAGCCGTTCAGCCAGGCGCGCTGCTCCTCGCTGAAAGGCGCGGTCTCCGGGAAGAAGGAGACGCTGGGGGGCGCGGGCAGGGGAGTCTGAGCGTTCATTGCGCGTGCTCCAGGGCATCCTCGACCAGCGCACGAAGCGCGTCCGGCTCATAGCGGCGGGTGAAGTGGGCGAGCGTCTCGGTGTCGTCGGCGCGATGGGCGAGCCAGGCCTTCAGCAGGCCTTCGACACGCGCCGGCGCCTCCTCGGATTTCACGTCGCGCCACAGCTCGCGGGCGATCGCGGCGTCCGAGCCGAAGCCGCCGCCGACCAGAAGATGATAACCGTCGACGGTGTCGCCCTCCTCGTTCACCGGCACGCGGGCGCCGACGAGACCGATGTCGCCGATGTAATGCTGGGCGCAGGAATGGTGGCAGCCGGTGACATGGATGTTCACCGGCAGGTCGGCCGTGACGCGGCCATCGCAATGGTTGGCGATGGCTTCCGCCGTTGCCTTGGTGTCGGCATTGCCGAACTTGCAGCCGGCGGCGCCGGTGCAGGCCACCAGCCCGGCGCGGATGGCGGTGGCACGCGAGGTGAGGCCGAGCGCCTCCAGCGCCGCCTCGACCAGCGGCACGTTCGCGTCGGAGACACCGGACAGGATCAGGTTCTGCCAGACGGTGAGGCGCAGATCGCCGTCGCCGAGGTCGCGGGCGATCGAGGCGAGGCCACGCATCTGCTCGCTCGTCATCTTGCCGACGGGGAGCACCACCCCGACCCAGTTGAGCCCGGCCTGCTTCTGGGCATGCACGCCGACATGCGCGAGGCGGTCCGGCTCGGGGCGCGGCGCCACGGCTTCGGCCGGCACGCGGGTCAGAGCTGTGCCCAGCTTCTCCTCGGTGGCGGCGAGGAACTTCTCGAAGCCCCAGGCATCGAGCAGATACTTCAGCCGCGCCTTCTTGCGGTCGGTGCGGTCGCCATGGTCGATGAAGACGCGGACGATGGCGTCGGCGACGCGGGTCGCGTCCTCCGGATGCACGATCACGCCGGTGTCGCGGGCGAGATCGAGATGGCCGGTGATGCCGCCGAGCACGAGACGGAACCAGATGCCGGGCTCGACGCCGAAGCCGTCTGCCACCTCAACCGCCTGGAAGCCAATATCGTTGGTGTCCTCCAGCGCGCCGATCAGCCCGCCACCGTCGAAGGCGACGTTGAACTTGCGCGGCAGGCCGTAGAGCGAGCGGTCGGAGAGGATGTGGTAGTGCCACTCGAGCGCATAGGGGCGGGTGTCGAGCAGTTCCTGCGGATCGATGCCGGCGGTCGGCCCGCCGGTCACGTTGCGGATATTGTCGGCGCCGGAACCGCGCGAGGTGAGGCCGAGGCCGAACAGCTTCTCCACCACCGCCGTGCCATCGGTCGCCGGGATCTCCCGGATCTGCAGGTTGGCCCGGGTGGTGACGTGGCTGTAGCCGCCGGCATGGGTATCGGCGATGTCGGCGACGCCGGCGAACTGCCAGTGCTTCAACACGCCGTTCGGAATGCGCAGCCGGCACATGAAGCTGTCCTGCGTCGGCGCGACATAGAACAGGCCGTGGAACTTCCAGCGGAACACGTCGGGGCCCTTGGGGAACAGGCCGTCGCGGGCGTGCTGCTTCATGCGGGCGTAGGAATCGAGCCCAAGCTCCTCGCGCTTGCCCTTCTCTTCGGCGACGAGCTTGCGGCCCTCAGCCTCGGTGCGGGCCATGGCACGATGCGCCGCGGCTTCCGGCCCGGTCGGCTCGGCGGGCGCCGCCGGTGCGCTCGTGGGGGATGCGGCGCCGAGGCCGCCCGCCGCCCGCGTGGCGGCGAGGCCGGCGACGAAGCCTTCGAGGTAGCGCTTCTGTTCGGGAGTGAAATCGGTGCCCATCACGCGGCCTCCGCAGTCAGGTTCGTGTCGAGATCGATCCGGCCGAAGGCGATGTCGGCGCGGTGCCGGCCGATGTCGTGGCCGGAGCGGATGAGGTCGAGATAGAACAGGCCGTCGGCGGTATCGCCGTAGAGCACGGCACCCACTAGCCGGGTACCGTTCGCATCCTCGCGCAGCACCAGGCGGCGATAGAAGCCGATGCCGGGGTCGGACAGCACGATGTCCTGGGTATCCTCGGCACCCGCGAAGTCGCCGGCCGAGAACACGTGGACGCCGGAGACCTTGAGGTTGGTCGCGGTGACGCTGCCCTGATAGGCGGCGGTGTCGCCGGAGAGGCGGCGGGCGAGCACCCGGGCGTGCTCATAGGCCGGCTCGACCAGGCCGTAGACCTGGCCGCGATGCTCGGCGCATTCGCCGATAGCGTGGACGCCGGCATGGCTGGTCGAAAGCCCGTCATCGACCACGACGCCGCGATTGCAGGCGAGGCCGGCGGCGCGGGCGAGGTCGGCATTGGGGCGGACCCCGCAGGCGACGACGATGAGGTCGGCGGGCAGGATCTCGCCGTCGGCGAGGCGCAGCCCCTCGACGCGGCTATCGCCTTCGATCGCCTGCGTCGACGCGCCGAGCCGCACCCTGATCCCGCGCGCCTCGACCGCCTGCCGGAGCAGCGCGGCGGCGCGAGGATCGAGCTGGCGCTCCATCAGCCGGTCGGCGAGATGGATCACGGTGGTGTCCGCGCCGGCGCCGGCAAGACCGGTCGCGGCCTCGAGGCCCAGGAGGCCGCCGCCGATGACGATGGCGCGGGTGCCGGGCTTTGCCGCGCGCAGCAGCGCCTCGACGTCCGCCCGGTCGCGGAAGGTCATGACGCCGGGCAGTTCCATCCCCGGCACCGGCAGCCGGATCGGGTGCGAGCCGGTGGCAAGCACCAGCTTCGAATAGGGCAGGGAGGTGCCGTCGGCGAGCGCGACGCGGCCGGCATCGGCATCGATGGCGACCGCCGGGCGACCATAGATCAGCGTCACGCCGCGCGCCCGCCACCAGTCGGCGGAACGCAGCACGATGTCGCCCGCCGCCACCTCGCCGGCGAGCAGCGAGGAGAGCAGCACGCGATTATAGGCAAGGTGCGGCTCGGCACCGATGACGGCGACGGCGTAGCGGCCGAGGCTGCGGCTCGCCAGTTCCTCGCAGAACTTCGCCGCGGCCATGCCGTTGCCGATGACGACGAGGGGCTCGCTCATCGTGCCCTCCTCACGCCGCTTCGACGAAGCGGTGGCGCTCGTAGAGGAACTTCAGCACCGCCTCGCGGCACTTCAGGTAGGTCGGATCGGTGACCAGCTCAAGCCGGCGGCGCGGACGCGGCAGCGCCACCTCCAGCACCTCGCCGATATGGGCAGCGGGGCCGTTAGTCATCATGACAATGCGGTCGGAGAGCAGCACCGCCTCGTCGACATCGTGGGTGATCATGATGACGGTGTTGCCCAGCGTCGCGTGGATCTGCATCACCGAATCCTGGAGATGCGCCCGCGTCAGCGCGTCGAGCGCGCCGAACGGCTCGTCGAGCAACAGGACCTTGGGCTGCATGGCGAGCGCACGGGCGATGCCGACGCGCTGCTTCATGCCGCCGGAGACCTCGGACGGGCGCTTGTCCTTGGCGTGACCCATCTGCACGAGGTCGAGATTGTGCAGCGTCCAGTCGTGGCGCTCGGCCCGGCTCTTGAGCCCGGAGAACACCTTGTCGACCGCGAGCCGCACATTGTCGTAGACCGAGAGCCACGGCAGCAGCGAGTGGTTCTGGAACACGACGGCGCGGTCCGGGCCGGGTGAGTCGACTTCGCGGCCTTCCAGGATCACGCCGCCCGCGGTCGCAGGCGTCAGGCCGGCGACGATGTTGAGCAGCGTCGACTTCCCGCAGCCGGAATGGCCGATGATCGAGACGTATTCGCCCTTGCCGATATCGAGCGAGACCTGCCGCAAGACTTCG
Source organism: Xanthobacteraceae bacterium (assembly GCA_029266425.1). GTDB lineage: Bacteria > Pseudomonadota > Alphaproteobacteria > Rhizobiales > Xanthobacteraceae > Ancylobacter. The sequence continues at coordinate 64,945 of JAQSWY010000042.1, forward strand.
GTGGTCGTGTCGCCGCGGGTGAAGGACTTGTCGATATGGGAGAGCTTGAGATAGGCGCTCATCGGTTCCTCCTTCAGGCGGCCGCAGTGCCGCGGGTGATGAAGGCGCCGATGCCAGCGACGACGCGGTCGAGCACGAAGCCGACCACGCCGATATAGACCAGCGCCACAATGATGTCGGACAGGCGCGAGGAGTTCCACGCGTCCCAGATGAAGAAGCCGATGCCGACGCCGCCGGTCAGCATCTCGGCCGCCACGATGGCGAGCCAGGAGAGGCCGACGCCGATCCGAAGGCCGGTGAAGATGTACGGCGCAGCCGCCGGCAGCATGATCTTGGCGAAGAACTCCAGCGGGTTCAGTCGCAGCACCTTCGCCACATTGCGGTAGTCCTGCGGGATGTTCCGCACCCCGACCGCGGTGTTGATGATCACCGGCCAGATCGCGGTGATGAAGATGACGAACACCGCCGAGGGATTGCTGTCGCGGAAGGCTGCGAGCGCGATCGGCAGCCAGGCCAGCGGCGGCACGGTGCGCAGCACCTGGAAGATCGGGTCGAGCCCGCGCATTGCCCAGACCGATTGACCGACCACGACGCCGAGCACGATGCCGACGGCCGCCGCCAGACCGAAGCCGATGGCGACGCGCTGCAGTGAGGTCAGCACCCGCCAGCCGAGGCCGATGTCCTGCGGCCCGTTGACGAAGAACGGATCGATGATGAGGTCGCGCGCCTCGCTCCAGATGGTCGAGGGCGGCGGCAGCGTCGCGCCGGGTCCGCTGCAGGCGAGCTCCCATATTCCGAGCAGGAGCAGCAGCACGATGGCGGGCGGCACGACCGCGACGCCGAGATTGTGCGCGAGTTTGACGATCCGGCTCGGCGCCGCGGCGCGGCGGGGCACGGCGAGCCGGACGATCTCGGCGCTCTTGCGAGGCGGTGGGGTCTCGCTCTTCAGTGCGGTGAGGGACATGTGTTGCTCCCGTAAAGGTCTCGAAGCTGGCGGCGGCGCTTAAGCCCTCTCCCCGTCGGGGAGAGGGGGCCTTACGCCACGCGCTTGATGTCGAGGCTGGCGAGATAGGCGGTGGGGTTCTCGGGATCGAAGACCTTGCCGTCGAAGAAGGTCTCCTTGCCGCGCGAGCTCGTGGCCGGGATGTCGGCAGCCGCGACGCCCATGTGCTTGGCCGCAGCGCGCCAGATGTCCTCGCGGTTCACCTTGTCGACCAGCGCCTTGACGTCGGTCGAGGACTCGAACTTGCCCCAGCGTATGTCCTCGGTGACGAACCAGGCGTCGTGGCTCTTGAAGGGATAGGAGGCGTGGTCCTGCCAGAACTTCATGTACTGGGAGGTGCCCTTCTCGACCCGGCCGTTGCCGTAATTGATGTCGCCCTTGGCGCGGCCGACAATGTCGGCGACGGGGACGTTGAACCATTGCCGCTTGCCGACGATGGTCGACATCTCCTCCTTGTTGGCCATCTGGTCGCACCATTGCTGGGCTTCCAGCACCGCCATCAGGATCGCCTGGGTGGCGTTGGGGTTCTTGTCGACGAACTCGGCGCGCATGCCGAGCGCCTTCTCCGGATGGTGTTTCCACACTTCGCCCGTGGTGCAGGCGGTGAAGCCGATGCCCTGGTTGACGAGCTGCTCGTTCCACGGCTCGCCGACGCAGAAGGCGTCCATGTTGCCGACCTTCATGTTCGCCACCATCTGCGGCGGCG
>JAQSWY010000072.1 GCA_029266425.1 Xanthobacteraceae bacterium
CCGAACGTGGTGAAGGCGGTCGGCAGCCCGCTGCCGGGCGGCCGGCTGCGCGCGCTCTATTTCACCCGCGCCACCGCGCCCTGGGGCAAGGGCCCGCTCTATCACCACATCGGCCTCTATGCGTATCGGCGCGCGGCGCTGGAGCGCTTCGTCGCGCTCCCGCCGTCCGCGCTCGAGACCCGCGAGCGGCTGGAACAGCTGCGCGCGCTGGAGGCGGGCATGCGCATCGACGTCGCCGTGGTGGACACCGTGCCGCTCGGGGTCGATACGCCGGATGATCTGATAAGGGCGCGGGTCCTGCTCGCGCGTGAAGATCTGCTCGTGCGCGAAGACGTGCGTACCAGGGAAGGACTTGCGAAATGACCAGCCACCGCACCGTCGTGTTCCAGGGCGAGCCGGGAGCCAATTCCCATATCGCCTGCCGCGAGGTCTATCCGGGCTATGAGCCGGTGCCGTGCGCCACCTTCGAGGACGCCTTCGCCGCCATCCAGAACGGCGAGGCCGATCTCGGCATGATCCCGATCGAGAATTCGGTCGCCGGCCGGGTGGCGGACATCCACCATCTGATGCCGACCTCGGGGCTCAACATCACCGGCGAGTTCTTCCTGCCGCTCTCCCACCAGCTCATGGCGGTGAAGGGTGCGAGCCTCGCCACCATCAAGACCGCGCAGAGCCATGTCATGGCGCTCGGCCAGTGCCGCAACATCATCCGCAAGCTCGGGCTGAAGGCGGTGGTCGGCGCCGACACCGCCGGTTCCGCCCGGCAGATCGCCGAGGCCGCCGACATCACCCAGGCCGCCATCGCCTCGCGGCTCGCGGCGGAGATCTACGGTCTCGACATCATCGCCGAGAACATCGAGGACGAGGCGCACAACACCACGCGCTTCATCATCCTCTCCCGCGACGCCGACTGGGCGCCGGCCAATAACGGCCCGACGGTGACGACCTTCGTGTTCCGGGTGCGCAACGTGCCGGCCGCGCTCTACAAGGCGATGGGCGGCTTCGCCACCAATGGCGTGAACATGACCAAGCTGGAATCCTACCAGCTCGACGGCGAGTTCTTCGCCACGCAATTCTATGCCGATGTGGAGGGCCATCCGGACGACCGGCCGGTGAAGCTCGCTTTGGAGGAACTCGCCTTCTTCTCCAAGGAGCTGCGCATCCTCGGCGTCTATCCGGCGCATTCCTACCGCATCGCCCTGGCGGCGAAGGGATGAACGTCGCCTGTCGCTGATCATCGCAACTTGATGAGTTGCGTCGCGCCCTCGTACTGTCGCGCCATTGCGGCAGTTGGGGGCGAACATGTTTTCCTGCACATCGGCTGACGAGGTTGCCGGCCACACCGGCTGCCTGTGCCACCGGCCGGAGATCCGGGCGCTGACCCGGCGCATCGATGCGGACCTGACCCGGCGCGGCTTCGTCGCCGGCATGGGGGCCTCGGTCGCAGCTCTGGGCCTGTCGAAGCCGGCCCGGGCGCAGGCGCCGCCCGCCCCGCCGCGCCCGGTTCTGTTCATCAATGTCCGGCTGTTCGACGGCAAGTCCGCGCGCCTGCGCGAGGGCGCGAGCCTGCTGGTCGAGGCCGGCCGCATCAGGGACATCGCCGACGGCACGCAGGCGGCGCCCGACGGCGCGCGGGTGATCGACGGCAAGGGCCGGGTGCTGATGCCCGGTCTTATCGACATGCACTGGCACGCCATGTTCGCCGCGCTGTCGATCCCGGCGCTGATGACCGCCGATATCGGCTATGTGCATCTCGCCGCCGCGGCCCAGGCCGAGCAGACGCTGCTGCGCGGCTTCACCACCATACGCGACCTCGGCGGCCCGTCCTTCGCGCTGAAGCAGGCGATCGATGAAGGCCTGTCGCCCGGCCCGCGCATCTATCCCTGCGGCGCCATGATCACCGCCACCGGCGGCCATGCCGATCTGCGGGCGCTGGCCGAATTGCCGCGCGCCGCCGGCACGCCGGGCACGGCGGAGCAGACCGGAGGCATGGCCATCGCCGACGGCGCCGACGAGGTGCGCATGCGGGTGCGCGAGCAGATGCTGCAGGGCGCCTCGCAGATCAAGATCGTCGGCGGCGGCGGCGTCTCCTCGCCGCGCTCGCCTCTCGACGCCACCACCTTCTCCGAGCCCGAGGTGCGCGCCGCGGTGGAGACCGCGGCCGACTGGGGCACTTATGTCGCGGTGCACGCCTATGCGCCGGAGACCATCCAGCGCTCGCTCTCGGCTGGCGTCACCTGCATCGAGCACGGCCATCTGATGGACGAGGCCACCGCCGCGCGGCTGGCGGAGCGGGGCATCTGGCTGAGCACCCAGCCATTCGTCGGCGACGACGATTCCGCGCCGCTCACCGGCCCGAGCCGGGCGAAGCAGATCCAGGTGTTCGCCGGGACCGACAGCATGTACCGGCTGGTGCGCAAGCACGGCATCCGCACGGCGTTCGGCTCGGACCTGCTGTTCTCGGCGCCGCTCACGCGGCGTCAGGGAACCATGCTGACCCATCTCGCCCGCTGGTACAGCGCAGCCGAGGCGCTCACCATGGCGACGAGCACCAATGGCGAACTGCTGGCGCTGTCCGGCCCGCGAAATCCTTATCCCGGCAAGCTGGGCGTACTGGAGAAGGACGCGTTTGCCGACATGATCCTGGTGGACGGCGATCCGCTCGCCGACCTCTCATTGGTCGCGGATCCGGAGAAGAACTTCGTCCTGATCATGAAGGACGGCAGGATCCACAAGGACAAGGTCGGCTGACGCCTACTCCGCGGCGACCTCGCCGCCGGCGGCGCGCTCCTCGGCATCCTCTATGGTCTTGAGCGCGTCAGGGTGCGGCATCGAGATGATGTTGTAGCCGGAATCGACGAAGTGCACCTCGCCGGTCACTCCGCTGGCGAGGTCGGACAAGAGGTAGAGCGCTGCCCCGCCCACTTCCTCGATGGTCACGGTCCGGCGCAGCGGGGCGTGGCGCTTCTGGTAATTGAACATCAGCCGGGCATCGGTGATGCCGGCGCCGGCCAATGTGCGGATCGGGCCGGCCGAGACAGCGTTCACCCGGACGCCCTGAGGGCCGTAATCGGCGGCGAGATAGCGCACGCTCGCCTCCAGTGCGGCCTTGGCGACGCCCATGACATTGTAGTTCGGCATCACCCGGGTCGAGCCGCCATAGGTCAGGGTCAGGACCGAGCCGCCCCGCGGCATGAGCGCCGCCGCGCGCTTGGCAATTTCGGTGAAGGAGAAGCAAGAGATCACCATGGTGCGGGTGAAATTTGCCCGCGTGGTATCTGCGTAGCGTCCCTTCAGCTCGTTCTTGTCGGAAAACCCGATCGCGTGCACCACGAAGTCGATGGCGCCCCATTTCGTCTTCAGGGCGTCGAAGGCGGCATCCACCGAGGCGAGATCCTCGACATCGCAGGGCAGCACGGTGTCGGAGCCGAGGCTCTGGGCGAGCGGGCGCACCCGGCGGCCCAGCGCTTCGCCCTGGTAGGTGAAGGCGAGCTCCGCTCCATGCGCGGCCAGCGCCTTGGCGATGCCCCAGGCGATGGAATGGTCATTGGCGACGCCCATCACCAGGCCGCGCTTGCCCTGCATCAGGCTCATCGAAGAACTCCTTCGCCCGACTGCTCCGGGCAAGCTATTGATCTGGAGCACTTATCTGTCATCGACATGACGCCGTGCCGACGCACGAGGTTCCGCTCAGGCGTCGGGATGCTGCAGGACGAGGACGGCGTTGGTGCCGCCGAAGCCGAAGCCGTTGGAGAGCACACGCTCCAGCTTCGCATTGTCGATGCGCTGGCGCGCGATCGGCATGTCGGCGAAGGCCGGGTCGAGTTCCTCGATATGCGCGCTCTCGGCGATGAAGCCGTTCTGCATCATCAGGATGGAATAGATCGCCTCGTGCACGCCGGTGGCGCCCTGCGAATGGCCGGTGAGGGCCTTGGTGGCGGAGATCGGCGGGCACTTGTCGCCGAACACCGCGCGGATCGCCTCGATCTCCTTGAGATCGCCGATTGGCGTCGAGGTGGCGTGCGGGTTGATGTAGTCGATCGGCCCCTTCACGCTTTCGAGCGCCAGCTTCATGGCGCGCGCCGCGCCTTCGCCGGACGGCGCCACCATGTCGGCGCCGTCGGAGGAGGTGCCGTAGCCGACGATCTCGGCATAGATGCGGGCGCCGCGCGCCTTGGCGTGCTCCAGCTCTTCGAGCACCAGCACCCCGGCGCCGCCGGAGATGACGAAGCCGTCGCGGTTCTTGTCATAGGGGCGGGAGGCGACCGCCGGGCGGTCGTTGTAGTCGGACGACATCGCCCCCATGGCGTCGAACAGCACCGAGAGCGTCCAGTCGAGGTCCTCGCAGCCGCCGGCGAACACGATGTCCTGCTTGCCGTACTGAATCTGCTCGGCGGCATTGCCGATGCAGATATTGGTGGTCGCGCAGGCCGCCGAGATCGAATAGCTGGAGCCCTTGATCTTGAACCAGGTGGAGAGCGTGGCCGAGGCGGTGGAGCCCATCGCCTTCGGCACCGCGAACGGCCCGACTCGCTTCGGGCCCTTCTCGCGGGTGATGTCGGCGCTCTCGACGATGGTGCGGGTGGAGGAGCCGCCCGAACCCATGACGAGGCCGGTGCGCTCGTTCGACACCTCGTGCGGCTCGAGCCCGGAATCCCGGATCGCCTGTTCCATCGCCACATGGTTCCAGGCGGTGCCGCCGCCATGGAAGCGCATGGCGCGGCGGTCGACGATCTCGGCCGCATCGAGCTGCGGGGCGCCATGGACCTGGCTGCGGAAGCCGAGATCGACATAGGACTGGGCGCGGCTGATGCCGCTCTTCGCCTCGCGCAAGGAGGCGAGCACCTCCTGCGTCGAGTTGCCGATGGACGAGACGATGCCCATACCGGTGACGACGACGCGGCGCATAGGCTTCCTACTCCTCAAGGGTCGCGGCGGGCGCCGGCAAAGCCGGCATGTGCCCGCGGGACGCAATCTTCTCGATCGATCTTTTCAGATCAAGGACGAACCGGCGAAATGGTCGCCGCCGGTGCGGACTGCAAGTGCAGAAGGTCGGCGATCAGGCCGCGCCGCGACCCTCGCGGGCTTCGTGCGCGCTTCAGGTCTGGAACAGGCCGACCTTGAGGTCGCTGGCGCGGTAGATCACCTCGCCGTCGGCCTCGAGCCAGCCATCGGCGATGCCGAGTACCAGGCGCGAGCGCATCACCCGCTTGAAGTCGATGCCATAGACCACCTTCTTCATGGTGGGCAGCACCTGGCCGGAGAATTTCAGCTCGCCGAGGCCGAGCGCGCGGCCACGGCCCGGGGACCCGAGCCAGCCGAGATAGAAGCCGACGAGCTGCCACATGGCATCAAGACCGAGGCAGCCCGGCATCACCGGATCACCCTGGAAGTGCACCGGAAAGAACCAGAGGTCCGGCTTAACGTCGAGCTCGGCGCGGATATGGCCCTTGCCGTTCTCGCCGCCGGTCTCGGAGATTTCGGTGATGCGGTCGAACATCAGCATCGGCGGCAATGGCAGCTGCGCATTGCCCTCGCCGAACAGTTCGCCTCGTCCGCATGCGAGAAGGTCTTCATAATCGAAGCTTGTACGCCGCTCGTCCATCTTTCCCGCACACCGTTCGCAATTCTAGAAAGCGCGCCGCGACTGGCGCGCGTTCTTGTCGATCCTCTCCGACATTCGGCGCTTCCTAACACAGCCCCCATCGGGCTCAAAGCCGTCAACCGGACCTTGATATGCAAGATGTCACGCAATCGTCACGCGATAATTGCCGCAGCGGCGGGCGGCGGAACTCGTCACACAGATTGGAATCATTACGATTATCAGCGCTTCGGTTGCCGAGTGCGCCCGCCTACAGCTATTATGCGCCGGAAAACCGCTCGCTGGCGGCTGCAACGTTGTCGGCGGCTCATTATATTGTGGAAGTCGGCTGCTGGTTTATGGGGCCCGCCGCCTTCCCTTTAGGGACTTGTCGGAAGCCGAGATGAACGAGACCGTCCGTACCGTGCACATGGCGACGCCGCGGGTGATCGTGGAAGACGACCACGCGCTCCCGGTCGCCAAGTTGCGTGACAGCTCGGCCAGCCGCAATGGCTGCCCGTTCCACGACGTGCGGCATATGCTGCGCGACGTCGGCCTGCGTCCGACCCGGCAGCGCCTGGCGCTGGGCTGGCTCCTGTTCGCCAAGGGCGATCGCCACGTCTCGGCGGAAATCCTGCACGAGGAAGCCATCAAGGCGCGCTTCCCGGTGTCGCTGGCCACCGTCTACAACACGCTGCACCAGTTCACCGAGGTCGGGCTGCTGCGCGAACTCGCGGTGGACGGCTCTAAGACCTATTTCGATACCAACCCCTCGGACCACCATCACTTCTTCGTCGAGGGCGAGAACAACCTCGTCGACATTCCGAGCGCCCATGTCGAGGTCGAGCGCGTGCCCGAGCCGCCGGAAGGCTATGAGGTGGCGCGCATCGACGTGGTGGTGCGGCTGCGGCCCAAGCGCCGCGGCTGAGAACTACGCCGCGGCTGATCCCTTATCGGAGTCGTCATCCCGAACGCACCGCGGGCGCGAGCCGGGATCGTGCGCAGACTAAGGCGCACTTTCGTCACGCGATCCCGGCTCTACGTCCTTCGGGCCGCGGCCAGGATGACGGCGAACTGGCGGACTCACCTCACTCGAACTTCTCGTCCGGATAGACGCCCCACAGCTTCTCCTGCTCGATGAAGCCGTCGAAGCCGTCGCCGAAGAAGCGGCACCAGTGGCCGTCGCA
>JAQSWY010000220.1 GCA_029266425.1 Xanthobacteraceae bacterium
GCCGTGCTTGGCGGCTTCGACTGGGGCGCGCGCACGGTCAACATCATGGCCGCGCTCTGGCCCGAGCGCTGCAAGGCCATGGTGTCGGTCAGCGGCTATCTGATCGGCAGCCAGGAGGCCAACCGCAATCCGCTCCCGCCCAAGGCGGAGCTGCAGTGGTGGTACCAGTACTATTTCGCCACCGAACGGGGCGTGAAGGGCTACCGCCAGTACACCCATGACTTCGCCCGGCTGATCTGGGAGCTGGCCTCGCCCAAATGGGCGTTCGACGACGCGACCTTCGACCGTTCCGCCGCGGCCCTCGACAATCCCGATCATGTCGCCATCAGCATCGACAATTATCGCTGGCGGCTCGGGCTCGCCCCCAGCCAGGCGAAGTACGACGAACTGGAACGCAAGCTCGCGACCCTGCCGACCATCGGCGTCCCCACCATCACCATGGAAGGCGACGCCAACGGTGCGCCCCATCCGCCGCCGGAAGCCTATGCGAAGAAGTTCACCGGCAAATACGAGTTCCGGCTGATCACCGGCGGCATCGGCCACAACCTGCCGCAGGAGGCGCCGGAGGCCTTCGCCAAGGCGATCGTGGACGTGGACCGGGCCTGAAGCGAGCGCGCATGAAACGCCTCTACGCACTTGCCGGCCTCGTCGCCGTCGCGACGCCGCTGGCCTTGTCGGCGGCGAGCCGTGCCGCCGGCGATACGCCACCGGATGCCTCGCCGATCTACGGGGTGACGCTGCCGGACGGCTACCGCAGCTGGGAGCTGATCGCACCGGCGATCGAGGCCGCGCCGCTCGACGAGCTGCGCGCGGTCGTCGGCAACGAGACCGCGCTCGACGCCTATCGATCCGGCACGCTGCCGTTCCCGGACGGCACCGTGCTGGTCAAGCTCGCCTGGAAGCAGAAGCCCTCGCCCGAGTTCGGGCCGGCGACGGTTCCGGGCGCAGCGACGACCGTGCAGGTGATGGTGAAGGATTCGCGCCGCTATGCCGCCACCGGCGGCTGGGGCTTCGGTCGCTTCGTGAACGGCGTTCCCGTCGACAAGGCTCAGCACGAGACCTGCTGGGGCTGCCACGAGGCGCTGGCGAAGGGCCACGACTTCGTCTTCACGCGCTACGCGCCCTAATCCGCAAAAGCGGAGACAGGCCACAGAACGGATGAGCGTCGGGGCGAAAGCGCACCCCGGCGCTCCCTTGTCATGCCCTCGCAACTGGTATAATCACTATATCAATAGACGAGTGGGCACAGGCCCGCCGCGAGGAAACGCACCGAGATGCCTGGGCTCCCCGTCGCTGCCGACGGGTTGGCGGTGTCCCGTGCCGAGACAGGACGACCGCATGCCCCCGCTGTCACGCATCGAGGCCGACTACCTCATCGAAACCGCCTACGACCCGCGCGAGCTGAAGGAGCGCTCCGCCGCCCGCATCGAGGCGCTGGAGATCGTCGACACCGTCGAGGCGCCGTCGCTGCCGGGGGCCGGCCGTCCAAAGGGCGAAGCGCCGATCCGCCGCGCCCGCGTCACCCTCTCCTGGCCGCTCGACAATCTCGGCCCGTCGCTGCCGAACCTCATGGCGACCGTCGCCGGCAACCTGTTCGAGCTGAAGCAGTTCTCCGGACTCCGCCTGCTGGACATCCGCCTGCCGCACGCCTTCGCGGACGTCTATGGCGGGCCGAAATTCGGCGTCGCCGGCACGCGCCGCCTCGCCGGCGTGGAAGGGCGCCCGCTCATCGGCACCATCGTCAAGCCGAGCGTCGGCTTCGGCCCGCAGGAGACGGCCGACCTCGTCAGGCTCCTCGCCGAAGGCGGCATCGACTTCATCAAGGACGACGAATTGCAGTCCGACGGCCCGCATTGCCCATTCGAGGAACGGGTGCGGGCGGTGATGCGCGTCGTCAACGACCATGCCGACCGCACCGGCCGCAAGGTAATGTTCGCCTTCAACATCACCGGCGAGCTCGACCAGATGCGCCGCCGCCACGACGTGGTCCTGCAGCACGGCGGCACCTGCGTGATGGCGAGCCTTAACTCGGTCGGCCTCGTCGGCATGGTCGAGCTCGGCCGCTTCACCGAGCTGCCGATCCACGCCCATCGCAATGGCTGGGGCTATCTCTCCCGCGCGCCGATGCTGGGCTGGTCCTATGTCGCCTGGCAGAAGATCTGGCGCCTGGCCGGCGCCGACCACATGCACGTCAACGGGCTCTCCAACAAGTTCTCGGAGGCCGACGACAGCGTCATCGCCTCCGCGCGCGAGTGCCTGACGCCGCTGTTCGAGGACAAGCCGTGCATCGCCATGCCGGTGTTCTCCTCCGGCCAGTCGGCCAAGCAGGCACCGGGCACCTATGCCGCGCTCGGCTCACCGGACCTGATCTTCGCGGCCGGCGGGGGCATCATGGCCCATCCCGATGGCCCGGCGGCGGGCGTCGCCTCGCTCAAGCAGGCATGGGAGGCCGCCATGGCCCGCGTGCCGCTCGCCGATTACGCCCGCGACCACACCGCGCTCGCCCGGGCCCTGGAGACCTACGCGGCATGAGCGCGCCCGCCTCACCTCGCGCGCTGCCGGACGGGCCACTCGTCGCCTTCTATGGCGACGACTACACCGGCTCGTCGGCGGTGATGGAGGTGCTGAGCTTCGCCGGGCTGCACACGGTGCTGTTCCTCGGCG
>JAQSWY010000221.1 GCA_029266425.1 Xanthobacteraceae bacterium
GCTGCTGGCGCTGTGCATCCTCTCCGTCGGCGCGGCGACCTATTCGCCGTTCCTGTATTTCCGGTTCTGAGGGAGGCGCGCCGATGCCGTTGCTGATGGGCTTCCGCCGCTGGTGGGCGATCCTCTTCGTCGCCATCCTCGCTTTGCCGACCATCGGTCTGGTGGCGCCCGACCTGCCGGCGCCGATGCGCACCGTGCTGGCGCCGGAGCAGCACTGGTGGCACGACGCCTCCAGGCGCCTCGATCCCTACATCAACAACGTCTTCGGCTTCCGCGGCGCGGTGCTCGCCGCCCACCGCTCCTATCTGCGCTTCATCGACGAGCCGCAGGGCGAGCGGGTGCTGCAGGGCGAGAACGGCACGCTGTTCATCCGCGACAACGACGCGCTCGAGCAGTCGCTCGGCCAGCTCGTGCGGCCCAACGCCGTCGCCGGCTTCGTCGACCTCGCCAGGGAGCTCGACGCCGACATGAAGGCGCGCGGCGGGCGCTTCGTCGCGCTGATCCCGCCCAACAGCCACACCGCCAATTTCGACGAGCTCCCGGCCTATGCGCGCGGGCAGAAGAAGGCGCCGACGGAATACGACCTCGTCGCCGCGCGGATGAAGGCGGACGGCATCCCCTTCGTCGACCTGCGCCCTCTGATCGCGCAGGCGAAGAAGGATGGCCGCACCTATTTCCGCTACGACACGCACTGGAACGAGCGCGGCGCGCTGGTCGCCTTCAACGCCGCCATGGACGCCGCCGGCCGGCCCGATCTCGCCATCCCCCCGCAGGAGGCGCTCGGCCCGGCGCAGGTGAAGCTCGGCGGCGACCTCTTGCGCCTCGGCGGGCTCGACCAGCGCGAGCCGCCGGACACGCGCTATCGTCGGCGACGAGAACCCGCTCTTCCCCTCGCGGGCGGTCACCACCGGGCATGACGGGCCGCGCATCATGGTGATCGGCGATTCCTTCACCAACGGCTTCTGGCACGGCCTGCTGGCGGCGCGCAGCTCCGCCTATGTCTGGACCCACCACCAGCTCTGCAATTTCGACCAGGGCATGATCGCGCGCTTCAAGCCGGACATCCTGATCTACGCCCCGACCGAGCGCTTCTTCCCCTGCGCCGGCAAGCGCGGCGCCGCGGCGACGGTGAGCGGCGCGCCGCCGCAGGAGCCCGCACCGGCCGGCCCGCTTCCCGACGCACACTTGCCGGACGGCCCCGCGCCGCATTAGAACGCGGCGCCTCCCTTCGTTTCCCCGAGCCCGCCATGCCGCTGACCGCCCAGGACCTGCTCGCCCGGCTCACCGAGCTCGGCATCGAGACGACCACCGTCGAGCACCCGCCGCTGTTCACGGTGGAGGATTCGCAGGCGCTGCGCGGCGACATCCCCGGCGGGCACACCAAGAACCTGTTCCTCAAGGACAAGAAGGGGAACATCTTCCTCGTCGTGGTCGAGGAGGAAACGCGTGTCGACCTCAAGAGCCTGCACCAGCCGCTCGGCGCGGCGAGCCGGCTCTCCTTCGGCAGCGCCGAGCTGCTGGAGGAGGTGCTCGGCGTGAAGCCGGGCGCCGTCACCGCCTTCGGCCCGGTCAACGACACGGCGGGACGCGTCACCGTGGTGCTCGACGAAGAGCTGATGGCGCACGAGACCGTCAACTGCCACCCGCTGGTGAACACCGCCACCACCGCCATCCGCAGCGCCGACCTCATCCGCTTCCTGCGCGCCACCGGCCACGAGCCGCGGATCATGACGGTGCCGCGCCGGACCGACGCCGCAGAGGAAGGCTGAGCCTTCCCGCCCCTTCTTGCCCGTTGCATTCGCGGCGCGGCGGACCATTTTATGCGGCAAATACCTTCGTTTCGTACGACCGAGTATCGCGAGGACGCCCCATGCTGCTGAACCAGCCCGCCAACCCGGCCAAGGACGGCGCCGACGCCCCGGCCGGCGACGATGTCGTGATCGACGTCACGACCCGGAGCTTCATGCAGGACGTGGTGGAGGAATCCCGCCGCCGCCCGGTGCTGGTCGACTTCTGGGCGCCCTGGTGCGGCCCCTGCAAGCAGCTCACCCCGATCCCGGCTCGTCGCCGGGTCCGGCGGGGCCGACGACATGGCCGAGGTGGTCGCCTCCGGCGAGGCGGCGCTGGCCGAGGGCGACCTCGTCGGCGCGACGGAGATCTTCGCCGCCGTGCTCGCCGAGGAGCCCGCCAACCTCAAGGCCATCGCCGGGCTCGCCCGCGCCCAGCTTTCCGCCGGCAATGCCGAGCAGGCCAAGGCCACCCTTGCGCTGGCGCCGGAGAGCGCGGCGAACGACGCCGGCCTTGCCGCCGTGCGCGCCGCCATCGAGCTCGAGGAAGCCGCCGCTGGCCTCGGCGACGTGAAGGAGCTGGAGGCCAAGGTCGCCGCCAACCCGCTCGACCATCAGGCCCGCTTCGACCTCGCCGTGGCGCTGGCCGCGCACGACAAGCGCGAGGAGGCGGTGGACGAGCTGCTCACCATCGTGCGCAAGGACCGCAACTGGAACGACGACGGCGCCCGCAAGCAGCTCGTGCAGTTCTTCGAGGCCTGGGGCCCGACCGACGAGCACACGATCGCCGGCCGCCGTCGCCTGTCCTCCATCCTGTTCGCCTGACGCTGAATAACGGCCAAGGAGCGCCGATGGCGATCAACCATCCCTATACCGGGCCGTCGGAGCTGGCGCCGATCATCCCGCTTTTCCCGCTGGAAGGCGCGCTGCTGCTGCCGCGCTGCCAGCTGCCGCTCAACATCTTCGAGCCGCGCTATCTGGCGATGATCGACGCGGCGCTGGCCGGCAGCCGGCTGATCGGCATGGTGCAGCCGGCGCTCGATCCCACCGGCCACGCCATGGCCGGCGGCGCGGCGCTGCTGGCGGTGGGCTGCGTCGGCCGCATCACCGAGATCGCCGAAAGCGGCGACGGGCGCTACCTCTTGAACCTGAGCGGCGTCAGCCGCTTCCGCATCGTGTCCGAGGTCGATGCGGGCACGCCCTATCGGCAGGCCACGGTCGATTACGAGCCGTTCGCGGACGACTTCAAGCCCAATCTCGGCGCCGACGCGGTGGACCGCGGCGCGCTCTTGCGCACGCTGGCGGAATATCTCGACGCCAACCGGCTGGAAGCGGACTGGGAGAGCATCAAGGACGCGCCCAACGAGGCGCTGGTCAACGCGCTCGCCATGATGTCGCCCTTCGGCCCGCGCGAGAAGCAGGCGCTCTTGGAGGCGCCGAGCCTGGCGGCACGCGCGGAGATGCTGATCGCGGTGACGCAGATGGCGATGGCCCGCACCGGCGGCGAAGGCGACGGCTCGCTGCAGTAGGTGCAACCTTGTGGCGACAAGACTGGGTCCCCGGGTCAAGCCCGGGGATGAGGGGAGAATTTGCGAAACAGACTGTGGAGCGATCCCGGATCGCCGCTGAGCGGCGTCCGGGATGACGAGCTTCTTGCTGCTGCTTGACTATCCCTCTTCCCCGCGGGGAGAGGGAGCAGCCCTCACTCCGCCGCCATCGGCGGGCGGGGGGTGGAGTGCGGGTCCGGCCGCGCCGCGTGGACGGTGGCCAGCACCGTCGCCGGCA
>JAQSWY010000073.1 GCA_029266425.1 Xanthobacteraceae bacterium
GCGCTGTTCCTGATGGGCACGCTCGGGGCGCTGTTCGGGCCGCTCAAATACGGCATCCTGCCGGATCATCTCGCGAAGAATGAACTCGTCGCCGGCAACGCGCTGGTGGAGACCGCGACCTTCCTCGCCATCCTCGCCGGCACGGTGGGCGGCGGCGTCGCCATTGCCGAATGGAGCAATTGGGCGGTCGCCGGCCTCACCTTCGTGTTCGGCATCATCAGCTGGATCGCGGCGCGGCAGATCCCGCGCACCGGCGAACGGGCGCCCGAGCTGAAGATCGACTTCAACATCGTGCGCGGCACCACGGCGCTGCTCAAGGAGCTCAGGGCCAATCGCCCGACCTGGGTCGGCTCGCTGGTGGTGAGCTGGTTCTGGCTGGTCGGCGCCGTGGTGCTCTCGCTGCTGCCGACCCTCGTGAAGGAGGATATCGGCGGCGCCGAGAGCGTGGTCACCCTGTTCCTGGTGCTGTTCACCGTCGGCGTCGCCATCGGCTCGACGCTGGCGGCGCGGCTTTCCGAAGGGCGCATCCTGCTGGCGCTGGTGCCGTTCGCCGGCGTCCTGATGGGCCTGTTCGCGATCTATTTCGGTCTCGTCATGTGGACCGTCGCGCCCGGCCCGGCGCCGCTCGGCTGGTACGATTTCCTCACCTCCAGCCTCGGCGTCCACGCCTTCATCGGCCTGATCGGGCTCGCGGCCGCGGGCGGCATGTTCGTGGTACCGACCTTCGCCTATGTGCAAAGCGAGGCCGGCGAGGAGCAGCGGGCCCGGGTCATCGCCGGCAACAATGTGCTGAACGCCGCCTTCATGGTGAGCGGCGCGGTGATCATCGGCGTGCTGCAGGTCGCCGGCTTCAAGGCGCCGGCGCTGCTGGCGCTGATCGGCGCGGCGTCCCTCGTGGTGGCGGTCATGGTCGGCCGCGCCTTCCAGGGGCAGGTGCTGCGCGACCTCATCAAGCTGGTGTTCCGCCTGTTGTTCCGGGTCGAGGTGAAGGGCGCCGAGCACCTCAAGGCCGCCGGGCCGCGCACCGTCATCGCGATCAACCATGTGAGCTTCCTCGATGCGCCGCTGGTGATGGCGCTGCTCGACAACGACCCGATCTTCGCCATCGATTCCTCGATCGCCCAGCGCTGGTGGGTGAAGCCCTTCCTGAAGCTGGTGCGCGCCTTCCCGCTCGACCCGACCCGGCCGCTGGCGACGCGCGACCTCATCAAGCTGGTGAAGGAGGGCGATGCGCTCGTCATCTTCCCGGAAGGGCGGATCACCGTCACCGGATCGATCATGAAGATCTATGACGGCTCGGCGATGGTCGCCGACAAGGCGGACGCCCAGGTGGTGCCGGTGCGCATCGAGGGGCTGGAGCAGACGCCGTTCTCACGCCTCTCGCCGGACCAGACCCGCAAGCGCTGGTTCCCCAAGGTGCACGTCACCATCCTGCCGCCGACCAGGCTCGAGGTCGATCCGGAGCTGCTCGGCCGCAAGCGCCGCCAGGCGGCGGGCGCTGCGCTCTATGACGTGATGAGCGATCTCGTCTTCGAGACCAGCCACACCCACCTCACCCTCTACCACGCGGTGGAGGAGACGGCGGAGCGCCTCGGCAAGGGGCGGATGATCGTCGAGGATCCGCTGGGCACGAGGCTCACCTATCGCAAGCTGCTGTTGGGGACGAAGGTGCTCGGCGAGAAGCTGGCGGCGGTGACGCAGCCCGGCGAGGTGGTCGGCGTGCTGCTGCCGAACGCCGCCGGCGTCGCCGTGGTGCTGCTCGGCCTGCATCGCCATGGCCGGGTGCCGGCCATGCTGAATTACACCGCCGGCGCGGCGAACCTCGTAACCGCCTGCAAGGCGGCCGAGATCAAGACCGTCATCGCGTCGAAGGCCTTCATCGAGAAGGCGCGCCTCGAGGACGAAGTGGCCGAGCTCGGCAAGCATGTCCGGATCCTGATGACCGAGGACATCCGCGCCGGGGTGACGACGCTCGACAAGCTCAAGGCGATGCTGCCGGCGAGCGCGCCGACCAGGGCGCAGCCGGACGATCCCGCCTTCGTGCTGTTCACCTCCGGCTCGGAAGGCACGCCGAAGGGCGTCGTGCTCTCGCACCGCAATCTGCTGGCGAACGTCGCGCAAGTGGCGGCGCGGATCGACTTCTCGCCGGCCGACATCATCTTCAACGTGCTGCCGGTGTTCCACTCGTTTGGACTGACCGGCGGGCTGGTGCTGCCACTGGTCTCCGGCACCAAGACCTTCCTGTACCCTTCCCCGCTGCACTACCGGATTATTCCGGAGCTGGTCTACGGCACCAATGCCACCGCCATCTTCGGCACCGACACCTTCCTGATGGGCTATGCCCGCACCGCAAACCCCTATGATTTCCGCTCGCTGCGCTTCGTCGTCGCCGGCGCCGAGCCGGTGAAGACGGAGACCCGCCGGGTGTGGATGGAGAAGTTCGGGCACCGCATCCTGGAGGGTTATGGCGTGACCGAATGCTCGCCGGTGCTGGCGGTGAACACACCGATGTTCAATCGTGCCGGCACGGTGGGCCGCCTTCTGCCGGGCATCGAGCACCGGCTGGAGGAGATCCCCGGCATCGAGGATGCCGGCAGGCTGCACGTGCGCGGCCCCAACATCATGCTCGGCTATCTGCGCGCCGAGGCGCCGGGCGTGCTCGAGAAGCCGGATCAGGGCTGGCACGACACCGGAGACATCGTCGCCATCGATGCCGACGGCTTCGTCGGTATCCGCGGCCGGATGAAGCGGTTCGCCAAGATCGCCGGCGAGATGGTCTCGCTCGCCGCGGTCGATGCCATGGTCGGCACGCTCAGGCCCGACGCGGAGCACGTCACCGTGGCGGTGCCGGACGCGCGCAAGGGCGAACGGCTGGTGCTGATGACCACGGCGTCCGACATCAGCCGCTCGGCCATCCAGGCGCATTTCCGCGAACTCGGCGCCACCGAGCTGATGATCCCGGCGGAGATACTGCCGATGGACTCGCTGCCGCTGCTCGGCTCCGGCAAGGTAGATTTCATGGCGGCGCGTCGGCTCGCTCTGGAAGTCATCGCCGGCCGGGCGACGGCGACCGCGGGGGCGGCGTCGTGAGCCGCCCGGCTGTTGTCCGCCGCGGCCGCGACGGTGCCGAGACGCGCGCGCGCATCGAGACGGAATCACTGCGGCTGTTCGCGTCGAAAGGTGTCGACGGCACTTCGGTGCGGGACATCGCGCAGGCAGTCGGCGTGGCGGAGGGCGCGCTCTACCGCCACTTCGCCTCCAAGGAGGCGCTGGCCCGCGAATTGTTCCTCGGCCGCTACGCCGAGCTCGCCCGCGCGATCGGCGAGGTGGCACACGAGGTACCGGATTTTGCCGGCCGCATCCGCGCCGTAACCGGACACGCCTGCCGGCTGTTCGACGACGAGCCGGCGCTGTTCGCCTATCTCCTCATCAGCCAGCACGACCATCTCGGCGCGGTGCCGCTCATCGCGTCGGAGAATGTCGTCGAGGCGCTGGCCGGACTGCTCCGCGAGGGGATTTTGCGCGGCGAGCTGCCGGAGCAGGATGTCGCGCTCGCCAGCGCGCTGGCGCTCGGCTGCGTGGTGCAGCCGGCGGTGTTCGTGCTCTATGGCCGGCTGGAGGGTCCGCTGATGCGGCACCGGGAGCGGATCACCCAGGCGGTGCTGTCGGTGCTCGGGGGTGTCAGGGAAAGGTCCGGCGGAACTGGATGAAACCGGGGCGCTGCGCGACCTGCTCATAGAGCCTGATCGCGGTCCCGTTGGTTTCGTGGGTAAGCCAATAGACTTTCGCGGCACCTTCCGCCTGCGCGATGTCATAGACATGCTCGATCAGCCTGCGGCCGATGCCGCCGCCACGGACCTCGGGATCGACGAAGAGATCCTGCAGGTAGCAGTTGTTCCCGGCGGTCCAGGTCGAGCGATGGAAGATGTAATGGACCAGCCCGACCGCCCGCTCGCCCTGCCACGCCAGCGCGCCATGCACAGGTTCGGTCGGATAGAGCATCCGGCTCCAGGTCAGGGCCGAGACATCGGCGGGAATGTCGGCCTCGTAGAAGGCCTGATAGCCGCGCCACAGGGGCAGCCACGCAGACAGCTGGTCGGGCTCGAGCGGGCGGATGGCGATGTCGGCGGTCATATTCGCTCTGTCCCTGGACCCACTAGGCCGCCAGGGCCGGGTCCCGGCCCATCCACGGTCGCTCTCCTGTCACGGACGTGGATGCCCGGGACAAGCCCGGGCATGACGGCGTTCGGACAGGACGGCAATCAAAACAGCTTCATGCCGGGCGGGATAGGCAGGCCGGCAGTGAGCGCCTGGGTCTTTTCCTGGACCAGCCGGTCGCCCTTGGTGCGGGCATCGGCATGGGCAGCCACGATCAGGTCTTCCAGTATCTCGGCCTCGTCGGGATTGAGGAGGCTGGGGTCGATCCGGAGCCCCTTCAAGCTGCCCTTCGCGGTCAGGGTCACCTTGACCATGCCGGCGCCCGAGACGCCTTCGACCTCGGCCGCCTCGAGCTCCTGCTGGAGTTGCTCCATGCGCGCCTGCATGTCCTTCAGCTTGGACATCATGCCGAGAAGGTCTTTCATCGAAGGTCCCTTTTAGCGTTCAGAATTCGATCTCGTCGTCCGGCCCGGGCCCTTCATTGAGCGCCGCGACCAGCCCCTCATATTCCTCCGGCGACATATCCGGCGCCTGCTCCTCGCCGGGCCGGGTGCGCACATCGACGATCGAGGCGCCCGGAAAGCGCTCCAGCACGGCCGCGACCAACGGGTCGGCGCGCACGCCGGTCATCATCGAGGCGTGCTCGGCGTCCTTCTGCTCGGCGAGAGTCAGCTCGCCGGCATCCTGCGACAGCGCCACCAGCCAGCGCCGGCCGGTCCAGTCGGAGACCTTGTTCTGCAGCTCCTGCACCAGCGCCGGCGAGGCGCCCGGCATCAGCGCGATCTCGATCCGCCCTTCCTCGAAGGCCACGGGGCGCATCTGGTTCTCGATGGCGTGCTTCATCCTGAGGTCGCGCCGCGAGGACGCGAGCGCGGCGAGGTCGGCCATGGTGGAAAGCCGCGGCCCGGCGGGCACGGGCTCCGGCGCGCGCTCGGCCGGCTGCGGTCGCGGCGCCGCATTCTGCGTCGCCAAGGCGAGGCGCGCGCCTCCGCCACCGGAAGCGCTTGGGCCGGGCGGCGGCGGCGAGCGCGGCGCTGCGGGGGCGCCTTCGCCGTTCGCGGCGTCCTCCTTCAGGCGGCGCAGCGCCTCGTCCGGGGTCGGCAGGTCGGCGGCGTAAGCGAGCCGCACCAGCACCATCTCCGCCGCCTGCATGGGCTTGGCCGCCTGCTGCACCTCGGCGAGGCCCTTAGTGAGCATCTGCCAGGCCCGCGCCAGCACCCGCATGGAAAGCCTCGACGCGAACTCAGCGCCGCGCACCCGCTCCGCCTCGATCAGCGAAGGATCGGCGGCGGTCTCGGGGATGATCTTCAGCCGGGTGACGAAATGGGTGAATTCGGCAAGATCGGATATCGCCACCGCCGGATCGGCGCCAGCATCATACTGCTCGCGCAGCTCGGTCAGGGCGGCGCCGATGTCGCCCTTCATCAACGCCTCGAACAGGTCGATGACGCGGGCCTTGTCGGCAAGGCCAAGCAGCGCGCGCACCTCCTCGGCATGCACCGTGCCGCTACCATGTGCGATGGCCTGGTCGAGCAGCGAGAGCGCATCGCGCACCGAGCCCTCGGCGGCGCGGGCGACGAGGCCGAGTGCCTCCGGCGCGACGCTGACATGCTCCGCCTCGCAGATGCCGCGCAGGTGCTGGGCAAGCACGCCGGCATCGACCCGGCGCAGATCGAAGCGCTGGCAGCGGGAGAGCACGGTGACCGGAACCTTGCGGATCTCGGTGGTGGCGAAGATGAACTTCACATGCTCCGGCGGCTCCTCCAGCGTCTTCAACAGCCCGTTGAAGGCCGCGGTCGAGAGCATGTGCACTTCGTCGATGATGAAGACCTTGTAGCGCGCCAGCACCGGCTTGTAGCGCGCCGCTTCGATGATCTCGCGCACATCACCGATGCCGGTATTGGAGGCGGCGTCCATCTCCTGGACGTCGACATGGCGGCTCTCGATGATGTCGCGGCAGTGCCGGCCGAGCACCGGCATGTCGAGCGTCGGCGCCGATGGGGCGTCCTTGGCACCATCAGGCGGCTCGTAGTTCAGCGCGCGGGCGAGGATGCGGGCGGTGGTGGTCTTGCCGACGCCGCGGACCCCGGTGAGGATATAGGCCTGCGCGATGCGGTTGGAGGCGAACGCGTTCTTCAGCGTGCGCACCATCGCTTCCTGGCCGATCAGGTCGTCAAAGCTCTGCGGACGGTACTTGCGGGCGAGCACGCGATAGGGAGCGGCGTTTGCCGGGGCGTCCAGCCCGGGCAAAGCGAACCCGGGCGCGTCGTCATCCGGGGCGTCATCTTGGGGAGCGGCGCCCTCGCTCATCGCGCATCCATGGCTCGGGAATTGAGGTGGGAGGCTGACATGCGACCCGAGACGGGCTCGTTGGGGCTGCTTCCTTCCGGACCTGACCCGGTTGGCGAGTGGCTCGTCCACCGCCAACCTCCCGCGCCCTATATCGGATGAATGGCCGGGCGACGCAAGGGCGTCATTGCTCTTCGGTGACGTC
>JAQSWY010000043.1 GCA_029266425.1 Xanthobacteraceae bacterium
CCTGATCGACGACATGGTGGCCTCGGCGCTGAAGTGGTCCGGCGGCTATGTCTGGGCCTGCAAGAACTATGATGGCGACGTGCAGTCCGACATCGTGGCGCAGGGCTTCGGCTCGCTCGGCTTGATGACCTCGGTGCTGATGACGCCGGACGGCAAGACCGTGGAGGCGGAGGCCGCCCACGGCACGGTGACCCGCCACTATCGCGAGCACCAGAAGGGCAAGGAGACCTCGACCAACTCCATCGCCTCGATCTTCGCCTGGACCCGCGGTCTCGCCCACCGCGCCAAGCTCGACGACAATGCCGAGCTCGCCACCTTCGCCGCGACGCTGGAGAAGGTGTGCATCGACACGGTGGAGAGCGGATACATGACTAAGGACCTCGCCCTCCTGGTCGGCGCCGACCAGAAGTGGCTCTCCACCACCGGCTTCCTCGACAAGATCTCCGAGAACCTCAGCAAGACGCTTGCCGCCTGAGGCGGCACCAAATGTAACATCTCGGCTCGCGCACGCGCGGGCCGATCCGTTTCAGCACTGTCTTCGTTCAACCCTTTGCGTCGTTTGCCGGCTGCATGTCGGCCACCTCGTCGACGGCGAGATCGCCCTTCGGCTCGACCGCTTCCGGTGCGTCCGCCCGTTTGGCATGGGCGCGGATACGCTGCCCGATCTGCGGGCGGCGATGGATGAGCTCGTCGAGATCGGCGCCATCCAGCGCCAGCAGCATGCAGCGCCCGTGCGCCCTGACCGTCGCGGAGCGGCTCGTGTTGCGGATCAGCGCCAGCTCGCCGAAGAAATCGCCCTCCCCGATCAGCACCGGACCGTCCGGGAGTTCGACCTCCACCTCGCCCGAGGCGATGAAATACATGGAGCGGCCAATCTGGCCCCGCCGGACGATGACGTCGCCATTCTCTGCAATGTGCGAGGACAGCAGGCGGTGGATCTCGCCGATGCCGGCGGCGTCGAGATCGGCGAAGAGCGGCACCCGCGCGACCATGCCCCAGGTGACGACGAAGTCCCGCCGCTTGATCACCTCGACGAAGGCGGTGGCGATGATGCCGACCGGCAGCGCCAGCATGATGAGGCCGGTGAGCATGGTAAAGGCGCCTATCATGCGGCCCGGCACACTGATCGGATACGCGTCGCCATAGCCGACCGTGGTGACGGTGGTGATCGCCCACCACATGGCCGCGGGGATCGAGCCGAACTTGTCGGGCTGGACCGAGCGTTCCGCCAGATACATGGCGGAGGCCGAGATCAGCACCGCACCCAGGACCAGCCAGAAACAGGCCAGCAGCGACTGCCGCTCGCTGCGCAGCACTTCGAGCAGCGACTGCATGCCCGGCGAATAGCGCACCAGCTTCACGAAGCGCACCAGGCGCAATATGGCCAGCGTGCGCAGATCGAGCCCGAACAGTGGGGAGAGCACGAAAGGCAGCCAGGCGACGAGGTCGACCAGTGCGGTCGGCGTCAGCGCGTACCGACGGCGTGCCGCCGGTACCGATAGCCCTCGATAGCGCGGATTCTCCGGCGCCACCCAGATCCGCAGCAGATACTCGATGGCGAATACGACGAGCGACAACAGTTCGAAGACGTGGAATTCCACGCGGTCGTGCAAGGCAAGGCTCGGCACCGTCTCCAGTATCGCCGCCATGACGTTGGCGAAGATCAGTGCGATGAGCGCGAAATTGACCCGCTCGGCGAGACGGTCGTGCGCGGAATCGCGCTCCAGCACCTCATAGCAGCGCCGGCGCAGACGTCGCAGCGCCGCACTCTCGGCAAACGTCCGGACGGAGTGCCTGAGCCCTGCGCCCGCACCTTGCCGCCGCGATCTCTTGTCCGCCATGGCCGCTCCCCTGCGGCAGCTGGAGCGGTTCGCGGAACACGCTCCAGCCCATTGAATCTAGTGCACTTTCTATCGTTCGCATGATTCCGAGCGGGCGGATAGAGCCTTCTCGGGCATGCGCCGACCAGCCTGCGAGGCAAGCTGATCGGATAACGCGTTCTCTTTTTTGGAGCTTAGAGACGGTTTCACCGATCAGGTTGATTCAACCTGATCGGGTCCGGCTCTAGACGGCCGCCACCGCCTGCTCGATCGCCGCCAGCGCCTCGGCCGCCCGGGCGCCGTCCGGGCCGCCGGCCTGCGCCATGTCGGCGCGTCCGCCGCCGCCCTTGCCGCCGAGCGCCTCGGCGCCGCGACGCACCAGCGCCACCGCGTCGTAGCGATCGGCGAGGTCGTCGGTGACCCCGACCACCAGGCCGGCGCGGCCTTCCTCGGTCACCGCGACGATGGCGACGACGCCGGAGCCGATCCGCTTCTTGCCCTCGTCGGCGAGGCTCTTCAGATCCTTGAGGTCGATGCCGGAGACCTGCCGGGCCAGCAGCTTGACGGCGCCGACGGTGCGCGCCAGCTCTTCCGCCGCCTCGCCGCCGCCCATGGCGAGCCGCCGCTTGGCATCGCCGAGCTCGCGCTCGAGCCGCCGGCGCTCTTCGACGAGCTGGGTGACGCGGGCCTCCAGCTCACCGACCGGCGCCTTGAGCTGCGAGGCCGCCGCGTGCAGGGTGCGGCTCTCGGCATTGAGGTGGCGACGCGCGGCATCGCCGGTCATCGCCTCGATGCGGCGCACCCCGGCGCCGACCGCGCTCTCGCCGAGCACGGTGACGATGCCGATGTCGCCGGTGCGGGCAACGTGGGTGCCGCCGCACAGCTCCACCGAGAACGGCGCACCATTGCCGGGATCGGTGCCCATCGCGACGACGCGGACCTCATCGCCGTATTTCTCGCCGAACAGCGCGCGCGCCCCGGAGGCGACCGCATCGTCGACCGCCATCAGCCGGGTCTCGACCGGCTCGTTGCGCAGCACCATGCGATTGGCGATGTCCTCCACGGCGACGAGCTCGGTCTCGTCCATCGGCTTCGGGTGGCTGAAATCGAAGCGCAGCCGGTCGGGCGCGACCAGCGAGCCCTTCTGCGCGACGTGATCGCCGAGCACGCGGCGCAGCGCCTCGTGCAGCAGGTGGGTGGCGGAATGGTTGGCGCGGATTGCGCCGCGCCGCTCGCCGTCCACCGTGAGCGCCAGCGCGTCGCCGAGCTTGAGCGTGCCGCTTTCAACCTCGACCTCGTGGACGATGATGTCGCCGAGCTTCTTCTCGGTGTCGAGCACGCGCACCTCGACGCCGTTCTCGCCGCTCATGCGGCCAGCGTCGCCGACCTGGCCGCCGGATTGGCCGTAGAACGGCGTCTGGTTGAGCACCACCAGGCCCCGCGTCCCCGCCGCCAGCGCCTCGACCGGCGCGCCGTCGAAGATCAGCGCCGTCACCGTGCCCTCGGCGCTCTCGGTGCCATAGCCAAGGAACTCCGTCGCGCCGACCTTCTCGCGCACGCCGAACCATACCGTGTCGGTGGCCGCCTCGCCGGAGCCCGCCCAGGAGGCGCGAGCTTCCGTGCGCTGGCGCTCCATCGCGGTGTCGAAGGCCGGAAGGTCGACCGAGATGCCGCGGGCGCGCAGCGCGTCCTGGGTCAGATCGAGCGGGAAACCATAGGTGTCGTAGAGCTTGAAGGCGGTCTCGCCGGAGAAGCTCGCGCCCTCCCCGAGCCCCTCGCTTTCGCTCTCGAGAATGGCGAGGCCGCGCTCCAGCGTCTTGCGGAAGCGGGTCTCTTCCAGCCGCAGCGTCTCGGTGACCAGCGTCTCGGCGCGCACGATCTCGGGGTAGGCGCGGCCCATCTCGCGCACCAGCACCGGCACGAGCTTGTACATCAGGGGGTCGCGCGCGCCGAGCAGCTCGGCATGGCGCATGGCACGGCGCATGATCCGGCGCAGGACATAGCCGCGTCCCTCGTTCGAGGGCAGCACGCCGTCGGCGACCAGGAAGGTCGAGGCGCGCAGATGGTCGGCGATGACGCGATGGCTCGCCTTCATCGGGCCGTCATCTTCGACATTGGTGAGATCGGCGACCGCGCCGGTGAGCGCGCGCATCAGATCGGTCTCGTAATTGTCGTGGGTGCCCTGCAGCACCGCGGAAATGCGCTCGAGCCCCATGCCGGTGTCGATCGACGGGCGCGGCAGGTTGATGCGCTCGCCCCCGAGCAGTTGCTCAAACTGCATGAAGACGAGGTTCCAGATCTCGATGAAACGGTCGCCATCCGCGTCCGCCGAGCCGGGCGGGCCGCCGGGGATGTGCGGTCCATGGTCGTAGAAGATCTCCGAGCACGGGCCGCAGGGGCCGGTATCGCCCATCTGCCAGAAATTGTCGGAGGTCGCGATGCGGATGATCTTGGATTCCGGCAGGCCGGCAATGCGCCGCCAGAGATCGAATGCCTCGTCATCCTCGTGATAGACCGTCACCAGCAGGCGATCGACTGGCAGCTCGAATTCGCGGGTGATCAGGTTCCAGGCGAACTCGATGGCATTCTCCTTGAAATAGTCGCCGAAGGAGAAATTGCCGAGCATCTCGAAGAAGGTGTGGTGCCGCGCGGTGTAGCCCACATTGTCGAGATCATTGTGCTTGCCGCCGGCGCGCACGCATTTCTGCGACGTCGCCGCCCGCGAATAGGGGCGCTTCTCGATGCCGGTAAAGACGTTCTTGAACTGCACCATCCCGGCATTGGTGAACATCAAGGTCGGGTCATTGCGCGGGACGAGCGGCGAAGATTCAACCACTTGGTGGCCGTTCTTCGCAAAATAGTCGAGGAAGGTCGATCGAATCTCGTTGACGCCGCTCATCGAACCCAGGTCCGCCGGTTTACCAGATAACCGGCGAGGAACGAACACCGGCCCGCGCACGAGGCGCGAGCCCCGGTTCTAACGACGCGTCAAAAGCTTGTCCAGAAAGGCACGGCGTCGCTCGCCGCACCCGTCCTCAGCTCTTCGCCTCATTCGCCGTCGCTGTCATCCTCTTCGCCGCTGCCGGCGAGGATCTGCTCGGCGATGAGACCGGCATTCTGGCGGATGGTCGCCTCGATACGGCTGGAGACGTCGGGATTCTGACGAAGGAAGCTCTTGGCGTTCTCGCGGCCCTGGCCGAGGCGCTGGCTGTCATAGGAGAACCAGGCGCCGGACTTCTCGACCACGCCGGCCTTCACGCCGAGATCGATCAGCTCGCCCATCTTGGAGACGCCCTCGCCATACATGATGTCGAACTCGACCTGCTTGAAGGGCGGCGCCAGCTTGTTCTTCACCACCTTGACGCGGGTCTGGTTGCCGACCACCTCGTCGCGCTCCTTGATCGAGCCGATGCGGCGGATGTCGAGACGCACGGAGGCATAGAATTTCAGTGCATTGCCGCCGGTCGTGGTCTCCGGGCTGCCATACATCACCCCGATCTTCATGCGGATCTGGTTGATGAAGATCACCATGGTGTTGGACTTGGAGATCGAGGCGGTCAGCTTGCGCAGCGCCTGGCTCATCAGCCGCGCCTGCATGCCGGGCTGGCTGTCGCCCATCTCGCCGTCGAGTTCGGCGCGCGGGGTGAGCGCGGCCACCGAATCCACCACCAGCACATCGACCGCCCCCGAGCGCACCAGGGTGTCGGCGATCTCCAGCGCCTGCTCGCCGGCGTCCGGCTGCGAGATCAGGAGATTGTCGAGATCGACCCCGAGCTTACGGGCATAGATCGGATCAAGCGCGTGCTCGGCATCGATGAAGGCGCAGATGCCGCCTTTCTTCTGGGCCTCGGCGATGGTGTGCAAGGCGAGCGTGGTCTTGCCGGAGGATTCCGGCCCGAAGATCTCGACGACACGCCCCCGCGGCAACCCGCCGACGCCGAGCGCGATGTCGAGCCCGAGCGAGCCGGTCGAAACCGTCTCGATCTCCATGACCTTGTCGTTCTTGCCGAGCCGCATGATCGAGCCCTTGCCGAAATGCCGCTCGATCTGGGTGAGCGCTGCATCCAGCGCCTTGGCCTTGTCCATGGAAGATCCTTCGACGAGTCGCAACGTCGATTGAGTCATTGCCGGGCTCCGTGTCGCATGCAAGGGGGCGTGGAAAATGAGCTGTTCAGGGATCGAGATACCTGTACCCTTTTTGTTCTCAGTTCGCAATATGTTCCGCGAACGACTGCGCGCAGGTCCTGCAACATTGTTCACTGTGTCGTGATCCGCGTAACGCCCCGCAGTTCGGGCCCTCGCCTGCACGAGCGCCGCGCATCGAGGCGACAATTCCTTGCCCCTGGCTTAGCGTGATCCCAGTTGCGGCCGCGGGCCGCACAACCAGGGAGGATCAGCATGGCAACGTGGCAACCCGATCCCTCGTTCTATCCCTCGCCAAGGATGGCGGCCAAGGCTCGAAGAGAAAGCCTGGCCTATGTCGCGGCCTTCGATCCGGACCGCAAGAAGCCCGACGCAATCGCCGTGGTCGACGTCGATCCGGAATCTGCGACCTACTCCAGGATCGTCGCGCAGGTCGACATGCCCAATCTCGGGGACGAGCTTCATCACTTCGGTTGGAATGCGTGCTCATCCTGCCTGTGCCCAAATGCCCCTCACCCGCATATGGAGCGCCGATATCTCATCGTGCCGGGCCTTCGCTCATCGCGTCTGCACGTCATCGACACCAGGCCCGACCCTCGCAATCCGAAGATCGTGAAGGTGATCGAGCCGGAAGAGATCATCGAGAAAGCCGGCTATTCCCGGCTGCACACCACCCACTGCGGACCGGAAGGCATTTACGTCAATGCGCTCGGCAATCCCGAAGGCAAGCGCCCCGGCGGCATCTTTCTGCTGGATCCGGTGAGCTTCGACGTCCTCGGCAGATGGGAGATCAGTCGGGGTCCCCAGGAGCTGGCCTACGATTTCTGGTGGCATCTCGGCCACGACACGATGGTGACGAGCGAATGGGGAACACCGGATACCTTCGAGGATGGACTCGTTCCCGAAATCCTGCTCGGCAGCCAGTACGGACGCCGGCTGCACTTCTGGGACCTGCACAAGCGCAAGCATCAGCAGGAAATCGATCTGGGCGAGGAATATCAGCTCGTGTTCGAGCTGCGGCCCGCCCACGATCCGACAAAGGCCTACGGGTTCGTCGGCTGCGTGATCTGCCTGAAGGACCTGTCCTCGTCCATCTGGACCTGGTACCGCGACGGCGACAAATGGGCGGTCAAGAAGATCATCGACATCCCGGCCGAGCCCGCCGATGCGGACGACCTGCCGCCGCTGCTGAAGGGGTTCCAGGCGGTGCCGCCGCTCGTCACCGACATCGATTTGTCGATGGACGACCGTTTCCTCTACGTCTCGTGCTGGGGCACCGGCGACATGCTGCAGTATGACGTATCGGATCCGATGAACCCGAAGCTCGCCGGCAAGGTCCGCATCGGCGGCATCGTCTCGAGGGCATACCATCCGAAGGCCCCGGACGGCGCGCTCAATGGCGGGCCGCAAATGGTCGAGATCAGCCGCGACGGGAAAAGGGTCTATTTCACCAACTCGCTCTATGGCGCGATCGACCCGCAATTCTATCCGGAAGGTATCGACGGCTGGATGGTGAAGCTGAACGTCGGCGAGAATGGCGGCATCCAGTTCGACGAGAGCTTCTTCATCGATTGGCCAAAAGGCCATCGCCCCCATCAGGTGCGCCTGGAAGGCGGCGATTGCTCGTCGGATTCCTATTGCTACCCGTAGACGAACGCGTGGCGCGGGTGGTCGTTGCCGATGACGGATCCATCGCCCTGGCTCGTGCTCGCCGGCCTTGGCGCCTTTCACGGCATCAACCCTGCCATGGGCTGGTTGTTCGCGGTAGCGCTCGGGTTCAACCGGGACAGTCGGCGGGTCGTGTGGCTGTCGCTCATCCCGATCGCCGCGGGACACGCGTTTTCGATCGCCGTCGTCCTTGCCGCGGTCCTGGCGCTCGGGACCGTCCTGGACCGGCGCCTTCTGGATATGTCCGCTGGGATCGTGCTCCTCGGCTGGGCCTTCTATTACGCGCTTTATGGGCATCGCCATCGGGTGCGGGTCGGCATGCGGACCGGCATGGGCGGACTTGCACTGTGGTCGTTCATGATGGCGACAGGCCATGGTGCCGGCCTGATGCTCGTCCCGGTCCTCATCCCGCTATGCCTGTCGGCCTCCCCTGCCCCCGAGCTGGTGTCTGCGGGATCCTTGTCGATCTCCCTTGCCGCCGTGGCCGTGCATACCGGCGCGATGCTCGCCGTTACCGCCGCAATAGCCGGTGTGGTCTATGAATGGCTGGGCCTGGGATTTCTGCGTCGTGGCTGGATCAATCTCGATCTGATCTGGGTGGCCGCACTGGCAGCGACTGGCCTCCTTCTCATCTTTTGATGATCTGGAACACGCGCATGCGGGGATAGCGGCGCGGACGCCGTCCCGAATACCGGCATCGATCGGTTCGAGAGTCTCTAGACTAGTGGCGGGCTGCTCTTCGGCGCCATCGCGCGTACCGCCTGCTTCGCTGCCCGCTCGCCGGAGAGCCAGGCTCCGCCCACCGTGCCCCACAATCCTTCGTGCGTATGCTCACCCGCGAAAAAGAGCCGGTCGTCGATAGGCTCGGCCAGCACATGGCGCAGATGCGCCGCGCCCGGTTCCGCACAGGAGAACGCGCCGAGGCTGAAGGGCTCCCTGGTCCACGCTGTGGCGCGTATCTTTGCGATCCGGCGGGCGACCGACCGGCCGCATTCGCGCGCAATCACCTCCCGGGCAAAGGCTTCCGCGTCGGCAGGCGAGTGGGCAAGCTCTTCCGCCACGTCTCCCCCCACCTCGATGCTGTGGAGATCGGTACCCCCGATGCGCCCCAGGAGGGCGCAACCGCGCCGCCCGCCCGCGCGGAAGAAAACCAGTTCGTCCGCTTTCAGGTCGAAGGGGTTCGCGGGCAAGAGGAACGCGATGTGGTCATACGCGCCCAGTGAAATGCCCGCGATGGCGGCGCGATGGCGAGCGTCGAGTTCGGGAACGATCCGCAGGCGCCCCTCGGCCAAGATACCCGGCGGCACTGCGATGATCACCGCCCCGCAGCGCAGGGTGCCGCCGCTGGTCTCCACCACCACGTTCCGCCCCCGCAAATCCACCGACGTGACCTGCGTATCGAGCTGGACGCTGAGCGGCACCGCCAGGTGCGCGATCAGCGCGCCGAAGCCCTGGCGGCAGAAATCATCCACGTCCTCTTCTTCCGAGCGCGAGAAATCGAGAGTGGAGACGTGATTCAACTCCTTCGCGCAGGAGAGCGGGCCGACGGCCAGCTCCGCGGTGCCCGCCCATGGGCCGAGCTTCGGCAGGACGTCGGAGGCCGGCACATCCCGCGCCGCGCCGCCCGCTGCCGTGATCGCCCGCTCCGCCCGGTCGATCGCGTCCTCGAAGGCCTTGTATTCGCTGTTCGATCCTTCGCGGCCGTTGATGAAGAGCCGCAACTCATCGGGCGCGCGGTAGATGTCGAAACCCGCTTTCTTGCCGAAGCGCGAGAGGGGATGCAGGCGCGGCGTATGGATCCAGTGGGCGCCCATGTCGAAGGGCACGCCGAAGGTCCGCGTGTCCGTGACGGTTCGCCCGCCAATCCTCGAGGAGGCTTCCAGGAGCGTATAGGGCCGACCCATGGCCGCCACGCTGCGCGCCGCTGCGATGCCGGCAGCCCCCGCGCCAATGATGACGATATCCTCGTGCCCCGACGGGCCGGCCCTGCTGCCCCACGCTCCGAAGCCCTCGGTAGCGGCAGCACCAGCCATGATAGACGATCCGATGATTACTTCCCTTCGTCTCATGGGAGTACCGGTTATTCTTATTATGTAGCCTTCATATTACCATCATCATAGTGTCTCAGCAACGCTGGGTTGGGCCAACTTTCCGACCGCCCGGAAACGGCGCTACCCGGCGAACGCCAATCCTGCGTCGAGGTCCGTCGGAGTTGATCGGCGGCTTGCCAACTCGCACGTCCTCGAGGTGCCTCACGAGCGTGCGGTGAAGCGCACCTTCCATCCGGGGTTAACGCATCCGACACCACGAGGTCGTCTCGCCGGCCAGCGCGCCGGGTACGGCTGCCGTTCAGTGCCTGCGAGGCCCGACGGCGCGGCCTGGGAGCCACTCGACGATAGCCAAAGGCACTCGAATTGCACGCCAACCGGACTTTCTCACCCGAGGGACAGGAACCTGGATCGCGTCCGACATTCTGAGACATTCGTAAGATCGGACGCGCCCCGCGTTTGGACTTTTCCTATCTACATAAATACTTACCTGACAAGGCAATAACGGCGGAAGGTCACCCTGGCATCGTTAAGCATGATATATTGAGAGTAACCCGCCACGTGTCTGGAACATTTCTACGCTAGCGTCACAGCTTACACTGCCCACAACAAAGTAAATCATAGTTCGTGCCGAATTTCCGACACATGTCGGCTTGGTCTAGAGGTTACATATTACCTCTAGAAAGGGGTATAGCAAGTTAATTTCGAGTTATGGTTGAATTAGTTCGAAAACAGCTATAATCTGGTTGCACTAGAGAAGAGCATTGGCTGGCTGGGAGGCTCGCCCCTGTCGGTTTTCGTCGCATCCGCTTCGGTTGACACCGTTGCCCATGCCCACGAGGCCGATTCCCGTTTTGACTTTAGCTGACTGCAGACTTGGATCAATCGATCCGAAAGCATTCGCACCGCCGCCTCGCGGCGGGCGCATGGCATGTCTGCGCTCAAAAGTTCGGTTTATCGCGTAAGAACAGGTCGGGCTTTTGCGGTTAACCGGTCGCCGTTGCTGCTTTGGAGGAGGTAGCTATGAAGGATATGCCGGTTGTTTCTGACTTTTCGTCAGTTGATTCATCATTTCCCAAGTACAAGGTCGCGATAATTGGCGGCGGGCCCGGAGGGCTATTCGCTGCC
Organism: Xanthobacteraceae bacterium; assembly: GCA_029266425.1. Taxonomy (GTDB): domain Bacteria; phylum Pseudomonadota; class Alphaproteobacteria; order Rhizobiales; family Xanthobacteraceae; genus Ancylobacter. The sequence continues at coordinate 10,808 of JAQSWY010000043.1, forward strand.
TGGCACCTCGCGGCAAAGGCCGGTAACGCTTGCTCGGTCACGATCTATGAGGCCAGCGAACGGCTGGGCGGAAAGATCGTCACCCGGGAATTCGCAGGCGCCGGCATCTATGAAGCCGGGGTTGCGGAGATCTACGACTATTCGGCGCTTGGCCCGGACCCGTTGCGCGACCTGATCCAGAACGAATTGGGATTGGAGATCAAGCACATCTCGGGTGGCGCCTGCATTCTCGACGGCAAGATCATCCAAGACGGTGATCATCTTGGCGAAGCGTTCGGCGAGGCGACGCAGGAGCAAGTCAGCGCGTTTCGGCTGAAGCGCACGCAGATGCTTCGACCGCAAGACTTCTACTCGAGCGCCCGCAATGTCGACAACCGTCATCCCTGGGCCCGCATTTCCGGGGAGGACATGATCGCCGCGGAGATCTCCGACGAGATGGCACGCCGATACGTGCGCGTGATGGCGCACAGCGACGTCGCCGCGCCCCCGCATCTCACAAACGGGCTAACCTTCCTCAAAAACGCCCTCATGGACTCGGAGGGCTATCTCGACGTCTTCTCCGTCGTCGGTGGCAATGAGCAGATCGTCGATCGCCTGGTCGAGCAGATCGACGCGGACGTCAGGTTCAATGCATCCCTGAATTCGGTCCGGCCGCTGTTCGACGGGACCTATCAGCTCGGCATGTGCATCAATGGCGAGTGCGAAACCATCGTAGCCGACTACGTCCTGGTGGCTTTGCCGTTGACGGCGCTCTCCATAATTGATTGGCGGTCCCCGCACCTTCAGCAGGCGATGGCACGGCACATCAACTATTACGACCGGCCCGGCCATTATCTGCGCGCAACGCTGCTGTTTCAGCGTCCGTTCTGGCGCGAGGTGCTGCCGGGCGCGTGGTGGATGCTCGACGCCTTCGACGGCTGCTGCGCCTATGACGAGGGCGCACGCAACCCGATCAGCAATTGGGGCATGCTCGGCTTCCTGATTGCTGGAAACGCTGCCCTCGGGCTCGCTAATCTCTCCGACTTCGAGATCGAGAAATTGTGCCTGGATGCGCTTCCGCCGGAGCTCGCCATCGGAAAGCAGCTCATCGTCGACAGCCGCATCCACCGCTGGATGGCATCGGTCAACGCCATTCCCGGCGGCTACCCGGTGCGCAGCCCCTACGAGAACCATCGGCCGACTGGCGAACAGCTTCCGGGCCTGCTCATGGTCGGCGACTACATGTTCGATGCGACGCTCAACGGCGTCCTCGATTCCGCAGACGCCGCGACCGATATCCTGCTCGCGGAGATCATGGCCAAACGCCACGCCTATCGGAGCGAACGCATCGGCGGCACCACGATCAGCCAATGGTTCATCGGCAATGACGACGAGCAGGACACCATCTTCGATGCGTCCTATCTCGCCGAACTGCTCGACCTGGTGTGGGGCGTGCGCCCCGGGAGCCGCATCCTGAATATCGGGTCCGGCCGCGGCAGGATCGTCGCTGGTCTTCGCGCCCTCGGGTTCGATGCCATCGGCATCGAGCCGAACCGCTCGGTGTGGCTGGAGACGCCGCATGAGCTGCGCGAGTTCAATCTTTGCTGCGCCCTCAAGAAGCTGAAGCTCGCCGCGGCACATTTCGACGTCGTGCTCGACACCGGTCTTTGCCGCTACGAGCGCGCACAGCTTTCCGATCTGCTGAAGGAAGTCCGCCGCGTGACCCGGTACGGTCTGGTCCTCGGTTCTGTCACCACCGATCTGCCGATCGAGTTCGTGGAGCGCAAGAACCTGCTGTCCGGCATCGGCACCTTCACGTCCCGCTGGGACTGGTCGGATCAGCTGATTGCCGTGGGCTTCGGGTTTGCGCTGGCCGATCCGCCGCGACTGGACGTCGCCTGGAAGAAGACCGTCGCCGCCGGCGTCGCACCGGGCGTCTGGTACGACGACCCCGAAAGCGTGCTCTACAGCTTCTATGGCACCGAGGCGAGCGCCGAGCAGGATCTCGCCGCTATTGCCGAGGCGGAGTTGATCATCCGCGATCACCTCTATGCGGACGATCGGATTCCGGCTGCGCTCATCGCCGCGCCAACACCCTGAGTGCCGTTCGAACCACTCTCACAATTTGTCCAATGATCGCCAGGGAGCAGGAACATGCTGAAGACCAACGTCGTGCATCTGCCCGAGATCGAGGCGAAAGCTTGGCGCGTCAGCTTCAAGTCACGCGTCATCGGGGGGGAGGATCGTATCGACACGATCAAGGAGCCCCGCACCGTCCATGCGAGATGGATGGCGAAGGATTTACGGGTGCCGCCATCCACCACCCAGGATGATGGCGGCAAATCGTTTGCGGTGCTCTGGATGCCGCCCGGCGCGTCGCCGGATATCGAAACCCCTTGGCTCGCCGAGGTTCCAGCCGCGAGCAGCGCCGCCGGCAGGGTCGTGCGGGCGGGCCTGCGTACGGCCCGCGTCGTCTGGACCGACGCGCTTGCCATTGTCTACACCGCGCCGGAGCAGCTCGACGAGACGCTGGACGCCGTGGTCCGCTTCACCATTGCCGAGCGCGACACCCGCATGCTCGAAGCGCAGATGTCCGGCATCTGGCCGGCGATCCGGCGCGACGCCCGCCTGCGGCACACCACCCATCCGCGCGACCAATGGTTTCGCAAGGCGAAGGTCAATCGCGTCACCGAGGTGGTGACGACCATGGCGAGCTCCGCACTGCGGCTCGAGGCGGCCCTCGAGCAGGTGGACTCCTCGCTCCAGGCCAATTCAAAGCGCCTCTTCGGGGAGCTCGCCTTGCAGGCCCAGCTCCATGATCGCCTTGAGGTGCTGGCAGAGCCGATCGATTTCGCCCTCGAGCATTATGAACTCGTCAATTCGCGCTTGCTCGAGGCCAAGCAGGCCAACGGCAATCTGAAAGTGGAACTCGCGATCCTGTTCGTACTGCTCTGCGATTTCGCCTTTGTCGTCTATCCATATCTCTTGGGCTGACCGCAACCAGCGGAGGACAAAACCATGCCTGCCATCAAATATTTGGCGTCGAGCCTGTTATTCCTTCTGCTGCTTTATACCGGAGGTCTCGCCGCGGACGAGCTCAGCGGCGCGGAAATCCGCGCACGCGTCGTCGGAAACACCATCATCGGGATCGAAGACGGCAAATACTATGAGGAGTTCCTGCAGCCGAACGGTGTGATCGCCGGCCGCAGCAACAGGGAATCGTATCGGGGCTGGTGGCGCGTCGAGCATCACAAGCTCTGCGTCGCCTACGATCTCGATGACGACCAGAACGACAGCACTCAACCGAAGCGTTGGGACTGCGCCGCTGTCGAACTCTCCGGAGAACGCCTGACCTGGAAGGACGATGGCGAGGTCTCGCATGCCAAGCTGTATCCCGGGCGGATCTTCGCGGGCATTCGAGCGCTGGTGAAGCCCAGCGCCCAGGCCGCCAGGAAGCCGGACTGAACTGCCAAGGACCGGCGGTCACCGCGGCAGCCCCGCTGCGACCGCCGACCGGTATCAACGGGTCCGCGACGCATGGTGCGCCGCTCGCCCCGCTCTTCGAGCCCTATTTCTTCGACGCCTCGTAGCGCGCCTTGGTCTCGGCGTTCATCGGATAGAGACCGGGGAGCTGCGCCCCCTGCTCCACCTCGTTCATGATCCAGGCCTCCATGCGCTCCTGCTCGGGCGCCTCCGCTAGCACCTGGTCGAGATAGGCCTGCGGGATCAGCACCGCGCCGTCGTCGTCGACTACCACGATATCGTCGGGGAACACCGCGACGCCGCCGCAGCCGATCGGCTGCTGCCAGGCGACGAAGGTCAGCCCGCCGACCGAGGGTGGTGCCGCCGCGCCCTGGCACCAGATCGGCAAACCGGTCGAGAGCACGCCGGCGACATCGCGCATCACGCCGTCGGTGATGAGCGCGGTGACCCCACGCTTCGCCATGCGGGCGCACAATATGTCGCCGAAAATGCCCGCATCGGTGACGCCCATGGCGTCGACCACGGTGATGCATCCCTCCGGCATGGCTTCAATCGCGGCGCGGGTGGAGATCGGATTGCTCCAGGAGGCCGGCGTCGCCAGATCCTCGCGCGCCGGCACGAAGCGCAGCGTGAAGGCCGGCCCGACGAGCCGCGGCTGGCCGGGGCGGATCGGCCGGGTGCCGCGCATCCACACATTGCGCAGCCCTTTCTTGAGCAGGATGGTCGTGATGGTGGCGGTCGAGATCGCCTTCAGCGTCTCAATGGCGCGGCTGTCGAGGGGCATGTGCTCTCCGTTCAATCTTGGGAACCAGGCCGATCTAGAGACCAGGTTGCCATCGGCCCGGATCACCGATCCGGCCGGACAGGAAAGCCGAGCGCGCGCGGGAGGAAAAGATCGACGGCGCTAGCTTCAGAAGATAGCATCACCTGCATTGATACACGCTTGATCGAAAGCTTTCTTTGTGTCGTCGATCAGGGTTCGATGGCCGCCGCCGCACGCCGGCTGCACCTCACTCCGGCTGCCTCGCCCAGCGCATCCAGGCGCTGGAGCAGGAGATCGGCACCGCTTTGCTGGTGCGCTCCGGACGGACGTGCGGCCCACCGAAGCCGGCGCCGCGATCCTCTCCAGAGCCCACAGCTTCGTGCAGGAGGCCGCGAGCTGCGGACGCTGGCAGCGGCGCGCGGGCGAAATCCGTATCTGCGCCGTTTCGACGGCGCTCACCGGTCTGCTGCCGGCCGTGCCGGATGTCCGGCCGAAGGCGAGCGGGATAACGCGGATGTGACGCAGCGGCAGAATGGCTTGAAGTGCCCTGCCCGCACAACCAATCCCGCAATGGTCGCGACTGTGAAGATCGACCTGGCGCTCAGCCTTCCGAGAGCTGCTGCTGCTTCTCAAGGAGCTTGCGCTCGACCGTCTGCAGGTGGGCGCGCATCGCTGCGGCGGCGCCGATCATGTCGCGCACCTCGATGGCGTCGACGATCCGCTCGTGCTCCTCGAAGCTGTGATGGTCCGGCGCCGGCCTTACGGGAATCGCTCGCAGCCGCCCCCAGGTGACGGCGCGGCGCACCGCGTTCAGCGTGTCGAACAGGCCGAGCAGCAGGCTGTTGTGGGTCGCTTCCGCAATGGTGCGGTGCAGGCGCGTATCCCAGCCCTCATATTGCCGCCAGGTGTCGGCCTGGCGCGAGCGGGCGAGGCAGAGCCGCATCTCCGAGATGTCCGCCGGCGTCGCCATGAAGGCGGCGGTGCGCGCCAGTTCCGGCTCCATGGCGAGGCGCGCCCGCATCACTTCCGCCGGATTGCTGCGGCGCGCCAGGGCGCTGATGTCGGCGAAGGTGTCGAGCGGGCGCCCGCCGATGAACGTGCCCTTGCCGACATGGCGCCAGAGCTGGCCCTCGGACTCCAGCACTTCGAGCGCCTTGCGCAATTCCGCGCGCGAGACGCCGAGCGCTGCCGCAAGCTCGCGCTCCGGCGGCAGGCGGCCGTCATCCGGCAGCTTGGCCTGGGCGAGATAGCCCCGGAGCTGGGTGACGAGCCCCGGTTCCGGCGCCGGTCCATTGGTTGCGAGCATGCGGCGGCGATCCGACCAAATTACGATTGGTCCAATCTATGAAGCCACGAAAGCGTGTGGTCAAGCCGACCTTGCGTGAGGTCCGCTTGACTCATCCGTCTCATCCAATATAAACCAAAAGAAAATTGGTTTCGCATTGCACACGGACCTCGAAGGCGGCCCAACCGCCCGGCACCCAGGGAGCTGAACATGCCCAGAACCACCTCTGCTTCGTCCCTCACCCGCCTCGCCGCCGGCGTGGCGGCCTTCGCGCTCGCGGCGACACTCGGCCTGGCTGACAAGGCCGAGGCCAAGGTCCGCGTCGCCTTCGGCGACATCGCCAGCGTCGAGACGCTGCATCTCCTCGTCGCGCTGGAGCGCGCCAAGGAGAAGGGCGTCGAGATCGAGATGACCTACCTCAAGTCCGAGGACATCGCCGCCCAGGCGGTGGTCAGCGGCCAGGCCGACATCGGGGTCGGCGGCCCTTATGCGCTGATCCAGAAGGTGAAGGTGCCGGTGCGCATCTTTCTCCAGCTCTCCACGCTGCGCTTCTACCCGGTCGTGAACTCCGAGTTCTACAAGACCTGGAAGGACCTCAACGGCCAGGAAGTCGCGGTGCATTCGCGCGGTTCCGGCACCGAAGCCATCATGAAGCTGATGGAGCAGAAGCAGGGCATCAAGTTCTCCAAGATCAGCTACATCCCCGGCTCGGAAGTACGTGCCGGCGCCCTGCTCCAGGGCAATGTGAAGGCCAGCATCGTCGACGCCACCGGCCGCCGCCTCCTGGAATCCAAGGCGCCTGGCAAGTTCATCGTGCTGCCGCTGGAAGGCGTCGCCGCCACCGACGAGGCGCTGTTCGCCCGCGAGGACTTCCTCAAGAGCAACGCCAAGGACGTCAACACCATCACTGAATCGGTGCTGACCACCTGGCGCGAGGTGCAGGGCAACCCGGCGATCGTCGCCGAGTGGCGCACCAAGTACAAGCTGCTCCCCGATCTGCCGGCCGACCAGGTCGCCGAGATCACCCCCTATTTCACCGAGCAGGCCAAGGCCAAGACGTTCCCGATGAATGGCGGCGGCGAAGCGGCGGCCAAGGACGACTTCGCCTTCTACACGCTGTCCGGCCAGCTCCAGGGCGATCCGGCGAGCCTGAAGATCACGGACTTCTGGGAACTCGGGCCGCTGAACACCGCGCTCGGCAAAGTCGGCACCAACTGAGCAATTGGCAACAGAGGCAATTGGAATGACGGCTCCTGCTCAGGTGAACGGCTCCTCGCGGGCCGTCCACTCCGCCGGCGGCTCGCGGGGTTCACTCCGCAAGCTGCTGAGCGATCATCCGGTCCTGTGGCGTCTCGCCTCGCTCGGCCTGTTCTTCCTGATCTGGGAGATCGCCGGCCGCATTCCGATCAGCTTCGCCTTTCCGACCTTCCTCGAAACGCTGCAGGCCTTCGTGCGGATGACGCTCGACGGCTCCTTCGCCACCGCCTACGCCTCGACGCTGCAGCCGCTGGTGATCGGCATCGCCATCTCCGCCGTGCTCGGCGTCGGACTCGGCATCGTGATGGGGCTGTCGCGCGGCGCCGAATGGCTGATCGCGCCGGTCTTCATTGTGCTCCAGTCGGCACCGATGGCGGCGCTGATCCCGCTCATCACCTTTGTCTACGGCATCGGCCTTGTGGCGAAGACGTTGGCGGTGATCATGCTCGCTCTGCCGGTCATCGTGCTCAACGGCTACAAGGCGGTTCGCAACGTCAACCCCTCGCTGATCGACATGTGCCGCTCCTTCCAGGGCACGCGGATGCAGCGCATCTTCAAGATCATCATCCCCGATGCCAGCCCGGTGATCTTCGCCGGCCTCCGGCTCGGTCTCGCCGCCGGCTTCATCGGCGTCATCCTCGCCGAGCTGCTCATCACCCCGACCGGCATCGGCGACCTCATCACCTATCACCGCTCGGTGGCCGACTATCCGGAAATGTATGCTGCGGTGGTCTCCATCATCGTGGTGTCGACCCTGACCCTCGCCGCGCTGGAGGCCTTCGAGCTTCGCGTGCTGCGTCCCGAGAAGAGAAGAGGCTGAGATGCGCAACATCACCGCCGCGGCGCAGGCCGCCATCGCCCGCCCCGAGACCGACGACGAGGTCGCCGTCGAAGTGCGCGGCATCTCCAAGATCTATGGCGAGGTCGAAGCGCTGCGCGCCGTCGATCTCGACTTCCCGTCCGGCAAGCTGACGACGCTGCTCGGCCCCTCCGGCTGCGGCAAGACCACCCTGCTGAAGATCATCGCCGGCCTCAATGTGCCGGACGCCGGCGAGATCCGCGTCAATGGCCGGACGGTCACCGGGCCGGGTCCGGAGCGCGCCTTCGTGTTCCAGGATTTCGCGCTGATGCCCTGGGCCACCGTGATGCGCAACGTCGCCTTCGGGCTCGAGCTGCGCGGCATGGGCAAAGACGAGCGCCAGGCGATCGCCGCCAAATACATCAACGAGGTCGGCCTCGCCGGCTTCGAGGACAAGTACCCGCACGAGCTCTCCGGCGGCATGCGCCAGCGCGTCGGCCTCGCCCGCGCTTTCGCGGTGAATGCCGATGTTCTGCTGCTCGACGAGCCGTTCTCGGCGGTGGACGAGCAGAACCGCCGCAAGTTCCAGGAGGACCTGCTGCGTCTCGTCGCGTTGGAGAAGAAGACCTTCATCTTCGTCACCCATTCGATCGAGGAGGCGGTCTATGTCTCCGACCGCATCGTCATCCTGTCCCGGCGGCCGGGCCGCGTCTCGCAGATCATCGAGCCGGAGATCGACCGCGCCGCCTCCCCCGACGCCATCCGCCGCGACCAGTCCTATCTCGATACGGTCGAGGAGATCTGGCAGGGCCTGAAGCGCTACGTGGATTGAGGGGACACGATCATGAAGCTGTTCGGCTACAAAGTGCCAATGATGGCCTCGCTGCTGGTGTGGTGTCTCATATGGGAGATCGTCGGCCAGTCCGGCGTGATGTTCCTCATTCCGCCGTTCTCCGACGTGCTGGTCGCCGCCTTCCATCTGGTGCAGACCGGCACCTGGCAGGCCGCCGCCGTCACCACCCTGTCCAGCTTCATCATCGGCATGGCGTTCGCGATCGTGGTCGGCATCGTGCTCGGCGTGCTGATGGGCCGGGTGCCGGCGATCGACAATCTGCTCGGCATCTGGGTGAACATCTTCGTCTCCGCGCCGCTTTCGGCGCTGGTGCCGGTGCTGATGATCCTGTTCGGCATGGGCGAGACCACGGTGGTGGTCACCGTCTTCCTGTTCGCGGTGTGGATCATCGTGCTCGACACCCGAGCCGGCATCCAGCACGTGCCGACCTCGCTGATCGAGATGGCAAGGAGCTACGGCGCCTCGCCCACCGCGCTCTACGGCAAGATCATCCTGCTGGCGGCGTTGCCTGAGATCCTTGCCGGCATCCGGCTCGGATTGGTACGCGGCGTGAAGGGCGTGGTGATCGGCCAGTTGCTGGTGTCCATCATCGGTTATGGCGAATTGTTCGAACTTTATTCGCGCAATTTCGACATGGACAACTTCTGGGCGCTGACAATCATCCTGTTCGCCTTTGCGATGGTGGTGTCGGCGCTCATCGAGAACATCGAGAAACGAGTGGAATATTACGCAGGAGTCCGCTGATGAACGCGCCTACCGATAACTCCGCCTATGTGATCGCGCCGCCTGCGATTCCGACCCTGCCCGTGGTCGGCACCGACAAGCTGTTCCCGATCCACCGCATCTATTGCGTCGGCCGCAATTATGCGGAGCACGCCATCGAGATGGGGCATGACCCGAACAAGGAGCCGCCCTTCTTCTTCCAGAAGAACCCGGACAATGTGATCACCACCGGCCAGTTCCCCTACCCCGACAAGTCGTCCGACGTGCATTTCGAGATCGAGATGCTGGTGGCGCTCGGCATGGGTGGCGTGAACATCCCGGTCGAGCAGGCGCTGGAGCATGTCTATGGCTATGGCATCGGCCTCGACATGACCCGTCGTGACCTCCAGGGCGAGGCCAAGAAGCTCGGCCGCCCGTGGGAAGTCGGCAAGGCGTTCGAAGCCTCGGCGCCCTGCTCCGGCCTCATCCCGGCCAGCGAGATCGGCCATCCGGATGCTGGCAAGGTGTGGCTCAAGGTCAATGGCGAGCTGCGCCAGCAGGGCGACCTCAACCAGATGATCTGGAAGGTGCCGGAGATGATCTCCTATCTCTCCGGCCTGTTCGAACTGAAGGCCGGCGACGTCATCATGTCGGGCACCCCGGCGGGCGTCGGCGCCATCGTGCGCGGCGACCATATGGAAGGCGCGGTCGATGGCGTCGCCACGCTCGATGTCCACGTCGTCTGATCGCAGCGCGATCTGATCGTTAAGGAACGGCGGCCGGGAACCTGGCCGCCGTTCTGCATTTTGGGGCAGGCCTCCTGCGACATCCCGCCGGGCGGCATCGCACATCCTTTTCAAGCCGCCGGCTTGACGCCCGCCCGCCGCGCCCGATCTATCCTCCGCAGCCATTTACCTATCCGGCATCGCGTGATCGCCCGCGCGGCATGCGCGTGCCACATTGCTCAACGCGGCTTCGGAGAGATCAATGCCCCAGCACAAGACCGTCAATGACCTGCCCTCGAACGCGAAGAAGGTCGCGATCGAACTGCTCAATGCCAATCTCGCCAGCGCAATCGATCTTGCGCTCGCCACCAAACAGGCGCACTGGAACCTCAAAGGTCCGCAATTCATCGCCGTGCATGAGATGCTCGACGGCTTCCGCACCGATCTCGACGAGCATGTCGACACCATGGCCGAGCGTGTCGTCCAGCTCGGCGGCACCGCGCTCGGTACCACCCAGGTCGTGAGCAAGGCGACGCCGCTCGCCGCCTACCCGACCGAGATATATAAGGTGAAGGATCACCTCGAGGCGCTGATCGACCGCTATGGCGTGGTCGCCAATGCGGTGCGTCATGCCATCGACGAATCGTCCGAAGCCGGCGACGCCACCACGGCCGATATCTTCACCGCCGCTTCGCGGACCCTCGACAAGTCGCTCTGGTTCCTCGAAGCCCATCTCCAGGAAGCAGGCTGAGCGGAGCTAGCTGATCGCACGATTTCATCGGCGGCATTTCGCGAGGATGATGAGTGCGATTCGAATCAGCGGGAATCTTGCAGGCGGTCACCGTTCGCCAGTCCTGTGAGCGGCGGTTGCCTCGGTGCCGTGGTTGTCTCGCGCCGAGGCTCAAGGTTTGGGCCTCGAACTCCTGTCGCCGGTACTGCGCCCGCGGTGGGCTCATCGAGGTTACCTTGCGTCAAGAGCCGCCTCTCCTTCGGGAATAAATCGAAGCCTACAATTTGCCACCGAATTCTCATGAATACGACACTATTGGTACATGGCTATTGCCTTCTTGCATGACTTACTGAAATATCCTGCCGACGGTCGGCTAGAAGTCGAAAGAAATCGCCGTCTCCAGAAGTCGAGCAGGTTAATGCGAAAGCTAATAATAATTCGAGAATCGAACCAATGCGAAACGAAGGACGGTAACGGATGGTGCGCAAGCTCGCGGAAATCGACGATGACATCGCGCCCTCAGTCACTCCCGTTTGGGCGCAACTCTCGGCAGTTCCCATGCGTATGAATGACGCTGATACCGATGTTGCAACCGTCACTCACCTGGAGATTGCCCGGGTGATTGAGCGGGCTCACCGTCGCTTTCTCGACCTGCTGCGGATGGAACTGACCCGGCTCGGCACCGACGACATCAGCCCCTCGCAGGTGATGCTGCTCTTCACCATCGGCAGTGACGAGCTCTCGGTGCGCGACCTGCTCGAGCGCGGCCACTATCTCGGCTCGAACGCCTCCTACAATCTCAAGCAGCTTGTCGATTCCGGCTATGTCGATCGTTCGGCCTCGCCGCGCGACCGTCGTTCGGCGCGGCTGCGGCTGACGGAGAAGGCGAATCAACTATGCGAGGCGATTCGCACCGTGCATGACAATTTCCATCGGCAGACCGTGCGCGACGAAGCCGAAGCGCAGGAGCTGGTGACGGCGTACAATGTGCTGCGCCGGCTCGAAATCCTGTGGACAAGCTCGCTGCGTTACGGCGGCGAGACAAACTGACCAGCCGGCTGAAGACACGCCTCGATGCCCGGGCGACGCCCGGGCAACACAGGTGGCAAGGCCACGCAACGGCTTGAGCCTCGATCCGCTCGCCGCCCCGCGCCCCCGCCCGATAGACGACAATGTCATTACGAAAGATCGACTGTCACCCCGGGCTCGTTCCGGGGATCCACGTCTTGGTGCGACCGTTGATGGCCGGGACGAGCCCGGCCATGACGAGCCGGGCCATGACTGCCTGAAGGGCCGTCGTAAAGCCCTCAGGTGATCACGTCCGGGGCCGTACGGCCGGTGCGGCCTTCAATATCGGGCAGCGACCGCGACAGCGCGATCAGATCCGCCAGCACGATCTGCGGATCCTGATCCTGACGCGCGGTGTCGCCCTCGAACTGCTCGATATAGACCCGGAGCGTCGCCCCCGCCGTTCCGGTACCCGACAGCCGATAGACGATCCGCGAGCCATTGCTGAAGAAGATGCGCAGGCCCTGCTTGCTGGTCACCGAGCCATCGACCGGATCGTGATAGGCGAAGTCGTCGGCGCGCTCGACGGTGAGGCCGCCGAAGCTTTGTCCCGGCAGATCTTGCAATCGTGCCCGCAGATCCGCGACCAGCTTCTCGGCTGCGGCTGCGTCGACTTCCTCATAGTCGTGCCGGGTGTAGTAATCGCGCCCGTATTCGGCCCAGTGGCGCCCCATGATCTCGTCAACGTCCAGCTGGCGCACGGCGATGATGTTCAGCCACATCAGCACCGCCCAGAGCCCATCCTTCTCGCGGACATGGTTTGAGCCGGTGCCGGCGCTTTCCTCGCCGCACACCGTGGCGAGGCCGGCATCGAGGAGATTGCCGAAGAACTTCCACCCTGTCGGCGTCTCGTAGCAGGTAATGCCGAGGGCGGACGCGACACGGTCCGCCGCTGCGCTGGTCGGCATCGAGCGGGCAATGCCGGCGATCCCCGCCTTGTAGCCCGGCGCCAGATGCATGTTCGCCGCGATAACCGCGAGCGAATCCGAAGGCGTCACGAACCGCCCGCGTCCGACGATGAGGTTGCGATCGCCATCGCCGTCGGACGCCGCCCCGAGATCGGGCGCGCCGTCCGACATCATCAGGTCGTAGAGCTCCTTGGCGTGGACGAGGTTCGGATCTGGATGGTGGCCGCCGAAGTCGGGCAGCGGCTCGCCATGAACCACGGTGCCCGGTGCGGCACCGAGCGTGCCCTCCAGGATCGACCTGGCGTAGGGCCCGGTCACCGCGCTCATGGCATCGAAGCGCATGGTGAAGCCCTCCGCGAACAGCGCGCGGATGGCATCGAAGTCGAAGAGCTGCGCCATCAGCTCGGCATAGTCGGCGACCGGATCGATCACCTCGACCGTCATTCCCTCGAGCGAGGAGGTGCCGAGCGTGTCGATGTCGACATCCGGCGCCTCGACGATGCGGTACTCGGAGATCGTCCCGGTCGCGGCGAAAATCGCATCGGTGATCTTCTCCGGCGCCGGGCCGCCGGCGCCGATATTGTACTTGATACCGAAATCACCCTCCGGTCCGCCGGGATTGTGGCTGGCGGAGAGGATGATACCGCCGAACGCCTTGTGCTTGCGGATCACGCAGGAGGCGGCGGGCGTCGAGAGTATTCCGCCCCTGCCGACCATCACCCGGCCGAAGCCGGCGGCGGCCGCCATCTTCAGCACCGTCTGGATCGCCTCGCGATTGTAGAAGCGCCCATCGCCGCCGACGACCAGCGTCTGGCCCTCATAACCCTCCAGCGAGGCGAACACCGACTGCACGAAGTTCTCTACATAATTCGGCTGCTGGAACACCGGCACTTTCTTGCGCAGGCCGGACGTGCCGGGCTTCTGGCCATCGAAGGGCGTGGTGGCGACGGTGCGGATCATGTTTCCCCCGGACTGGATGAGACGCAGTACAAGACGCCGCTCGGCTTCAGCATCCTTCGAGGCCCGGCTTTGCCGGGCACCTCAGGATGACGTTTATCCAAAAGAACCACGTCATCCTGAGGTGCGAGCGCAGCGAGCCTCAAAGGATGCTCACGCCAAGCGCCCTATTTCGCCGTCAGATGATGCAAGAGCCCTGCCGCCGAGCCGCTGAGCGAGGATGGCGCCTGCCCGCTCTCCACCGCCGGCAGCAGCGTGCTGGCGAGTTCCTTGCCGAGTTCGACGCCCCATTGGTCGAAGCTGTTGATCCCCCAGATCGCTCCTTCCGTGAACACGCGGTGCTCATAGAGGGCGATGATGCGGCCGAGTGCATAAGGGTCGAGCTTGTCATAGGCGATGGTCACCGAGGGCCGATCGCCCGGGAAGACGCGGTGCGGGGCGATCAGCGCGATCTTCTCCTCGCTCATGCCCTTCTCGACCAGCTGCGACTTCGCCTCCTCCAGCGTGCGCCCGCGCATCAGCGCCTCGGACTGCGCGAGGCAATTGGCGATCAGCATGGCGTGCTGGCGCTCGAGGCCGGGCAACGAATTCTCGTCGTGCCCCCTGGCGGCGATCAGGAACTCGACCGGGATCGGGCTGGTGCCCTGGTGGATGAGCTGGAAGAAGGCGTGCTGGCCATTGGTGCCGGGCTCCCCCCACACGACCGGGCCGGTATCGTGTGCGGGGCGCACGCCGTCCTTCGTCACCTGCTTGCCGTTGCTCTCCATGTCGAGCTGCTGGAGATAGGCCGGCAGGCGCGAGAGATGCTGGTCATAGGGGATCACCGCCCGGGTGGCGTAGCCGCAGACGTCGCGATGCCAGATGCCGACGAGGCCGAGCAGGACGGGAAGGTTCTTCTCCAGCGGCGCGGTGCGGAAATGCTCGTCGATGGCATGGCCGCCATCGAGAAGGCGCCCGAAAGCCTCGGGACCGATCGCGATCATCACCGGCAGGCCGATCGCCGACCACACCGAATAGCGTCCCCCGACCCAATCCCAGAAGCCGAACACGCGATCGGCGGCGATGCCGAAGGCGGCGACCTTGTCGAGTGCGGTGGAGACCGCGGCGAAATGCGCGCCGACCGCCGCCTCGCCCAATGAGTCGACGATCCAGCGCCGGGCGGAGGCCGCGTTCGCCATCGTCTCCTGCGTGGTGAAGGTCTTGGAGGCGACGATGAACAGGGTGGAGGCCGGGTCGAGCGGCTTCACCGTGTCATAGAGATGGGCGCCGTCGACGTTGGAGACGAAATGCGCGCGCGGCCCGTCATGATAGGGCGCGAGCGCCAGCGTCACCATGGCCGGGCCAAGGTCGGAGCCGCCAATGCCGATATTGACGATGTCGGTGATCGGCTTTCCGGACGAGCCCTTCAGCGCACCGGAGCGGATACCCTCGGCGAAGGCCGCCATGTTCCCAAGCACCTTGGCGACGTCGCCGCGCACATCCTGTCCGTCGACCACGAACGGCGTCGCGGTGCGGTTGCGCAGCGCCGTGTGCAGCACGGCGCGGTCCTCGGTGAAATTGATATGGACGCCGGCGAACATGGCATCGCGCTTGTCCTCCACCTTGGCCGCGCGGGCGAGAGCCAGCAGGTGGTTGAGCGTGTCCGCGGTCAGCGAGCACTTGGAGAAATCGAGCAGCAGGTCCTCGAAGCGCGCCGAGAAGCGCTCGAATCGCTGCGGATCCTCGGCGAACAGGCCCGCGACGCGTTTGCCGGCACGGGCGGTGCGGTCCTCGGCAAGGGCAGTGAACAGGCTCTCGGTCTCAGCGCTCATGGTCCATCCCCGAACTGTGCGCCGACACCCTAAAGCCCTTTCCGTTCGGATGGAAACATCCGAACGACCAGAAAGTGCTCTAGTATCAAAGAGCTGGAGCATGTTCTGATCGCAAAAGTCGTTCAACTTTTGCGGAACATGCTCTAGCCGTCTCGGCCCAATGTCGTCTTCACCGTCTCGATCAATTGCTTCAGCGTGAAGGGCTTCGGCAGGAAGCCGAAATCCGCACCCTCCGGCAGATTCCTGGCGAAGGCTTCCTCCGCATAACCCGACATGAATATCACCTTGATGTCGGGATGCGCCGCGCGCAGCTCCTTGAGCAAGGACGGCCCGTCCATCTCCGGCATGACTACGTCGGAGAGCACCAGCTCGACGTCAGCGCCACGCTCGGCCATCACCTCCATCGCCTCGACGCCGGACGCGGCCTCCAGCACATTGTAGCCGCGCGAGGCCAGAGCGCGGGCGGCGAAGGCGCGCACCGCCTCCTCGTCCTCCACCAGCAGCAGCGTGCCGCGCCCGGTGAGATCGGCCGCCTTGGCCGGTGCCTCCGGCGCTTTCGCGGTGGGGGCGTCGGGCTCGGGAATATGGCGGGGCAGGAAGACGCGGAACAGCGTGCCTTTCCCCACTTCGCTCTCCACCTGGAGCGTGCCGCCGGTCTGCTTGACGATGCCATAGACGGTGGACAAGCCGAGACCGGTGCCCTTGCCGACCTCCTTGGTGGAGAAGAACGGCTCGAAGATCTTGTCGAGTATGGCGGGCGGAATGCCGGTGCCGCTGTCCTCGACCTCGACCAGCACATGGTCGGTGGCCTGAAGCTCGGCGCCGGCATAGCGGGCCGACTCGGCCGCGGGAACATTGGCGGTGCGGATGGAGAGCGTGCCGCCGTCCGGCATGGCGTCGCGGGCATTCACCGCAAGGTTGACGATCACCTGCTCGAACTGGTTGAGGTCGGCCTTCACCGGCCACAGCTCGCGCCCTTCCTTCACCTCCAGCTTCACCGTCTCGCCGATCAGGCGGCGCAGCAGCATAGTGAGATCGCTCATCACGTCGCCGAGGTTCAGCACCTGCGGGCGCAGCGTCTGCTGGCGCGAGAAGGCCAGCAATTGCCGCACCAGCCCGGCGGCGCGATTGGCGTTCTGCTTGATCTGCATCACATCCTGGAAGGACGGATCGGTCGGCCGGCTATTGGCGAGCAACAGGTCCGAATAGCCGATGATGGCGGTCAGCACATTGTTGAAGTCGTGGGCGACGCCGCCGGCCAGCTGGCCGACCGCCTGCATCTTCTGGCTTTGCGCGAACTGCGCCTCCAGCGCCCGCTGCTCGGTGGTCTCCACCGCATAGACGATGGCGGCCTCGCTTGCCGCATCGCCATCCTCCACCGGGGCGACATAGAAGCGCGCCGAGCGCGTTCCTTCCCCCGCCAGCGCGATGTCCACCGCCCCGCCCGGCTTGCCCTCCAGCGCGGTGGCGACCGCGCCTGCCAGCGCAGTCCGCGACGGCCCGGCGACCAGTTCGGCGATGCTCCGCCTGTCGCCGGCCTCAAACCCGCCGAACAGCCGGGCAAACATGGCATTGGCCTGCGCCACCCTGCCCTCGCGGTCGATGGTGGCGATGGCAACGGGCGAATTGTGGAAGAAGCGGGCGAAGCGCACTTCCGCCGCGCGCAGCGGGTCGGCCGCATTGTCCTCGCGCGACCGGTTCACCACCAGGGTACGCGAAGCGCCTGCCGTACCGTCGGAAGCGAAGGCGACCCGGTGCCAGAGGCGCACGGGGAGCGTCTGGCCGTTCTTGCGGCGCAGATCGAGGTCGATCACTTCGGTGCGCACGCTGCCCGGCGTCGGGATCAGCCCGGTGAGCAAGGCGGCGGCGGGACCCGGCACCAGCTCCGCCACCGTCAGCCCACCCGGCCCGAACTCTGCAAGATCATAGCCGAGCCAGTCGACCAGCGTGGCATTGATGTAGTGGATCGCCCCGCCGGGCGCCGCCGAGAAGAAGCCGGCCGGCGCGTGGTCAAGATAGTCGATGGCGTGCTGCAGCTCGAGGAAGGCGTTTTCCTGGCGCTCGCGTTCGCGCGTCAGGTCCGCCACCGTCCAGATCGCGCTCCGGGCGCCCCGCCCCGCCCCGCCCGTCGGACGCGCGCCGAGCTTCAGCCAGCGCACCGGCTCGCCCGCCGCTCCGGGCACCCGCACCTCCTCGACCAGGCTCTTGCCCTCGCGCACCCCTTGCGCAAGGCGATAGACCGCCTCCGAGGCGTCCGGGTCCGAGGTGAAGAGCCGCTCCACCGGGCGCAGATCCTCGACGCCGTCGGCGCCGGTGATGTCGCGGTACCGCGGATTGGAATAGAGGATGCGGCCGAGCGGATCGACGATGGCGACGCCTTCCGCCGCCCCGTCGACCACGCGCCGGGCGAGCTCGTCGCGTGCATCCGGCATGCCGAAGCGCAGCAGGCCGGAGGCGAAGGCGAACAGAGCGAATACGCCGATCACCGCCAGCACGGTCAGCAGGCCGATGATCCAGGGATCGGCGCGGTCGCGGCCGAGCAGCAGCAGCGAGACCACGGCACCGACCAGCGCCAGCGCCACCACCAGCACGAGGCGGATGCTGCCGCCGCTGCCGGCTCCGGCCAAAGCGGGATCGAGCGTCGGATCGTCGGGTCTCGTCTCCGCCATTGTCCTTCCGCAAGCCCGCTCATCGGAGGGCAGGCGCGACGCGCCCGAGTCTCTCCCCTAACTTGGTGCCCGAGCCTGCGGTGCGGAGCAAGCCCCGTGTGGCCAATCCGATCGATCCGATCATGCAGGATGCCCAGCTTGGTGGCGTGCCACGCAAAGCGGGTTATTATGCAGCCACGCAATGTGGAGTGAGAGTGTATGCCGGATTTGTCTGCGGGAGCCACTGGCCTCACCGGGCTGGCCACCTATGTGCTGGCGGCCGCCGGTGTGCTGGTGCTTCTTGGCATCGTGCTTTGGTTCGCCCGACGGTCCAATGGCGGCGAGATCGCTCGCAAGATGGCGCCGGCCCGTCGTCTCGCGGTGATCGACCAGATCGCGCTCGACGAGAAGCGCCGCCTGGTGCTGATCCAGCGCGACGGTGTCGAGCATCTCGTCATCCTCGGCGGCGCCAACGAGTTGCTGGTCGAAAGCGGTATCGGCGACGCCCGCGCATCCCGCTTCAATGAGCGGGAGCTGCGCGCGCCGGCGCGCGAGGTCCAGGAATTGCCGGCCTTCCCGGCCGCACCGGCCCGGGAGGCCCCTCCTTTGGCCGCTCCTTCGGTCGCGCACGCCGGACGGCAGCCCGCCCTTGCCGAACCGACGCCGACCGCTTTCTCCGAGCCGCCGCGCCGGCCTGCTGCGGTCGAAGCGCCGGCCCCGCTTCGCCCGGCTTCTCCGCCGCGCAGCGAGCCGCCGCGCCCGCAGCCGGCGGCCCCGGCACCGATCCCGCGCCGCGCCGATCCGCTCCCGCCCGTGGTCCAGGCCGCGCCGGTAGCGCAGCCGGTACCGGCCGTCCCTCCCGTGGTCCAGGCCCCGCCGGTAGTACCGGCACCGGCCGTCCCCCCCGTTCCGCCCCCCGTCGTCCGCGCTGATCCTGAGCCGGTTCGCGCCGTCGAAGCTGCACTTGCGGCACTGGCCCCCGCCATCGAGCCCGAAACGGCGCCGGAACCCGAGACCCCGACGACGAAGCCGACAAAGGCGGGCGGCCTGCTGGCCCGGCTGCGGGGCCCCCGCCAGAGCGAGACGGCAACTGCCACTTCGGAGCCCGTGCTCGCGCCGCTGCGCGATCCGGAACCGAGCGCCGGCGAGCCGCGCCTTGGAAGCCTCTTCCAGCCGGACGTGCTGCCGGAGATGCCTGCACACAGCGTGCCGGACGTGGTGCTCGACCCGCCGGCGGCGCTGGAGCCGGAATCGCAAGGCGCTACGCCCGCGGCCGCGCGGGTGGAGCCGGACATGTCGAAGCTGTTCGACATGATCGTGCCTGAGCCGCCTGCCGCCCCTGCCCGCCCCGCGGCGCCCGCCGCTCCGGTCCCTGCCGCTCCGGTGCCAGCCGCCGCGACACCTGTCCCTCCCGTGCCTGCCGCGCCGTCCCCTGCCGCCGCTACTCCTCCGGCACCGTCGCCCGCCACCCGCGTGGCCCGCGAGGAGCCGCCGGCCGGAGATTCGGCGGAGGTATCGCGGGTCGCGGTCAAGATCGATCCGTTCTTCGCCAATATGGCGCAGCGGCTGGAGGAGACGCTGCGGCGCCCGATCGCGGCAACTCCTTCGGCCGCAACTCCTGCCTCGCCGCCGCCCTCGGCAACCCCGGCGAAGCTCGCATCGAATGCGGCCGAGATCGAACGGGCGATCGATCTCGCCCTCGGCGCATCGGACGAGCCGGGCAAGGCCGCGCCTACCGCTCCGGCCGCGCCCCCCGCCACTCCGGCGGCAAGCTCGCCCGCCGCCTCCAATGCGCCGGCGCCGCGCGCCCCGCAGGTCGCTCCGCCGACGCAGGACGAGTTGGAAGCCGAGATGGCCAATCTTCTCGGCCGCGGCCATCGCTAGCCCGCTGCCGCGCAAAGCCGCGCCATTCATGCGAACGGCCGGGACAAGGTCCCGGCCGCATCGCCTCTGCCTAAATTTTGATGTGGGCCGCGCTCGTTCGGATGATTCAAATCCGAACCGAAAGGGCTCTAGTCGTCGCGATAGACCCGCTCGCGCCGTTCGTGGCGCTCCTGCGCCTCGATCGAGAGCGTCGCGATGGGGCGGGCCTCCAGGCGCTTGAGCGAGATCGGCTCGCCGGTCTCCTCGCAATAGCCGTAG
>JAQSWY010000015.1 GCA_029266425.1 Xanthobacteraceae bacterium
AGGTCGGCGATCTCGCCGCTGTCGGACAGGCCCTCGATGGTCTCGATCCGGCAGCCATCGGCCTGCACCGCCAGCATCAGGCAACCACGCACGATGGTGCCGTCGACCCGCACCGTGCAGGCGCCGCACACGCCGTGCTCGCAGCCGACATGGGTACCGGTGAGGGCGAAATCCTCGCGCAGCGCGTCGACCAGCGTACGGCGGACATCGGTGGAAAAGGTGTCTGTCACGCCGTTCAGCGTGAAGGAGACCTCGCAGCGTGCGGCTGGGGCGCTCATTGCGGCGGCTCCGCGAGCCGGGCGGCGACGCGGCGCAGCAGCACGCCGGCGAGGTGGCGCTTCAGCGCAGCGCTGGCATGGGTATCGCCCGTTGAGCGCGTCCACAGCCGCACTGACGAGCGCGGCATCCACAGCGCCAGAAGCGAGGATCGCCTCGGCCTGGTGGGCGCGCACCGGGGTGGAGCCCACCGCGAAATAGGCCAGCCTGACATCAGCGAGCCGTCCGGCCGAGCATTCGGCCGAAGCCGCGAGCCCGACCAGCGCATAGTCGCCGTGCCGGCGCGCCAGTTCCTCGAACGCCACGCGCCGTTCAGGCGCGATCGGCAGCAGCAGGGCGGTGATCATCTCGTCAGAGGCGAGCGCCGTCTCGTAGAGGTCGAGGAAGAAATCGTCCGCCTCGACCACGCGGACACCGTCCGCTTCGGCGATCTCCACCGCGCCGCCCAATGCCAGCAGGCACGCCGGCAGCTCGGCCGCCGGATCGGCCAGCGCGATCGAGCCGGCGAGCGTGCCGCGATTGCGGATCGCGGCATGGGCGACATGCGGCAGCGCCTCTGCGATCAAAGGCGCATGCGTTGTCACGAGCGGCGAGGCAAGGGCTTGCGCATGGCGCACCAGCGCGCCGATGCGCAGGCGATTCCCGTCGACCTCGATGCGATCGAGGCCGGGAATGCGGTTGATGTCCACCAGCACGCCCGGGCGGGCGAGCCGCATATTGAGCAGCGCGACGAGGCTCTGGCCGCCGGCGATGATGCGGGCCTCGCCCGCACCGGCACCGAGCAGCGCAAGCGCCTCCGCGATCGTTCCGGGTCGCGCATAGGCGAACGGAGCGGGCTTCACTGGCGTCCTCCCGCGCCGCCGTTTGCCGGCGGCGCATCATCCGTTTCGGATGTTTGTTTATCGTCCGATAAATATCGGCGCGCTTCGCTGCCTTGTCAATCCAGGCGCAAGCCGTGGATGCCCGGTACAAGGCCGGGGATGACGTCGGCATGTGAAGCCTAATTGACGGGGGTATCAGTCGGTAATGATATTATCTGGGAATTTCCATCAGGCAGACTGATAACATGTTGAACCTCCGGCAATTGACGGCCTTCGTCGGCGTCTATGAGGAACGCTCCTTCTCCAAAGCGGCGAGGCGGCTCAATGCGACGCAGTCCGGCCTCTCCATGCAGAACCAGAATCTGGAGCAACAGATCGGCTTGAAGCTGTTCGAGCGCTCCTCGCGCGGCGTCGAGCCGACCTATGCCGGGCACCGGCTCTATGAGCGCGCAGTCGGCCTGTTGCGCGAGCTCGACGAGATGTCGGCGGAGATCCGCGCGCTCGCCAAGGGGATCAGCGGCGAAATCCGCGTCGGCCTGATCCCGACCTTCACCCGTGGCGTGCTGGCGCCGGTGATGGTCGCCTTCCTCGCCGACTATCCGAACGTGAAGGTCGGGGTGGTGGAGGCCTATGACGTCTTCCTCACCGAGGAGGTGGCCGCCGGCAATCTCGATTTCGCGGTGCTGCCGCGGGCCGCGCGGCGCGAGGGCATCCGCACCCGCTGGCTCGGCACCGACCGGGAGATGCTGGTGTGCCGCCCGCGCGAGGGCCTGCCGCATCTGGCGCCGGTCCGGCTGAAGGAAATGGCGCCGCTGAACCTCGCTTTGCCGGCGCGGGGAAATGTGCGGCGCGACACCTTCCAGGATTACGCCGAGCTGCACGGCATCCGTCCGGACCTGCTGGTCGACATGGACGCGATGCTGGCGACGCTGGAATTCGTCGCCCATTCCGATTTCGCGACCATCCTGCCGGAGACCATCTGCACCAACGACATGGACGGGCGGATACGCTCGCTGCATCCCATCGTCGATCCGCCGCTGTTCGTCGACTATGCGGTCATCGAGCCGGCGAAGTCCGCGCTCTCGCCCGCCGCCAGCCTGTTCCTCGAATGCATCGAGCGCCAGTACCACCTCGGCAAGCAGGTCTGGCGCGACCTTAATGTCGAGCGCAGCAATCAGCTTTCCTGATTGCGAACATCAGTTCTTATGGTTTCTGCTTTTGGCGCGAGCGCGGCTAGCGTCTCGCGCAAACGTGACAATGCGGAGAGCGGCGATGCAATTCGGCTTCTTCATCCGACAGGATTTCGGGGTGGCGGCATGAGTGCGAACGACATCGTCCACTCCGGCAACGCCGACATCCATGTGCGTGTGGACGGGCCGGAGCATCTGCCCTGGCTGGTGCTGTCGAACTCCCTGGCGGCCGATCTCACCATGTGGGACGACCAGGTGCCGACGCTGACCCGCACCCACCGCATGCTGCGCTACGACACGCGCGGCCACGGCAAATCCTCGGCGCCCGCGGGCCCCTACAATTTCGATATGCTGGTCGCCGATCTCGTTGCGGTGATGGATCATTTCAAGGTCGCCCGCGCCGACATCCTCGGCCTGTCGCTCGGCGGCATGACCGCGCTCGGCCTCGGCCTCGATCATCCCGAGCGGGTCGATCGGCTGATCTGCGCCGATGCGCGGGCGGACGCGCCGCCGCCTTTCGTGGCCGGGTGGGACCAGCGCATCGCGGCCGTCGCCTCCGAGGGGATGGCCGCGGTGCTCGCCGGCACCATGGAGCGCTGGTTCACCCAAGCGACGCGCGAGCATCGCCCGCACATCGTCGACCGCGCTGCGCGCATGGTGCTCGCCACCTCGCCGGTCGGCTACATAGGCTGCGCCGAGGCGCTGAAGGGGCTCGATTATCTGCGCCGCCTGCCGCAGATGGAGCCGGACACGCTCTTTGTCGTCGGTGCGCTCGACACCGGGGCCCCGCAGGAAGCGATGCGCGCCATGGCGGCAGCGACTCCGGGCGCGCAATTCGAGATCCTGCCCGACGTGGCGCACATCTCCAATATGGAGGACGTCGCCGCCTTCGATGCAGCGGTGACGAATTTCCTCGGCAATCCACGACCTGCGGAGTGACAAGTGACGGCTGAAGACAAGCGAGCCCGGACTGTCGGCATTGTCGGCCTGGGCATCATGGGCTCGGCCTATGCGAAGAACCTTCTGGAAGCCGGCTTTGGTGTCGTCGGCACCGATGTCGCCGAGGCGGCGCTGGGCGAGCTGAAATCGCTTGGCGGCACGGTCGCGTCGACGGCGCGCGAGGTGGCCGAGGCTGCCGATATCATCCTGCTCGCGCTGCCCTCGGTGAAGGCGCTGGAGAAGGTCACCGCGGAACTCGCCGCCGGCGCGCGCACCGGGGCGGTGGTCTGCGAGATGGGCACCTTGCCGCTCGAGGCGAAGGAAGCCTGCCGGGCGGCGCTCGCCGCGCACGGCGTCGAGGTGCTGGATTGCCCGGTCAGCGGCACCGGCGCGCAGGCCGCGGTGCGCGACCTTGCGGTCTACGCCAGCGGCAGCGAGCCGGCGTTCGCCAAGGTGGAGGCGGCGTTCAAGGGCTTCGCCCGCGACGTGCGCTACACCGGCGCCTTCGGCACCGGCATGAAGCTGAAATACATCGCCAATCTGCTGGTAACGATCCACAATCTCTCCACTGCCGAGGCGCTGCTGCTCGCCGAGCGCGCCGGGCTCGACCTCAATCTGGTGTTCGAGGCGATCCGCTCCGGCGCCGGCAATTCGCGCATGTTCGAAGTGCGCGCGCCCTTGATGATCGAAGGCCGCTACGAGCCGGCGACGATGAAGCACGACATCTACGTCAAGGATCTCGAGCTGATCATCGACTTCGCCCGCGAGATGCGCTCCCCCACCCCGCTCATGGCGGCAACGCTGCCGTTCTATTTCGCGGCGCTGGCGGAAGGCCGCGGCAAGCAGGACACCGCCTCGCTGTTCGCCGTGCTGAAGGGCATGACCACCCCGCGCGAGAGCGAGGACTGAGCAATGGCTGGCGCGCTGGCGGGCAAGGATCTTCGGGGCAAGCAGGCACTGGTCACCGGGGCCGGCCGCGGCATCGGCCGCGCCGCGGCACTGGCGCTGGCCGAGGCCGGCGCCGAGGTCGTCGCGGTGTCGCGCACGCTGGCCGATCTCGAATCCCTCGCCGCGGAGGCCGGCGGCGCGGTGACGCCGCTGGCGGCGGATGTGCTCGATCCCGCCTTCCATGCGCAGATCGAGGCGATGGGCGACCTCGCCATCCTCGTCAACAACGCCGGCGGCAACCGCCCGAAGCTGATGGTCGATGTCGACGACGAGACGCTCGACTGGATGATCGACCTCAATATCCGCTCGGTCTACAAGGTCGCCCGCGCCGCGGCCCGGGCGATGCAGCGCGGCGGCGTCATCATCAACATGTCCTCGCAAATGGGCCATGTCGGCTCGCCCAAGCGCACCGTCTATTGCATGACCAAGCATGCGGTCGAAGGGCTGACCAAGGCGATGGCGGTCGAACTGGCGCCGCGCGGCATCCGCGTCGTTTCGGTGGCACCGACCTTTGTGGTCACCCCGATGACCGAGGGGATGTTCCAGGACGAGGAATTCCGGCGCTTCGTCTACGACATGGTGCCGCTCGGTGCGCTCCCCGTTCCCGAGGACATCGCCCAGGCCATCGTGTTTCTGGCCTCCCCGGCCGCGCGCTTCGTCACCGGCGACAGCCTAAGGGTCGATGGCGGCTGGACCGCACGGTGAGGGACTAAGACCGCCTGGCCAGAAATTCCACATCGGCCGTCATCCCCGGCCTTGTGCCGGGGATCTCGATTCCTGACAGTGGGTCAGAGGCCGAGATGGCCGGGACAAGCCCGGCCATGACGGACTACTCAGGTTAATTCCTGGCCTGGCTTAAGGCCCCGTTCCCATCGACGGCGCCGGATCCTCGGGCGGCGGCTCCGATGAGACATTGGGGGCGTCCGGCGGCGCGTCCGGCCTCGTCAGCAGCAGCGGGCGGTTGCTCTCCGGCACCTTGGCCCAGCCGCCTTCCTCCTGTAGAGCGAAGCGCAGCGTCTCGCCCTTGGCGTTGGCCAGCACGAGGTCGCCGCGCTCGATCCGCCACGCCAGCGGTGCAAAGCGGACGATCCCGACGTCGCAGCCCGCGGAGAGGGCCAGCCGGAAGCTGCCATCGTCCGTGCTCTCGTCCGTGAACTCCATGCGGCAGACCGGTTGGCCGGCGGTGCGCGACGCATCCCAGCCGCCGTACAGGTCGCCAGGCTGGGTCTGCTTGGCGTCGGCAAGGCTCGGATTGGTGAGGAAATAGACGCCGTCGCCCTCGCGCAGCGCTTCCCAGCTGCCGCCGACACCCTCGGTGAATTCGGCGATCAGGGCGCCCTTGGTGCCCAGAAGGCGGATGGAATCTCCCGGGCCCGGCGTCCAGGCGACGACATCGCCGGCAAACGGGATCGCTTCGCCGCAGGCCGCCTTGTCGAAGGCCACGGCGAAGGCGGCGCCGGCGGGGTCCGGCTTCAGCGTCATGGGACACACGCGGTCGCCATCGGCATTGGCAAGCTGATAGGCCGCGGCGAGCACGGTCGGGTCCGGCTTGTCCTGTGCCCTTGCAGTGGGAGCAGGGGACAAAGCGAGGGCGGCAACGAACAAGGCCAGGATACGCATCGTCGGGCCATGGCTCCGCGCAATCAGGGCGGGCAAGCTAGCATCGCCGTCCCGAGCGGTCACGCCCGCGGCGGCGTCTCCGGGACCGGGGTCAGCGGCGGTCGGCCCTCGGCCCAGGCGAGAAGGTTGTCGACCACGAGCTGGCCCATGGCGCGCCGCGTCAGGTGGGTCGCCGAGGCAACGTGCGGCAGCAGCACGACATTTTCCATGGCGATCAGCGCCTCCGGCACGCGCGGCTCGTGCTCATAGACGTCGAGCCCCGCCGCCGCGATGGTGCCGTTCGCCAAAGCGCGGATCAGCGCCTCCTCGTCGACCACCGAGCCGCGGGCGACATTGATGAGGATGCCGGTCGGCCCGAGCGCGGCGAGCACCTCCTCATTGATCATGTGCTGGGTCTGGGCCCCGCCGGGCACGATGGCGATCAGCACGTCCACCTCGCGCGCCATCTCCAGCAGGTCGCCATAATAGCGAAAGGGCACATCGTGCGCCGGCCGGCGGCTGTGATAAGTGATCGGGCGGCCGAAGCCGACGAGGCGGCGGCCGATCGCCTTGCCGATGCGCCCCATGCCGATGATGCCGATGGTGCGGTCGCGCAGCGTCGCGGTCAGTGGGAAGGCGCCGCCCGGCCATTTGCCAGCGCGCAGATACCGCTCGGCCTGCGGCAACTGGCGGATGGTGGCCAGCAGCAGGGCGACGGTGAGATCGGCGACGTCGTCGTCGAGGACGCCCGGCGTATTGGTGACGACGATGCCGCGCTCGGCGGCCGCGACGACATCGACGGCATCATAGCCGACGCCGAAATTGGCGACGATCTCGACCTTGGGCAGGCGCGCCAGCAATTCGCGCGTGACTCGGCGCTTGCCGTTGCCGGTCGATCCCACCCCGGTTGCCATCGCACGAATACGCGGCGCGGCCTCGTTCAGCACCGCCTCGGCATCGTCCGCGTCGAGACGATGGACCAGGAAATGGCTGGTGAGCTGGGCCTCGATCATCGGCATCATCGGGCCGGTCTGGAGGAGTTCGATCCGCTCTTTTTCGCCTGCCATGCCGCTCCCCTGATCAAGAATACATATTACGTCGCCGAATATATCGATTATTCCGTGACCGTCGCCTCGATTGCCTTTTCGGCGCGCCGCACGCGCTCACGCGTGATGAGATATAGGCCGGAGGCGATGACGATGGCGGTGCCGAACAGCGTCCACTGGTTCGGCACCTGCGCGAACAGCAGCCAGCCGAACAGCACCATCCAGATGATCTGCATATAGAGGAAGGGCGCCAGCACCGCGGCGGGCGCACGGCGGTGAGCCAGCACCAGGAGCAGATGGCCGGCACCGCCATAGACGCCCATCAGCGCCATATTGGCGATGACCCCCGCCTCCGTCGGCCCGGTCCAGAACCAAGGGAGCGGCACGGTGCTGAGCAATGTGCCGATCGCCGAGGAATAGAACATCATGGTCGCGGTGGAATCGGTCGCCGCGAGCTGCCGCGTGGTGATGTTGTAGAGCGCATAGCACAGCGCGCCGGCGAGCGAGGCGAGCATGGCGGGGTGCATGCCCGCCGAACTCGGCTGGACGATGACCAATATGCCGGCGAAGCCGACCATGATCGCAATCCAGCGTCGGGGACCGATCCACTCGCCGAGCAGCGGGCCGGCAAGCAGGGCCACGAAGAGCGGCATCGAGAAAGTGATCGACATCGTCTGGTCGAGCTGGAGATAGCGCAGGGCGACGAAGTTGGCGAAGGTGATGCCAAACAGGAACAGCGAGCGCACCATGTGCAGCACGGGACGCGAGGTGCGCCATACGCCACGCATGGTCCACGGATTGACGAGGATGATGGTCAGAACGAACTGGCCGGCATAGCGCGCCCACACGATCTCGATCGCGCTGATGCTGTTGCCGAGCCATTTGACGGTGGCATCGAGCCCGGCGAAGAAGACGAGCGCGGCGCACATCATGCCGATGCCGGCAAGGCGCGCCTTGGGGTCGGCCGCATCGGACAAAGAGTGGCGGGCGGCGAGGGCAGCCGGTTCGTTCACGCGAGGCAATCCGAAATGCGCTGCCGGAGAGGCAGGCGGCCCCTGCTATAGAACATCGCCCGCGGGCGGGCGAGCAGGCCTTTCGGGGGAGGACTTCTGCCCGGAAGCGCCTAAAGCCCTCTCCCTGAGGGAGAGGGTTGGGTGAGGGGTTCGAGCTTGCCCACGCCCCTCACCGCTACCCTCTCCCCGACGGGGAGAGTGGGAAGGTCACGCGATCGGCAGCCGCCTCACGCGACCTCTTCCGCCGCCTCGGCTTCGTCCTCGGCGTCGGCGTCGGTCGTGCCGAGCTTGGTGCCGAGCTTGGAGGCGAGGTTCTTCTCGATGCGGCGCAGCAGCTTGCGCAGGCGCTTGCGCTCCTTGCCGTCGAGGCCGTCGCCCATCGTGTCCTCGATCTTGTCCCAGATGCCCTCGATCGCGGCCGCTCTGGTGCGGCCTTCGTCGGTGAGGAACACCCGCACCAGCCGGCCGTCGCCATCGCCGCCCGCGGCGCGGCGGGCGAGCAGCCCCTGCGCGGAGAGGCGGCCAACGGTCTTCGATGCGGTGGGCGGGCGCACCCGCAGCGCACCGGCGAGCTCGGTCATGGTGCGCCCGTCGGTTTCCAGCAGCAGCTTCAGCACCGTCTCTTGGCCCGGGAACAATCCCAGCTCGGCGAGATGGCGTGCGGCGAGCGCGCGTTGCAGCCGGGCCGCGTGATGCAGCCTTTGGCCGATGGTCTTGTCGAAAGCTTCCTTCATGGCCGATTTCCCCGTCCGACCTGGGAGCATATCCGGCAAGAGTGAAGCCACTCTTGCCGGATATGCTCCACCTCCCGAAGCCAGAGCACTTTCTCATCGTTCGGATTTCATCCGAACGGAAAGCGCCCTAGGTATTTATTCGGCTGACGACAACCGGAAGATGACCGGAAATCGCTTCGCCGTCAAAGAGCCCCATCCGCCTGCGGCCGGAGCGCTTCTTTGCTATCGAGCATGCTCCAGCATTCTGATTCCACGGCGTTTTCTCGTGTCCCTAATTCATCCGTCCGGACAGGGGTCACTCAGGATTTTCGTAAGCCGGCGAAGCGACGTTCGACGCGAACCAGGAAATCGGCGCGATTCGCCGCGCTGGCGGTGTCCATGGAATGCAGGCCGAGCCAGATCCAGCGTGCCTTCGCGTGGATGATCTCGCCAATGCCCGCGAACAGGATACGCCGGCCGGGCTGCCCGATCCATAGCCACCAGAACCACGGGCAGCCAAGGGTCGTCACCGCCGCCAGCAGGCGGATATTGGTCAGCCTGCGGTCCAGCCCGCGCAATGTGCCGGGCATCCCGAACGTCTCGTGCGGCACCAGCACCCGGTCTATCCAGCCCTTGAGCATTGCCGGCTGGCTGTACCACCAGGTCGGATAGACGAAGACCAGCGCATCGGCGCGCTTCACCCGCTCCAGATGATCGGCGACGTGCCGGCTGTTGATCTCGGGCGTGAGATAATTGCGGCGGTCCTCGGCGGAGAGCACCGGATCGAAGCCTTCGGCATAGAGGTCGAGCAGATCGACCTCATAGCCGGCACTGGCGAGGCCGCGGATGGTGGCGTCGCGCACCGCGGCATTGAAGCTCTCGGGAACCGGGTGGCAATAGACCAGAAGCGCGCGCATCAGCTGGGGTCCGAGAGGCCGGGAAAGAGATAGGTCCGGCCGGTGGCGAAATCGAAATTGGGATGCTCCCAGGCGATCATCTTGCCGGGATTGAGCAGCCCCTGCGGATCGGCTTCGCGCTTGAAGGCGAGTTGCGCCGCGTCGGTCTGTTTCATGCCGCCTTCCTCGAGCGTGTAGCGATGCGGATTGAAGATGGGCGCGCCCATCTCCTCATGGATGGCGACGATCTCGCCGAGCCGCTGCTCTGTGGTGAAGCGCACCAGCGGCAGGCCGAAGCACGTCACCTTGCCGTCGAAGCGCACGAATTCGAGATGGGCCGGCGCTTCGGCGCCCAGCCGTTCATGGATGCGGGCGACGAGCGCGAGTTGACCCGGAAAGGGATAGAGCACCTGCAGATAAGTGATGGTGGGATCGACCCGAAGCGCACGCAAGGTGGTGTGATTCCATGACAACTCATAGACCGGCGGCAGGCCCCGGATCTCCTCCGCGGTGGCGAGGTCGGAACGGAACAGCGTCTCGCCACCGAAGCGCGCGGTGAAGGCGGCGAAAGCGTCGCGGGCAAAGGGCGCCACCATGACGAGCGCGACATGCTTTCCCGCCGGCACATATTTGCGGTGGCGGAGGAAATAATCCTGCGGGATCGGCGCCGCGATCACCGACAGCAGCTTCTTCAATATGGCATCGTGCTCGCCGAGGGCATTGCCATAGGCGGCCGCGCGACTGAGGTCGTCGAAGCCGATGATCGCCTCGATCCAGTCATAGGCCGGGCCGAGCGGCACTGTCGCCTCGGTGATGATGCCGTTGGTGCCATAGGCATGGGCGACCTTCTGCAACTCCTCGCCGGAGAGGTCGAGCACCCGCGGGCTCGCCTCCATGGTGACGACGCGCAGGCGGATGATGTTGCCGAGATCGCGCAGTCCGCCCCAGGTGATCGAGCCGATTCCGCCTGAGCCGCCGGCAATGAAGCCGCCTATGGAGGCGGTGTTGTAGGTGGAGGGCGAGAGCCGCAATTCCTGCCGGCTGTGGGCGCGCGTCGCCTCATCGATCTTCGCCAGCACGGCGCCGGCCTCGGCCCGCATATAGCCCGGGCCAATCTCCAGCACCTGGTTCATGCTCGACAGATCCAGCACCACGCCGCCGGCGAGCGGCATCGCCTGGCCGTAATTGCCGGTGCCGGAGCCGCGCGGCGTCACCGGAATGCCGAGCGCGAAGCAGGCTGCAAGGATGCGCACGACATCGGCTTCGCTCGTCGCAAAGGCGACGATGTCGGCACAGACCTCGTCGAGCTGGCGCTTCAGCGTCGGCGAGTACCAGTAGAAGTCGCGGCTCTTTTGCCGAATGAGCGCGGGATTGTCCTCGAAGCGGATGCCGTCGAGCCGCGCCCGCAGGCCGGCGATGTCGTAGCGGGCGGTCATCGGGGAATTCCAGTCCCACAGCCGTCATCCCGGCCGGAGCCCGAAGGGCGCACAGCCGGGATCGCGTGACAATTTGACGAGCGATCCCGGCTAGGCGCTGCGCGCCGTCCGGGATGACAATCAAACATTCCGCGCCTCCATCAAATCGTCGAGCTCGGCATAGTCGGGCGGCGTGGTGTCGATGGCGCGCCCGCCGCGCAGCACGATGCGGTCGGCCTGCGGGCGGGAGAGGAACTCGTTGAGGCTGCGGGCGCGGAATATCAGGAGATCGGCGCGCCGGCCCGGCGCGATCAGGCCGAGGCTGTTGTAGCCCATCACGTCGGCCGGCGCGGTGGTGACGGTGCGCGGCCAGTCGCCGACCGGATGGTCGAGATGCAGGATGCGCGTCGCTTCCCGATACGTCTCGACGAGGTCGAGGTCGCCATAGGCGTGGAAGGGGTCGCGGGCATTATCGTTGGCGACCATCACCGGGATGCCCCGCGCCCTCATCTCGTGGAGCAGCGTCACACCGCGCCAGCGCGGAGTGCGCCCCGCCGCGCGGTCCTGCAGGTACATGTTGCACATGGGCAGCGAGACCACGCTGATACGGGTGCCGGCCATCAGATCGAGCGTGCGATCGATCTCGGCCTCGTTCTGGCGGGCCAGCGAGCAGCAATGGCCGACCAGAATGCGGCCCTCGAAGCGGCGCTGGCGGGCAACCTCGGCGATGTGCCGCAGCGACTGCGCGGTGGGATCGCCAGTTTCGTCGACATGGAAATCGAGATCGAGCCCGAGCCGCTCGGCAGCAGCGAACACCCGCTCCAGCCCGGCATCGAGGGCGGGCGTCATGTAGGTGACGGTGCCGAGGACGCTGCCGGTCGTGGCGACCGCATCGAGCATGGGCTGGAATTCGGTGTCGTTCAGCACCTGGTCGATCGCGGTGAGGCTCACCGCCTGCAGCGCGATCCGGTCGGCCCACTGCGCGCGCATCTGCGCGAACACCGGCCAGGAGATGGCGGTCTGCTTGCCGGTGGAATCCAGATGGGTGCGGATCGCCACCGTGCCGTGCGCATAAGCGCAGCGCAGGCCGAAATCCATGCGGCGGCGGACATCCTCGCTGCTCCAGTTGGCCTCGCGATCGGCATCGGCGGTGCGCAGCGCGCCGGCAAACGTGCCGTCCGGATTGCGGGCCCGCGGCCAGATGAAACCCTTGTCGAGATGGGTGTGGGCGTCGACGAGCCCGGGCAGCGCCAGCCGGCCACCGAGCTCGATGCGCGGCATCGGGTCGGGCGTGCCGGCGGGACGCACCTCGGCAATGCCGCCATGGGTGACGACGATGTCGATCGCGACCAGCCCTTCCGCGTCCATGGGGCCGTGCGCATCCGGCACCAGGCAGGCGGGGACGCGCGCATCGGCCAGCACGAAGAAGGCGGGCGGCGCGGAGAGGTCCAAGGCGGGCTCGGCAATGGGCGCGGTCGGCACTGGTTTCACCTGCGGTGCGGCAGCTCGCTCTCGTGCCAGTGCCGAAGCGCCAGCCAGGAGGCGAGGCTGAGGAGAAAATAGATCAGAATGCCGGTGAGCGAGATCAGTAGCAGCGCGGCGAACATGCGCGGAATGTTGAGCCGGTAGCCGGATTCGACGATACGGAAGGCGAGCCCCGAGCCCTGTCCGGCTGTGCCGGCGGCGATCTCGGCGACGATGGCTCCGATCAGAGCGAGGCCGCCGGCGATGCGCAGCCCGCCGAGGAAATACGGCAGTGCGGAGGGTGCGCGCAGCAACGTCAAGGTCTGCAACGGGGCGGCGCCCGACAGCACGAACAGGTCGCGCAAGTGCGGGTCGACCGAGTTCAGCCCCAGCGTCGTATTGGCGAGGATGGGGAAGAAGGCCACGACCCAGGCGCAGACCAGGACCGCGGTGTCCGGCTCGAGATAGATCAGCATCAAGGGCGCGATGGCGACGATGGGCGTGACCTGCAGGATCACCGCGATGGGGAACAGCGACAATTCGACGATGCGCGAGGAGGCGAAGACGAAGGCGAGCGCCACGCCGCCGATCACCGCGGCGATGAGGGCCTCCAGCGTCACCCGCAGCGTTACCAGGAAGGAGCCGAACAGTACGGCCCGGTCCTTCCACAGCGTCTCGACCACGAGGCCGGGGGAGGGGAGGATATAGGGCGGCAGATTATTGACCCGCACCACGAGATCCCATCCGTAGACGACGGCGGCGAGCACCACGAGGGGAAGCAGGAACCGCACGGCCCGCATCAGGCGGGCTCCACCGTGCTGGGTGCCGGTGCGCCGGGCTCGGGCGGACTCATGCCCATTGCCGCGGCGAGCGCCTGCGAGGTGCGCCGGCACAGCGCCGCGTATTCCGGCGAGGTGCGGAAGGTCTCGTCGCGCACCTGGTGGGGGTCGATCGCAAGCTCCGCCGCGATCCGCCCCGGGCGGGCGCGGAACACCAGGATGCGCGAGGAGAGGAACACGGATTCGAACACCGAATGGGTGACGAAGACCACGGTGCAGTTGAGCCGCCGCCAGACGTCGAGCAGGTCGTCGTTCAATTTGAAGCGGGTGATCTCGTCGAGCGCGGCGAAGGGTTCGTCCATCAGCAGGAGCCGCGGCTTGGTCACCAGGGCGCGGGCGATGGAGACGCGCATCTTCATGCCGCCGGAGAGCTCGCGCGGATAGGCGTCGCGGAAGCCGGCAAGGCCGACCAGCTCCAGCGCCTCCTCGATCGCGGGCGTGGCGGTGCGCTTCGACTGGCCGGCGAGCTTGAGCGGCAGATGCACATTGCCGAACACGCTGGCCCACGGCATCAGCGTCGGCTCCTGGAAGACGAAGCCGATGGAAGGGCGTCCGCGATTGCCGGAATTCCAGCGGATCGTGCCGGTGGTCGGATCGGCAAGGCCGGAGATCAGCCGCAGCGCCGTCGACTTGCCGCAGCCCGAGGGGCCAAGCAGCGACAGGAACTCGCCCTCGCGCACCATCATGTCGAGCCGATCGAGCGCGGTGACGCCGTTCGGAAAGGACTTGCCGATGCCGTCGAGGGTGAGGAGCGGGGAGGGGGGCATCAGCGGGACATTCTCGAGGGGATGATGTCATCCCGGCCGGAGGCGTAGCCGGAGCCGGGATCGCTCTCCGATGTTTGCGCGATCCGGATCGGCCTTCGGCCGTCCGGGATGACGGGGAGACTTACTTCCGCAGTTCCTTGCCGACGCCCTTGTTCACGAACTTCGTGGTGTAGGACGCTTTATAATCGATATCGCCGTTCACCACCTTGGCCCGCACCATCTTGTCGAAGAAGCTCTTGATGTGGGCGTCGGTCATCGAGCCGATGCCGGCATTGAGCGACTCGCCGGAATCGACGATGCCATAGGCCTTCATCTTGTCGATGGAGAAGGCGATCATCTCGTCCGTCATCTCCGGATTGTCTCGTTTGATCAGGGCGTTAGCCTTGGCGTTGTTGCCATAGAGATAATTGTACCAGCCGACGATCGATGCATCGACGAAGCGCTGCACCAGCCCGGGGTTCTGCGCCACCAGCTCGGTGCGGGTCTCGATGGTGGTCGAATAGGTATCAAAGCCGTAATCCGCCAGGAGGAACAGCTTCGGCGTGAAGCCGCCCTGCTTCTCCACCGCGAAGGGCTCGGAGGTGATGTAGCCCTGCATCGCGCTGTTCTTGTCGGCGAGGAACGGCGCGGGGTTGAAGGCGTAGGGCTTCACCTGCTTTTCGCTGAAGCCGTAGTCGGCGACCAGCCACTGGTAGTAGGTGGCGATGCCTTCCTTGGAGACGAAGATGGTGCGGGTCTTCAGGTCCTCGAACTTCGCCACGTCCGGATGGGCGAGGAAAACCTGCGGGTCCTTCTGGAAGATGGCGGCGACGGTCACCGTCGGGATCTTCTCCTGCACCGCGGAGAAGGCCTGCAGCATGTTGGCGCCCATGTAGAAATCGATCTTGCCGACGGGCAGCAGCAGCCGGTTGTTGGCCTGCGGGCCGCCGGGCAGGATAGTGACGTCGAGGCCGTATTTCGCATAGGTACCGTCGACCACCGCCTGGTAGAAGCCGCCGTGCTCGGCCTGCGCCACCCAATTGGTGCCGAATGTCACCTTGTCGGCGGCTGCGGCGGGCCCGGCGAGAATGGCGAGACCCAGCGCGAGCAGTGCTGCGAGGGGGCGGAAGGCGAGGCGCATCGGCAGCTCCTGTCGGCGGCGAGTGGGGCGGGTGCCGCCATATTAGGCGAGCGCAAAGCGAATGCACATAGAGCCTTGTGTACGGGTTGCGGTGCGATGACGGCATGCTTACCGTCATCCTCATGCTGCGTCATTTCATCCCTGCCGCTGTCCGCAAACCTTTCGCCCGCTACAGCCACGCCGTGGAGGTGCCGGCCGGGGCGCGACTGCTGCTGGTCTCCGGACAGCTCGGGATCGGCGTCGACGATCTTGTCCCCGAGGAGGCCGAGGCGCAGGCCGATCTCTGCTTCCGTGCCATCGCCGCCTGCCTCGCCGAGGCCGGCATGGCGCCTCGCGATATCGTGCGGCTGAACGCCTATGTCACGGATCGCGCTCATCTTCCCGCCTACATGGCGGCGCGCGATCGCTTTATCGCAGACCCGCCGCCGGCCTCGACGCTGATGATCGTCTCCGGCTTTGCGCGCGAGGTGTTCAAGGTCGAGGTCGAGGCGCTCGCCGCCAAGCACGACTGAAGCCCGGCTAAGGCTGTGCTCAAGCATTGCTTGAGTTTTGCCTCAGCTGGGCTTTATGACTGGCCGCACAGCATAATCCGGCCACTGGTAGCCAAATGCCTCCCAAGCGTTTCTGGACCGAATTGACCTGGCCCGACTTCGCCAATGGCGACACGAGGGAATGGATCGCCGTCTTGCCGGTGGCGGCGGTGGAGCAGCATGGGCCGCATCTGCCGGTCGGTGTCGATGCGATGATCGGGCAGGGCTATCTCGACGCCGCCATGGAATTGCTGCCCGACGATTTGCCGGCGGTGTTCCTGCCGATGCAGACCATCGGCAAGTCCAACGAGCATGTCGGTTTCCCGGGCACGCTGACGTTTTCGGCGGAGACCGTGATCCGCGCCTGGACCGAGATCGGCGAGAGCGTTCATCGCGCCGGGGTGCGCAAGCTGGTGCTGGTGAACTCGCATGGCGGCAATGTGCCGATGATCGACATCGTCGCCCGCGACCTGCGCGCCCGGCTCGGAATGCTGGCGGTGACGATCTCTTGGCACCGCTTCGGCTATCCGGAAGGATTGTTCAGCGAGCGTGAGCGCGTCCACGGCATCCATGCAGGCGGCATCGAGACCGCGCTGATGCAGGCGTTTCGGCCGGACGTGGTGCGCACCGACCAGATCGCCGATTTCCCGGCGGCGACGCTCGGCATGGAACAGGAATTCGCGTATCTGCGCGCCGGCACGCCGGCCGGCTTCGGCTGGATGGCGCAGGACATTTCGCCGGCCGGCGCGATCGGCGATGCCGGCGAGGGCAGCGCGGAAAAGGGCACCGCCTGCGCCAAGTTCGGCGCGCGCGCCTTCATCGCCTTGCTGTCCGACGTGCAACGCTTCAACCTCGCCCGCCTGCCGCCGGGGCCGCTGGGGTGAGCGGGCGCTCTCCTTCGAGGCCGGCCTGCGGCCGGCATCTCAGGATGAGGTTGATCCAAAAAATGAACCTCATCCTGAGGCGCGAGCGGAGCGAGCCTCGAAGGATGCTGAAGCCGATCGTCACTCGCACACTGTGAGCGTCACCGGATCGGCATTGGCCGGCACCAACTCGCCCATCGGACGACATCTGCCCGAATAGCAAACGCTCCAATCTTCCGTCGCCCCCGAGCGTCGAAGTCCCACGTTGCGCTGCGGCCCAAGCTTCGGCGTCCAATGCCAGGCGCCGTCCCGCAAGATCGCACCGTCCGGCGGGTCCATGCCGGCGCCGGAGCCCTCGACGCGGGCCTCGGTGATGACGAGGCCGGCCGGCGTCGCCTGCCAGTCTTCCTCCCAGCGGGTCTTCTGCACCGAGTGGGTCCACATCAGCGTCACCGCCGCGGCGAGCTTCACCGTCGAACCGGCGGCGGCGAGGCAGATCAGGCTCATGCCGTCGCCGGGCTCGCGCGGCGCATCTTCCACAGGTGCCAGGCGAGGAAGGCGAAGGAGGCGACGAAGCCGGTCTCGTCGGTCCAGGGCAAGGCCACGATCAGCAAGGCCGCAGCGCAGAATGCCCAAATCCGTTCGAAGGTATTCAGCGGGCCGAACAGATAGCCGATCGCGGTGCCGCCCCACAGCACCACGGCGAGCGTCGCCTTGACGGCGGCATAGGCCACCGCCGGCCAGAAGCCGATTACCGCCGCCATCGGGTCGCCATCCTGCAGCATCAAAGCCGGGGCATAGACCGCCATGAAGGGCACCACATAGCCGGCGAGCGCGATGCGCGTCGCCATCCAGCCGATGGTCTGCCCCGAGGCGCCGGCAATGGGCGCGGCGGCAAACGCGGCGAGCGCCACCGGCGGGGTGAGGTCGGCCATGATGCCGAAATAGAAGACGAACATGTGGGACACGATCAGCGGCACGCCGAGCTCCAGCAGCGCCGGGCCGGCTATGGCCGCGGTGATGATGTAGTTCGGAATGGTCGGCAGCCCCATGCCGAGGATGAGGCAGGCGATCATGGTCAGGATCAGCGAGATCAGCAGCGAATCCTGGCCGATCTCCACCACCCAGCGGGTGAAGGTGGTGGCGACCCCTGTCAGGGTGAACACGCCGATCATGGTGCCGACCAGCGCGCAGGCGATGCCGACCGGCAAAGCGTTGCGGGCGCCGTCCGCCATGCTCTCCACCGCGAGCCGCAGCGTCTCCCGCCCACCCTTCACGACCAGGCAGGCGAGGACCAGGGCGAGGATGGCGAGCGCGACGATGTTGATGCCGAATTCGAGGAAGCTCGCAGCAATCAGGCCGAGCAGGATCCAGAAGATGAGCCTGAGGCCGTTGGCACCGATCATCCGCGCCAGCGGGGTGCCGAGCACGATCAGCACGGTGAAAGCGAGCCCGACCGTGCCGGCGAACAGCGGCGTGTAGCCGGAGAACAGCAGCCAGACCAGCGCGACGAGCGGCAGCAGCAGGTACCAGCTCTTGCGCACCGCCTTGAGCGCGCTCGGGCACTGCGCCTTGGGCAGGCCCATCAGGCCGCGCTTGCCGGCTTCCAGATGCACCATCCAGAACACGGTGAAGAAATAGAGCGCCGCCGGGATGATCGCCGCGGTGGCGATGGCCGAATAGGGTACGTCGATGGTCTCGGCCATGATGAAGGCGACCGCGCCCATAACCGGCGGCATGATCTGCCCGCCCATCGAAGCAGTGGCCTCGACCGCGCCGGCAAAGGCGGGCTTGTAGCCGAAGCGCTTCATCAGGGGGATGGTGAAGGCGCCGGTGGTGACGACGTTGGCGACGCCCGAGCCGTTGATGGTGCCCATCAGCGCCGAGGAGATCACCGCCACCTTGGCCGGCCCGCCGCGCGAATGGCCGACCGTGCCCATGGCGATGTCGTTGAACAGCTGGATCATCCCGGCCCGCTCCAGGAAGGCGCCGAACAGGATGAACAGGAAGATGAAGCTCGAGGAGACGTAGGTCGGCGTACCGTAAATGCCCTCGGTGCCGAGGAACATCTGGTCGACGACCTGGGCGAAGTCGAAGCCGCGATGGTCGAACGGCGCCGGCAGATATTGGCCCCACAGCCCATAGGCGAGGAAGGCGGCGCACATCAGCGGCAGCGAGCTGCCCATCAACCGGCGGCTGCCTTCGAAGACGAGGGCAACGGCGATGACGCCGACCACGATGTCCCGCGTCGAGGGATCGCCGGCGGTGACGATCAGCTCGTGATAGAACACCCAGTGATAAAGCCCGACGACGAAGCTGAGCAGGCCCAGCGCCCAGAGGGTGTAGCGCCAGCCCCCACGCTTGTGGTTGCCGGCGATGGCGAACACCAGGAGCAGCAGGAAGCCGACATGCACCGAGCGCACGATCTGGCTCGGCAGCGGGCTCCAGGCCGCGGTGACGAGCTGGAAGCTGGAGAAAGCCACCGCGATGTAGAAGGTCGCCCGTCCCCACAGCCCCGCGCCCCAGGCGAGATCCATGGTGGCGTCGTCGACCACGACGTCCGGGTGGTGAGGGACGACGGGGGCGTCGGTGGCAGGCGCGTTGGTCATGGGCGTTTCCGGCCGGCTCTCAATCTCATCCCGGAATTGCCGTCAGGCAATATCCGGGATCGCGTGACGCTCTCTTTCCTGCACGCGATCCCGGCTCTCCGCTGCGCTCCGGCCGGGATGACGGCTGGCGGTGAGCGAAACGGCTCAGAGCCCGACGCCCTTCTCCTTGTAGTAGCGCACCGCGCCGGGATGCAGCGGCACCGGCGAGCCCTTGGCGGCGTCCTCCACCTTGATCAAGCGCGCCGCGGCGTGGGCGGCGGCCATCTCCGGCAGGTTCTCGAACATCGCCTTGGTCATCTCATAGACCAGGTCGTCATTGGCATCGGCGCGGGTGACGAGGAAGTTCTGCACTGCCGCGGTCGAGACCGGCGTGTCCTGCCCGGTATAGGTGCCGGCCGGGATGGTCGCGGCCTGATAGGGGACGCCGACCTTGGCGATGACGTCCGCCGGCACCTCGACCACGGTGATCGGCACCGAGGTTGCGAGATCCTTGATCGAGGCGACGCCGAGGCCGGCCGATTGCAGCGTGGCATCGAGCTGGCGGTTCTTCATGAGCTCGACGGATTCGGCGAACGGCAGATACTCCACCTTGCCGAGGTCCTCATATTTGATGCCGGCGGCCTTGAGGATGGCGCGGGCATTGAGCTCGGTGCCGGACTTCGGCGCCCCGACCGAGAGCCGCTTGCCCTTGAGGTCGGCGAGCGTCTTGATGCCGCTCTCCTTCGAGGCGACGATCTGGATGTAGTTCGGATAGATGCCGGCGACCGCGCGCAGCTTGCCGAGCTTGGACTTGAAGCCGGCTTCCTCATTGCCTTCCCATGCCTGGGCGAGGCTGTCGGCGAGGGTGAAGGCGATCTCGCCCTTGCCCTGCTGGATCAGGTTGAGGTTCTCGACCGAGGCCTTCGTCGCCTGCACCGAGGGGCGCACGTCCGGGATCTTGTCGGCATAGATCTTGGTCAGCGCGACGCCGAGCGGATAATAGACGCCCGACGTGCCGCCGGTAAGCACATTGATGAATTCCGACGCCTTCGCCGGCACGGCCATTGAAAGCGCAAGCATTGCGGCAATCGCCGCCGTCCTGATGCGGACCATGTCTGTTCCTCCCTCGAATTCCAACCCGCGTCGGCTCTTTTGCGGCCGGCGTTTTGCGAAAGAGTAGCGAGGTGCGCGGGAATGGCGAGGGGAAATTCGAAGGATTTGTGGATTTGTGACAGGGGAAGGATGTCGTCCTGCTTCAGTATCCTTCGAGGCTCGCTGCGCTCGCACCTCAGGATGAGGTGGTTACTCAAGTATGACCTCATCCTGAGGCGCCCGGCAAAGCCGGGCCTCGAAGGATGCTGAAGCAGAACGAAGCCCCTAAAGCGAAATGGCCGGCATGAGGCCGGCCATCACGCATCGCAAGGATAATACCAAAGACTACTTCTTCCCGCCGGCGGCAATCGCCTTGCGGATGATGTCCTTGGCGAGCTCCGGCGGCGCCCAGTCGGCCACCGAGACCTTCTTGCCGTGCTCGAGATCCTTGTAGTGGGTGAAGAAGTGCGCCACCTGCTCGACGACGAGCGGCGGTAATTCGCTGTAGCTGCGTACGCCGGCATAGAAGGGGTGCACGCGATCCGCCGGTACAGCGAGGATCTTCTCGTCGCCGCCCTTCTCGTCGGTCATCATCAGGACGCCGATCGGGCGGCAGGGCACCACGCAGCCCGGCACCAGCGAGACCGGGGCCAGCACCAGCACGTCGAGCGGGTCGCCGTCGTCGGCCAGCGTCTGCGGGATGAAGCCGTAATTGCCGGGGTAAAACATCGCGGTGTGCAGGAAGCGGTCGACCATCAGGGCGCCGGAATCCTTGTCGAGCTCGTACTTCACCGGCTGCCCGCCGAGCGGGATCTCGATGAAGGCGTGGATCTCATCCGGCGGGTTGTCTCCGGCCGTGACGCGGGAAATGTCCATCTCAATGGGCTCCGAAAGGCGTGCTCATGGAAGGGTCCGGCCGAACGTCCGGAACGAAGTGGCGCTTCCTATATGTCGCGCGCGTGGCTGCGTCGAGGTGCTGCACCGCATCATTTAGGCGCAGGCCAAGGCGCCAGAGGTTGCGGGGTAGTGAAAACGTGCTGATACAACATATCATTCGGCTGGACAGTCGCGTTTGATATGTTGTATCACTTCGTTGCCCGCCGGCATCCGGAGTTCGCATGAGCACGACGCCTAGCCTGGTTTCGCCTCCCGTCGGCAGCCACGATCATGACCACGGCCACGGTCATCAGCCGGACCACGCGGCGGCGCATGGCCATGGCCATGCCGAAATTCGTGTTGCGCGTCGCGTCGCGGTGCCGCCGTCGCTGCTGCGCGCTTCGCTCGGCCAGCGGCTCGCGGTCGCCATCCCCGTCGCCATTGCGCTGTGGGCGCTCGCGCTTTGGGTGATCTATGGGAGCGCGGTATGAGCGTGCTGGCTTTTCGCGACCTTACCCTCGGCTATGACCGCCACCCGGCGGTGCATCATCTCAACGGCGAGGTGGCGGACGGTGCCCTGCTCGCGGTATGCGGGCCGAACGGCGCCGGCAAGTCGACCCTGTTAAAGGGGATCGCGGGCGCGCTGCACCCGCTTTCCGGTACGATCAACCGCGCCGCCTTCACCGCGGAGGAGATCGCCTATCTGCCGCAGGCGGCGGAACTCGACCGTTCCTTCCCAATCCCGGTCTATGACCTCGTCGCCATGGGGCTGTGGCACCGCATCGGGCTGTTCGGCGGCGTGAAGCGCGCCGACCGCGCCAGGATCGACGAGGCGATCTCGGCCGTCGGGCTGGAAGGGTTCGAGGCCCGTCCGGTCGGCACGCTGTCCGGCGGTCAGATGCAGCGTGCGCTGTTCGCCCGGCTGCTGCTGCAGGATGCCCGACTGATCCTATTGGACGAGCCCTTCACCGCGCTCGATGCCGGCACGGTCGCCGACCTCGTCGCGCTCATCGAGCGCTGGAACGGCGAGGGCCGCACCGTGATCGCCGTGCTGCACGACATGGACCTGGTGCGTCATCATTTCTGCGAGGTGCTGCTGCTGGCGCGCTCCAAGGTGGCATGGGGCGCGACCGGCGAGGTGCTCACCCCGGAGAACCTGCTGCGGGCGCGGCGCATGTGCGAGGCGTGGGACGAGAGCGCCCATGTCTGCGCGCCGGAGCTCGCGGCATGAACCCCTATGACCTCTTGATCGCTCCGTTCTCGGAGTTCGATTTCATGCGCCGGGCCCTCGTCGGCGTGCTGGCGCTCGCCGCCGGCGCCGGTCCGATGGGCGTGCTCCTGATGCTGCGGCGGATGAGCCTCACCGGCGATGCCATGGCCCACGCCATATTGCCTGGTGCTGCGGTCGGCTTTCTCGCCTCGGGGCTCAATCTGTTCGCCATGACGCTCGGCGGGCTGGTCGCCGGCTTTGCGGTGGCGCTCGGCGCCGGCGCAGTCGCCCGTGCCACCGAATTGAAGGAGGATGCGGCGCTCGCCGCCTTCTATCTCATCTCGCTGGCGCTTGGCGTGCTGCTGGTCTCGCTGCGCGGCTCGAATGTCGACCTGCTGCACGTGCTGTTCGGCACCGTGCTGGCGCTCGACGATGCGACGCTGCTGCTCATCGTCTCGATCAGCACCGTCTCGGTCCTGGTGCTCGCCGTGCTGTGGCGGTCCCTGGTGCTGGAATGCGTCGATCCAGGTTTCCTGCGCTCGGTCAGCCGGGCGGGGGCGCCTTCGCATCTCGCCTTCCTCGCCCTGGTGGTGCTGAACCTCGTCGGCGGCTTCCATGCGCTCGGGACGCTGCTCGCGGTCGGGCTGATGATGCTGCCGGCCGCCGCCGCCCGCTTCTGGGTGCGGGACCTCACCTCGATGATCGGGCTCGCGACGCTGATCGCTGCGGCCTCGGGCGTCGTCGGCCTGCTGGTCTCCTACCATTCCGGCGCGCCTTCCGGGCCGGCCATCATCCTCGTCGCCGGCGGCGCCTATGCGCTGTCCGTCTTTTTCGGCCCGGTCGGCGGGCTCATTCCCCGCCTCGCGCCGCGTCGCCATCTCGAAGCCTGAACCACAGGAGTTCGCATGATTTCCCGCAGGACCATCCTCGCCATTGCAGTGAGCGCCGCCCTTGTCGTGCCCGCCGCGGCGCAGCAGGCGCAGCCGATCCCGGTCGTCGCCACCTTCTCCATCCTCGGCGACCTCGTGAAGAATGTCGGGGGCGACCGTGTCGTCGTCTCCACGCTGGTCGGTCCGGACGGCGACGCCCATGTGTTCCAGCCGGCGCCGGCCGACGCCAAGAAGGTAGCGGCGGCGAAAGTGGTGTTCGTCAACGGCCTCGGCTTCGAGGGCTGGATGCAGCGCCTGGTGAAGGCGTCCGGCACCAAGGCGGAGATGGTGACCGCCTCGACCGGGGTGCAGTCGCGCGAAATGGACGACGAGGACGAGGGCCACGCCAAGGGTGGCCATGCCCATGCCCACGAAATCACCGATCCGCATGCCTGGCAGTCGGTCGGCAATGCCAAACTCTATG
The DNA here is from genome assembly GCA_029266425.1 of Xanthobacteraceae bacterium. GTDB lineage: Bacteria > Pseudomonadota > Alphaproteobacteria > Rhizobiales > Xanthobacteraceae > Ancylobacter. The sequence continues at coordinate 23,559 of JAQSWY010000015.1, forward strand.
TCGCCAATATCCGCGACGGCCTGATCGCCGCCGATCCCGCCGGCAAGGCGGCCTATGAGGCCAATGCGAGCGCCTATCTGGCCAGGCTCGATGAGCTCGAGGGGCAGGTGAAGGCCGCGATCGCCGCCATCCCGGCGGAGCGTCGCCGCATCATCACCTCGCACGACGCCTTCGGCTATTTCGGCGCCGCCTACGGCATGGAGTTCGTCGCGCCGCAGGGCGTCTCGACCGAAGCCGAGGCCTCGGCGAAGGACGTCGCCAAGATCATCCGCCAGATCAAAGCGGAAAAGATCCCGGCGGTGTTCATGGAGAACATCTCCGACCCGCGCCTCGTCAAGCGCATCGCTGCGGAGACCGGCGCCAAGATCGGCGGCACCATCTATTCCGACGCGCTCTCCGATGACAAAGGCCCGGCGACCACCTACATCGAGATGATGCAGAACAACATCCGCGAATTCTCGGCCGCGCTGTCGAGCTGAGAGCAACGTCATGGCCGGGCTTGTCCCGGCCATCCACGGTCGTACGTGCGGCCAGACGTGGATGCCCGGCACAAGGCCGGGCATGACGCCCGAAAGGACTGGCGAGAGCCAGAGGAGCCATCCATGCCCGACGCCCAGCAGGCAAAGATCCCCGTCACCGTGCTCACCGGCTATCTCGGCGCCGGCAAGACGACGCTGCTCAACCGCATCCTCTCCGAGCCGCACGGCAAGAAGTTCGCCGTCGTCGTCAACGAGTTCGGGGAGATCGGCATCGACAACGACCTTGTGGTCGGCGCCGACGAGGAAGTGTTCGAGATGAACAACGGATGCATCTGCTGCACCGTGCGCGGCGACCTGATCCGCATCATCGACGGCCTGCTGAAGCGCAAGGGCGATTTCGACGGCATCATCGTCGAGACCACCGGGCTCGCCGATCCGGCGCCGGTCGCCCAGACCTTCTTCGTCGACGAGACGGTGGGCGCCAAGACTGCGCTCGATGCGGTCGTCACTGTGGCCGACGCCAAATGGCTGAAGGACCGGTTGAAGGACGCGCCCGAAGCGAAGAACCAGATCGCGTTTGCCGACGTCATCCTGCTCAACAAGACCGACCTCGTCTCCGAGACCGAGCTCAAGGACGTCGAGATGCGCATCCGGGCGATCAACCCGTTCGCCCGCATCCACCGCACCCAGCGCTCCGACATCGCCATCGACAAGGTGCTGGGGCAGGGCGCCTTCGATCTCGACCGCATCACCGCGATCGACCCGGATTTCCTGGAAGGCGGCCACCGCCACTTCCATGACGAGGACATGCAGTCCTTCTCCTTCGCGTCCGACAAGCCGCTGGATCCGGACAAGTTCTTTCCCTGGATCCAGGAGCTGACGCAGAAGGAAGGCCCGAACATCCTGCGCTCCAAGGGCATCCTCGCCTTCAAGGACGATCCCGACCGCTTCGTGTTCCAGGGCGTGCACATGATCCTCGACGGCGACCACCAGCGCCCCTGGCGAGCGGACGAGGCCAAGTCGAGCCGCATCGTCTTCATCGGGCGCAAGCTCGACAAGGCGGCGCTTGAGCAGGGGTTCCGCGCCTGCGTGGCGTGATTCACTGCAACGCTCTCCGCTCCTCACGACGTCATGGCCGGCCTTGTGCCGGCCATCTCGATTCCCGAGTGCGCTGTCGGGAATCGAGATCCCCGGCACGAGGCCGTGGATGACGTCGTGGATGTGGCTCCTGGATGTGGCCACCGACCCCGAGCGTGACGTCGCCGACAAATTCGGCTAACTCGGCGTCTCATCCATCCGACGCCCGAGCCGATCATGCCCGCCACATCGATCCCCGCTTCGCTCACCTCCCAGCTGCGCGCCATCGATCTCGGCGGCGAGGCGGTCGGCGTGCGCTTCCTCGGCGCACAGGCGACCTTCGCGCTCGCCACCGGCGAGATCGTGCTGACGGACGGGGCGAGCGAGCAGCGCACCGCGGCACATAACGGCACCATCCTTTCCGTCTCGGGCGACGCCCGCCGCGTGCTGACCGGGGGCGATGACGGGCGGGTCGTCGCCACGCTCGGCGACGGCTCGAGCGAGACGCTGTTCGAGCAGAAGGGCCGCTGGATCGATCAGGTGGCGAGCGGGCCGGATGGCGGCGTCGCCTTCTCCGCCGGCAAGACCGTGCATTTCCGGCCCGGCAAAGGGGAGGCGAAATCCTTCGATTTCCCGTCCACCGTCGCAGGCCTCGCCTTCGCGCCGAAGGGCACGCGGCTCGCCGTGGCGCATTATGGCGGGGCGAGCCTGTGGTTCCCGAACGCGGTCGCCAAGCCCGAATTCCTCGAATGGAAGGGGTCGCACCGCGGGGTCATCTGGCACCCCGACGGGCGCTTCCTCGTCACCACCATGCAGGAGCCGGCGCTGCACGGCTGGAAGCTGCCGGAAGGCACGCATATGCGCATGAGCGGCTACCCCTCCCGGGTGCGCTCCATGGAGTTCACCGCGGGCGGGCGATTCCTCGCCACCTCGGGTTCGACCGAGGCGATCCTCTGGCCGTTCGGCTCCAAGGAGGGGCCGATGGGCAAGGCGCCGACCATGCTCGCGCCGCGCGACGTGCGGGTCACCGCGGTCGCCGCGCACCCCAAGGACGAGTTGATCACGGTCGGCTACGAGGACGGCCTCGCGCTGCTGGTGCGCATTGCCGACGCGGCGGAGATCCTGATCCGCGCGCCGGGCGGCAGCGCGGTGACCGCTCTCTCCTGGCGTGCCGATGGGGGCGCCGTGGCGATCGGCACCGAGGACGGCAAGGGCGGCCTGCTGGTGCTGTGAAGGCGGTTTAGAGCCCTTTCCGTTCGGATGGAAACATCCGAACGACAAGAAAGTGCTCTAGATTTAATAAGCTGGAGCAATTCCTCTTCGATCAGATGATTCCATCTGATCGGAAATGCTCTAGCCGGCCGGGTGCGTTCTATCGCAAGTTGATCGGCCGATCTGCACAGCGTTGCCGCTGCAACACAGCGGAATTCGAATCGTTCTTACGACAATGAATCTCCGGCGGTGCGTCGGTGCTGTCGCCAAACTGTCATGTGGGTTCACTAGCCAACCAGTTCTCACGTTCCGGAGGGGTAATTGGGGCCTCCGGTTCTGTGCAAAGCTGGGGATCCACATGACCACGATGTTCTCGTCGACGAGCCGCCTTGCGCTCATCGCGGCCGGCTGCCTCGCGGCGGCGCCGCTGCCCGCGCTTGCCGGCAGCTTCTCGATTGCCGGTACCGAGACCAATCCGCAGACGCTGCAAGGCACCGAGACCGGCGTCATCGCCGCCGGGGCCCAGCTCAACGTCACCGGCAGCCCCGCGATAACCTGGAACGGCAATGCCACCGGCGCGGGCGTGGTCATCACCAATCTCGGCACCGTCACCTCGACGACCCGTGCCATCGACTCGGCGAACAACGTCACCGGCAACATCACCATCGGCAACGACGTCAATGGCACGATCAGCTCGACCAATGACGCCATCCGCATCAACAGCCCGCTCGCCAACGGCTCGACGGTGACCATCACCAATTCCGGCACCATCCGCTCGGCGACCGGCCAGGCGCTCGACCTGCGCGCGGTCACCAACGGCTACACCTTCGTCACGAACAACAGCACCGGCACCATCGACGGCCAGCACGATGACGGCGTGCGCCTCGGCGCCGGTGGTCGGCTGGCCAATTACGGCGACGTGGTCGGCGGCAGCCTGAACACCGTCGACACCGACGAGGACAAGGCCGACGGCGTCGATTTCGGCGACGATCTCGGCGGCACGGTCGACAATTATTCCGGCGCCAGCATCACCGGCTCGCGCCACGGCGTGACCGCCGGCCAGTACATCAATGTCAGCAATTACGAGAACGCCTCGATCGTCGGCCTGAACGGCTCCGGCGTCGGCTCCGATGGCACCGGCACCGTCTGGAACTACGGCACCATCGAGGGCCGCATCGACAGCGTGTCGGCCAATGGGGACGGCGACGGCGTCGATATCGATCTCGTGGGCACCGTCATCAATTACGGCACCATCAAAGGTCTCGGCGCCAAGGGCTCGAAGGACGGGCAGCTCAACAAGTCCGAAGGCATCGCCATCGGCGGCGGCACCGTCACCAACGCCGACGCCGACTCTGTCATCTACGGCAAGGACAACGGCATACTCGTCGATGACGGCAATGACGGTCCGGCCGTGGCGGCGACCACCATCACCAATCTCGGCTCGATCACCGGCGAGAACGGCTTCGGTGTGAAGCTGGTCGGCGAGTATGGCGATGTCTTCTACAATTATGGCTCGGTCGTTGGCGGCAATGGGACCGCGGTCGACATGGGCGCCGGCAACGACACCTTCGTCCGCTACAATGGCAGCAGCGTCAGCGGCATCGTCGATGGCGGCGCGGGTAATGACCAACTCGCCCTCGGCGACACCGGGACTTTCGATCTCGACGAGCTCGGCAACACCAAGACCTACCGCAATTTCGAGGAGCTCTATGTCGCAGTAAGCGCCGGCGCCACCGTTACTGGGTCGACCGACTTTGCCGGCTCCACCCGCGTCAGCTGGGGCACGCTTCTCCTCGACGATGCCGATCTCGGCAATTCGGTGGTGACGCTGGAAGGCGCTGCGGTCTATGGCGACATTCGCGGCACGCTGCGCGGCAACGGCATCATCGGCGGCCTGACCAATAGCGGGCGCGCGCTCATCGCCCCCGGCGCGGCGGGCGAGGTCGGCACGCTGACCATCAACGGCAATGCCGCCTTCAACGCGCTTGCCGAATATGAGGTGACGGCGACCGCGGGCGGCGAGAGCGACCTCATCATCGTCACCGGCGAGACCACCATCGATGACGAGGCGGTGGTGCTGGTCGATGCCGTCGGCAGCGATTTCACCTATGGCACGCGCTACACCATCCTGACCTCGGACGGCGGCATTGCCGGCGAGTTCGGCGACGTGGCCTCGGACCTCGCCTTCCTGACGCCGACGCTCAGCTACGACGAGACGACCGTCTATCTGATGCTGAACCGCAACGACGTCACCTTCTCCAGCATCGGCGCGACCCGCAACCAGCGCTCCGTCGGCGCGGCGGTCGAGGCGGGCGGGCCGGACTGGGACGTCTATGACACCATCCTGGTGTCGACCACCGAGGAGGCGCAGCAGGCCTTCGACCTCTTGTCCGGCGAAGCGCATGCCTCGGTCGGGGCGGTGCTGTTCTCGCAGAACGCGCTGGTGAACGACACCCTCGTCGGTCGGCTGCGCCAGGCCCCGGCGGGAACCTCGGGCGCGGTTGCCGCGCTCGGCACCGATGGCCCGGCCACCGCCTATGCCACCAAGGCGCCGGAGCACCCGGCCTTCAAGGCGGTGAAGGCCCCTGTCGTCGAGGCCGGCCCGGTCTATGCGACCTGGGCGCAGGGCTTCGGCCAGTGGATCGACGCCAAGAGCGACGGCAATGCCGCGGCGGTCGATGGCACGGTCGGCGGCTTCCTCGCCGGTGCCGACGTGACCATGAACAACTTCACCTTCGGTCTCGCCGGCGGCTATGCCTCGGCGGACAGCGATGTCGACGACCGCGCCTCCAGCGTAAATGCCGATACCGTGCTGATCGCGGCCTATGCCGGCGCGAGCTTCGACGCCTTCAAGCTGCGCGGCGGCGCCTCCTATGGCTGGAGCGAGCTCGACAGCCACCGCACCGTGGTGGTGGGCGATCTCGTCGAGAAGCCCACCGCCTCCTATGACGGCTCCACCGCCAGCCTGTTCGGCGAAGCCGCCTATGCGTTCGCGGCGGCGAACTTCGCGCTCGAACCGTTCGCGCAGATCGCTTGGAGCCGGATCGAGACCGACGGCTTCACCGAAAAGAACGCGCCGATCACCGGCCTGACCTCGGGCGGGCTCGACTTCGACACCACCTACACGACGCTCGGCGCGCGCGTCGCGACCACCTTCGAGATGTCGGGCGCGGCGGTCACCCCCCACGCATCGCTGGCCTGGCGGCATGCCTTTGACGGCGTGACCCCGGAGATGGCGATGGCGTTCTCCGCCACCGGCGCGGTGTTCAATGTCGCCGGCGCGCCGATCGCCGAGGACAGCCTCGTGGTCGGCGCCGGGCTCGATATCGGCCTCGGTTCGGGCCTCTCGCTGAACATCGGCTATGAAGGCCAGTTCGCCGACGAGACAGAGTACAACGCAGTGAAGGGCGGCTTCGTCTACAAGTTCTGAGAAGTATACTCGTCATGGCCGGACTTGTTCCGGCCATCCACGGTTGTCTCTCCTCACGGACGTGGATCCCCGGGTCAAGCCCGGGGATGACCGTCTTTGGGGGCCTGTCATCGTGCGGTCGCGCAAGACGGGGTCTATTGCGGTGCGGAAAATCCGCTACTCTTGCACCGCCCGCATCGAGGATATTCCCCATGAAGATCGAAGACGTGCGCAAGACGGCGACTTCCATGCCGCTGACCAGCCCTTCCTATCCGCCGGGTCCCTACCGCTTCTTCGACCGCGAGTATTTCATCATCACCTACCGCACCGATCCGGCGGCGCTGGAGAAGGTGGTGCCGGAGCCGCTCAAGGTGACCGAGCCGCTGGTGAAGTACGAGTTCATCCGCATGCCGGATTCGAGCGGCTTCGGTGATTACACCGAGACCGGCCAGGTGATCCCGGTCACCTTCAACGGCAAGGCCGGCGGCTATGTGCACTCCATGTATCTCGACGACGACGCGCCGATCGCCGGCGGGCGCGAGATCTGGGGCTTCCCGAAGAAGCTCGCCAAGCCGAAGATCGCGGTCGAGAGCGACGTGCTCGTGGCGAGCCTCTATTATGGCAGCGTGCTCTGCGCCTCCGGCACCATGGGCTACAAGCACAAGGCGCTCGACCACGACACGGTGCTCAAGGCGATGCTCACCCCGAGCTATCTCGTCAAGATCATCCCGCATGTCGACGGCACGACGCGGATCTGCGAGCTGGTCGAATATTATCTTGAAGACGTCACGCTGAAGGAGGCCTGGACCGGTCCCGCCGCGCTCGGCCTGTTCCCGCACGCCATTGCCGACGTCGCCAAGCTGCCGGTGCTCGAAGTGGTGTCGGCCCTGCATTGCAAGGCGGACCTCACCCTCGGCCTCGGCACCGTGGTGCACGACTACATGAAGGAGTGAGCAGCGGCCGCTTTGCCTCTGACACCCTCTCAGCGTCATGGCCGGCCTCGTGCCGGCCATCTCGATTTCCGATGCGTTGTCCGGAATCGAGATCCCCGGCACAAGGCCGGGGATGACGGTATTTGCTGACCTCCTCGGCTCAGCTTACCCGCGCGTTGCCGCCGCGCCCTGCCAGCCCGAAAGCCGCACATTGGTGCGTCCGCAGGGCGAGACGCCGGGCCGCTCGCTGGTGAGGAGACCGGTGGCGAGGCGGATTAGCGGGTGGTGCGGGTCGAACGCGGTGATGACCAGCTCGCCTTGCTCGTGCGCCGGCACCGGGGTGCCGGTGCCGGGCTTCACGATCTCGGCGATCAGCCCCTCGTTCAGCACGAAGCCCTCATGCGCCTCGGTCTCGAAAGCGATGACGCCGAGTTCCGGCGTCGTCATCGCTTCGAACACCGCGATGCCGCGCGCGTTCAGCACGCCGCGCGCGGCCGGTTCGGTCGCGCCTTCCGGCACGAAGGCGACGCGCAGTGAGGAGAGTGGCCGTCCCGCCGCCTCCGCACGCTCGATCAGACGCACCGCCAGTTCCGCGGTGCCGGCATAGGCGACCGGTTCGAGATGGGCGATGATCTCGATGCGCGCATCGAGCTCCTCTTGGAACTCGGCCGGCCCGGCCGGGATCACCGGACAGCCCAGCGCACGACAGCCGGAATCGACGATGAAGCCGGACGGCGTGAGGTGGTAGGAGAGGCAATTGACCACGAGGTCGCCCTTGCGGATGCCGGCGGCGAACAAGGCGCGCGCCGCGCGCCAGGTATCGTAGCCGGCGCCTTCCGGCGCATAGGCGCCGCCATCGGCGAAGATGCGCTTGAAGGCGGCGACCGGCTCCGGCACCAGGCCGCCAAAGGGCGGCTTGCCGGCCTGCATCAATGCGAGATCGCGCCGGCGCAGCACCGGCAGGCTCGCCAGCGCCTCGCGGGAGAAGATCGCGCGGCTCTCGAAGCCGGACAGCATCCAGGCCCAGCCTTTCGCCACCTTGGCGCTGCGCACCAGGTTCGGCAGCCGCACCATCAGCTCCTGCTCGCGCTCCGGGCTCGGGCGTGTCTCGTTGGCGTCGAAATAATGCTGGGTGTGGCCACCCGGCAGGTCCGGGGCGAGGCTAAGGCCGCCAAAGGCGACCAAGGGTGCAGGGCCGGCGGCGAAAGACATCATGCGGTCCACCTCTCGATGTCGACCGGCGGCCTTGCCGTGAACAGGACGATGGTGCGGGCGCGGACGCTGCTGATGGAACTCGGCCTGTGACGGCCAGCGACGCCGTCGCCTGCCTCTTCCTCCTGATTCGCGGCGTGGGCAGCGGCCCGGCCGTGGTCCGTTGGCGTTTCCTCTGCGGGTGCCGTTTGCCGGCACCTCATCGGTTGGAATTGTGGACGCGCCAGCGAGGACGTCAAGTCATAGAGGGGGCGTCAGGTCAGCCGAGGGCGAGACGCTCGCTCGCCATGTAGCCGGTGAGGAGGGCAAGGCCGAAGGCGACCAGCGCCAGACTGGCGGCAAACTCGACGCCGCGCAGCAGGATCGCGCCGCCATTGCCCTGTCGGCTGGCGGCGAGGCGCACCGCGATCCGCTTGCCGAACACCGCGATGGCGGCGATGGCGGTGACGGTGAGCGCGGTGCCGAGCCCCATCAGCAGCGTGGAGGCGGCGCCGATCCAGAAGATGCCCTGGGCGAGGGCGAAGACCAGCACGAAGATAGCGCCGGTACAGGGCCGCAAGCCCACCGACAGCACTGCGCTCCACCAGGCGCGCCAGCCATCTTCCTTCGGCAGGTCTTCCGGCGCCGGCATATGGGCGTGGACATCGCCACAATCGCAGTCCGGGGCGTGCATGTGGCCCGGCGTGCCGCGCCAGGCGGCGAGGAGGCCGCGGCCCTTCACATAAGCGAGGCGCAGGCCCATGGCGACGATCAGCCCATAGGCAGCGATCTCGATCAGCGAGACCGCGCGCTGGGTGGAGGCCGCGGTGGCGCCGAGCACCACGGCGAAGATGCCGGCAATGAGGATGGCGGTGAGCGCCTGCGCCAGCGCGCTGGCGAAGGCGAGGCCGGCGCCGCGCTTCAGCGTCGCCTCATTGGCGAGGAGATAGGAGGAGATCACCGCCTTGCCGTGGCCGGGGCCGGCAGCATGGAACACCCCATAGGCGAAGGAGATGGCCCCAAGCGTCCCGAAGGCGCTGCCGTCGGCCTTGGCGGCACGCACCGCGCCCGTCAGCAGCCGGTAGAATTCCGCCTGCTTGGCGAGGATATAGCCGGTGATGCCGCCGATCGGCGCGGGATCGGCGGGGGCCGGGCCGACGCCGAACGGGCCGGCGGCATGGGCCATCGCGGCTCCGGCGAGCAGGGCGAGCGCTGCGATCCCCGCGCAGCCGAGGGCGCGACGGGCGAGGGGAGTCACGGACAGGTCACCGTGGCGCGGTTGGCGAATTGCGAGCCGAACTGGCTCGTGGTCGTGAGAGCGCTGAAGAAGCTCTCGGACAGCGTCTGGCTCGAGCCGCCGACCGCCGGATCCGGCCGGTGCAGGCCGAGCTTGCAGCCGTTCGGCGCCGCCGCCAGCTTCACCGGATCCTGGTCAGCGAGCGCGAAGGCGACGAAATAGGTCGGGTCATAGACGTCGAGCGTGGTGGTACCGGCGCTGGTGATCGGCTTGGCGAGCGGCAGGGTGAAGTGCAGCGTCAGCGCGGTGCCGTCATAGGTCAGGCCGTAATCCCTCGGCGCGGCGAAGGCCAGCTTCTCCTTGCCGCGCTGGGCGAAGGTGAAATAGTCGAATTCCTTCATGGAATCGATGTTGGTCTGGGCGAGCTCCTTCAGCGTCACCTCGGCCGGCTTGCCGTCGGGGCCTTCGAGACCCTGGAGGGCGAAGGCGGAGAAGCCCTCGTCGAATTTCCAGACGTGGCGCACGCCCGTCAGCGTGCCGTCCGGCGCATATTCGAGTTGCGAGCGCACATCCACCCAGACATGCGGGTGGGCGAGCGCAGGGCCCGCGCAGAGCGTGAGAGCGCAGGCGAGCGCGGCGGCGTGCCGGTGGGCGCGATTCAGCACGGCATATCCCCCGATTCATCCGATCCTGTGGTGCGGGCTGAGTGCGGCGGAAAGGTGATCATGCGTTCACCGTTTCGGGAGGGGACGTTGGGTGAATTGGTGCACGTATGTCCTCATCGTCGAGCGTCGTGGTGGGTCTCTAGAGCAGTTTCTTGTCGTTCCGATGATCATGCACGCCCGAATTGGAACCACCTCATCCTGAGGTGCTCGGGCAATGCCCGAGCCTCGGAGGATACTCGTCTGGTGGGGCCCTCTGCTTCAGTATCCTTCGAGGCTCGCTGCGCGAGCACCTCAGGATGAGGTCCAGTCACGCTTCAAAAGAAAAGCCGGGGTGTGGCCCCGGCTTTCACGTTCTCTAATCCGCCTTTGAAAAAGCGATCACGCCGCCTTCTGCTTCGGCGCCAGCAGCTTGCGGTTGACGAGGCATTCCGCGATCTGCACCGCGTTGAGCGCCGCGCCCTTGCGCAGATTGTCCGACACGCACCAGAAGGCGAGGCCGTTCTCCACCGTCGCATCCTCGCGGATGCGGGAGATGTAGGTGGCGTCTTCGCCCGCCGCCTCGTACGGCGTGATGTAGCCGCCCGGCTCGCGCTTATCGACCACCAGGATGCCCGGCGCATTGCGCAGCGCGCTGGTCGCCTCTTCCACCGTGATCGGCTTCTCGAACTCGACGTTCACCGCTTCCGAATGCGCGACGAAGACCGGCACCCGCACGCAGGTGGCGGTGAGCTTGATCTTCGGGTCGAGGATCTTCTTCGTCTCAGCCATCATCTTCCACTCTTCCTTGGTGAAGCCGTCTTCCATGAAGACGTCGATGTGGGGGATGACGTTGAAGGCGATGCGCTTCGGGAACTTCTTGGCCTCCACCGGGTCCGAGACGAACACGGCGCGGGTCTGGGTGAACAGTTCGTCCATGGCGTCCTTGCCGGCGCCGGAGACGGACTGATAGGTCGAGACCACGACGCGCTTGATCGTCGCCAGATCGTGCAGCGGCTTCAGCGCCACGACGAGCTGGGCGGTCGAGCAGTTGGGGTTGGCGATGATGTTCTTCTTGGTGAAGCCCTTCACCGCGTCGGCATTCACTTCCGGCACGATCAGCGGCACGTCGGAATCGTAGCGGAAGGCCGAGGAATTATCGATCACCACGCAGCCCTTCGCGCCGATCTTCGGCGACCACTGCTTCGACACCTCGCCGCCGGCCGACATCAGGCAGATGTCGGTGTCCGAGAAGTCGTAATTCTCCAGGGCTTTGACTTTGAGCGTCTTGTCACCGAAAGAGACCTCGGTGCCGACCGAACGGCGCGAGGCGAGAGCAATGACCTCGTCCGCGGGGAAGCCCCGTTCGGCGAGGATGTCGAGCATTTCGCGGCCCACATTACCAGTGGCGCCCACGACGGCGACCTTGTAGCCCATCATATTCTCCGGATCGACAGACGCCCGGCCCTTCACAGGCTCGGGGAGCGCGGGCTTTTACGCCGAAAGTGGTGGGGAGGCAACGGTGGGGCAAGTGGCAGGTAGCGCACGGCTGCCCTGCTTCAGCATACTTCGAAGCTCGCGCAGGGCGCTGCCTACTCCGCCGCCCCCGCCTGCACCACGCCATAGCGCCGTGCGACATAGTCCTCGACGATCTTCTTGAAATCCTCGCGCAGGCCCGGGCCGCGCAGCGTCATCGCCTTCTTGCCGTCGATATAGACCGGGGCGGTGGGGAACTCGCCGGTGCCGGGCAGGGAGATGCCGATATCGGCGTGCTTGCTCTCGCCGGGGCCGTTCACGATGCAGCCCATCACCGCGACGTTCAAGGCCTCGACGCCGGGATAATGCCGCTTCCATTCCGGCATGCGGGTGCGGATGAAGTCCTGCACATCGAAGGCTAGCTCCTGGAAGGTGGTGGAGGTGGTGCGCCCGCAGCCCGGGCAGGCGGCGACCAGCGGCACGAAGGTGCGCAGGCCCATGGTCTGCAGCATCTCCTGCGCCACCGTCACCTCGCGGGTGCGGTCGCCGCCGGGTTCGGGGGTGAGCGAGACGCGGATGGTGTCGCCGATGCCCTGCTGCAGCAGCACGCCCATCGCCGCGGTCGAGGCAACGATGCCCTTCGAGCCCATCCCTGCCTCGGTCAAACCCAGATGCAAGGCGTAGTCGGCGCGGCGCGCCAGCTCGGCATAGACGGTGATCAGGTCCTGCACCGCCGAGACCTTGGCGGACAGGATGATCTTCTCCCGTGCCATGCCGATCTCCTCGGCGAGAGCGGCGGAGAGCAGCGCCGAGCGGATCAGCGCCTCGCGGGTGACGGCGCGGGCGTCCGCCGGGCGGGGCAGCGCGGCGTTCTCGTCCATCAGGCGGGTGAGCATGTCCTGGTCGAGCGAGCCCCAATTGGCGCCGATGCGCACCGGCTTGTCGTGCTTGAGGGCCAGCTCGACGATGGTGGTGAAATGCCGGTCGCGCTTCTCGCCGAAGCCGACATTGCCGGGATTGATGCGGTATTTGTCGAGCGCGGCGGCGCAGTCCGGATGCTCGGCCAGCAGGATGTGGCCGTTATAATGGAAGTCGCCGACGATGGGCACGTCGAGGCCCATCTTCAGCAGCTTCTCCTTGATGAAAGGGACCGCTGCGGCCGATTCGGTCCGGTCGACCGTGATCCGCACCAGTTCCGAGCCGGCGCGGGCGAGCGCCGCGGTCTGGCGCACGGTGGCGTCCACATCCGCGGTGTCGGTGTTGGTCATGGACTGCACCACAACCGGGGCGCCGCCGCCGACCGCGATGTTGCCGACCATCACCGGCACGGTGCGGCGCCGGTCCGCCGGTCCGGCGGCTTCAAGCTCGGGGGCGACTACAGCGTTCATCGAGGGCATCTCACATGAGGCGCGGACGGAGTAGGCGTGGCTTGGGCCAAGGTCAACCGGCACCCGTCAGCTCGGCGGCCTCGTCCGCAGCGCCGGACTGGCAGCGGGCACAGGTGCCGGCGATCTCGATCACCGGGGTGCGCGGCGTGAAGCCGGCGGCGCGGGTCGCCCAGGCGAGGTCGCGGCCGACCGCATGGGAGGCGACCTCGGCGGCGCGCCCGCAGCGCTCGCAGATGAGGAAGACGATGACGTCCTCGCTGCCGTGCTCGCGGCCGCAGGCGAGATAAGCGTTGCGGCTCTCGATGCGGTGGGCGAGGCCCTCCGCCACCAGGAAATCAAGCGCGCGATAGACCGACATCGGCGGCGGCTTCTCGCCCGATGCGCCGAGCCGGTCCACCAGCTCATAGGCGCCGAGCGGGACGTGGCTGTCGGCCAGAGCTCCCAGCACCCGGCGGCGGAGCGGAGTGAGCCGCACGCCACGCACGTCGCAGCACGCCTCGGCCCTCGCCAGCGCGCCGCTCACGCACGCACCGTGGTCGTGGTCGTGCACGATCGTGTCTTCAGGTGCGGTATCGAGACGTGTCATGGCATCATCGTAATCGAGCCATAAGGATCAGGAAACCTTGACCGGCTTGTGACCCCCGCATTGCCGTGTCGGCATCTTTGCAGTGCGGCAGGGCGTGCTACCGTACCGCATCGCGATATTTTCGTTGCACCGCCGATATGGGCAGGGCCGGACGCCGGCGCAACGTTGTTTCGTCCAATCCGCTGTCGAGGAGAAGCGCATGCTGAAGGGAAAGACCGCCGTCGTCACCGGATCGACCAGCGGCATCGGCCTCGCCATTGCCAAGGGGCTCGCGGGTGAGGGCTGCAACATCGTGCTCAACGGCTTCGGCGATGCCGGCGAGATCGAGAAGCTGCGCGCCGGCATCGAAGCCGAGCACGGCGTCAAGGCGGCCTACAATGCCGCCAACCTCACCAAGGGCGAGGAATGCGCGGCGCTCATCACGTTCGCTGAAGAGAAGTTCGGCTCGGTCGATGTGCTGGTGAACAATGCCGGCGTCCAGCATGTGGCGCCGATCGAGGAATTCCCGGTCGACCAGTGGAACCTCATCATCGCGCTGAACCTCTCCGCCGCCTTCCATGCCATCCGCGCCGCGGTGCCGGGCATGAAGGCGCGCAAATGGGGGCGCATCATCAACACCGCCTCGGCGCACGCCCTCGTCGCCTCGCCCTTCAAGTCGGCCTATGTCTCGGCCAAGCACGGCATTGCCGGTCTCACCAAGACGGTGGCGCTGGAGACGGCGACCTTCGGCATCACCTGCAACGCCATCTGCCCCGGCTATGTGTGGACGCCGCTGGTGGAGAAGCAGATTCCCGACACCGCCAAGGCCCGCGGCATGACCGCGGAGCAGGTGAAGCGCGACGTGATCCTGGCGGCGCAGCCGACCAAGGAATTCATCACGGTGGAGGAGGTCGCGGCTCTCGCGGTGTTCCTCGCCTCGGATGCGGCGAAGTCGATCACCGGCTCGATGCAGCAGATCGACGGCGGCTGGGTCGCGGAATAATGGCGGAGATCCGGAGGCCGAGGGCCACACGCTCCGCCGCGCGCCGTCGCGGCGTCGGGGCCAAACCTGCTGCGGCCAAATCCGCTGTAGAAATACCCACGGCGGAAGAGCCTGCCGTCGCGAAGCCGGCTGCGGGCAAATCCACCGCGGCCAAGGCTGCTGCGGAAAAGGCTGCTGCGGGCAAGCGTGGCGCGAAAAGGCCGGCGGCGAAGAGGCCAGCGGCCCAGAAGGAGCCCGCGCCCAAGCAGCCCGCCGTGGCGAACCAGTCTACCGCGCCGAAGCAGGCGGTCGCCGAGCCCAAGGTCGAGACGGTCGCGAGTGCGCTCTCGGTGCATGGCCCGGCCGGCGAGGACGCGGTCAGGACCAAGCCTCCCGCGCCGGTCCCGTCCAAGCTGAAGCCGATCAATCTAGCGCTCCAGGGCGGCGGCGCGCACGGCGCCTTCACCTGGGGCGTGCTCGACCGCATCCTGGAAGACGGCCGGATCTCGATCGAGGGCATTTCCGGCACCAGCGCCGGCGCGATGAACGCCGCGGTGCTGGCCTCCGGCCTTGCCCGTGGCGGCAATGAGGGCGGGCGTGCCGCGCTCACCGCCTATTGGCGCGACGTGTCGCGCGAGGGTCGCGCCAGCCCCTTGCAGCGCACGCTGCTCGACCGGCTGATGGGGCAGTGGTCGCTGAACTCCAACCCGGCCTATATCGCCTTCGACATGGCGACGCGCTTCCTGTCGCCCTACGATTTCAACCCGCTCAACATCAATCCGCTGATGGATCTGGTCGCCGCGCATGTCGATTTCGACGCGGTGCAGTCCTGCGAGCACGTGCACGTATTCGTCAGCGCGACCAATGTGCACACAGGCAAGGTGCGCATCTTCTCGAAGAAGCAGCTGACTCTCGAGGCGATCATGGCCTCGGCGTGCCTGCCCTTCATGTTCCAGGCGGTGGAGATCGACGGCGTGCCCTATTGGGACGGCGGCTATATGGGCAACCCTGCCATGTTCCCGTTCTACAATGCGGTGAAGACCGACGACATCCTGCTGGTGCAGATCAATCCGATCATCCGCCGCGAGACGCCGCGCACCGCGCGCGACATCCAGGACCGGCTCAACGAGATCACCTTCAACGCCTCGCTGCTCGCCCAGCTGCGCGCCGCGGCGTTCGTCACCCGCCTGCTCGATCAGGGCAACATCGCCCGCAAGGGTGACGGCATGGAGGGGTATCGCGACCTTCGCCTCCACCGCATCGACGGTGCCGAGAAGCTGATCGCTCTCGACGCCTCCACCAAGATGAATGCGGAATGGGAGTTCCTGCAGTTTCTCCGCGATATCGGACGCGAGGCCGCCGACCGGTTCCTCGAAGGCCATTTCGACGACATCGGCGTGCGCAGCACGCTCGATATCCAGGAAGAACTGACGAAGAACTGAGGGGCCACTTCGTCGTCATGGCCGGGCAACGCAACCTTCGGTCGCCGTCCCTGAAGAGACGCTGTGGCGACAGCCTCAGCTTTGCCGGCCATCCACGGTTGCGCGGCAGGAACGTGGATCACCGGGACAAGCCCGGTGATGACGACTGTCCTGGGACACGAAACTACCTCACGCCGCCTTCCGGTCGCGGCCGAACGGGTCGCCGAGCAGCGATTCGGCGTGCAGCGTGCACAGCCACTTGCCGTCGTGCTTGACCCAGGTCGAAGCGTCCGCCGCCTCCATGGTGAGCTTCTCGCCGTCGACGGTCAGCTTCTCCCGGACCTTGTAGCCGATGACGGCAACGTCCGGCGCCGGTGAGCTCACCTGCACATCCTCGAACCAGAAGGCATGCAGATCCCATTTGCCGCCCCGCATCATCCTGGCAAAGGTCGCCTTGTCGATATTGGCGACCCCTTGCGCGCTGGTGACGATGCAATGGTCCGCCATCAAGCCGACGGCGGTATCGACATCGCGGTCGATCATGGTCTGCCAGAAGCGCTTTTCGAGATCGATGATCTCCGACCTGGTATCCATCAAAGCCTCCCTCGAGGAATGACGCGCATCGGCGTTAACGCGGCAGCGGGGCTAAGGTGCCTCGACCTTGCGAAAACCGCTTCGCACTTCGCAGGCTCGACGCCGCCCGCACTTTGTGGTGTGACCCGATGATGAGCGCCGCCACCGATCCCCTCGACATAGCCTCCCGCCTCCTGCACCGCGACGGGATGGTGCTGGTCATCGACAAGCCCTATGGCATGCCGGTGCACAAGGGGCCGAAGGGCGGCGAGACGCTGGCCGATCATCTTGAGGCTCTGCGCTTCGGCCTGCCCAATGCGCCGGAGCTGGCGCACCGGCTCGACAAGGACACCTCCGGCTGCCTGGTGCTGGGCCGCCACCGCAAGGCGCTGGCCGAACTCGGCAAGGCCTTCGCCAATGGCAATGTGGGCAAGACCTATGTCGCGGTGGTCCGCGGCGTGCCATCGGCGTCCTCGGGGCGGATCGAGTTGAGGCTCGCCAAGCGCTCGCCGCACCGCGGCTGGTGGATGGCGGTCGATCCCAAGGGGCAGGAGGCGGTCAGCGAGTGGCGCCTGCTCGGCGCCGGGGACGGGCTCGCCGCACTGGCGCTCTCCCCGCTTACCGGGCGCACGCATCAGTTGCGCGTGCATCTCGACGCCATCGGCCACCCGATCCTCGGCGACCAGATCTATGGCGGCGCCTCGCGCCTGCCGGGCGGCCTCCGGCTGCATCTGCATTCTCGCCGGGTAGTGCTGCCGCAGCCGAAGGGCAAGCCGCCGCTCGACGTGCGCGCGCCGCTGCCGGGGCATTTCCACGCGACGCTGCAAGCGCTCGGCCTCGATGTCGCCGAGGTCGAGGCGGCCGCGGACGCGGCGGAGTTCTCGAAGGGCAGATCTGCCGCGGACGATCCCGGTTCGCGCCCGCGGCGCGTCCGGGATGACGACTAACCCATCACACGGCGAGGCGCTGGCTGACTTTCGCCGCCACTTGCCCGATACCGACGAGACCGGGCGTCGGGTGCGTGATGATCTGCACCGGCGTCGCCATCAGGCGCGGGCCGAAGGGCGGGTGCTCCTCGAACGCCTCGCGGAACGGCGACGCGGTGAACAGCGGCGCGAGGCCAGACGTGACCCCGCCGGCGAGGAAGACGCCGCCGCGCGCATCGAAGGTCAGCGCAAGGTCGCCGGCGATGCGGCCGAACAGCCGCAGGAAGATATGGCAGGTCTCGAGCGCGGTCTCGTCGTGCGCCAGCGCGGCGGCGATCACCGCTTCCGGGGTCAGCCGGTCGCCGGTGAGCACGGTGTGGATGCGGGCGAGGCCGGAACCGGAGAGCGCATGCTCCACGACCACCGGGCCGAGCGCGCGCACCAGATGGGCGAGCAGGCGGGCCTCCTGGGCATTGGTGGCACCGAGTCGGCAATGGCCGCCTTCGCCCCGCACGACAACCAGCTCGCCGCCGGCGGACACCAAGCCGGCGACGCCGAAGCCTGTGCCCGGCCCGCACACCAGCATCGGCGCGCCCTCGGCCGCATGGCCGCCGCCGACGCCGAGCAGGTCCGCGGAACCGAACGCCGGCACGCCACAGGCCAGCGCTTCGAAATCGTTCACCACCACGAAATCCTGCCAGCCGAATTTCTCGCGCATGGCAAGCTTGGACAGCGACCAGTCGCGATTGGTCAGCTTCACATGGTCGTCCTCGGTCGGGCCGGCGATGGCGAGCGCGGCGGCCACGACGGTTGCCCCGCGCTCGGCCAGATCGTGCGCGAGGAGCTGCTCGAAACCGGCGAACTCGTCATTGCGATGGATGCGCACCTCGTGCGGGACACCGTCAGGCCCAGTGAGGGCGAGGCGGGAAGAGGTGCCGCCAATGTCGGCGATCAGGACGTTGTGGACCATGAAACCTTCGTCGTTGGTTTGCGCACAATTGAGGATGCGCGGCCGATAGGAACGAATCCGGCGCGGTTCCACAAGCCCCGGCGCGCAGTTGCGTTCCATGCGGAAAGCGCGGCACGTTACGCAAAAGTTGAACGATTTTGCGTTCCAGAACCTGCCTTGTCTCCAGGTTCGTGCACTTTCTTGCCGCCCGGATGGTTCCATCCGGACGAAAACGGTTCTAGTCCCACGATCATGGCAGAATCACCACAGATGGACGCCCAGGGGCTCGCCGCGCGCCGCGCCGCGGCGGATGCGATCGACGCCGTGCTGGTGAATGGCCGGCCGCTCGAAGAGGCGATGGAACGGCTGACGCACGGCTTCGAGGAGCGCGACCGCGCACTTACCCGCATGATCGCCTCGACGGTGCTGCGCCGGCTCGGCACGCTGCGCGCGCTGGTGCGCGGCTGTCTCGACAAGCCTCTGCCGGCGGCCGCCGCGCGGGTCGAGACGCTGCTCCTCGTCGGCGCTGCCCAGATCGCGCTGATGGACGTGCCCGATCATGCGGCGGTCGACATCTCGGTCACATTGGCCGGGGAGGCGCCGGCGACCGCCGGCTTCAAGGGCCTGGTCAATGCCGTGCTGCGCCGGCTGGTGCGCGAGGGTGCCAAGGGCTTCGAGACGCTCGATGCCAGCCTCGACGTGCCGGAATGGCTGCACGATGGCTGGCGTGCCGCCTATGGCAGCGAGCTGGCACGGGAGATCGCCCGCGCCTCGCGCACCGAGGCGCCGCTCGACCTCACCGCAAAGACCGACCCGGCCGCCTGGGCGGAAAAGCTCGGTGGGCGGCTGCTGCCGACCGGCTCGATCCGCCTAACCGAGGCCGGCAACGTGACCGCGCTGGCCGGGTTCGCGGACGGTGCCTGGTGGGTGCAGGACGCCGCTGCGGCGATCCCGGCGCGGCTCATCGATGCAGGGCCCGGCATGCGCATCGCCGACCTCTGCGCCGCTCCCGGCGGCAAGACCGCCCAGCTCGCCGCGGCGGGCGCCGAGGTGACCGCCGTCGACCGTTCCGGCTCGCGGCTGAAGCGGCTGAAGCAGAACCTGGCGCGGCTGGGGCTCGAGGCGCATATCGTCGAGGCTGACGCATCGCGGTGGCGGCCCGGCGGCTCACCCGCGACGTTCGACGCCGTGCTGCTCGATGCGCCCTGTTCCGCCACCGGCACAATTCGCCGCCATCCCGACGTCGCCTGGACCAAGCGGCCGGCGGACATTGCGAGCCTCGGCGGCCTGCAGGCGCGCCTCCTCGACCGTGCCGCCGAGCTGGTGAGGCCGGGCGGCCAGCTCGTCTATTCCACCTGCTCGCTGGAGCCGGAGGAGGGGGAGCGCCAGGTCGAACGGCTGCTGGCCGCGCGTCCGGACTATCGGATCGAGACGGTCGCGCCCGGCGAGGACGGCATCGCGGCCGAATGGATCACGCCGGCCGGCTTCGTGCGCACCTTGCCGGTGCATCTGCCCGATGCCGATCCCAGGCAATCTGGGCTCGACGGTTTCTTCGCGGCCCGGTTGCGCCGGTCGTGAATTTGGCCGTTACGCCTGAATCATGCATGTTGATAGCTGGATCAATGCAGTTGCCGAGGATCATTGCACGACTAAGCTGTTTGATCGGGGGCGGACGGCGGGTCCGCGAGCGGTAGAGGACAGGCCCATGTCGTCCCGCGACATCTATGCGGAGCGAGCCCGGCTGGCGTGGTTCGTGACCGGCTTCGGCTGGCGTGCGGTGCGCGCCCGCGCGATGGCCAAGCCCTTCGTGCCCTGGCGCATGGCCACCATCCCGGTGCCGTCGCGGCTGCTGATCGCGCCGCAGGACATGCGCACCGGCGACGCCACCCGCGCCGGCGAGATCTATTCCGGCCGCTTCGCCTTTGCCGGCAAGGTGGCGAGCGCGGATGGCCGCTCGCCCTTCGAGATCGCGCACCCCTCGCGCGAATGGGGCGAGGCGCTGCTGTCCTTCTCCTGGCTCCGGCACTTGCGCGCCGCCGGCACCGCCCTGGCGCGGGCCAATGCGCGGGCACTGGTGAACGACTGGATCATGCTGCGCGGTCGGCGCGATCCGATCGGCGCCGAGCCGGAAGTCGCGGCGCGGCGCGTCATCAGCTGGCTGACCCAGTCGCCGCTGATCCTGCAGGACGCCGACCAGACCTTCTATCGCCGCTTCATGCGTGCGCTCACCCGGCAGGTGCGCCATCTCAAGAACATCGAGCCGGACACCGAGGACGGATATCCGCGGCTGCTGGTCGCCATGACGCTGTGCCTCGCGGCGCTGTGTATGGCCGACCAGGCGCGGCTCCTGCGCACCGCGACACGGCGGCTCGCCGACGAACTCGACCGGCAGATCCTGCCCGATGGCGGGCACATCAGCCGCAATCCCGGCGTGCTGATCGAATTGCTGCTGGACCTCCTGCCGATCCGCCAGGCGTTCCATGCGCGCAACCTGCCGCCGCCGCCGGCGCTGATCAACGCCATCGACCGCATGATGCCGATGTTGCGCTTCTTCCGGCACGGCGACGGCGCCTTCGCGCATTTCAACGGCATGGGACCGACGCCGGCGGATTCGCTCGCCACCGTGCTCGCCTATGACGATGCGCGCGGCACCCCGGTCTCCAATGCGCCGCATTCCGGCTACCAGCGCATCGAGGCGGCGGGCAGCGTCGTCATCGCCGACACCGGCCGCGCGCCGCCGATGGCGATCAGCCGCGAGGCCCATGCCGGGTGCCTCTCCTTCGAGTTCTCCTCGGGCCGCAACCGCATCGTCGTCAATTGCGGCATGCCGGCGATCAGCCGCGAGGCCTGGCAGCCGGCGGCGCGGCAGACCGCGGCGCAGTCGACCGCGACCATCGAAGGCGTCTCCTCCTGCCGTTTCGTCGGCGGCAGCACGATGACGCGGCTGTGCGGCACGCCGATCCTCGACGGCCCCACTGAGGTGCAGGTCGAGCGCAAGCAGCGCGAGGGCGCGCACATCGTGCGGGCGAGCCATGACGGCTATGCCAGGCGTCTCGGCATCGTGCATCAGCGCTCCTGGCGTCTCGCCTCGGACGGCGCCCGCCTCGACGGCGAGGATGTGTTCCGCGTCGCCCAGGGCGAGGAATTCACCGGCAATGAGGGCGACAGTTACGTGGTGCGGTTCCATCTCCACCCGGCGGTGGCGGCGAACCGGCTGGCGGACGGCCATACCGTGCTGCTCGCCTTGCCGAGCGCGGAGAAATGGATCTTCACCGCGCCGAACATGGCGGTCGATATCGAGGAGAGCATCTATCTCGCCGCCAATGGCGGCCCGCGCCGCGGCGCCCAGATCGTCATCGCCGGCAGCGGGCGCCACGTGCCGCGGGTGGTATGGACCTTCATCCGCGCCGACGACCCGAGGCTGCCGCATATTTGAGAGGGGGGCGTTGCTCGGCTTCAGCATCGTTTGAGGCGCGCTGCGCTCGCATCTCAGGATGAGGTTGTTCTTTATGGATGAACCTCATCCTGAGGTGCCCGGCTAGGCCGGGCCTCGAAGGATGCTGAAGCCGAGCAACCCGTCCCAGCAGTTCACGCCGGCCCGCATCCGTGTTAGTCGCGGCACTCCCGCCAACAGCCGTGCTGCCGCCATGACGACCGATGTCCGTTCCATCTCCCGCGCCCTGCTCTCGGTCTCCGACAAGACCGGGCTCGTCTCCTTCGCCCGGAGGCTCGCCGCCAAGGGTGTCGAACTGGTCTCCACCGGCGGCACCGCCCGGACGCTGTCGGAGGCGGGGCTTCCCGTCACCGACGTCGCCGAGGTGACCGGATCGCCGGAAATGATGGACGGACGGGTGAAGACGCTGCACCCGCGCATCCATGGCGGCATCCTCGCGGTGCGCGCCAATAGCGAGCACCAGGCGGCGCTGTCCGAGCACGGCATCAGGCCGATCGACCTCGTGGTGGTGAATCTCTACCCGTTCGAAGCGACGGTGGCGAAGGAGGGCACGCTCGAGGAGTGCATCGAGAATATCGATGTCGGCGGGCCGGCCATGATCCGCGCCGCGGCGAAGAACCATGAGGACGTCGCCATCATCGTCGATCCGGCGGATTACGACGCGGTGATCGAGGAGTTCGAGGAGCACGGCGGCACCACGCGCGACACCCGCCGCCGCCTCGCCCAGGTCGCGTTCGCTCGTACTGCCGCGTATGACGCCGCCATCTCCAACTGGTTCACCGCCATCAGCGGCGAGGTCGCGCCGGCCGGCCGGGTGTTCGGCGGCAAGCTCTCGCAGTCGCTGCGCTATGGCGAGAACCCGCACCAGGATGCGGCCTTCTATCTCGGCGACGAGGCCCGTCCCGGCGTCGCCAGCGCCCGCCAGCTCCAGGGCAAGGCGCTGTCCTACAACAATCTCAACGACACCGACGCCGCCTTCGAGGCGGTGGCCGAATTCGACCCCGAACGCACAGCGGCGGTGGTCATCGTCAAGCACGCCAATCCGTGCGGCGTTGCCGAGGGCGAGACGCTGGAGGCGGCCTATCGCAAGGCTCTGGCCTGCGATCCGACCTCGGCCTTCGGCGGCATCGTGGCGCTGAACCGCACGCTCGATGCCGAGGCGGCGCGGGCCATCGTCGAGATCTTCACCGAGGTGATCGTCGCCCCTGCGGCTACCGACGAGGCTGCCGCCATCGTCGCCGCCAAGAAGAGCCTGCGCCTGCTCGTCACCGGCGGCCTGCCCAATCCGCGTGCCCCGGGCCTCGGCATGAAGTCGGTCGCCGGCGGCCTGCTGGTGCAGTCGAGGGACAATGCCGTGGTCGACGACATGGAGCTGAAGGTGGTCACCAAGCGCTCGCCGACCATGGCGGAGCTGGCGGATCTGCGCTTCGCCTTCCGCGTCGCCAAGCACGTGAAGTCGAACGCCATCGTCTATGCGCGCGGCCTTGCCACCATCGGCATCGGCGCCGGCCAGATGAGCCGTGTGGATTCCGCGCGCATCGCGGCGCTGAAGATGGTGGAGACGGCCGAAGCGGCCGGCCAGACCGACATACTGACACGCGGCTGCGTCGTCGCCTCCGATGCCTTCTTCCCCTTCGCCGACGGCCTGAAGGCGGCGATCGAGGCGGGGGCGACCGCGGTGATCCAGCCCGGCGGCTCGATCCGCGACGACGAGGTCATCGCCGCCGCCGACGAAGCCAATGTCGCCATGGTGTTCACCGGTATCCGGCACTTCCGGCATTAAGGCCCGCTTGTGACGGAATCTGCATAATTTTCGTGCGATTGACCGGCATTTATGCAAATACCGTCACAGAAACGTCCGGCGTAAATGCTTCCTTCGACGGAGACCGCGCGAAGGCAAGCGCAGCCGAAGGAGGACGTCCATGGGTATCGAGGGGTTCCTTGCAAGTGACGAGGAACGCGCGGCGCGCACGCTGGTCGAGCAGGCGGCACTGATCCTCCAGGCGACAGACGGCAGCGTGCCCGCCGGCTTCGTGCCGGTCCTGTTCGGACGCAGCGCCGCCGAGGACGTCCAGGTCTATACCGCCCACGAACTCGCCGCTCTGGCCCGCGAGAGCTATGCCCATCTTGGCCAGCGCCAGCCCGGCGTTCCCGATATCCGCGTCGCCTCGCCATCGAGCATCAAGGAAGGCGACCGGCTGGCCGGCATCACCGTCGTCGAACTCGTCAATGACGACATGCCCTTCCTGCTCGATTCGGTGATGGACGAGCTGACCGCGCAGGGCCTCAAGGTGCGCCTCGTCGCGCACCCGATCCTTGCCGTTGAGCGCGATGCAGCCGGGCGCCTGCTGGGTGCGCCCTCGGCGCCCGAGGCGAATGCCCGCGGCCGGCGCGAAAGCCTGATCCACCTGCATGTCGACCGCATCGCCGACGAGCGCCGCGACGCAATCGCCAACGCGCTCAGGGATGTGCTCGCCGACGTGCGGGTCACGGTCGGCGACTGGAAGCCGATGCTCGCGCGCGTCGAGGCGGCGCTGGCCGACATGCGCGCCAATCCGCCGCCGCTGCCGACGGACGAGATCGCCGAGGCGACCGCCTTCATCGAATGGCTGCTCGCCGGCCAGTTCACCTTTCTCGGGTGCCGCGACTACACGATCGACAACCGCCCCGAGGGCCCCGAGATCAACGCGGTCGACGAGACCGGCCTCGGCGTGTTGCGCGATCCCTCGCTGCGGCTGTTCCGCCGCGCCGGCGAGCCGATGACGACGGGCCCGCGCCTCGCCGCCTTCCTGCGAGAGCCGGTGCTGCTGATCGTCTCCAAGTCCAATGTTGTCTCTCGGGTCCACCGCCGGGTGTGGATGGACGTCGTCAGCCTGAAGCGCTTCGACGACAAGGGCGAGCTGGTGGGCGAACTGCGCATCGCCGGCCTGTTCACCTCCATGGCCTATACCAGCCCCAGCACCGCGATCCCGTACCTCCGCCGCAAGGCCAGCCGGGTGCTGGCGCGCGCCGGCTTCGATCCGGCCAGCCATTCCGGCAAGGCGCTGGTCAATGTGCTCGACAGCTATCCGCGCGACGACCTGTTCCAGATCGAGGATGACGAGCTCTTCCAGTTCGCACTCGCCATCCTGCAGCTCGAGGAGCGTCCGCGGGTGCGGGTGCTGGCGCGGCGCGAGCGGTTCGACCGCTTCGTCTCGGTGCTCACCTATGTTCCGCGCGACCGCTACGACAGCGAGGTGCGCGAGCGTCTCGGCGCCCATCTGGCGCAGGCGTTCGGCGGCCGCGTCGCCGAGTTCCGCCCGCTCTTCCTCGATGGCCCGCTGACCCGCGTGCACTTCATCATCGAGCGGGTGCGCGAGGAGGTGCTGAACCCAGACCGCAACGAATTGGAAGACGCCGTCTCTGCCATCGTCCGCACCTGGGACGACGGCTTCACCGAGGCTTTGGCGCTGGTCTATCCGCCGCAGCAGGGCGATGCGCTGCGCACCCGCTATGCCGGCGCCTTCCCGGCCGGCTATCAGGCGGGCTATGCGCCGCAGGATGCGCTGTCCGACCTCCGCCTGATCGAGCGGCTCGACGCCGAGCATCCCATCGCCGCGCAATTCCATCGCGCCGAGGGCAAGCACGGGCGGGCCCACACCCGCGTCGCGCTGAAGGTGCTGAGCCACGACAAGCCGCGCCCGCTCTCCGAGCGCGTGCCGCAGCTCGAGGCCATGGGCTTCACCGTGGTCGACGAGCGCACTTTCACCGTCCACCCCGAGGGTGTCGAGGTGACCTATGTGCACGACATGGTGCTGGCGCGGCGTGGCGGCGGGGCGATCGCGCTTGATGCGTTGGAGAGCCGGCTGCACGCCTGCCTGATGGCGGTGCTCACCGGTGCGACCGAGAGCGACGGCTTCAACGCCCTGGTGCTGAATGCCGGCCTGCAATGGCGTGAGATCGCGCTGGTGCGTACGCTCGCGCGCTATCTGCGCCAGGTCGGCACGCCCTACAGCCAGGATTATCTCTGGGCGACGCTGAACGCCCATCCGAAGATCGCCGCCGATCTCGTGGCGCTGTTCGGCGCGCGGTTCGACCCGGCGGGCGAGGCGGGGCGCGCCGAGCGCGAGGCTGAGGTGAAGGCGCGCATCGAGGAGGCGCTCACTGAGGTCGCCAGCCTCGACGAGGACCGCATATTGCGGGCGTTCGCGAACCTCATCGAGGCAGCGATCCGCACCAGCTTCTACCAGAGTGATGCGCAGGGCCAGCCGCGCTCGACCATTGCGGTGAAGTTCGCCAGCGGCAAGGTCGAGGGCCTGCCGCTGCCGCGCCCGCTGTTCGAGATCTTCGTGCATTCGCCGCGGGTCGAGGGCGTGCATCTGCGCTTCGGCCGGGTGGCGCGCGGCGGCCTGCGCTGGTCCGACCGGCCGCAGGATTTCCGCACCGAGGTGCTGGGCCTCGTCAAGGCGCAGCAGGTGAAGAACGCGGTCATCGTGCCGGTCGGCGCCAAGGGCGGCTTCGTGCCGAAGCAGCTACCCGCGGGGCCGCGCGAGGCGATCCAGGAAGAAGGCATCGCCGCCTACAAGCTGTTCGTCGGCAGCCTGCTCGACGTCACCGAGAATATCGAGGGCGGCGAGATCGTGCATCCGGCCTCGACGGTGCGCCATGACGAGGACGATCCCTACCTCGTCGTCGCCGCCGACAAGGGCACCGCGACCTTCTCCGACATCGCGAACGGCCTCTCCGAGGCGCGCGGCTTCTGGCTCGGCGACGCGTTCGCGTCCGGCGGATCGGTCGGGTACGACCACAAGGCGATGGGCATCACCGCCCGCGGCGCCTGGGAGGCGGTGCGCCGCCACTTCCGCGAGATGGATGTCGATATCCGGGTGACGCCGTTCAGCGTGGTCGGCGTCGGCGACATGTCGGGCGACGTGTTCGGCAATGGCATGATGCTGGAGAACACCATCCGGCTGGTCGCCGCCTTCGACCATCGCGACATCTTCCTCGATCCGAACCCGGATCCGGCCGCCTCCCTTGCCGAGCGCCAGCGGCTGTTCGCGCTGCCGCGCTCCTCCTGGCAGGACTACGACAAGGCGCTGATCTCGGAAGGCGGCGGGGTGTTCCCGCGCGCCTCCAAGAGCATACCGCTCTCCCCGCAGATCCGCGCCGCGCTCGGCTTCGACCGGCCCAATGCTTCGCCGGCTGAATTGATGAGCGCCATCCTCAAGGCGCCGGCCGACCTGCTCTGGTTCGGCGGCATCGGCACCTATGTCCGCTCCTCGCATGAGACCGACGCCCAGGCCGGCGACCGTGCCAACGACGCCATCCGCATCACCGGCGCGGACGTGCGTGCCAAGGTGATCGGCGAGGGCGCCAATCTCGGCGTCACCCAGCGCGGCCGCATCGAGGCGGCGCGGCGCGGGGTGCGGCTCAATACTGACGCGATCGACAATTCGGCCGGCGTGAACACTTCCGACGTCGAGGTGAACATCAAGATCGCGCTAGTGCCGCCCACCCGCGACGGGCGGCTCGACGCGGTGAGCCGCGCCAGCTTCCTCGCCGGCATGACCGACGAGGTCGCCGGCCTCGTACTGCGCAATAATTATCTGCAGACGCTGGCGCTCTCGCTTGCCGAGCGTCAGGCGCTGGACGAACTTGGCTTCCACCAGCGGCTGATGCAGGCCCTGGAGGCGAGGGGTCTGCTCGACCGCGCGGTTGAGTTCCTGCCCTCCGACGTCGAGATCGCCGAGCGGCGCGGGCGCGGCGAGGGGCTGAGCCGGCCGGAGCTCGCGGTGCTGCTCGCCTATGCCAAGCTCACGCTGCAGTCCGACCTTACCGACACCGACGTGCCGGACGATCCCTATCTCGCCCGCGAGCTCAGCGCCTATTTCCCGGCCGAGCTGCGCGCGCGCTTCCCGGACGGCATCGAGCAGCACAGGCTGCGGCGCGACATCATCGCCACCCGCCTCGCCAATTCGATGATCAATCATGGCGGCCCGGCCTTCGCGGCGCGGCTCGCGGACGAGACCGGCGCGGAGTCCGGCGGCATCGCCAAGGCGTTCGCGGCGACGTGGGACGGCTTCGACCTCTCGGCGCTCACCGCCGAGATCGACGCGCTGGACGCCAAGGTAACGGGCGCGGTGCAGCTCGAACTCTATGCGACGGTGCAGAGGCTGGTGCTCGACAGCACTGTCTGGTTCCTGCGCAATGTCGATCTGCGCACCGGGCTCGACAGCCTCGTCGCGCATTACGCCGCGGGCGTCGGGCCGGTCGGCGAGGTGCTGCACGGGGTGGTCCGCCCGCTGCTCAGCGAAGAGACCCGCAGCCAGCACGATGCGCGCGTCGCCGCCTGGGTCCAGGCCGGCGTGCCGGACGACCTCGCGCACCGCGTTGCGAGGCTGCCGGCCATCGAGAATGCGACCGACATCGTGATGATCGCCGACCGCTCCGGCGCCTCCATTGCCGATGCGGCCGAGACATTCTTCGCGCTCGGCCTGCATTTCCGGCTCGATCGCCTGCTCGGCCAGGCGCGGGGGATTTCGGCGCCCGACTATTACGACAGGCTGGCGCTGGAGCGGGCGCTCGCCTCGTTCGAGATCGCGGTGCGCCGCCTCGCCTCGGAGGTGCTGGGAACTTACGGCGCCGGGGTCGAGGGTGTCGCGAAGTGGGCCGAGGCGCGCGGCACCGAAGTCGAGCGCGCCCGCAACGCCATGCACGAGATCGCCGGCTCGGGGCTCACCGTGTCGAAGCTCTCGGTGGCGGCGAGCCTGCTGGGCGATCTCGTGCGGGGATAAAAGCCGCTCTGCTTGAAGATCCTTCGAGGCCCGGCTTTGCCGGGCGCCTCAGGATGACGTTGCATAAAGAAATCATCCTGAGGTGCGAGTGTCAGCGAGCCTCGAAGGATGCTGCAGCAGATGAACGGTCCAACTCACGCCGCGCCGGCGGCTTTCTTGTTCTGCCGGTTGGAGATCAAATCCTCCACCACGGTCGGATCGGCGAGCGTCGAGGTGTCGCCGAGATTGCCGAACTCGTCCTCGGCGATCTTGCGCAGGATACGGCGCATGATCTTGCCGGAGCGGGTCTTGGGCAGGCCGGGGGCGAACTGGATGAGGTCGGGCGAGGCGATCGGGCCGATCTCCTTGCGCACCCACACCACCAGTTCTTTGCGCAACTCCTCGCTGGGCTGCTCGCCGGTCATCAAGGTCACATAGGCATAGATGCCCTGGCCCTTGATGTCGTGCGGATAGCCGACCACGGCCGCCTCCGACACCTTCGGATGCTCGACGAGGGCGCTTTCCACTTCCGCCGTGCCCATGCGATGGCCGGAGACATTGAGCACGTCGTCGACCCGGCCGGTGATCCAGTAATAGCCGTCCGCGTCACGCCGGCAGCCGTCGCCGGTGAAGTAGTGGCCCGGATAGGCGGAGAAATAGGTCTGCATGAAACGCTCGTGGTCGCCATAGACCGTGCGCATCTGGCCGGGCCATGAATCCGCGATGCAGAGATTGCCCTCGCAGACGCCCTCCAGCACCTTGCCCTCGGCATCGACGATCTCCGGCTTGATGCCGAAGAAGGGGCGCGTCGCCGAGCCGGGCTTCAGCGGGGTGGCGCCGGGCAGCGGGGTGATGAGGATGCCGCCGGTCTCGGTCTGCCACCAGGTGTCGACGATAGGGCAGCGGTGATCGCCGACGACGCGGTGATACCATTCCCAGGCTTCCGGATTGATCGGCTCGCCGACCGAGCCGAGCAGGCGCAGCGAGGCGCGCGAGGTCCTCTTCACCGGCTCGTCGCCGGCCTGCATGAGCGCGCGGATCGCGGTCGGCGCGGTGTAGAAGATGTTGACCTTGTGCTTGTCGATCACCTCCCAGAAGCGGGAGTTCGTCGGATAGTTCGGCACACCCTCGAACATCAGCGTGGTGGCGCCGTTCGCCAGCGGGCCATAGACGATGTAGCTGTGCCCGGTGACCCAGCCGATGTCCGCAGTGCACCAGTAAATGTCGCCGTCATGATAGTCGAAGACGTACTGGTGGGTCATCGAGGCATAGACGAGATAGCCGCCGGTGGTGTGCAGCACACCCTTGGGCAGGCCGGTCGAGCCGGACGTATAGAGGATGAAGAGCGGATCCTCGGCGCCGACGGCGACGGCGGGGCACTCGGTGGTCACCAGGGCGGCGGCGGCGTGATACCAGACGTCGCGGCCCGGCTTCATCTCCACCGCGCCACCGGTGCGCTTCACCACGACCACGTGCTCGATATCGACCTCGCCGGCGACCTTGGCGATGGCGGCATCGACATTGGCCTTCAGCGGCACCTTGCGGCCCCCGCGCACGCCTTCGTCCGCGGTGATGATGACCTTTGAGCCGCAGTCGCGGATGCGCCCGGCGAGGCTGTCCGGGGAGAAGCCGCCGAACACCACGGAGTGCACCGCGCCGAGCCGCGCGCAGGCCAGCATCGCATAGGCGGCTTCGGGGATCATCGGCATGTAGATGGTGACGCGGTCGCCCTTCTCGACGTTGCGGTTGCGCAGCACATTGGCGAAGCGGCAGACCTCGTCGTGCAACTCTCGATAGGTGATATGGCGCGCCTCGTTCGGGTCGTCGCCCTCCCAGATGATGGCGACCTGGTCGCCACGCGCTTCGAGATGCCGGTCGATGCAGTTCCAGGCGATGTTGGTGGTGCCGTCCTCGAACCATCTGATCGAGACCGCGCCGGGCGCGAAGGAGGTGTTCTTCACCTTGGAATAGGGGTGGAACCATTCGATGCGCTTGCCTTCCTCACGCCAGAAGGCGTCCGGATCGCGGATCGAGGCCTCGTACTTCGCCTGATAGGCAGCGTCGTCGAGGAAGGCGCGGGCCGCCCACTCCGAGGGTACTTCGTAGGTCTTGTGCTCGGACATGGCGTTCTTCCCTTCGGTTCGCGAACTCGGCCGCGTTCATTCATTTGGAGCGATTATGGGGAGGTGGCCAGCGGGGGACAAGGCGCGACCATGCCGACTTTGGTCTTTCATACGTCCGGCTAATGGGCACGCGGGCGCCAGACCGCGGTGCGCTTGATCTCGGTGTCCTCCAGCTCGCGGCTGACCGGGACGCCATATTCCGCAACCTTTTCCAGCCGCTCGCGCGGCAGGTAGGAGCGCCCGGGATCGCCGATCCACACATCGGCCCCGCGATGGGCGAGGTGCTCCAGCCAGGCGAAGACCCGCGCCGCAGTGTCGCGCTCATAGGCGATGTCGCCGGCGAGCACGACGTCCCAGCCGAGGTCTTCGCCGACGATATCGTGGGTGAGGGAACGGAAGGATACGCCGTTCGCCTCGGCGTTCAGCTGCATGGCGGCATGGGCGAAGGTGTCGATATCGGCAGCCTCGACCCGCGCCGCCCCGGCCTTGGCGGCGGCGATGGCGACGAGCCCCGAGCCGGAGGCGAAATCCAGCACGCGGAGTCCCGCGACGATCCCGGGATGATCGAGCAGATGCCTGGCGAGGGCCTGTCCGCCCGCCCAGGCGAAGGCCCAGAAGGGCGGCGGCAGGCCGATCTCGCCCAGTTCCTCCTCGGTGCGCTGCCAGATGGGGAGCGCCTCGTCGGCGAGGTGGAGCGCGATTTCCGGCACCAGCGGCACCGGGCGCAACAGGGTCTCGAGGCGGACGAAGGAGGTCGGATCGGCGGTGAGTGTGGGCATGGCAGCGATCAAGACCCGCGCCGGTCCATCGCCGTCAAGCCTCACACGTCCTTTTCCTCAAAGTGCGATGGCCGTGGTGACGAAGACGAGGCCGACCATCCCCGCAATGGCACGCAGCACGTGCGAGAGCTCCCATCGGTCGCGCAGACCCGCCCAGCCAAGGTGACGGAGAGCGTCGGCCTCGGCGTCCTCGGTGCCGAAGAAGCGCTTCGCCGAGTCGGTGATCTGGGTTTCCCGCAGCCAGTGCCGGTTCACCGGCTGCGTCATCAGCCAGAAGATCAGCTGCATGAAGGTGAGGGCGGCGAGGCCGAACAGCATCAGCCAGAACGGTGTCGAGCCGAGCGGCTTCGTCAGCAGGAGCAGGAAGGTTGCGAGCATGGCGGCCGGCTCGGCGGCGCCGCCGAGGGTGAAGCCCGGATAATAGATGGTCTGCACGGTGCGGTATCCCAGCTCGTCCAGGCGCAATTTGCCGGGCAGCTCCAGCGCATGGGCGAACGCCAGCGCCATGGCGCAGGCGACGATCACGACGGTCAGGACCTCGAAAGCCAGGTACATGGCGGCCTCGCATCGCCATTTCCGCTGCTGAGCCAACGGCGCGCGATCCGCTGCGGTTCCATTTCGCTGGCGCCTTCTCCACGAACCACGTCATCCTGAGGCGGAGCACCTCAGAGCCTGACCAAAAATTCCTGGAGCGCCCGTCATCCCCGGTCTTGTCCCGAGGATCTCGATTCCAGACAGCGCATCATATGCGGAGATGGCCGGCACGAGGCCGGCCGACGGCTGGAAAATGACCCACTCTTGCCGACGTAGGTGCATTCTGAGCCAGGATCACGTGGCTCCAGCGCTCACCCCTTCGCGCCGGCCATCTCCAGCACGATGTCCCACTCGGCATCGGTGACCGGCTGCACCGAGAGGCGGGAATATTTCAAGAGCGCCATCTCGGAAAGCCGCGGCTCGTCCTTGATCTGCGTGAGGCTCACCGGGCGCGGCAGCTTCTTCACAGCCTTCAGGTCGACCATGACGAACACGCCCTTCTCGTCGCCGGGATCGGGGTACGCCTCCTTGATCACCTCGACGATGCCGACGATCTCCTTGCCCTCATTGGAATGATAGAAGAAGCCGCGGTCGCCCTTCTTCATGGCGAGCAACTGCTGCTTGGCGAGGTGGTTACGCACGCCGTCCCAGTGCGTGCCCTTGGCGCCGGCGGCGACCTGCATGTCCCAGGACCATTTGACGGGTTCGGACTTGTAGAGCCAGTGCGCCATTTTACCCCTCCGCCTTTTGCGGCCGCGCCAGCAGCGCGCCGATGGCCTGATCTATATCCGAGCGCCCGGCAATGATGCTGTCCACCGCCGCAGCGATCGGCATTTCCACATGATGTTGGTTTGCCAGCTCGACCAGCACGGATGCGGTCGAGGCGCCTTCGGCCAGTTTAGCCGGCGCCGGCTCGCCGCGTCCGAGCGCGAGGCCGAGCGCGAAATTGCGTGACTGCGCGGTCGAGGCGGTGAGGATGAGGTCGCCGAGGCCGGAAAGCCCGGTCAACGTCTCCGGCCGCGCGCCAAAGGCACGCCCGAGCCGGGACAACTCGGCGAAGCCGCGCGCCACCAGGGCGGCGCCGGCGCTGGCGCCGAGATTGCGTCCGGCGACGATACCGGCGGCGATCGCCAGCACGTTCTTGGCCGCGCCGCCGATCTCGACGCCGCGCACGTCGTCGCTGTGATAGAGCCGGAAGGACGACGAGCCGAGCGCGCTCGCGAGCGCCTCCGCCAGCGCCGCGTCGCCGGCGGCGAGCGTCACCGCGGTCGGCAGGCCGGCGGCGACATCGGCGGCGAAGCTCGGGCCGGAAAGCACCGCCGGTATCGCT
This sequence comes from Xanthobacteraceae bacterium, assembly GCA_029266425.1. Classification (GTDB taxonomy): domain Bacteria; phylum Pseudomonadota; class Alphaproteobacteria; order Rhizobiales; family Xanthobacteraceae; genus Ancylobacter. The sequence goes on from JAQSWY010000015.1 coordinate 56,989, forward strand.
TTCGGGCAGGCGGCCTCGATCACCTGCGTCATGAACAGATGCGTGCCGCGCTCGATCCCCTTGGCGCAGGTGACGACCGGGGTTCCGGGGTAGAGGTGGGCCGCGAGCAGGGTGGCGGCGTCGCGGCTCGCCTGCGCCGGCACCACCAGCAGCACGGCCTCGCAGGCGGCGGCCTCCGAGAGATCCGTGGTCGGATGCACGGCGGGGGCGAGCGTCACGCCGGGCAGATGCGCGTCATTGCGGCCGCTCGCCCGCATCTCCTTGATGAGATCGGCATTGCGCGCCCACAGGAACACGGTCCGTCCGGCCCGTGCGGCGGCATTGGCAAGTGCAGTGCCCCAGGCGCCGGCACCGATCACGCCGACGGCGCGGATGGAGAGAGGCATGGAGAACCTCTTGCCTACATTCCCTCATCCCCGGGCTCGTCCCGGGGACCCAGCCGCGCCGTTCGAACGGCGAAGGAAGTCTGGGTGGCCGGGTCAAGCCGGGCCATGAGGGAGTAATGATCGGTCGACATCATCAGGCCGGCTGCCCTTCTTCGGCGGGGGCGGTCTCCTCCAGTGGCCAGCGGGCGCGCGGGGCGAATTCGAGACTGTCCTTCCGTCCGAGCGCGAGCCGCTCGGCGCCGGCCCAGGCGATCATGGCGCCATTGTCGGTGCAGAGCTCCGGCGGCGGCACGGCGAGGCGGGTGCCGCCCTCGGTCGCTACCTTGTGCAGCACCTTGCGCACCGCCTGGTTGGCGCCGACACCGCCGGCGAGCACCAGAGCCGTCGGTTTCTCGCCACGCTCGCGCATGATGCGCAAGGCCAGCCGCACCCGGTCGGCCACCATGTCGACGACGGCGCTCTGAAACGAGGCGCAGAGGTCCGCGACATCCTTGTCGGACAGCGGAGCGATCTTCAGCGCCTCGACCCGCACCGCGGTCTTGAGGCCGGAAAGCGAGAAATCCGGTTCCGGGCGTCCCGCGAGCGGGCGCGGGAAGCTGAATCGCACGGGATCGCCGTTCTGGGCAGCGCGTTCCACCGCGGGCCCGCCCGGATAGGGCAGGCCAAGCATCTTGGCGGTCTTGTCGAAGGCCTCGCCGATGGCGTCGTCTATGGTGCCGCCGAGCTTCTCATAGTCGCCGACGCCGCGCACCGCCACGAGCTGGGTGTGGCCACCGGACACCAGCAGCAAAAGGTAGGGAAAGCCGACACCGTCGGTCAGCCGCGCGGTCAGCGCGTGCGCTTCGAGGTGGTTGACCGCGACTAGCGCCTTATTGGACGCAAGCGCGATCGCCTTCGCCGTGGTCAGCCCGACAATGACGCCGCCGATCAGTCCAGGCCCCGCCGCGGCGGCAATGCCGTCGAGGTCGCGCAAAGTGACGCCGGCCTCGGCGAGCGCGCGCTCGATCACGCGGTCCAATACCTCGACATGGGCGCGGGCGGCGATTTCCGGCACCACGCCGCCATAGGCGGCATGGTCGTCGACCTGCGAGAGCACCACATTGGACAGGATCTCGCCGACGCCGCCGTGGCGCCGGCGCACGACCGCCGCGGCGGTTTCGTCGCAGGTGGTCTCGATACCGAGCAGGAGGAGGTCGCTCATTGACTTTGTACGCCGGGAGGTGTTTGGGGCCGTGCATGAACCGCTATCATCGCATGACCTCATGATGCAATCGCTTCCCAAGCTCCGCATCGGCACCCGCGGCAGTCCGCTCGCGCTGTGGCAGGCCAATGCCGTGCGCGACGCGCTCCTCGCCGCCCACCGATGGGCGCCGGATGCGGTCGCCATCGAGGTGATCCGCACCACCGGCGACACCATCACCGACCGTGCCCTGAGCGAGGCCGGCGGCAAGGGGTTGTTCACCCTGGAGATCGAGGACGCGCTGCTGGAGGGGCGCATCGACCTCGCCGTGCACTCCGCCAAGGACATGGCCACGGTGCTGCCCGACGGCCTGCACATTGCCGGCTACCTGCCGCGCGCCGACGTGCGCGACGCCTTGATCCTGCGCGAGGGCTCCTCGCTGGCCGACCTGCCGGAGGGCGCCAGAGTCGGCACCGCTTCGCTCCGCCGCGAGGCGCAATTGCGCCGGCTGCGGCCGGACCTCACTGTCGGGCTATTGCGCGGCAATGTGCACACGCGGCTCGCCCGCGTCGCCGAGGGCCTGTTCGACGGCACGCTGCTGGCGCTCGCCGGGCTGACGCGGCTCGGCCTCGAGGACAAGGCGGCCTCGATCCTCGACACCGATGCGTTCCTGCCGGCGGTCGGGCAGGGGGCGGTGGCCATTGAGGGCCGGGTCAATGACGACCATTGCGCTGCCGCGCTGGCGCTGATGACGGATGCGGCGACCGGCGTGGCGGTGACGCTGGAGCGCGCCTTCCTCGCCGAACTCGACGGCTCCTGCCGCACCCCGATCGCCGGCCTGGCGACCGTGGAAGGCGGGCGAATCGCCTTTCGGGGCCTGCTGCTGTCGAATGACGGCCGCGAGGCGATCGAGACCACGCGCGAGGGCGATGTGGCGGACGCCGCGCAGCTTGGTGCCGACGCGGGCCGCGAGGTTCGTGGCCGCGCCCCCGCGCACATGCTGGTGTGACGCCCGATGCGCGTGCTCGTCACCCGCCCGCAGCCGGACGCCGCAGTGACGGCGCGGCGGCTGGCGTTGGCCGGGCACGAGGCGATCGTCGATCCGATGCTGATCGTCGCGACGCTACCCGGGGCGCGTCTGCCATCCGGTGACTTCGACGGCGTCGTGCTGACGAGCGTGAACGGCGCAAGGTCGCTCGGCGAGCGGGCGGAACTCGACCAGCTGCGCGGACTGCCGCTCTATGCCGTCGGCAAGCGCACGGCGGCGGCGGCGCCGCCCGGCTTTGCGCGGGTGGCGGTCGCCGGCGGCGACGGGGCAGCGCTCGCCGCGCTGCTCGGTCGGGAAGTGCCGGCCGGCGCCCGGCTGCTGCATGTTGCCGGGGAAGAGCGGGCGGTGGACCTCGCCGCCGCGCTTGCGGCCAGAGACATAGCGGTCGAGCTATTCGTCATCTACCGCGCGATACCGGCGACCGGATTGAGCGCGGCGACGCGTGCCGCGGTCGCAGGCGGGCAGATCGACGCAGCCTTCCATTTCTCGCCGCGCACCGCGGCCACGCTCGCCGGGCACGTGCTCGGTGCCGGCCTGCAGCCGGAGCTCGCCCGCATCCGTCATCTCTGCTTCTCTCACCTTGTGGCGGCGCCGCTCCGCGCCGCCGGCGCGCCGGCGCTTGTCGCCGAGGCGCCGACCGAGGACGCGCTGTTCGCTTTGCTGGAGACGTGAAACCATACCGCCGTCACGATGGTTGCAGAGGATGGTCGGCCGGTCTATCCCGGATGGCTCCGGATCGGTGTTCTTGATCGGTGAGGTGTTCAGTGGCGACAGACGACCCGTCAGGCGGACCGACCTCGGGCCAGCAGCCCCCACAGGCAGATGCTTCGCCGCGTGAAGCCGGCGCGCGTGGTCGCCGCCGGCCGCCGCCGACAATCGATCTCCCCGCCAAGGACCTGACGCCCCCTGAAGATAAGGTTACCGAGGACAGGGCTTCCGAGGAGCGAACTCCCGGAGACGAGACTGCCGAGGCGGCCGTCGCCGAAGAGAGAGCAGCCGAAGAGCGGGCCGCGGAAGAGAAGGCGGCCTATCTGGGTGCCGAGGCTGGGGCGAACGCTGCGCCGAATTCCGATGGTACATCGGCAGCGCCGCCACCGCCGCCGCCTGCCGCGCCGGCGCCTGGGCGTTCGCTCGGCTTCCTCGCCGGACTTCTCATCGCGCTGCTCTCCGGCCTGATCGGCGGCGCCATTGCGGTGATGGTGGCGCTCTCCTTCTTGGGGCCGGCCGAGAGTATCGATGCCCTGACCGACCTCGAGGCGCGTACCGTTGAATTGCGCCAGCGCACCGATGCGCTGGAAGCGCGTCCGCCGGCCGATCCCTCGGCGGGCGTGGCCGCGCTCGGCCAGCGGCTCGACGCTCTGACCGCGACGCTGGGCGGCGTCGAGGGCAAGGTGAGTGCGCTGGCATCCGCGCCGCCGGCTGCCGCTGCGCCCTCGACCGATGCGCCTGCTGCCGTGTCGCCCGAGCTCAGCGCCCGGCTCGATGCTGTGGAGGCGCTGGCGAAGCAGGCGAGCGCGGCACCCGCCGCTGCCTCACCCGAACTCAACGCCCGGCTCGACGCGGTAGAGGCGCTCGCCAAGCAGGCGAGCGCGCAGGCCAGCGATGCAGCGACGCAGGCCAGCAATGCGGCGACGCAGGCGACCAGCGCCACCGAGCGGCCGACCGTCTCGCCGGATGCGCTCACCGCGCTCGGCGACAAGCTGACCGGGCTGGAACAGCGGGTCGCGGCGGTTGCCAAGGCCAATGAAGCGTCCGCTAGGGGCGCGGCGCAGCTCGCCGCGCTCGGCACGCTGCGCGAGGCGGTGCTGCGCGGCGTGCCTTTCGCCGCCGAGCTCGCCGCCGCCCGCAGCCTGCTCGGCCCGCCGGGGGATGTGCTGCAGCCGCTCGACGCCTATGCCGCCGGCGGAGTCCCGACCGGCCCGGTCCTTCTGCAGCGGCTCACCGCCGCGAAGGCTCAGGAGTCCACGGCGTCCACCGCGCCGGCCCCTGCCGCGGCTTCGCCGACGGCCGAGGCGCCTGCCGCACCGGCCCCGGCCGATGAGGGCTTCTTCGCCAAGCTGACGCGCAGCGCCGAGGGGCTGGTCAGCGTGCGCCGGGCCGAAGGGACCGCGGCCGCGACCAGCAGTGAGACGGACGCCGCCTATGGCCGCGTTGCCGCGGCGCTATCGCGCGACGACATGGCAGGCGCCGCCCGTGAGATCGAGGCGCTGCCGGCCGAGGCGCGCGAAGCCGCCCAGCCGATCGCCGCCGACATCGCCGCGCGCAGCAAGGCGCTTGCCGATATCGACACCCTCAACCGGCAGATTCTCGCCGGGCTTGCCGGGAGCGCACCGTGATACGGCTGGTCGTCTATCTTCTCGTTCTCGCGCTCGTCGCCTTCGGCGTCGCCTGGCTGGCCGACCGGCCCGGCGAGGTCGCCATCGTCTGGCAGGGCTGGCACATCGAGACCAGCGTCATGGTCGCGGCCAGCGCGCTGCTGGCGGCGATGGCAGTGGCGATCCTGATCTGGTCGTTGATCCGGCTCATCTTCCGCTCGCCGGACATCGTCGCCATGGCGTTCCGCAACCGGCGCGCCACCCGCGGCTGGGCGGCGGTGTCACGCGGCCTGGTCGCGGTCGGCTCCGGAGATCTGCCCGGTGCGCGCCGCGCCGCTTCCGACGCCGAGCGACTCCTGGGCCACGAACCGCTGTCGCGGCTTCTTGCGGCGCAGGCGGCGCAGCTTGCCGGCGATACCGAGGGGGCCGAGGCGGCGTTCCGCGCCATGACCGAGACCCCGTCGACGCGGCTGCTTGGCCTGCGCGGTCTTCACGTCGAGGCGCGGCGGCGCGGCGATGCCGGGGCGGCGCTGCTAACGGCGGAGGAAGCCGCGCGGCAGGAGCCCGGGCTCGCCTGGGCGTCCGATGCGGTGATCGAGGCGCGGTGCCTTTCCGGCGACTTTTCCGGCGCGCTCGCCGTGCTGGAGCGCGAGGCCTCGCATGGCGGGCTCGACCGCGCCGCGCACCGGCGCCGGCGCGCCGTGCTGCTGGCGGCGCAGGCCACCGCGCTTGAACTCTCCGATCCGACGGCTGCGCGCGAGCGCGCCATCGAGGCGGTGCGCCTCGCGCCGACCTTGGTGCCCGCGGCGGAAGTCGCCGGCCGGCTGCTCGGTGCGGCGGGAGATCCGCGCAAGGCGGCGAAGATCATCGAGACCGCCTATGCGGCAACGCCGCACCCCGATCTCGGCGAGGCTTACCTTCATCTGCGCCCCGGGGATGCCGCCCGCGAGCGGCTGAAGCGGGTGCGCAACCTCACCGCCCGCGCCCCGGCCCATGCCGAGAGCGCCATGGTGCTGGCCCGCGCCGCGCTCGACGCGCAGGATTTCGCCACCGCGCGCACCGCTTTGGCGCCGCTCACCGATCAGGCGTCGCAGCGCGTGTGTCTCCTGATGGCGGAGCTGGAAGCGACGGAAAATGGCGATATTGGCAAAGCGCGCGAGTGGACCGCGCGCGCGGTGAGGGCGCCGCGCGATCCGGCCTGGGTGGCGGACGGCATCGTCGCCGAGCGCTGGTCGCCGATCTCGCCGGTCAGCGGGCGGCTCGATGCCTTTGTGTGGATGACGCCGCCCGGGGTCACCGCGACGCCGATGCTGGAGCACGAGGCGGAACGAGTGAAGGCGGCGATCGCTGCGGCCATCGAAGCGCGCCCCGCATTGGTGGAGACGCCGGCTCCGGTGGTCACGAAAGAGCCCGCCGAGCCGCCGCGCGATATGTCCGCGCTGGCCCAGGTAGCCAATACGCCCGCAGCAAGCGCTCCTCCGCTCGCGCCCGAGCCACCTTCCCCGCCCGCCGCGGCGCCGGTGCGCCCGGTCGTGATGCCGTCGTCCGCCGCTGCGGCCGCCGTCATCGCCGAGCCGCATCTGCCGGACGATCCCGGCCCGGGCTCGGCAATCGAGGAAGTGCCAGCCCCGGCGGCATCACGCCGTACGCCGTTCGGGGTGTGACGCCTGTCGCAAAAAGTCAGTCAAATTTTGCGGAAAATGCCCGATGTCGTCACGACATGACGGCACCTCGGCGCGACGCAACCCTGCAGGAGCCGCATCACGCCGAGGTGCACACGCAGCGAACCTCGGAAGGGCTCAAGCCGCGCGGTAGGATTGGTGCTGTCGGGGACAAAAATCGTCCCGCCAGAGGCCGGTCGCTCGTCAGGCGACCGGAGGGAGAGAACGAGCCGGAGTACATCCGTCCTGACCCGCTCACATCCGGCGCGACGCTGACGAAGCGCCTTCAAACCGGAAGCCCTGTTCTGGGGGATGAAGCCTAGATGGGGATGCTCAGGCATAGTTCAAGGGGTGCTTGAGCGATGCTCCAGCCAAGCTATGGCAAAGCCACAGATCGCGGCCGCATCGACCAGGAGCGAAGGGGCCACGCCGATCGCGCCTCGGGCGCCTTGTCCGGTCGCCACGAACGCCTCCACCACATCGTTGAAATAATCATCGGCGAGGCCGGGCACCACCGCGACCGAGGTGTCGAACTCCTCCACCATGCGCCAGATTGTACCCTCGGCAGTCCATAGCGGCACCTCGTAGCGTCGCACCCGCTTGCCCGGCATGCCGGCGAGGTGCTCGGCGAGGTGGAGCAGTGTCATCGTGTCGGACGGGGCTCCGGCCATCAGCACCTTGCCGCCGGCCTCCACGAGCTTCGCCAGCGGCGAGCCCGGCCCATAGCCATAGTCGAGGGGGTGGTCGGCGGTCAGCCACTCCGCCCGCGCGCCGATCGCCGCGACCGACGCACCCGGATTGCCGCTGCGCCGGGCGCCCGGCGTGGTGCGGATGAATTCGGCGAGGATGCCATTGTCCCGCGTCGCCCGCGAGGCTGCCGGATCGAATGGCGGAACATGGTCGCGCCATTCGGCCGGCACACGGCCCTCGCCGTCCAGCAACTCGTCATAGGCGCCGTCCCAGTCGGTATAAGCGAGGATCGTGCCGCGCTCGCCGACAGCGTCGCGCAGCGCGGCGATGAAGGCATCCGGCCCGCTCATGAGCCGGCCGACCCGGCTCATCGCGGCGTGCACCATCACCATGTCGCCAGCGCGGATGCCGAGGCGTTCCAGGTCTTCACGCAATGAGGCCCGCGTGTGGAAGCCGGGCGCGCGTTCCATCAGACTTGCGGCGAGCGGCTAGTGCAGCCGCCGGCCGCCCGCTCCCCGGCCGCCGCCGAGCTTCTTCTCGCCGCGCTCGTCGAACAGCTCGGCGAGCTTGTCGGTCATGGCGCCGCCCAGTTCCTCGGCGTCGACGATGGTCACGGCGCGCTTGTAATAGCGGGTGACGTCATGGCCGATGCCGATGGCGATCAGCTCCACCGGCGACTTGGTCTCGATCTGCTGGATCACCCAGCGCAGATGCCGCTCGAGATAGTTGCCGGGGTTCACCGAGAGGGTGGAATCGTCCACCGGTGCGCCGTCGGAGATCATCATCAGGATGCGCCGCGACTCGTTGCGGGCGAGCAGGCGATTGTGCGCCCAGTCGAGGGCCTCGCCGTCGATGTTCTCCTTCAGGAGGCCTTCGCGCATCATCAGGCCGAGATTCTTGCGCGCCCGGCGCCAGGGGGCGTCGGCCGCCTTGTAGATGATGTGGCGCAGGTCGTTGAGCCGGCCGGGCGCACCGGGCTTGCCGGAGGCGAGCCAGGCCTCGCGGGCCTGCCCGCCCTTCCACGCCTTGGTGGTGAAGCCGAGGATTTCGACCTTCACGCCGCAGCGCTCCAGCGTGCGGGCGAGGATATCGGCACAGGCGGCGGCGACGGTGATCGGGCGGCCGCGCATCGAGCCGGAATTGTCGAGCAGCAGCGTCACCACGGTGTCGCGGAAGTCGGTGTCGCGCTCGCGCTTGAACGAGAGCGGCTGCATCGGATCGATGATGACGCGGTGCAGCCGCGCCGGGTCCAGCATGCCCTCTTCGAGGTCGAACTCCCAGCCGCGGCTCTGCTGCGCCATGAGCTTGCGCTGCAAACGGTTGGCGAGGCGGGAGACGACGCCGGACAGGTGTACGAGCTGCTTGTCGAGATAGGAGCGCAGCCGCGAGAGCTCTTCCGGATCGCACAGTTCGTCGGCGTTCACCGTCTCGTCGAAACGCGGGGTGAAGGGGTGGTATTCCGGTGGGCGCGGCTCCGGCGGCGAGAGGTTCTGCGGGCGCCACGGCTCGGAGGATTCATCCGCCTCGCCGAGTTCGGCATCGTCGGAGATCTCGGAGCTCGGGCGCTCCTCCTGGTCGTCGCTTTCCTCCGGCGTCTGGTCGGAGGAAAGCTCGGTGTCGACCTCGGTGCTGCCTTCGGTGTTCTCGTCCTGCTCGGCGTCGCTGCCCTTGCCGGAATCGTCGTCGCGCTTGTCGTCGGCATCGGTCGAGGGATCGTTGTCCTCGTCGAACGGGGCGATGTCCTCGCCCATGCCGAGCGAGGAGAGCAGGTCGCGCATCGCCTCGGCGAAGCGCTTCTGGTCGCCGGTGGAATCGGCGAGCTCGTCCAGCGCCTCGGCGCCGCGCTCCTCGATGAAGCCGCGCCAGAGATTCACCAGCTCGCGCGCCGAGGCGGGCGGGGCCATGCCGGTCAGGTGCTCGCGCAGGATCAGCGACAGCGCGTCCTCGATCGGCGCGTCGGAACGGTCGGCGAGATTGGAGAAATTGGCGCGCTGGTAGCGGTCCTCCAGCATCGCCGTGAGATTGAGGGCGACACCGTCCATGCGCAGCGCACCGATCGCCTCGCAGCGGGTCTGCTCGGCAGCGTCGAAGGCGGCGCGGGCGGTCTGGCCGACCGGCACCAGCTTCTTGTGCACCTTGGGATCATGGCAGGCGAGTCGCAGCGCCATGGAATCGGCGTGGCCGCGCAGCACCGCGGCGTCGTGCTTCGTCAGCCTGCGGGCCGGCTCCGGCAGGCGGGCGCGCCCGTCGGCATAGCCGGGGCGCTCAGTGCCGAAGCTGATCTCGATGTCCTTCTCCCCGGCAATGGCGCGCAGGCACCCGGACACGGCGCGCTTCAGCGGCTCGGTCGGGGATTCCTTGGGCGGGGTGCGCTGATTGCGGTTGGACGGGATCATGGAGAGACGACCATTCTAGCGTGACGTCATGGCCGGCCTTGTGCCGGCCATCTCGATTCCTCGTGTGCTTTCAGCTGTCGAGATCCCCGGCACAGGGCCGGGAATCTCGAGCGAGGCTATGAGAGCGCCACGTTGACGGCGGACTCGGTCAACTCCTTGCCGAAGCAGCGCTGGTAGAATTCGGCCACCAGGGTGCGCTCCAGCTCGTCACACTTGTTGAGGAAGGTGACGCGGAAGGCGAAGGCCAGATCCTTGAAGATGTCGGTGTTCTCGGCCCAGGTGATGACCGTACGCGGGCTCATCACGGTCGACAGGTCGCCATTGATGAAGGCCTGCCGCGTCAGGTCGGCGAGGCGCACCATGCGCGAGACGGTGTCGCGGCCCTCCTGGGTCTGGAAGTGCTTCGCCTTGGCGAGGACGATGTCGACTTCCTTGTCGTGCTGCAGATAGTTCAGCGAAGTGACGATGGACCAGCGGTCCATCTGCGCCTGGTTGATCTGCTGGGTGCCGTGATAGAGGCCGGTGGTGTCCCCGAGGCCGATGGTGTTGGCGGTCGAGAACAGCCGGAAGGCCGCGTGCGGGCGGATGACGCGGTTCTGGTCGAGCAGCGTCAGGCGGCCGGAGCTCTCCAGCACGCGCTGGATCACGAACATCACGTCAGGGCGGCCAGCGTCGTATTCGTCGAACACCAGCGCGACATTGTTCTGGTAGGCCCAGGGCAGGATGCCGTCACGGAACTCGGTGACCTGCACGCCGTCCTTCACCACGATGGCGTCCTTGCCGATCAGGTCGATACGGCTGATGTGGCTGTCGAGATTGACGCGCACGCACGGCCAGTTGAGGCGGGCGGCGACCTGCTCGATATGGGTCGACTTGCCGGTGCCATGATAGCCCGTGACCATCACGCGGCGGTTATGCGCGAAGCCGGCGAGGATGGCGAGCGTGGTGGGGCGATCGAACAGGTAATCCGGATCGAGATCCGGCACATAGGCATCGGGCTCGGCGTAGGCGGGCACGTCGAGGTCGATGTCGAGACCGAACACCTGCCGGACCGACACCTTCATGTCGGGAACCGGAGCGGCCTGAGTGAGCGTCGCGGTCATTCTTCCTCCGTTGCCGCGCAGCCACGCGGTCTTCGTACCAGTGTCGTCGTGCGTTTCGTCGTGCTCTTTAGCAGAAGCCCGCGCTCTTCAGGTGATTATAGGCCTGGATAACGTCGCGCAGGCGGTCCTCGGTCGAAATGTCGCCGCCATTCACGTCCGGGTGGTATTTTTTCACCAACGTCTTGAAGCGGGCCTTGATCTCCTCGGCGGTGGCGCCGAGCTCAATGCCCAGCGTTTCCAGCGAGCGACGCTCGGCATTGCGGATCATCCGGCTCTCGCGCGGCGGCTCCGCCTCGGGGCGCGCATTGCCGCCCGCTTGGCCACCCATCTCGCCGAACACGCCGAACGGGTCGGCGAAGCCGCCCTCGGGAACGTTCTCGCGCATGCGGTCGGCGGTGCGCGAGCCGCCATTCTGCCCCATCTTCCAGGTCGGGCGATGCCCGGTCAGCGCGTCCTTCTGATAGGCAGCGACGTCCTCGTCCGGCATGCCGGCAAAATAATTATACGACTGGTTGTACTGGCGCACATGGTCGAAGCAGTAGCGCCAGAACTGGCCTTCGCGGTGCCGTCCCTTGGGCGCGCGATGGGTCGCCGGCTGGTCGCAGCCGGCCCATTCGCAGGCTGGGCACTCGGCCTTCAGGCGGCGATCCTTGTCCGGCTTGACGCGGACGCGATCGAATATGGGGGAGTCGAGCTTCATGACGATCGATTATGAGGGTGCGGATGGAGGTATACAAGAAACCGTCACGTCGTCACCCATACGTAATGGCGATATTGACGCGGTGTGGCCCGCACGATACCGCATCGCACATGAGCGACCATTCAACCCCTGCCGATAACGCCGTCGCCGAGACGCTGGCGCGCGTGCGCGCCGCGCTCGCCGAGCTGTCGCCGAGTGTCCTCGAACTGGAGGACGAGAGCCATCGCCATGAAGGCCATAGCGGGCACCGGCCGGGCCAGCTGACGCACCTGCGCGTGCGCATCGTCGCCGAGGCTTTTCGCGGCCAGAGCCGTATCGCGCGGCATCGCGTGGTGAACGGGCTGCTCGCAGACGAGATCGCCCGCGGCCTGCACGCCCTCGCCATAGAGGCGAAAGCGCCGGGAGAATAGCTCCCCAGATATGGGCGCCGAACCGGGAAATTCCAGATTTCGGAATCCGCCTCGCTTTCAATTCAACCAGACGACCTGTCATCCCCGGGCTTGTCCCGGGGATCTACGCCCTTGACGAAGCAGCAACCGTGGATGGCCGGGACAAGCCCGGCTATGACGGCGGAAACGGCCCGCTAGAGCACTTTCTTGTCGTTCGGATGGAAGCATCCGAACGACAAGAAAGTGCTCTAGATTCAATAAGCTGGAGAAATTCCTCTTCGATCAGATGATTCCATCTGATCGGGAAATGCTCTAGGTTCGGTTGAACGCGGCGCTTGGCGGTACCGGCGGCGGCCGCTTCTGCGCGAGCGGCGTCACCCTCAGCAGGGTGACGCGGTTCCTCTGCTTGCGCATCACCTGGAAGCGGAAGCCGTGGAACAGGAAGGCCTGGCCCGGCTCGGGGATGATGCGCGCCTCATGGATGACGAGGCCGGCAATGGTGGTCGCTTCCTCGTCCGGCAGATGCCAGCCCATGGCGCGGTTGAGGTCGCGGATCGCCACCGAGCCCTCGACGCTCACCGAGCCGTCCGGGTGCCGGCGGGCGCCGGTGAAGGCCTTGTCGTGCTCGTCGGCGATGTCGCCGACGATCTCCTCGAGGATGTCCTCCAGCGTCACCAGCCCCATCACCTCGCCATACTCGTCGACGACGAGGGCGAAATGCTGCTTGCGGCGGCGGAACGCCTTGAGCTGGTCGGTGACGAGGGTGTTGTCCGGCACGAACCAGGCGGGGAGGGCGATCTTCTCCACGCTCAGCCGCGCGACATCGCCATCCAGCGCCTGCAATTCGCGCAGCAGGTCCTTGGCGTGCAGCACGCCGGTGATGTTCTCCGGACTGTCGCGCCAGATCGGCAGGCGGGTGAAGGGCGAGGCCAGCACCTCGCGCACGATCTCGCCCGGCGGCTCGCCGGCATCGAGCGTCGCCATCTTGGTGCGGTGGACCATGATGTCGGAGACTTCGAGCTCGCGCAGATTGATCAGGCCGGCGACCATGTCGCGGTCGTCGTCGCCGAGTTCGGCGGCTTGCTGAAGCCGGGCGATGGCCTGATGCACGTCCTCGGCGGCCGTTGTTGCCGGCGCGGGCTCGGGCGGCGGGCGGCGCGGCTCGCGCGCCAGCCGGGCCGCGAGCGCGCCGCGAAGCCGGGCGAGCGCTGCGGTCATCGCCGCTCCGCGTCGAGGAAGGCGCGCACCGCAGCCGGGTCGACATCGGCGGCGATGAAGCTCTTGCCGATGCCGCGCGCCAGGATGAACGTCAAGGCGCCGCGCGAGACCTTCTTGTCCTGCGCTATCAACGCCATCAGCCCGTCGGTGTCCGGCAATTCGCCGGGAATGTCGGCGATCCGGGTCGGCAGGCCGACCGCCTTGAGATGCGCGGTGACCCGCGTTGCATCCTCGGGCGCGCACAGCCCCTGGCTGGCGGAGAAGCGGAAGGCTTGCGCGATGCCGACCGCCACCGCCTCGCCATGCAGCAGGCGATCGGAGAAGCCGGCACCGGCCTCCAATGCATGGCCGAAGGTGTGGCCGAGGTTCAGGAGCGCGCGGTCGCCGGTCTCCTTCTCGTCGCGGGCGACGACATCGGCCTTGGCGGCGCAGCTGGTGGCGATGGCTTCGATCCGCGCCGGCCCGCCTTCGAACACCTCGCCCCATTTGTGCTCCAGCCAGGCGAAGAAGGGCGCATTGTCGATGAGCCCGTACTTCACCACCTCGGCATAGCCGGAGCGGAACTCGCGCAAGGGCAGGGTGTCCAGCGCGTCGGTGTCGGCAATGACGAGGATCGGTTGGTGGAAGGCGCCGATCAGATTCTTGCCGAACCGGGAATTGATGCCGGTCTTGCCGCCGACCGAGGAATCCACCTGCGCCAGCAGGCTGGTCGGCACCTGGACGAAATCGACGCCGCGCCGGAGCGCCGCCGCGGCGAAGCCGGCGAGGTCGCCGACCACGCCGCCGCCGAGCGCCAGCACGAGGTCGCGCCGCTCGATGCGCGCGGCCAGCAGTTCGTCCAATACGTGGCGAAAGGTGTCGAAGCTCTTGGAGCCCTCGCCGGGCTTCACCATGACGACCTTTGGCGTCAGCCCGGCCGCCTCCAGCGCGGCGACGACGGCAGGCAGATGGCGCTCGGCGACATTCCCGTCGGTGACGATGCCGACTCGGGCGCCGGGGCGCAGCGCGGCGATGCGCCCGCCGCATTCGGCGATCAGGCCCGGCCCGATCAGGATGTCATAGGTGCGCGCATCGAGACCGACGCGCACATACGTCGACGCGTCCTTGAGTGCGGGGCGCCCGTCAGTGTGCATCAGACATGTCCTCCGGCCGTCGCGGCCGCATCGAGATGGAGCGCGAGGGCGTCGACGACTTCCTCGACCATGGTGTCGTGCGGCACCTCGCGCGAATGGACGATGACCGCCGCCTCGGCATAGACCGGATAGCGCTCGTCGATAAGCCGGGTCAGCGTCGCCTCCGGGTCGCTCTTCAAGAGCGGGCGGTCGTCGCGCCGGCGCACGCGGCGCAGCAGCACCTCGAGATCGGCCTTCAGCCAGACCGAAACGCCGTGCGCGGCGATGCGGGCGCGTGTCTCCGGATTCATGAAGGCGCCACCGCCGGTGGCGAGCACCAGGGGGCCGCTCTCGAGCAGGCGGGCGATGACGCGCCGCTCGCCGTCGCGGAAGGCCGGCTCGCCATGATGGGCGAAGATTTCCGGGATCGACATGCCGGCGGCGGTCTCGATCTCGATATCGGCATCGGCGAAGGGCAGGCCGAGCCGGCGGGCGAGGCGCTTGCCGACCGAGGACTTGCCGGCGCCCATCATGCCAACGAGCACCACCGAGCGGGGGCCGAGCCGTGCCCGCAGCTGCGCCGCCTTCTCGTCCTCGGGTTCGCCCGCAACCACGATCATGTTGCCGATCTTCCGGCCCCTGATGGAAAAGGCGGACGTATCACCCGCGGCGGAGCGAGGCAATTCGAGCGGCCCCGGCTTTCGCCGCCAGGGTGAAGGGCGAGTGGGAGTGGCGAATTTGCATCGAATTGATCCCAATTCATGAATGTGATCAATTCCAACGAGTTAGAGCAAGAACCCGACTGAAAACCGGCTTCGCAGGTTCGGACGTGATGCTCTAGCATGGGTGCGGACGGTCGTCCTCGATTCGACCGCACCGAATCCGCGTCTTTCGCCCGCCAGTATCCGAGCCCGCCATGCCCAGCCTGATCCGACTCCTCGTCTTCCTTGGGCTGATCGGCGGCGCCGTCTATGGCGTGCTGTGGTCGTTCGCCAACCTGGTCGAGCCGCATCCGCGCGAGATGAGCGTTACCGTCCCGCAGGAGCGGTTCGCCAAATGAGCCGGTTCGCCACATGAGCCCGCCCGCCCGCGGATCGGTCGCGCTGTTCCTCGACATGCTGGCGGCCGAACGCGGAGCGAGCGCCAACACGCTGGAAGCCTATGGGCGCGACCTTGCCGACTATGAGGATTTCCTCGCCTCGATTCGTGCGCGGGTAGCGGACAACGGCACCGGCGAGATCCGGGCCTATCTCGCGGACCTGACGCGCCGCGGCCTCGCCACGGCGAGCGTGGCGCGCCGTCTCTCGGCGATCCGGCAACTGCACCGCTTCCTCTATCTCGAAGGCTATCGCGGCGAGGATCCCGCCGCCGTGCTGGAGGGGCCTAAGCGCGGGCGCCCACTGCCGAAGGTGCTGACCCTCGACGAGGTCAGCCGCCTGATCGCGACCGCCCATGCCCGCATCGCCCAGGTGGATATCACGCCTGCCGAGACGGCGCGGCGGGTCCGCGTCGCCTGCTTCATCGAGCTGCTCTATGCCACCGGGCTGCGGGTCTCCGAGCTTGCGGCGCTGCCGGCCGCCGCGGCGCGGGCCTCGGGCGAGGCCATCATCGTGCGCGGCAAGGGCAACAAGGAGCGCCTGGTGCCGCTCGGCGAGCCGGCCAAGGCGGCGATGGCGGCCTGGCGAACCGCGCTGGCGAGCTCAAGGCAGGATACGGCCGGCCGCTGGCTGTTCCCCTCCGCGGTGGCTTCGAGCGGGCACATCACCCGCCAGCAGATCGGCCTTGATCTCAAGGAGCTCGCGCTCGCCGCCGGCCTCGACCCGGCGAAGCTCTCGCCCCACGTGCTGCGCCACGCCTTCGCCAGCCACCTGCTGGCCCATGGCGCCGATCTGCGCGTGGTGCAGACCCTGCTCGGCCATGCCGACGTCTCGACCACGCAGATCTATACCCACGTGCTGGACGAACGGCTGAAGAGCCTGGTCCGCGACCTGCACCCGCTTGGCGAGGGGTGACGGGACCTACTTCCCGTCTCACGCTTGCGGGGGAGGGGGCGACCCCCGCCTTGACGCCGCCACCCTCTCGGGGCACAGCTTCGCGCGCCTTCGAACCGGGCGGTATCCGCCGCCCTCTCATCTCCGCACGCGAGCCCGCCGACAGCACATGCGCAGCTACCTCGATTTCGAAAAGCCCGTGGCCGAGCTGGAGGCCAAGCTCGAGGAACTGAAGACCCTTTCCGAGCAGGGCGATGCCGTCGCCATCGGCGAGGAGATCGGCCGGCTGGAGACAAAGGCCGCGGAGGCGCTGGCCCAGCTCTATGCCAATCTCACGCCGTGGCAGAAGGCGCTGGTCGCCCGCCACCCCTCGCGGCCGCATTTCTCGGATTATGCGGCCCGGCTGTTCGAGGACTTCACCCCGCTCGCCGGCGACCGCAAGTTCAGCGAGGACGAGGCCATTCTCGGCGGCTTCGCCCGCTTCCGCGGCCAGGCGGTGTGCCTGATGGGCCATGAGAAGGGCTCCACCACCGAGACCCGCATCAAGCACAATTTTGGCATGGCGCGGCCTGAGGGCTACCGCAAGGCGGTGCGGCTGATGGAGCTCGCCGACCGCTTCTCGCTGCCGGTGATCTCGCTGGTCGACACTGCCGGCGCCTATCCGGGGATCGAGGCGGAGGAGCGCGGCCAGGCCGAGGCTATCGCCCGCTCCACCGATGCCTGCCTGTCGCTCGGCGTTCCCAATGTCGCCGTCATCATCGGCGAAGGCGGTTCGGGCGGGGCGATCGCGATCGCGACCGCGAACCGGGTGCTGATGCTCGAGCATGCCATCTACAGCGTGATCTCGCCGGAAGGCGCGGCCTCGATCCTGTGGCGCGACACGGCGAAGGCGCAGGAGGCCGCGACCAATATGCGCATCACCGCCCAGGATCTCGCCCGCTTCGGCATCATCGACAGCATCGTGCGGGAGCCGGCCGGCGGCGCCCACCGCAATCCCGGAGCGATGATGGATTCGGCGGGCGATGCCATCGAGACGGCGCTCAACGACCTCGCCGGCCTCGATCCGGCAGCGCTGCGAAAGGCGCGGCGGGAGAAATTCCTCGCTATCGGCAGAGGGTTGTAAGCCGTGCCTGGTGAAGCTTTGACGGCGTGTCGCCGATGCACTTGCGGTAACCGGCCGTCAAGGATAACGCTTTATTCATGAAGCTCTTCGCTCACGGGTTGGACTGAGGAGTTCTGCGTTGAGCCGCACCGAAGCTTCCCTCTTCTCCCGCACCGGGTTGGCCGGAAGGCTGCGCGCGGCCCTTCTCATTGGCGCCGGCGCGCTGGCTCTTGCCGCCTGCAACAGTTCGGGAGGGGGCGTCGGCGCCAAGGCGATGCGCCCGCTCTCCCCGGAGACCGTGGCGCTGATCGAGAAGAAGGGCATGACGCCCACAAGTCCGATCACCGTGCGTATCTTCAAAGAGGAGTCGGAGCTCGAGGTCTGGAAGCAGGGCAAGGACGGCGACTACGCGCTGCTCAAGACCTATCCGATCTGCCGCTGGTCGGGCGAGCTCGGGCCCAAGGTGACGGAAGGCGACCGGCAGGCGCCGGAAGGCTTCTATACGATCACCCCCGGGCAGATGAACCCGAATTCCAGCTACTATCTCGCCTTCAACATGGGCTACCCCAATGCCTATGACAAAGCCTGGGGCCGCACCGGCGCACATCTGATGGTGCACGGCGATTGCTCGTCTTCGGGCTGCTACGCCATGACCGACGAGCAGATCCAGGAGATCTTCGCGCTCGGCCGCGACAGCTTCACTGGCGGGCAGCGTTCGTTCCAGGTGCAGGCCTATCCGTTCCGCATGACGCCGACCAACATGGCGCGGCATCGGAACAACCCGAACATGGCGTTCTGGCGCATGATCAAGGAAGGCTACGACACTTTCGAGATCACCAAGGCGCCGCCCAAGGTCGATGTCTGCGAGAAGCGCTACGTCTTCAACCGGACCCCGACCGACCCGAACGCCAAGTTCAACCCCACCGGCCCGTGCCCGGCTTCGACCGAGCCGACGGAGCTGGAGCAGGAAATCGCCGCCAAGCGCACGCAGGATGACCAGCAGGTCGCCTCGCTCGCGCCGCGCACGCCGATCGCGCCGGTCCGCACCGGCACCGATGGCGGGATGCACAAGGTGTTCCTCGCCAAGGTGCAGAATCCGGACAGCCTGGTGCGCACCCCCGGTACGCTGCCGCCGAATGTGCGCCCGCCAGGCGCGCCGACCGCAACCGATACGCCGCCGACCGCGAGCCCTGCTGCGGCGCCGACCGCCGAGGCCAGCGTGGCGCTCGCCACCGGCGCACGGTCCGGCGTGCCGCTGCCGCCGCCGCGGCCGGGTGACGCGCCGGGCGGCTCGCGTTCCGAGACGGTGCTGTTCGCCAATTCGGGTGCGCCGGCGCCGGCCACCGCCCGCGTGGCCTCGATCGACAATTCGTCCGGTGGCGGCTCCTTCCTAACCAAGCTGTTCGGTGGCGGCAGCGATCCGGCCAGCACCGCCTCGACCACGCCGGCACCTGCCTCGTCTTCTGGCTTCTCGTTCGGCAAGCTGTTCGGGCAGAGCGATCCGGCGCCGGCTGCAGCGCCGGTGGCCGCGACTGCGCCCGCTGCCGCGCCGGCTCAAGCCTCGACGCTGCCGACGACCGCGGTGCCGATCCCGCCAGCACGCCCGCCGGTGCCCGCTTCGAAGCCGGTCTCAGCCGCGCCGGCGGCGCCGCGCCCGGTCGCTTCATCGCAGCCGGCTGCGGGCGCCGAGCAGCCGCTCTATGGCGCGCAGCCGCTTCCGGGCGCCGCGATCATGTCGACCGGCGGGTTCTCGCAGTAGGCATCGCCTGAACAGGCATATGGAACGGCCGGAGCATGCTCCGGCCGTCTTGCCGTTCAAAGGCCCTTGGACAATTCGCGCAGCAGCGCGGCGTGGAAGGCTTCGGGCGCCTCGACCTGGGGCGAATGGCCATAGTCTGGAAATTCCACCAACGTCGCCCGCGGAATGGTGCGTGCGGCGGCGCGGCCGAGCTCCGGATAGTTGCCGAGACGTCCCGCGATCTCGGGTGAGGCGCGGTTGGCACCGGGCGCGGTGCGGTCCATGCCGCCGATGATGAGGACGGTCGGCGCTGTGATGCGCCCGAACTCGTGGATCACCGGCTGGGTGAACACCATGTCGGAGGTCAGCGCCTGGTTCCAGGCGACCCTCTCCTTGCCGGGGCCGGCATACATGCCGGCGAGCATCGCCACCCAGAGGTCGTATTCCGGCTTCCAATTGCCGTGATAGTAGAATTTCTGCTGATAGGCCTTGATGCTGGCGAAGCTCGTCTTCAGTTCGCCCTGATAGGCGGCGTCGACGCTCTGATAAGGAACGCCCGCCGCCTGCCAATCCTCCAATCCGATGGGGTTCACCAGAACCAGCTGTTCGACGGTGCCGGGATAGGCAAGCGCGAAGCGCGCGGCGAGCATCCCGCCCATGGAGTGCCCGACAATGGTCGCGCGGGATATGCCGAGCTTCTCCAGCAGCGCGCGGCTATTGGCGGCGAGCTGGTTGAAGCTGAACTGGTAGCGCTCCGGTTTTGAGGAGGCGCAGAAGCCGATCTGGTCGGGTGCAACGACACGGTATCCGGCTTCGCTGAGCGCGGCGATGGTGCGTTCCCAGGTCGCTCCGCAGAAATTCTTGCCGTGCAGCAGGACAATGGTTCGGCCGTTCGCTGCCGCCTTCGGCGGCACGTCCATATAGGCCATCGAGAGATTTTCACCCTGCGAGGTGAAGTCGAAGCGCTGGACCGGGTAGGGGTAGTCGAAACCTTCGAGCTGTGCGCCATAGGCCGGCGTTGCTGTCGCTCCCTGGGCTGAAGTTTCCTGGGCCGACGCGCTCGCATTGACGAGTGCGGCAAGCAGGGTGGCGAAGACGAGTGTCGAGGTGACTCTGGGCATCGTGATCCTGGGCGTCGTGAATCTGGGCATCGCGCCGGCAGTCTCCGTTCTGTCGCGGGACCGGCAAGATGCGGCGATGCGGCGTGTCTTGGGAAATCAGCTCACTGTGAGACCACCTGCGCCTTTCGTAGGGGAAGGTGGCGCAGTGCCGCGGGCGGTCGTCAGGCCACCGCCGAGCAATGATTGGCGATGATCTGCCAGATCCCGCCATGCAAGCCGCCGTGCCGGCTGTCATCCTGACGCTGCCAGACCCGGGTGAAGCGTAGAGTGGTCGCAAAGGGCGCGCCGCCGGCGTGGCCCGTCGCATCCGCCTTGAGCGTGACGAGCACATGGGTCTCGTCGAGCCGGCGCAGCCGGTAGTCGGAGAAGGCGAGGCTGTCCAGCCGCAGGGCGCCGTTGCGGTGCAGGTCGAGGTCTTTCTCCTTGTCCAGCACCTGGCCCAACTGATTGGTGAAGATCAGGTCGTCGGCAAGGAGCGTATCGAGCGCGGCGACGTCGCCGGCGAGCGCAGCATCGCGCAGCCGGGCCTCGCAGGCGTGGATATCGGTCTGCCAGTGGGGCATGGGCGAGCCTCCGACGCGGGAGGCTCAGGCTACAGTGGCGAGGGCTGATTTGTCCCGCGCATCCACGTCCTTCGCCGGGAACAGTCGTGGATGGCCGGGACAAGCCCGGCCACGACACTTTGCTCGATCACCCGAACCGGCCGTGGCAGTGCTTGAACTTCTTGCCGGAGCCGCAGGGGCAGGGCTCGTTGCGCCCGACCCGGCCCCAGCTCGAGGGATCGTTCGGGTCGCGCCTCGGGGAGGCGGCGTCGGCATCGGGGGCGAGCGTCGCCTCGCGGGCGATCTCGACGTCCGAATACGACAGGAGCTGGTCTTCGCCGGTCAGGGCATCGGCGTGATGCGCCTGCATCGGCGGCAGCTCGTCCATCGGCGGCGGCTGGGTCACCACCTCGACGCGCATGAGCTGGGCGGTGACCGCCTCGCGCAGGCTGGCGAGCATCGCCTCGAACAGCTGGAACGCCTCGGACTTGTACTCGTTCAGCGGGTCGCGCTGGCCATAGCCGCGCAGGCCGATGACCTGGCGCAGATGGTCGAGCGTGACCAGATGCTCGCGCCACAGATGGTCGAGCGTCTGGAGCAGGATCGACTTCTCGACATAGCGCATGATCTCGGGGCCGTATTGCGCGACCTTGCCGGCCATCGCCTCGTCGGCCCGGCGCAGGATGCGCTCGCGCATCTCCTCGTCGGCGATGCCTTCCTCATGGCCCCATTCCACCACCGGCAGATCGAGGCCGAGCACGCGGCGCAGCTCCTCGGCGAGGCCTTCGGTGTCCCACTGCTCGGGATAGGCGGTGGGCGGCACGTATTTGGTCACGAGGTCCTCGACCACGCCGTGCCGCATCTCGGCGACGGTCTCGGCCACGTCCTCGTCCTGCATCAGCTCGACGCGCTGCTCGAACACCACCTTGCGCTGGTCGTTCATCACGTCGTCGTACTTCAGAAGGTTCTTGCGGATGTCGTAGTTGCGCGCCTCGACCTTCTGCTGCGCCTTCTCCAGCGCCTTGTTGATCCAGGGATGGACGATCGCCTCGCCTTCCTTCAGGCCGAGGCGCTGCAGCATGCCGTCGAGCCGGTCGGAACCGAAGATGCGCATCAGGTCGTCTTCGAGCGACAGGAAGAACTTCGAGTGGCCGGGGTCGCCCTGGCGGCCGGAGCGGCCGCGCAGCTGGTTGTCGATACGCCGGCTCTCATGGCGCTCGGTGCCGAGCACGAACAGGCCGCCGGCCTCGAGCGCCTTCTTCTTCAGCCGCGCCACTTCCTCGCGGATGGCGGCCTCGGCCTGCTTGCGCTGCTCGCCTTCCGGCATGTCGTTCAGCTCATGGGCGATGCGCATGTCGGCATTGCCGCCGAGCTGAATATCGGTGCCACGGCCGGCCATGTTGGTGGCGATGGTGATGGCGCCGGGCACGCCGGCCTGCGCCACGATGTAGGATTCCTGCTCGTGGTGGCGGGCGTTCAGCACCGCGAACACCTTGTCCTCGGTATGGCCCTGGTCGCCGTCATAGAGCGGGCGGAAGGCGTCCGGATCGGTGAAGTCCTTCTGCTTGAAGCCGCGCTTCTTCAGCATCTCGGCGAGCAGTTCGGACTTCTCGATCGAGGTGGTGCCGACCAGCACCGGCTGACCGCGGGACTTGCAGTCGCCGATCAGCTCGATGATGGCGTTGTATTTCTCGCCGGCGGTCCGGTAGACCTCGTCATCGTCGTCGACGCGGGCGACCGGCATGTTGGTAGGAACCTCGACCACTTCCAGGCGGTAGATGTCGCCGAATTCCGCGGCTTCCGTGTTGGCCGTGCCGGTCATGCCGGCCAGCTTCTCGTACATGCGGAAATAATTCTGGAAGGTGATGGAGGCGAGCGTCTGGTTCTCCGGCTGGACCTGCACGCGCTCCTTGGCTTCCAGTGCCTGGTGGAGGCCTTCGGAATAACGGCGGCCCGGCATCATGCGGCCGGTGAATTCGTCGATGATGACCACCTCGTCGTTGCGGACGATGTAGTCCTTGTCGCGCTGGAACAGCGTGTGGGCGCGCAGCGCTTGGTTGACGTGGTGCACCACCGAGACATTCTCGATGTCGTAGAGGCTGTCGGACTTCAGCTGGCCGGCGTCGCGCAGCAGCCGCTCGATCTTCTCCATGCCGTCTTCGGTGAGGGCGACCGAGCGCTGCTTCTCGTCGACCTCGTAGTCCTCCTTCGACAGGCGGGGGATGAAGGTGTCGATGGTGTTGTAGAAATCCGAGCGGTCGTCGAGCGGGCCGGAGATGATGAGCGGAGTGCGCGCCTCGTCGATGAGGATGGAGTCCACCTCGTCGACCACGGCGTAGTGGTGCGGACGCTGCACCATGGCGCCGAGCTCGTACTTCATGTTGTCGCGCAGATAGTCGAAGCCCAGCTCGTTATTGGTGGCGTAGGTGACGTCGCAGGCATAGGCCACGCGGCGCTCGTCGTCGTCCATGCCGTGGACGATGACGCCGACGGTGAGGCCGAGGAACTTGTAGACCCGGCCCATCCATTCGGAGTCGCGCTTGGCGAGATAGTCGTTCACCGTGACGACGTGCACGCCCTTGCCGGTCAGGGCATTGAGATAGACCGTGGTGGTCGCAACCAGCGTCTTGCCTTCACCGGTGCGCATCTCGGCGATGCCGCGCTCGTGGAGCACCATGCCGCCGATCAGCTGGACATCGAAATGGCGCTGGCCGAGCGCGCGCTTGGCCGCCTCGCGCACCGTAGCGAAGGCCGGCACCAGGAGGTCGTCGAGGTCGGTGCCCTCGGCGAGCTGCTTGCGGAAGGCGTCGGTGCGCGCGCGCAACGCCTCGTCCGAGAGCGCCGCGACCTCGGGCTCCAGGGCATTGATGGCGTCGACTTTCGGCTGGTAACCGCGCACCCGGCGATCATTGGCCGATCCGAAAAGCTTTCGCGCAATGGCGCCGAGCATCGTGCTTCCAATCCACGTCCCGTCAGGGCAGAGAAGGGCGCGGCGGTGACGGGCCGCCGGGCCCCGTTTAGCGATCAACCGGTCTGTCGACCGATCGAGACGGCATTTGCGGCCGAAATGGGTCCGTCGGGCGTGCCCGGTGCGCATGGCGGCGCGGTCCGGTCACATAGATGCGAGCGCGCGGGAGGACCCGCGCGGCGTGCCACACTTATGAACGGGTTTAGGGGTTGTCAATCGCGGGTGGGCATGGTTGCCAGAAGGTGCGCCTCCCGCAGCCCCCGCTTGCAACGCCGGCCGGACTGGGCCAGCTTTCGGCGCCCGAAACGCGGACCACCGCAAACCTCCAAGGACAGGCATCCATGACATTCCGTTCCCCGCGTGCCGCGTTCGCCGCCGCGCTCCTCAGCGCCGCGACGCTCGGTGCCGCCGCTCTGCCCGCCCAGGCGCAGACCCCGGCACCGGCCACCCCGCCGGCGGCGAGCGCGCCGGCTCCCGGAACAACTGACGCCGATCCCGTGCTGGCGCGGGTGAATGGCGTCGAGATCAAGAAGTCCGATCTCGAGGTCGCCGAGGAGGAACTCGGCGGCAGCCTGCCGCCGCAGCTCCAGGGCCCGGCCCGCCAGGAATACGTGCTCGGCTTCCTGATCGACCTCACCGCGCTGGCGCAGGCCGCCGAGGTGGAAAAGCTCGACCAGTCGCCGGAATTCGCCCAGCAGCTGGCTTTTGCCAAGAAGCGGCTCCTGATGCAGGCGGCGCTCTCCAAGGCCACCAAGGCAGCGGTGAGCGATGCCGAGCTGAAGAAGACCTATGACGAGGCGCTGAAGCAGCAGAAGCCGGAAGAGGAGGTGCGCGCCCGCCACATCCTGTTCCGCGTCGAGGATCCGAAGGACGAGAAGGCGTCGGCCGCCGCCGAGGCGAAGGCCAAGGACGTGGAAGCCAAGCTGAAGAAGGGCGAGGATTTCGCCAAGCTCGCCTCCTCGCTCACCGAGGACCCCTCGGGCAAGGAGAATGGCGGCGATCTCGGCTACTTCACCAAGGACCAGATGGTGCCGGAATTCGCCGACAAGGCGTTCACGATGAAGCCGGGCGACGTCTCCGCCCCGGTGAAGACGCAGTTCGGCTGGCACGTCATCAAGCTCGAGGACAAGCGCCAGAAGCCGCTGCCGACTTTCGACGAGGTGAGGCCGCAGATCGAGCAGTTCCTCGCGCAGAAGGCGCAGGCCGAGGCCGTGCAGAAGGTCCGCGACGCCGCCAAGGTCGAGAAGACCGCCGCCGCGCCGAGCCCGTCCGACCTGCTCCCGAAGACCGACGCGCCGAAGCCCGACGCCCCGGCGGCTGCGCCGAAGCCTTGATCGCCTAACTTCCAAACTAAAGAACCGTCGTCATCCCCGGCCTTGTGCCGGGGATCTCGATTCCTGACCGCGCGTCAGAGGCCGAGATGGCCGCCACAAAGCCGACGATGACGTCATGAGAGCGGTTTGGTGGCTCAGTCGAGCCCGCCAGCCATCTCCTCATAGAGATCGCGCAAGTCGGATTGCCTTCGCCGATCAGGCGCGTCTTCCAGGCGCGTGGCCATCGTTTCAGGTTCTTTTCGCGCTGCATTGCTTCCATCGCCGTCGCAAACATTTCAACGTGGACGAGTTGCTTGACGTTGTCGCGTTGCGTGAAGCCCAGAACCAAGCCGGCTCGATGCTCATGCACCCGGCGCGCAAGCCGCCCGGTCAGCTCGCGAGGATGTAGACACAGAAGCGCTTCATTGGGAAATGGTCCGTTTCACCTGCCATGACCAATTGCGGGTCAGGTTGCGAGGCCCGTGTTCCTCAACAACCGGTTAACGCCGAGCTGACATCTCAGCGTTCGGAAACCCTGTTTATTAACGGGTGGTCTGCCAAACACCACGTGTTCCCCGAAGCTCCCGAAATCCCGATGGAACCGATCCTCTCGACGGCAAAAGTCCTGCTGCAGCGGCGCGTCGTGAGGTTTCTCATCGTCGGCGTGGCGAGCAGCCTCGCCTATGTCGGCACGATGTCGCTGATGGTCGACGGGCTCGGCCGCGGCATCGTGACCGGCGCGATCGCCGGCTTCGTCCTCGGCACGCTGGTGTCCTATGTCGGCAACAGCCTGTGGACCTTCGAGGCGGCGATGGACGGGCGCACCTTCACCCGCTTCTGGATCGTGGTCGGCGCCGGCTTCGTGCTGAACTTGCTGATGGCATCGGGCCTCGCCTTGCTCGGCGTGCATCATCTCCTCGTCAGCCTGGCGATCCTGATCACCGTGCCGATCTTCAACTATGCCTGCCACTCGCTGTGGACCTACCGGACGGCAACGGGCTAGGCGAGATGGCAAACGTCGACGCGCTGGTCATTGGCGGGGGCTTCTTCGGCTGCGAGATCGCGGTCGAGCTGCGCCGCCTCGGCTTCTCGAAGGTGATGCTGTGCGAGCGCGAGCCGGGTCTGCTGCGCCGAGCGTCCTATGTGAACCAGGCGCGGGTGCATAATGGCTACCATTATCCGCGCTCGCTCTCGACCGCGGAGCGCTCGCGCGCCAATTTCGAGCGCTTCGTCGAAGATTACGGCTATGCCGTGCGCACCGACATGGTGAAGCTCTATGCCATTGCCGCGACCTCGCGGGTCAATGCCGCCCAGTACGCGAGCTTCTGCGGCAAGATCGGGGTGCCGTGCCGCGAGGCACCGGCGCAGCTCGCCCGGCTGTTCGATCCCGATCTCATCGAGGCCTCATTCCTCACCCGGGAACTTGCCTTCGATGCGGTGGCGCTGGCGCGCACGGCGGCGCAGCGGCTCGCCGATGCCAGGGTCGAGGTGCGGCTGAACGCGCCGGTGAAGCTCGATCCGATCATCTCCGCGACACAGCCGATCCGCGTCGCCACGCCCGCCGGGGCGATCGAGGCCGGCGTCGTCGTCAATTGCAGCTATGCGGCGCTCGACGAGGTCGGCGTGCCGGTGAGGGCCCGGATCAAGCGGGAGCTCGCCGAGATGCTGCTGATCCCGCCGCCGCGCGACATCGCGGATGTCGGCATCACCGTGATGGACGGTCCGTTCTTCTCCACCATGCCGTTTCCGGCGGCTCGGCTGCATTCGCTCAGCCACGTGCGCTACACGCCGCACGAAGCCTGGACCGAGCCGGGCCGCGGCCATGCTCCGCCCGTGCGCAGCAATGGCGAGGCCATGCTGCGCGACGCGGCGCGCTTCCTGCCCGTGCTGGCGAAGGTCGAGCCGGTACGCTCCATCTTCGAGATCAAGACGGTGCTGATGCGCAACGAAGACGATGACGGCCGGCCGATCCTCGCCGAGACCTGCGCGGAATCCCCCCGCATCCTCAGCGTCATGGGATCGAAGATCGACAACATCTATGACGTGTTGGAAACGCTGCGCGCGCACGACTGGAAGGAGCACGTATGAGGAGCGGACGCCTGTCCTCGGTCTCGCTGATCGTGCTGGTGAAGGAGGCGCTGCCGGACCGGGCGCTGCTCGACCGGCTGCTCGCGGTGCTCGGCACGAACTTCACCGATGTCGAGACCATCTTCGTCGCCGACGGCTCGACCGCGGCGGTGCGCGACCTGAAGGGCTTCGTCGCCACCGTCCCCGACGCCACCTGCCTGGTGCTCGTCGAGTGGCTGGACAGCGAGGCTGCGAGTCTGGTTGGCATGGAGAATGCGGTGTGCGACCACGTGCTGCTGCTCTCGCTCACCGAGGCTGCGGTCGCGGCGGTGCCGGAGGCGATCGAGCGGATCCGCGCCGGCTATGATGCGGTGTTCGACCATGCGGTCGCGGTGCACGACACCGTCATCCACCGCGCCGCCTACGATCTTCTGTCCTCCATGACGGGTGCCGCGCTGAAGCCGTCGCCGGTCGAGCTTGGGCTCATGCAGCGCGAGGCGGCGCTCTATCTGCTCTCCAAGCAGAATGCCGAGGTGCTGCTGAAGGCGCGCACCTGCGGGCCGGGATTCGCCGCGACCGAGGTTGCGCTCGCCGAGGCCTCGCCCGAGCCGGAGAATGCGTCCTCGGTGCGGGCGCGCGCCGGCAAGGCGCTGCGGCTCGCCATCAGCCTCGGCGCGGCGCCGGTGCGCCTGCTCGGCCTCGCCGCCATGCTGGCGAGCGCGCTGTCGCTCGTCTACGCCGCCTATGTCGTGCTGGTCTTCCTCTTCAAGCCCGATGTCGAGGCCGGATGGACCACGCTGTCGCTGCAGATGGCGGGGATGATGTTCCTGTTCTCGCTGATGTTTTGGCTGCTGTCGGAATATGTGGTGCAGATCCACGCCGCGACCGGCGGACGGCGCCGGCGCACCGTGGTGCGGGAGTTGCGCAGCGAGATGACGGCACGTTCCGGCCGGCTGAACGTTGTCGACGAGACCGGCGCGTTCCGACTTGGCGCGCCGGAAGCGGCAACCACGGGAGGCGATTGACATGATCACGGCCCTGATCGGTCACACCGGCTTCGTCGGCTCCAATCTCGACGCGGAGACGGTGTTCGACGAACGCTACAACAGCCGTAACATCAACGAGATGGCGGGGCGCTCCTTCGACCTTGTGGTCTGCGCCGGGGTCTCCGCGGTGAAATGGAAGGCGAACCGCGAGCCCGAAGCGGACCGCGCCGGCATCAAGGTGCTGACCGATGCGCTTGGCGCGGCGTCTATCGGCGAGCTCATCCTGATTTCGACCATCGACGTCTATCCCGATCCGGCGGCGGGCGGCGACGAGGCAACCATCATCGATCCGGCGGCGAACCACGCCTATGGCCGCCATCGCTACGAGCTGGAGGAGTGGGTCAAGGCCAGCTTCCCGCTGGTGCGCATCGTGCGCCTGCCGGCGCTGTTCGGCCCGGGATTGCGCAAGAACGCCCTCTACGACCTGCTGCACCACAACCAGACCGAACTCATCAACCCGGCCGGACTGTTCCAGTGGTACCCGGTCTCGCGGCTGTGGGCCGATATATCCACCACGCGGCGCGTCGATTTGCGGGTGATGAACCTGTTCACTGAGCCGGTGCGGATGCGCGAGATCATCGCCCACAATTTCCCCGGCGTCGCGGTCGGCGAAGAAAAGCATCCGGCGCCGGAATACCGGGTCGGCACGCGGCATGCCGCGGCGTTTGGCGGAGAGGGCGCCTTCATCATGTCGAAGCAGAAATGCCTCGACACCATTTCCGGCTTCGTCGCGGACGAGCGCGGCATCGCGGCGGTGAAAGCCGGGGCGACGTCGTGAGGGGAATTGCGATCTCGAACATCGTGCTGCCGGACGGCGTCGGCGATATCGCCGCCTGCGCGGCATTCCGCCGGCTGGGCTATGGCGGCATCGAGCTGGCGCCGGGCAAATCGGTGACGGGCTGGCCGGTGGCGCCGGCGGGCCTGGCCGAAACGCGGACGAGGATCGAAGGCGAGGGGCTTGCCGTCGTCGCCCTGCAGGCCATCCTGTTCGGCATCACCGGTGTTGCCCTGTTCGGCCCGCAGGAGGCGCGTGCGCGTCTCTACGATCATCTGGCAATGGTGGCGCGGTTCGCCGGTGCACTGGGCGCACGAGCCTGCGTGTTCGGGGCGCCTGGCGTGCGCGATCCGGGCGACCTGGCGGCGGACGCCGCGTTCCGTATCGCCGCGGACTTCTTCGGCGGCCTCGCTCCGGCGTTCGAGCGGGAGGGCACCACGCTCGCCTTCGAGGCCAATGCGCCGGCCTATGGCTGCAAATTCGGCACCACGACCCGCGAGGCGCTGGAGCTCGTCAGGTCAGTCGACCATGCGGGCTTCCGGCTGCAGATCGACACCGGCACGATCTTCCTCAACCAGGAAGACCCGGACGTGATCGTCGAGGCGGCGCCCTATGCCAGCCATTTCCATGTCAGCGAGCCGCAGCTCGCGGTGCTGGGCTCGTCCGGCGTCGACCATGGTCCGCTCGCAGAGGCACTCGGCGTCTCCGCCTATCAAGGGTGGATCTCCGCCGAGATGAAGGCGAACGAGCACTGGGAAGGCGCGGCCGCGGGCGCGGCCGAGTTGCTCTCCGAACTTTATATGCCGTCCGCCGTGCTGGGCGCTGGGGCCGACCTTCTATGAGCATCGACACTCCCGGCCGTGCCGTCCCGGCGCACCGCTCTGATATTTTGCTGCCGAAGCAGCACCGCCATGTGCTGGTGATCCCGGTGATCAATGAGGGCGAGCGCATCCGCCGCCAGCTCCGGCAGATCGCCGAGTTGTCGCCCGGCTGCGACATCGTCATCGCCGATGGCGGCTCGACCGATGGCTCGCTCGATTTGGAGTTCCTGCGCTCTGTCGGGGTGCGCGCGCTCCTGACCAAGACCGCGCCGGGCAAACTGAGCGCGCAACTGCGCGTCGCCTATGCCTTCGCGCTCGACGAGGGCTATGAGGGCGTCGTCACCGTCGACGGCAACGGCAAGGACGGCATGGAGGCCATCCCGCTGTTCCTCGCCAAGCTCGACGAGAGCTATGACTATGTGCAGGGCTCGCGCTATGTCGCGGGCGGCATTGCCGAAAACACGCCGAGGGACCGTCATTTGGCCGGCCGGCTGCTCCACGCCCCGGTGCTGAGCCTCGCCGCCGGGCATTGGTACACCGACACGACCAACGGCTTTCGCGCCTATTCGGCGCGCTATCTCACCGATCCGCGCGTCGCGCCGTTCCGCGACGTGTTCATGCGTTATGAGCTCTTGTTCTACCTCACCGTGCGCGCGGCACGGCTGGGGCTGCGCACCACCGAGGTCCCGGTCGCCCGCCGCTATCCGAGGGACGAGGCGACGCCGACCAAGATCAGCGGCATGCGCGGGCGGGTGGATATGCTCGGGCAGCTGTTTGCTGCGGCGACGGGGCGGTTCAATCCGTGATCCGTTCCCAGTAAGACGTCATCCCGGACGGCCGCGAGGCCGATCCGGGATCGCGAAAACATCGGAGAGCGATCCCGGCTCGCTACGGCCGGGATGACGTGGGGGCAATATCACGCCGCCAGCTTCAGATCGGAGGCGAAGCGCTTCTCCATACCCATGGCGACGAAGATCAGCCCGCCGTCGAGCGCGCCGAACACCGCGCCCTGGCGGCGCCAGCCGCGCTCGGCGAAGAAGCCTTCGGCCGCCAGCGTCGCCGCCACCCGGGCGCGGGCGAAGCCTTGCGCGCGCAGGTCTGAATCGAGGCGCTCGAGCAGCGTCGAGCCGATGCCGTAGCGAATGAAGAGCGGGTGCACGAACACGCCGTGGACGTGCGGCACATCGACCGCGCCGGCGGTGGTCGGCATCTCGATCTCGCTGCCCATGAAACTCGGCTCGCGCATCGACCAGCCGCCGCAGGCGACCGCCTCGCCCTCGATCTCGGCGATGAAGAAGGTGCCGTCCGCCACCAGCTCCTCGTCGAAGGCGCCGATGCGCGGGATGAGCGATTCGATCACCTCCTCGCCGTGCAGGCGGCGGGCAGAGCCGCGCAGCGACGCGGCCTGAAGGCGGCGAATATCGGCAAGATCCGACGGATTGGCTCGACGGATGCGCAGAATGGCCGCGGTAGGGATCGATTGGGTCGCCGGCATCTTGTTCGTCTCCGTCTGGCGGAGGCCCCGCGGGGGCACCCTCTGCTCACTGGGCACAGTGCGAACCAGAGCTCTCTCTCTCTCCGGAGGGAAAGGGTTCAGGAATCACACCATCTTGTCGTCAAGCTAGGCACGCTCCCAGAAATCGAGGCTGAACGTGGCATTCACCGGGCATTCATCCGGCGAGCGCGCGTCAGCCCATCACACCTTCGTTGATTACCGTGACGGCCATCACATCCGCGTTGTGCCGCAGGATGGGTGTGTTGCCGGTTGTCCTGCACGCGATTAGAACCGCGCCATGGCGCTCTTGGATCTCGCGAACCCGACCCGCTTCCTCGCCCTTTCCGGGCGGGTGCTGCCGTGGCTCGCGACGGCCAGCGTCGTCGTGCTGGCGATCGGCTTCGTGCTCGCCTTCCGCGCCCCGGCCGACTACCAGCAGGGCGAGACGGTGCGGATCATGTACATCCATGTGCCGTTCGCCTGGCTCGCCATGCTCGGCTACACCGCCCTCGCGCTCTCCGCGCTCGGCATATTGGTCTGGCGGCATCCACTCGCCGATGTCGCGCACAAGGCGATGGCGCCGATCGGCGCAGTGTTCGCCTTCCTGTGCCTCTTCACCGGTTCGCTGTGGGGGCGGCCGATGTGGGGCACCTATTGGGTGTGGGACGCCCGGCTGACCTCGATGCTGGTGCTGCTGCTGCTTTATCTCGGCCTTCTCGCGCTGCGCTCGGCGGTCGAGGATCCGAACCAGGCCGGACGCGCCGCGGCGGTGCTGACCCTGGTCGGCTTCGTCAATGTGCCGATCGTGAAGTTCTCGGTCGATTGGTGGAACACGCTGCACCAGCCCGCCTCGGTGTTCCGGGTCGGCGGGCCGAGCATCGATCCGAGCCTGCTCTGGCCGCTGCTGCTGACCGCGACCGGCTTCACCCTCTTGATGCTCACGCTGCACCTGATGGCGATGCGCAATGAGATACTGCGCCGGCGGCTCCGCTCGCTCGAAGCCAGGGCCGCGGCCGAAGCCGCGTTTGCGTGAGTTGACGCGATGATCCAAGCCCTCTTCGGGGAACACGCCTTCTTCATCCTCGCCGCCTATCTCGGGGCGGCGCTCGTGCTCGGCGCGCTGGCGGCGTGGATTGTGCTCGACGGCCGCGCGCTGCGCCGCTCGCTGGATGAGATGGATGCGCGAGGCGTGCGCCGCCGCTCCGCCGGCCGCGAGGACGCGCCATGAGCACTGATGCCCCAATGGGGAGCCAGCCTGCGCGTCCGCGCCGGCGGCTCCTGGTGCTGCTGCCGCTGATCGCCTTCGGGCTGCTCGCGGCGCTGTTCTATGGCAGGCTGTTCTCCGGCGACCCCTCGCGCCTGCCCTCCGCCCTGATCGGCCGCGAGGCCCCGGTGTTCGACCTGCCGGCGCTCGAGGGGCTGAGCCGCGACGGCGCCCCAGTGCCCGGGCTCACCTCCACCGAGCTCAAGGGCGGGGTAACTGTGCTGAACGTGTTCGCCTCCTGGTGCGGGCCGTGCCGCGACGAGCATCCCTTCCTGGTCCAGTTGGCGAAGCAGCAGGGCTTCCGCCTGGTCGGGCTGAACTACAAGGACGACGCCGAGAATGCCCGGCGCTTCCTCGGCCGCTTCGGCAACCCGTTCGCCGCGGTCGGCGTCGATGCCAATGGTCGCGCGGCGATCGACTGGGGGGTCTATGGCGTGCCGGAGACCTTCGTCATCGGCAAGGACGGGCGCATCGCCTACAAATATGTCGGCCCGATCGACGAGTTGGGGCTGAAGGCGCGGCTGATGCCGGAGATCGTGAAGGCGATGGCGGCGGGGAGCTGAATCCGCGACCTTGCCGCGGGAGCAACCGTGGATGGCCGGAACAAGCCCGGCCATGACGACGTGGCCTCAATTCCGCTCGTCGGGCAGGCTCGGCAGCGGGTGGACCTCGATCTCGTCCTCTACCAGCGACTTCACCTCTTCCGCGCTGGCCTCGCCATAGATGGAGCGCTTCTCCACCTCGCCCTCGTGCATCTGCCGGGCGAGCGTGGCGAAGTCCTCGCCGACATAGTCGGAATTCTTCACCACATGGTCGCGCACCGCGCGCAGCATCTCGCGCATCTCGCGCTCCTTCTCGGAGATCAGCGCCACCGGCTGCGGCGCCTCGGGCGCGGCCGGCGTGGGAGCCGGGGAGGTGGCAGGTTCTTCAGTGGACTTTCGGGTGCCGCGGCCGAGCGCCGGCGCCATGATCGCCTTCTCCACACGGGTGGAGCCGCAGACCGGACAGGTAACGAGCTTCTTCTTGCGCTGGCCCTCATAGGCGGCGGAATCGCGGAACCAGCTTTCGAAGTCGTGGTCGGCGTCGCAGCGGAGCTGATAGCGGATCATGCCGCGTCACCGGCGACCCTGAGCCGCGTCACCTCGCCGGGCGGCACCAGTTCGAAGCGCCTTCCATGGTCGAGCGAGGGGATGCGCGAGCGCACCGCCGTCACCTTGGCGGGGTCAATCTCGGCGGTGATGATGCCGGGGTCGGTGCCGCCCTCGGCCAGAATGGTGCCCCACGGGTCGATGATCAGGCTGTGGCCGAAGGTCTCGCGGCCATTCTCGTGCTTGCCGCCCTGCGCGGCCGCCAGCACGAAGCAACCGGTCTCGATGGCCCGGGCGCGCAGCAATATGTGCCAGTGCGCCTCGCCGGTCGGCCTGGTGAAGGCGGCGGGCGCCGCGATCATGCCGGCGCCGGCCTCGGCCAAAGCGCGAAACAGCGCAGGAAAGCGCAGATCGTAGCAGATGGTGAAGCCGAGCCGGATCTGCGGCAAGTCGGCCAGCACTGCGAGCTCCCCCGGCCGGTAGGCGGTGGATTCGCGGTAGACATCGCCATTCGGCAGGTCGACGTCGAACATGTGGATCTTGTCGTAGCGCGCCGCGATCGAGCCGTCCGGGCCCAGGAGATAGGAGCGGTTGGCGGCACGGTGCTCGCTCGCCCGCACCGCCAGCGAACCGATGTGCAGATGCACCTTCAGCTCGGCCGCGAGGGTGCGGAAGGCGGCAAGCGCCGGGTCGCTCTCCTCCTCGTGCAGAATGGCGAACAGCGCGGCGCGGTTCTCTTCCATGGTGCCGGTCATTTCCGGCGTCTGGATGTAGCTGGCGCCTTCGGCGGCAGCCTGGCGGATCAGCGCGCTCGCCGCCTCGACATTCGCCCCGACGCTCTTGGCCGTGCGCATCTGCACCAGCGCGGCCTTGAAGGGCGCGCCCTCGGATGCGGCGGCGGGGCGGGTGTCGGGGGCGCTCATCTGGTTCTCCACGCGAAAGGACGATCAGTCGGCAGCAAGCAGGGGGTCGAGCTCGCCCGCTTCGTCGAGCGCATAGAGATCATCGCAGCCGCCGACATGGTTGCCGGCGATGAAGACCTGGGGGACGCTGCTGCGCCCATTGGCGCGTCGCGTCATCGCCGCACGACCCTCGGCGTCGCCCGTGACATTGATCTCGGAAAACTCAATGCCCTTGCGGCGCAAAAGGTCCTTGGCCGCATGGCAATAGGGGCAATAGCTCGTCGTATAGATCTCGACCGCTGACATGGCTCCGGCGCTCGCCGTTGAAGGGGTAGCCTATGATATGGTCGCGGCCCCGTCGTCAACAACCCGTGCGAACACCAACACGTCGACCGCGCTCGCGCCGGCGCGGCTCAGCGCCTTGACGCAGGCGTCGATCGTCGCGCCGGTGGTGAGCACATCGTCGATGACGACGATGCGCCGACCGCGCACCTCGCCAGCCATCGCCTCCGGGACGGTGAAGGCGCCGGCGACATTGGCGGCCCGCGCCGCGCGGTCGAGGCCGACCTGCGACCGGGTGGTGCGGCGGCGTTCGAGCCAGGAGGTGCGCACCGGCACGCCGGAGCAGTGGCCGATCGCATGGGCCAGCGCCGCCGACTGGTTGAAGCGCCGCCGCCAGAGCCTGAACGGATGCAGCGGCACCGGCACCAGCGCGTCGGCCTCATCGAGCAGTTCGGCTCCCGCCCGCGCCATCAACCCGCCGAGCGGGCCGGCGAGTTCGGTGCGGTCGGCATATTTCAGCGCGTGCACGAGATCGCGGGCCACCTCGCCGAACAGCACCGCGGCGCGGGCGCGCTGATAGGCCGGCGGCGCGGCGAGGGCGGCGGGAGAGATGAAGCTGCCTGTCTCATAGGGCAATGGCGTGCCGAGCCGTTCGCAGAGCGGCGGGGTGATGAATTCCAGCCGGCGCCAGCATGCGGCGCACAACGCTCCAGGATCGCTCACCGCTGCGCGGCAGGCGATGCAGCCTGGCGGTAGCACAAGGTCGGCAATGCCACGGCCGAGCTTGAGCAATGCCACAGCCGTGCCATGGCGAAGCCGGGTGGTCAGGGCCGTTGCAGCCTCAGTATCCATGTACCGAGCCTAGCACGCTTTGACCGCGGCGGGCGCGGGGACTAAGACGCGCGCATCAGCCGAGGCCACCAATGTCCGCTCCCGACATATTCGATGCCCGCGCCCTCACCGCCCGCCGCCGCCGCGCGAACCGGCTCGGGCCGGTAACCTTCCTGCTCGACCGGGTGGCGGAGGATCTCGCCGATCGGCTGACGGCGGTGAAGCGGGATTTTGCGGTCGCTGCCGATATCGGCACGGCGGGGGAGGGGGTGCGGCAGGCGCTCCCGGGGAGTGCCGGCCGGCTCTATGCCTTCGGGCCTGCAGAGCGCGTGGGCGTCGATGTCGTCACCGATCCCGAATTGCTGCCTTTGGCGCCGGCCTCGCTCGATCTCGCGGTGTCCGCGCTCGCCTTGCAGACCGTGAACGATCTTCCCGGCGCGCTGGCGCAGATCCGCCGCGCGCTGAGGCCGGACGGGCTGCTGCTCGCGGCGCTGTTCGGGAGCGGCACCCTCAATGAGTTGCGCGAGAGCTTTGCGGTCGCGGAGAGCGATACGCTCGGCGGCATCTCACCGAGGGTGGCGCCGTTCGCCGATCTGCGCGATCTCGGCGGGCTGCTCCAGCGCGCCGGCTTCGCCCTGCCGGTGACCGATGTCGACCGCGTCGTAGTGCGTTATTCCAGCCCGTTCGCGCTGTTCGCCGATCTCCGTCGCATGGGCGCCGCCAATCCGCTCAGTGCCCGGCGTCGCGCACCGCTGCGCCGGGACACGCTGGCGCGGGCGGTCGAGGTTTATGCCGATCGCTTCACCGATGCCGACGGGCGGCTGCGGGCGACCTTCGAGATCGTATGGATATCCGGCTGGGCGCCGCATCAGAGCCAGCAGCAGCCGCTGCGTCCCGGTTCGGCGAAGCAGCGCCTGGCCGATGCGCTGGGCGCACGGGAAATCCCGCTGAAGCCGGCCGGGGAAAACTGAGAGGACTCTTCACGGGAAGATAAAGCATTCCACAGTCATGGCCGGGCTTGTCCCGGCCATCTCGGCCTCTGATGCGCTGTCAGGAATCGAGATTCCCGGCACAAGGCCGGGGATGACGGCGATCTGGAGACTTTGGTGGGCCTCTGGATCTCGCCAGCGGTCACGGATTGGCGGGTGGTTTGGCCGATTGCACCGCCTCGAGGACCTTGACGTAATAGTCCTCGTAGACGATGCCGCCGAGCGTATAGACCGCGGCGGCGACCGTGCCGCCGATGCCGGCGGCGAGGATGGCATATTCAATGGCCGTCGCTGCGCTCTCGTCGCGCCAGAACTCCCGCAACTTGCCCAAATAACGCGATCCGTCGGGCAGGGTCCGGCACGGCAACATCGTCACCCACTCCACATCACGGGAGCCCGGCATTCCCGGACCCGACAATGTCGACGATCACCGGTATCAGCGGCTCGTCGGCCGGCGGCATGGGATAGTCCCTCAGCTTGCCGGGACGCACCCAGGCGAGGCGCTGGCCTTCGCGGCCCTGCGCCAGTCCTTCCCAGCGGCGGCAGATCCACAGCGGCATGAGCAGCTGGAAGTCCGCATAGGTGTGGCTGGCGAAGGTCAGCGGCGCGAGGCAGGCTTCCTTGACGATGATGCCAAGTTCTTCCGCCAGCTCGCGTATCAGCGTCTCCTCCGGCCGCTCGCCGGGCTCGACTTTGCCGCCGGGGAATTCCCATAGTCCGGCCAAAGCCTTGCCGGCCGGGCGCTCGGTGATGAGCACGCGGCCGTCGGCATCGACCAGGGCGCAGGCAGCGACAAGAACGAGTTTCACGAACGACCCCAACAGACTACCGCCAAGACGTTAACGCCACGCTGCACGAACCGTCGAAAATGCGACCTGTTTGCAAGCATCCGGAACGCACGGTCAGGAGCGCAAGATCCGGAGCGCAAGATCAGGAGCGATAATCGCCATTGATGGCGACATATTCCTTGGTGAGATCGCAGGTCATCACCCGGTCGGCGCCCTTGCCGAGGCCGAGATCGACGGCAAGATCGATGACGTCGCCCTTCATGTAGGCGGAGACTTCCTTCTCGTCGTAATTCGGATCGCGCGCGCCCTCGGCCGCCACCTGGATGGCGCCGAAGCGGATGGCGATTCGATCGCGGTCGGCCGGCTCGCCGGCCTTGCCCACCGCCATGACGACGCGGCCCCAATTGGCGTCCTCGCCGGCGATCGCGGTCTTCACCAGCGGCGAATTGGCGATCGACATGGCGATGCGCCGGGCCGAGCGCTTCGAGGTGGCGCCGCTGACCGAGATGCGCACCAGCTTGCGCGCGCCTTCGCCGTCGCGCGCCACCTGTTCGGCGAGGTCGGCAAGCACGCCTTGCAGCGCCTTGCGGAAGGCCTTCAGCCGGCTGTCCTTGGTGTCCTTGATCTCTTTGATGCCCTTGGCGGCGCCGGTGGCGAACAGCAGCAGCGTGTCCGAGGTCGAGGTGTCGCCGTCGATCGTCACGGCGTTGAAGCTGTCGATGACGCCCTTCGACAGCAATTCCTGAAGCACCGGCGCGGCGATCGGGGCGTCGGTGAAGACGAAGGACAGCATGGTCGCCATGTCGGGGGCGATCATGCCGGCGCCCTTGGCGGTGCCGGCGATGGTGACCGGCACGCCGTCGATCTCGACGCTGGCGGTGGCCAGCTTCGGGAAGGTGTCGGTGGTCATGATGGCGCGGGCCGGCTCGATCCACGGCAGCGGCGCGAGGCGGGTGGCGGTCTCGTCGAGCACGCCTTCGTATTTGCTAGCGTCGAGCGGTTCGCCGATGACGCCGGTCGAGGCGAGGAAGATCTCGCTTGGCTTGCAGCCGAGCGCCTTCGCCGCGAGCTTGGCGGTGAGCTCGGTCGCCACGCGGCCCTTCTTGCCGGTGAAGGCATTGGCATTGCCGGAATTCACCACGAGCCCGCGCGCCTTGCCGCCGCCGAGCTTGGCCCGGCACCATTCGACCGGGGCGGACGGGCATTTCGAGCGCGTGAAGACGCCGGCGACGCTGGTGCCCTTGTCGAGCGCCAGCAGTAGCACGTCGGTGCGGCCCTTGTAGCGGATGCCGGCCTCGGCCGTGGCGAAGCGCACGCCTTTGACTTCGCCGACTTCCGGCGTCGTCTTCGGGGCGAGCGGGGAGACGGGCGTGGCCTTGGCTGCGGACATCGGCGATCCTCGGAAGTATCCTGCGGCGTTGCGGGAGGCGCGTTGGATGTGCCCGAAGCGGCGCCCACGCGCAAGGCGGGCGTATTCGCGCACGCGAGGGGAATGGCGGCTTTCCTTGACTTCGCCACATCCGGCGATTAGTAACCCCACTTCATTCTCGCTCATTCTTGCGAGCCGTCCCGCCGCCCGGCCCTAGAGGCCGGAGGTTCCCGCCCGACAGCGCTGTGCGCCCTCGGGCGTTTTCGGCTTTGCGGCGGTGGCCGGGAACATGGAGCAAACGGACGCATGTTCGATTCACTCAGCGACCGCCTTGGCGGCATACTCGACCGGCTGAAGAAGCGCGGCGCCCTCTCCGAGGCCGACGTCGGCGAGGCGATGCGCGAGGTGCGCCGCGCGCTGATCGAGGCCGACGTCGCGCTCGACGTGGTGCGCTCCTTCATCGACAAGGTGCGCGCCCGCGCGGTCGGCGCCGAGGTGGTGAAATCCGTTACCCCCGGCCAGATGGTCGTCAAGATCGTCCATGACGAGCTGGTGGCGACGCTCGGCTCCGATGCCAAGCCGATCGATCTGGAGGCCGCGCCGCCGGTGCCGATCCTGATGGTCGGCCTGCAGGGTTCGGGCAAGACCACCTCCACCGCCAAGATCGCCAAGCGCCTCACCGAGAAGGCTCACCGCAAGGTGCTGATGGCCTCGCTCGACACCCGCCGCCCGGCGGCGATGGAGCAACTCGCCACGCTCGGCAAGCAGGTCGGCGTCGAGACGCTGCCGATCGTTTCCGGCCAGTCGGCGGTGCAGATCGCCCGCCGCGCCATGGAGGCCGCCCGGCTCGGCGGCTTCGATGTCGTCATGCTCGACACCGCCGGCCGCGTCACGCTCGACGAGGCGCTGATGGCCGAGGTCGCCGAGGTGAAGGCGACAGCGCGGCCGCACGAGGTGCTCCTCGTCGCCGACAGCCTTACCGGCCAGGATGCGGTGACCACCGCGAAGGCGTTCGACGAGCGCGTCGGGCTCACCGGCATCGTGCTGACCCGCGCCGATGGCGATGGGCGCGGCGGCGCCGCGCTCTCCATGCGCGCCGTCACCGGCAAGCCGATCAAGCTGATCGGCACCGGCGAGAAGATGGACGCGCTGGAGGATTTCGATCCCCGCCGCGTCGCCGGGCGCATCCTCGGCATGGGCGACGTGGTCTCCCTCGTCGAGAAGGCGGCCGAGAACATCGACGCCGAGAAGGCCATGGCCGCCGCCGAGCGGATGCGCAAGGGCAATTTCGACCTTGAGGATCTGCGCGGCCAGCTCGAGCAGATGGAGAAGCTCGGCGGCCTCGGCGGGCTGATGGGCATGCTGCCCGGCGTCGGCAAGATGAAGAACCAGATGGCCAATGCCGGTCTCGACGACCGCATGATCAAGCGCCAGAAGGCGATCATCGATTCGATGACCAGGAAGGAGCGGCGCAATCCCAAGCTGCTCGACGGCTCGCGCCGCAAGCGCATCGCCGCCGGCTCCGGCACCAAGGTCGAGGACGTCAACCGGCTGATGAAGATGCACCGCCAGATGGCGGACATGATGAAGATGATGGGCGGGCCCGCCGGCAAGCGCGGGCCGATGGCCGGCCTCGCGAACATGTTCGGGATGGGCGGCGGCGGCATGCCCACGCCGGAAGCGCTCAAGCAGATGGCGGAGAAGATGCCGGGAGGGCTGCCCAATGGCGGACTTCCCGGTGGAGGCCTGCCCGGCGGTCTTCCCCCGAAATTCCCCGGCAACCTTCCCGGGCTTCCGGGCGGACTGCCGGGTCTCGGCAACAAGCCGGGCGGGCTTCCGGGCCTGCCGGGCTTCCCGCCGAAGAAAAAATAGCTCTCAACGAACGTACGTACCTGAAAGGAAAGAACAATGTCCCTCAAGATCCGTCTCGCCCGTGGCGGCGCCAAGAAGCGTCCTTACTACCGCATCGTCGTCGCCGACTCGCGCTCGCCGCGTGATGGCCGCTTCATCGAGAAGATCGGCACCTTCGATCCCTTGAAGCCGAAGGACGCCGCTGACCGCTTTACC
Source organism: Xanthobacteraceae bacterium (assembly GCA_029266425.1). Taxonomy (GTDB): domain Bacteria; phylum Pseudomonadota; class Alphaproteobacteria; order Rhizobiales; family Xanthobacteraceae; genus Ancylobacter. The sequence goes on from JAQSWY010000015.1 coordinate 97,746, forward strand.
CTCGATGTCGAGAAGGCCAAGGCCTGGCTCGCCAAGGGCGCGCAGCCGACCGACCGCGTCGCCCGCTTCCTCGATGGCCTCGACATCAAGAAGCGCGAAGCCCGCAACAATCCGGAGAAGGCCGTGCCCGGCAAGAAGGCGCAGGAGCGCGCCGCCGCTGCGGCCAAGGCCGCCGAGGCTGCTGCCGCCGCTCCGACCGAATGAGCTCGGCATTGAAAGTCCGTCATGGCCGGCCTTGTGCCGGCCATCTCGGCCTCTGATGCACTGTCAGCAATCGAGATCCCCGGCACAAGGCCGGGGATGACGGCGTTCTGGTGGATAGTCCGAGCCGAATCATGCCCACCGACCGCATCCTGCTCGCCCGCATCGGCGCGCCGCACGGCGTGAAGGGGGAGGTGCGGCTGTTCGTGTTCGGCGAGGATGCCGAGGCGCTGCGGCGCTATTCGCCGCTCACCGACGAGGCCGGGAAGCGGACCTTCCGCATCACCGCGCTGCGGCCGGGCAAGGAGCATTTCGTCGCCCGGCTTGAGGGCGTCGATACGCGCGAGGCGGCGGAGGCGCTGACCAATGTCGGCCTCCATGTCACGCGCGAGCAACTGCCGCCGCCCGACAACGAAGACGATTTCTACCATGCTGACCTGATCGGCCTTGCCGCGGTGTCGTTGGATGGCACGCCGTTCGGCAGGATCGTCGCCGTGCACAATTTCGGCGCCGACGACATTCTCGAAATCGCGCCGACGGAAAAGGGCAAGACCCTGATGCTGCCCTTCACCAAGGCCGTGGTGCCGGCGGTCGACGTCAAGGGCGGCACGGTCACGGTCGACCCGGCCGAGTGGGCAAGCGAAGACGAGCCGCCGCCGGAAGCGGACAAGGCATAAGGGCAGCTCATGTGGCGCGCCTCGATCATCACCATCTTCCCCGAGATGTTCCCTGGGCCGCTCGGGCTTTCGCTCGCCGGGCGGGCGCTGGGCGATGGCTGGGCGGTGGAGACCGTCGACCCCCGCGACCATGCCACCGATCGCCACCGCTCGGTCGATGACACCCCGGCCGGCGGCGGGCCGGGCATGGTGATGCGGGTCGACGTGTTGGCGCGTGCCGTCGACGCCGCCGCGCCCGAAGGCGACAGCCGGCCGCGCCTGCTCATGACCCCGCGTGGCCGGCCGCTCACGCAGGACCGGGTGCGCGAACTGGCATCGGGTGAGGGGCTCGTCGTCGTCTGCGGGCGGTTCGAAGGGGTGGATGAGCGCCTTGTCGCAGCGCGCGGGCTCGAAGAAGTGTCGATCGCCGATGTGGTGCTCTCGGGGGGCGAGATCGGCGCCCTCGTGCTGCTCGACGCCTGCGTGCGGCTGCTGCCGGGGGTGATGGGCCATCCGGAATCCGGCACCGAGGAGAGCTTTTCGGACGGGCTGCTGGAATATCCGCAATACACCCGCCCTGCCGTGTTCGAGGGCCAGAAGATCCCCGATGTGCTCACCTCGGGCGACCATGCCAAGGTCGCCAAATGGCGGCGGGCGCAGGCCGAGGCCGCGACCCGCGAGCGCCGGCCGGATCTGTGGCAGGCGCACGAGCGCAAAGCGCATGACGGTTCTGCGACGAATAATGAATGACAAGCGGTACGACTTCGCGTATAGGCGCGCGATCACTATTCCAACTGAAAACAGCAAGATGCGGACGCCCGCTCGCGGTGACGTTCGCCTGAGGTGATAAAATGGTTGATATTATCGCGCAGCTCGATGCCGAGCAGATCGAGAAGCTCTCCGCCACCAAGACGCTGCCTGACTTCCAGCCGGGCGACACGGTCATCGTGAATGTCCGCGTCAAGGAAGGCGAGCGCAGCCGCGTCCAGGCTTATGAGGGCGTGGTGATCGCGCGCTCGGGCGGCGGCATCAATGAGAACTTCACCGTTCGCAAGATTTCCTATGGCGAGGGCGTCGAGCGTGTTTTCCCGCTCTATTCGCCGAACATCGACAGCCTCAAGGTGGTGCGCCGCGGCAAGGTGCGTCGCGCGAAGCTGTATTATCTGCGCGACCGCCGCGGCAAGTCGGCCCGTATCGCCGAGCGCCAGGAGAAGCCCGGCACGGCCAAGGGCAAGGCCAAGGGCCCGGCCGTCACCGCCGCCGAGTGATCGCCTGCCGGGCGACCCGGCATGGCATGAGGTTTCGAATGGCCGGGCTTCGTCCCGGCCATTTTATTTTGGGACGACCCTCTGCTTCAGCAGTCCTTGATGTGGCGCACCCGCGTGCGGGTCTGCTGCTCGACGATCAGCGTGGCGTCGCCGACGAAGGCCGCCTGCATCACCGTCGCGAAGTCGGGCTTGCGCATCGGACAGGTGATGAGCGTGTTTTCCTCGGGCCTGACGTCTTGCACTGAAATGTCGGTGCGGTTGCGCCCTTCGAGGGCCATGGCGAGCGCACCGATGGCCGCGGCGAAGAGGACGATATCCGTCGGGCGCATCTTGGTCTCCAGCGTGACGCTGGGACAAGTTTAGCGGAGGCCTTTCCCTTCCGCCAAGTCTTTATTTCCGCTAGGGAAATTCCCGTGTTGAGACCCGGACGATTGAAATACTTTATTATAATCGGCCGGCCAAAGTCTTGCGGAGGATACGCCTCGCCATAGATATGCAGCGGCTGCATGTTGCCTGACGGACGCTGGCCCTTGGTGCGTGGCGGTGCGCTCGCGCGCACGGCATTTGTGTCGCCCGGTGAGACTTGCTAGAAGCATTCCATGATGAACGAGGTGGGAACCGCGAGGACGATGGACCCGGCGTGCTTCGGTGCGCGGCCGGAGGTGCGCCGTCATTTGCCGACCACCATCGGATTTGCCGCGGTACCGGACCACGTGCGCCTGCCGTCGCGCTTCTTCGGCCGTTTCACGGCCTGCGCCGCTGCCCAGCTTAGCTGAGCGCCGCCCGGAGCGTGCCTGCTCCTTGGCTGCGCCTGCCCGTCTGTTTCCCGTTACCGCTTTTCGATGAGACGCCCGAGATGAGCACGTCCGCTCCGCGTACCCTCTATGACAAGATCTTCGACGACCACGTCGTCGATCGCCAGCCCGACGGCACCTGCCTGCTCTATATCGATCGCCACCTCGTGCATGAGGTGACGAGCCCGCAGGCCTTCGAAGGGCTCAGGACCAATGGCCGCAAGGTGCATGCGCCGCACAAGACGCTGGCCGTCGTCGACCACAATGTGCCGACCAGCGACCGCCGTTTCGGCATCAACGAGCCCGAGAGCCGCCTGCAGGTGGAGACGCTGGCCGAGAATGCCCGCGACTTCGGCATCGAGTATTTCAACGAGCTCGACAGCCGGCAGGGCATCGTCCATGTCGTCGGGCCGGAGCAGGGCTTCACCTTGCCGGGCACCACCATCGTGTGCGGCGACAGCCACACCTCGACCCATGGCGCCTTCGGCGCGCTGGCGCACGGTATAGGCACCTCCGAGGTCGAGCATGTGCTCGCCACCCAGACGCTGATCCAGAAGAAGAGCAAGAACATGCGCGTCACCGTCGACGGCACGCTGCCGCACGGGGTGACCGCCAAGGACGTGACGCTCGCCATCATCGGCACCACCGGCACCGCCGGCGGCACCGGCTACGTGATCGAGTATGGCGGCGAGGTGTTCCGCAATCTCTCCATGGAAGGCCGCATGACGGTCTGCAACATGGCGATCGAAGGCGGCGCCCGTGCCGGCATGGTGGCGCCGGACGAGACCACCTTTGCCTATGTGAAGGACCGCCCGCGCGCGCCGAAGGGCGCGGCATGGGACGCGGCGCGCCGCTACTGGGATACGCTGCGCTCCGACGAGGACGCCGTGTTCGACCATGAGGTGCGGCTCGACGGCAGCGCCCTGCCGCCTATCGTGAGCTGGGGCACCAGCCCGGAGGATGTCATCTCGGTCGAGGGCCGGGTACCGGACCCCGATCTGCTCGAGGACGAGGGCCGGCGCGAGGCGAAGAAGCGGGCGCTGGCCTATATGGGCCTCACCGCCGGAACCCGCATCACCGACATTGCGCTCGACCGGGTGTTCATCGGCTCCTGCACCAATGCGCGCATCGAGGATCTGCGCGCCGCGGCGGCGATCATCGCCGGCCATAGCGTGCATGCGAACGTGCAGGCCATGGTGGTGCCGGGCTCGGGCCTGGTGAAGCTGCAGGCGGAGGCCGAGGGACTTGACCGCGTGTTCAAGGCCGCCGGCTTCGACTGGCGCGAGCCGGGCTGCTCGATGTGCCTCGCCATGAACCCCGACAAACTCTCCCCGGAGGAGCGCTGCGCCTCGACCTCGAATCGCAATTTCGAGGGAAGGCAGGGCCCGAAGGGCCGCACGCACCTCGTCTCGCCGGCCATGGCGGCCGCGGCGGCGATTGCCGGGCGCTTCGTCGATATCCGCAACTGGCCTCGCGCGGGCTGACGCGGGACAGGCTGTACCTTGAGAATCAGGAGGCCGGGGTCACGCCCCGGCCTTTTCTTTTCGACGCTCAGCTGCAGACCTGCTGGCGCACATAATGGCGATGGTGTGCCGTGCCGCGCGGCGACAGCACGGTCCGGCAATAGGGACCGTAGCCATAGCCGTCATCATAATAGCCGTCGTCATAGCCAAAGGCGTAAGGGCTCAGGAAGAAGGGCGCGTAGCCATAGCCGTAGTGGCCGTAGTGACCGTAATGGCCATACCCGCCATGGTTCCAGCCGCCGCCGTGAAAGCCGCCGCCAAACCCGCCACCATGCATGCCGCCGGCCATCCACGGCGCGCCGCCGAAGCCGCCGCCATGAAAGCCGCCGCCGCCGAACCCACCGCCGAATCCGCCACCATGCATGCCGCCGCCGCCGAATCCGCCGCCGCCGCCCATGCCGCGAGCCTCCGCAGCACCGAGCGGCACCGCAGCAAGGGAGACGGCGAGGACACCGGCCGTCAGCCAGCCGGTCAGACGTGAAATTGCGTTTTCCATCGAACTCACTCCGGATGTGCCCCGTCACCATCTAGATGGAGTGAGAAGCCCGGTTTGCCTGTTGTACTGACGTATCGTCAGGCGTTCACAAGGGCGGGACATGTGAACGGCATGTAACATTCGGTCCGACGGCAAAGAAAAGCCCGGCACTTGGCCGGGCTTTCCGAGCTTTGAGTAGTGCTTACCAGCACTGATAACGGCGCACCCAGACGCGACGACCATTGACCCAGCGGCGCGCGGACACGTAGCCGCAATCGTTATTGTAGTAATAGGGAGCCACGGCGAACGGAGCGATCACCAGGGGCGCACCCCAACCCCAGCCGCCACCCCAGCCGCCACCGTACCAACGGCGCCCGCCGTACCAGCGCCGACCGCCGTGCCAACGTGGACCGCCGCCCCAGTGACGACCGCCGCGCCAATGGCGACCGCCGCCCCAATGCCGGCCGCCGCCCCAATGCCGGCCGCCGCCCCAATGCCGGCCGCCCCCGCGCCAGCGCCGCTGCACTTCGATCACGTTGCTCGGCGCTTCGCCGAGGGCCTGCTTGATGGCGATGGGGGACGCCGGAGCGGCGCTGACCGCGGTGGGAATGGAAAAGCCGGCGGCAAGGGCGACGAAACCCGCCGCGGCGCCGAGCGTGTAGAGGGACTTCATGATACGCACTCCTCGAACGAGCCTTCCGCCCCCCGTTCCAGGATCAGCGCGTCAAGGGAGCTATAGACGCTTCCCTTGAACGTGCCGCATACGCTTATGTTCCGCCGGGTCAGATATGGTCACCCGTTATTATTATTGACAACCACGTTGGAGAATACCGGCGCCTCGATCTGGGTGGCGTCGGCGGGTGCGGCGCTGAGGGCGCCGGTGGTCGAAGAGGCAGGCGCGAGCAGCGCCGCTGCACCGAGGAGGCCGACCAGCGCCGCCGATATGCCGAACTTGCGAAGCATGGGCTGATCCTCCGGGTGCCTGTCTTCAGGCGCTCTCACCGAGCGTAAGTTGACGTATAGCGAGCTCTGGCTGAACGGTGCTTGAGGGCGGTGTTCAGCCGGCATTCACCAACGCGGCGCAGGCGCGGCAAAGCCTTGGTACCGCCGCAATGTCGGGTGGCTTCGCGGCCTGCCGGGGGTTAGTCTCGCGCATGGCCGGTGATCCGCATCTTTTCCCGCCTGAAGACGACCCCGTCGAAGTCTGGGGGCGGCGTATCGGGCGCGCGCTGGCGGTGGTGGCGGGCATCGTGCTCGTCGCCTATCTGATGTTCACCTATCTGTCCTGAAAGCGTTCCCGATCATGTCCGACGACATCGGCGCGTTGCGCCACCTGAAGGCGCCCAGCCTTGCCGAGATGGAGGTCATGGCGGAAGCCGCCTATGCGCGCCTGCCGGAGCGCTTCCGTGCCATGTGCGGGAACGTCGTGGTGCAGGTGGACGATTTCCCCACCGAGGAGGTTATGGAGCAACTGCAAGCGGAGAGCGAGTTCGATCTGCTGGGCCTGTTCCAGGGCGTCGGGCTGGCGCAGGGCTACGGCACCCAGACCTTCGCCATGCCGAACATGATCTTCCTCTATCGCCGGCCGATCCTCGATTACTGGGCCGAGCATGACGAGACCCTGGGCAAGATCGTCACCCATGTGCTGATCCATGAGATCGGCCACCATTTCGGTCTCTCGGACGAGGATATGGAACGCATCGAGGCCCAGACGGAATAGATTTGCCTTCGGCCTGATGCCGGCAATGCTAGGATTTTCGAGCGGCGTTTGCTATTCAGCCGCTGCCGCACTGCTTGAGAGGTACTGCCATGGACAAGTTCACCACGCTGACCGGTGTCGCTGCGCCGCTGCACCTGGTCAATGTCGATACCGACATGATCATTCCCGCGCGGTACCTGAAGACCATCAAGCGTACCGGCCTCGGCACGGCGCTTTTCGCCGCGATGCGCTACAATCAGGATGGCAGCGAGAATCCGGACTTCGTGCTGAACAAGCCGGCCTATCGCAATGCGCAGATCCTGATCGCAGGCGACAATTTCGGCTGCGGTTCCTCGCGCGAGCACGCGCCGTGGGCGCTGCTGGATCACGGCATTCGCTGCGTGATCTCCACCTCGTTCGCCGACATCTTCTACAATAATTGCTTCAAGAACGGCATCCTGCCGATCACGGTCACGCCGGAGCAACTCCAGGCGCTTTTCGACGACGCTTCGCGCGGCTCCAATGCGACCGTAACCGTCGATCTCGAGACCCAGACCATCAAGGGTCCGGACGGCGGCTCTATCCATTTCGACATCGATCCGTTCCGCAAGCACTGCATGCTGAACGGCCTCGACGATATCGGCCTCACCGAGGCGAAGGCCGAAATCATCACCTCCTATGAGACGAAGCTCGCCGCCGAGCGGCCCTGGGCCTGAAGTGATAAAGGGGGCGCACCGCCATGGCGGAGCGGCGGCTGATCTCGACCGGCTCGCCTTTCGAGAAGGCGGCCGGCTATTCGCGTGCGGTGGTGGACGGCGACTATGTGTTCGTCGCCGGCACCACCGGCTATGACTACGCCACCATGCGCATGCCCGAGGCCGTCGAGGACCAGGCGCACAATGCCTTCCGGACCATCATCGCCGCGCTGGAGCAGGCGGGCACGTCGCTCGCCTATGTGGTGCGGGCCAACTACGTCATCACCGACGCCGCCTATGCCGAGAAGCTTTTCCCGATCTTCGGGCACTATTTCGGCGAGATCCGCCCAGCCTCGATGCTGATCGTCGCCGGCCTGCTCAAGCCGGAGATGAAGGTCGAGATCGAGGTGACGGCGCGGCTGAGGGCCTAGAGAGCGGGCGCGGCAGGACGTGTCGCATGTTCCGCTCCACATGAAGAACTGACCGCACGTTCCGCCGGCATCGACGAGCAATGCCGACCGGCCGCCCGCGGGCGCGCGCGCAAGACCGGTGGTCGGATCGCATCGAAAGCAATCACTGCGAACGTACTTTGTCGTCCGTCCCCGTGAGCGGGGGAGCCCGCCGTCCTGCATGGGTCGCCATTAATCCCGAATTGTGGGATTTGATATCGCAAGAAGACAGGAAATGTCGGCAACGGAAATCCAACTGCTGGCTACGGCGTAAACCGCAATGCCGGCACCGCTTCCTCGGGCCGCCCGGGCGTCATCTCCACGTCGGTGGTCGCCGCACCTTCACGCTCGCTGATCCGGAACCACGCGACATAGAGCGCGGGCAGGAACAGCAGCGTCAGCACCGTTCCGACGATGATCCCGCCCATCATGGCGTAGGCCATCGGTCCCCAGAACACCTCGCGCGAGATCGGGATCAGTGCGAGCGAGGCCGCTGCGGCCGTGAGCATGATCGGCCGCATCCGATGCTCGGTGGCGTCGAGCACCGCGTCCCACCTTGCGTGACCCTCTTCGATCAGGTGCTCGATCTGAACGATCAGGATCACGGAGTTGCGGATCAGGATCCCTATCAGCGCGAGCACGCCGAGGATCGCCACGAATCCCAGTGGTGCGCCCGAGGGAAGAAGCGCCGCGACGACGCCGATCAGGCCGAGGGGCGCGACCGCCACCACGAGGAACAGGCGCTGGAAGCTCTGGAGCTGAAACATCAGAAGCGTGGTCATGGTGATCAGCATGAGGGGCACGATCGCGAGGATCGGCCCCTGGCCCTTCGCGCTCTCTTCGACCGCGCCGCCGGTGACGACATGATAGGCGTGCGGCAGCTTGGCGATGAAGGCGTCCATCTGGGGTTTGATCTGATCGACGACGGTCGCCGGCTGGACCTCGGAGACGAGGCTCGCCTTGACGTTGATCGTCGGGATGCGGTTACGCCGCCACAGGATGGGCTGCTCCATCTCGTAGTGGAAGGTCGCGATCGCCGCGAGCGGAAAGGACCGCCCGTTCTGGGTCGGGATCTGGAGATTCTCCAGGGTTTCGATCGAGGCTCGCTCGGTAGAGCGGGCGCGACTGACGACGTTCACGAGGTAGATGGAATCCCTTATCTGCGTCGCGGTCGTTCCGCCGACGACGCCGTTCAGCACGGTGGCCACATCCTGCGAGGTCACGCCCAGCTGCCGCGCCTTGTCCTGCAGAATGTCGATCTTCACGACGCGGGCCGGTTCATTCCAGTCATAGGTCACGCGGCCGGTGTTGGCGTTGGCGCCGACAATTCCGGCGACCTCCTGGGCGTAGGCGCGGACCTTGCCGATGTCCGGGCCGCTGATCCGGTACTGGATCGGGCGGCCGACCGGCGGGCCGATATCGAGCGAATGGACAAAGACGTCGGTACCGACGAATTCCTGCTCGCCAATCGCCTTGAGGCGCTTGATGACGCGATCCCTCGCCTCCAGCCCCTTGGTCATGATGACGATCTGACCGAAGTTCGGGCTCGCAGGCGGCACGTCATACGACAGCAGGAAGCGCTGAGCGCCTTCGCCGACATAGGACGACCAGAAGGCGATATCGTTATCGCCCTGCAGCTGCTTCTCGAAGCGGTCCATCTGCGCGCGGGTCTCGGTGATCGAGACGTTCTGCGGCGCCGTCCAGTCGACGATGACCTCGGGCCGATCGGACGACGGGAAGAATTGCTGCTGGACGTACCCCATGCCGACGACCGAGCCGACGAACAGGGCAAGCGTGACCGCGATCGTCAGCCATTTGAAGCGTACGCAGACATAGAGGGTGGACCGAAAGAGGCGCGTGAACCATCCCGGCTGGTCGTGATGCTTCTTCATGAACTTCGGCAGCAGGCTCACGCCGAGAATGGGCGTGAAGACCACCGCGACGATCCATGACACGATCAGCGAAACCGCGATAACGACAAAAAGTGTGAAAGTGAATTCGCCGGCGCTGCTGTTGTTGAGCCCGACGGGGATGAAACTTGCCACCGTGACAAGCGTGCCGGTGAGCATCGGGAAGGCGGTGGACGAATAGACGTGGGTCGCCGCCTTCTCGAGGGTGTCGCCGACTTCCAGCCGCGAGACCATCATCTCCACCGCGATCATGGCGTCGTCGACCAGCAGGCCGAGCGCGATGATGAGCGCGCCGAGCGAGATGCGCTGGAGCGATATCCCGAAATACTGCATCGCCACGAAAGTGATGGCGAGCACCAGCGGGATCGACAGCGCGACGACGAGTCCGGCGCGCATGCCGAGGCTGATGAACGAGACGACGAGAACGATGGCGATCGCTTCGGCGAGCGCCTTGGTGAAGCCGCCGACCGCCTCTTCGACCACGTGCGGCTGGTCGGAGACCTGGTGGACCTCGACGCCGATGGGAAGTTCGGCCTCGATCCGGCGCATCTCCTCGACCAGCGCCTCGCCGAACTTCAGCAGGTTGGCCGCCGGCTTCATGCCGATCGCGAGGCCGATGGCCGGCTGCCCGTTGTAGCGGAAGAGCGTCGTCGGCGGATCGGCGTAGCCGCGGGTGATGGTCGCCACGTCCGACAGCCTGAAGAAGCGGTCATTGATCCAGAGATTGACCTTGCTCAGGTCCTTTTCCGAGCCGAACTGCCCGTTGGTCCGCACCGAGACGCGCTCGCCGTCGGCCTCGATCGTGCCGGAGGGGGAGACCGCATTCTGCGCGCTGAGCGCGTTGATGATGGTCTGCTGGGTGAGGCCGAGCGCAGCCATCTGCTGGGTGGAGAATTCGAGATAGACGACCTCGTCCTGCGCGCCGACGAGATTGACCTTGCCGACGTTCGGGACGGTGAGGATCCGCGCCCGCGCCGCCTCGACGTAGTCGCGCAGCTGGCGCTGGGAGAGACCATCCGAGGTGAAGGCGTAGATGTTGCCGTAGACGTCGCCGAAGTCGTCGTTGAAGAACGGCCCCTGCACGCCCGCGGGCAACTCGCCCTTGATGTCGGACAGGATGTTGCGCACCCGCAGCCAGGTGTCGGGAACGGCGCGGCCCTGCGTCGTGTCCTTCAGATTGAGGAAGATCGTGGTCCGGCCCGGCGACGTCTGGCTCTTGGTGTAATCGAGGGTGGTGAGTTCCTCGAGCTTCTTCTCGATCCGGTCGGTGACCTGCGTGGCCGTGTCCTCGATCGAGGCGCCGGGCCATATGGCGGTGATGAGCATCGTCTTGATCGTGAAGTTGGGATCCTCTTCACGGCCGAGATTCAAATAGGCGAGGACGCCGGCAACCGACGCCATGAGCATGAAGTACCAGACGAGCGAACGATGGCGCAGCGCCCAATCCGAGAGGTTGAAGCCGTTCATGGGACCATCTCCGCGTCGATCTTGACCTTCTGGCCTTCGGCAAGGCTGTTGACGCCGGCGGTCACGACCCGTGATCCGGCGTCGATCCCGCTCTTGATCCGAAGCGTTCCGCCGGCCTCGCTCTCGACCTCGACGGGCCTGCGCGACACCGTCAGCGCGTTCTCGTCGACCACCCAGACGAACGCACGACCATCGGCTCTCAGCAGCGCGGAGACCGGCAGGTCGATTGACGCCTGTTCGGTGTGGCTCGGGGTCGCGGTGAGGGTCGTCCCGATCCGGAAAGCCGGCGGAGGCGCATCGAGCGTGATCCGGATGCGCCGTGTGCGCGTCGCGGCATCAGTCTGTGGCGCGATCTCGCGCACGCGTCCGCTTGCTCCGATGCCTGGCTCGACCTGCAGCGTCGTCGCGAACCGGTCCCCGACCTTCACCGACTGCGCCATCTCGTCGGGAACGTCGACCATGGCTTCGCGCACCTCGAGTTGTGCGACGGTGACGACGGTGTCGCCTGCATTGACGGTCTGGCCCACCTCGGCGTTCACGGCGGTGACGATGCCGTCGGTGTCGGAGACGAGCCGGGTGTAGGACAGCTGCTCCTTCGCCTTGTCGAGGCTGGCGCGAGCGCGCACCACGGCGGCGTCGGCGCTGGCGAGGGCCTCTTCGGCCGTGTCGAGATCTGCCTGCGAGGCGACCTTCTTGGCGAGGAGAGCTTTCTTGCGGTCCCTGGTCGCGGCCGCGTAGACGAGCTGGGCTTCGGCCTTGGCAAGCTCCGCCTCGATCTGCCGGACCGCGAGACTGAGCGTCATCGGATCAAGCGAGGCGAGAAGCTGGCCAGCCTTGACCGTCTGCCCGACATCGACGGTGCGCGCGACCACGCGGCCAAGCACGCGAAAGCCGAGATCGCGGGAATAGCGCGGCTGGACCGTGCCGGTGAAGCTGGTGGTCGCGACGCCCTGAGGCGTGGCGACGACCGACAGCACCGGCCGCACCGGGGGTGACGGAGCCACTTCATTCGGCGAACAGCCACCGAGCGCGACCAGCATGCCGAGGCCGACAAGAGCGTTTCGTAGCGTCACGACGGATCTCCCGAGGCGATGGCGACAACCTGCCCGGCACGCAGGAACTGGCTGCCGGCGGTGACGACGATTTCGCCCCGCTTCAGCCCGGCGCTGACCAGGACCTGCCCGGTCCCGTAGTGGTCCACACTGATCGGGCGCTGCGACACCGCCTTGGTCTCGGCATCGACGACCCACACCGTCGGTCCCGCCTCCCCGGCGGCAAGCGATGTCCACGGCAGCGCGGCCAGATTCCTTGCCGCCCATTTGCCGTTCCCGAGCACGGCGGCGCCTAGACCCATGGCTGCGGGCGGGTCGATCAGCGACATCTTTACCCGGACGGTTCCGGTCGCCGGGTCGAAGGTCGGCGAGATCTCGCGCACGACGGCAGTGGCGGCCACGTCCCGATTGGAGAGGAGCCGGATCTCGACGCGCTCGCTCGACGGCGGCTCGGCGAGCAGGCCTTCGTAAATGTCGAAGATCACGTCGCGCGCGCCGTCCCGGGCCAAGGTGAAGATCGTCTGCGCGGCAGCGACCACCTGGCCGGCCTCGGCGTCGCGGGCGGTGATCACGCCGTCGGCGTCGGCCCTCAGGACCGTCAGGGAAAGCTGTTCCTGCGCCGTGCCGACATCCGCTCGCGCGGACGCGACCGATCCCTCGGCGGTGCGCAACTGCTCCTCGGCCGCGTCGAAATTGCTGCGCGTCGTGAAGCCGCTGGCGATCAACTGCTTCTGCCGATCAAAATTGCTCTGTGCCTGCACCAGTGTCGCTTCGGCCGCCTGCAGGCTCGCCTTTGCGGATTGAACATCCGCTTCCTGCTCAGGGGTTTCGATCGTCGCCAGGACGTCGCCGGCCTTCACATGGTCCCCGACATCTGCCTTGCGCTCCGCGATCCGGCCGGCAATGCGAAACGAGAGCTTGCTCTCGACGCGAGCGGCGACGGTCCCGGTCAGCGACACCGTTCGGGCGATCGGCTGAAACGACACGGCCTGCACCTTGACCATCTCGGACGCCCGCGGCGGGGCGCCGGCCTCCGGCCCGCACGCCGACAGCGCGAGGCTGGAGATAAGGCACGCAACGAGCAGGCTCGTCCGGCGCGGCCGGCGCAGGAGATACTCTGGGACGGGCGGGAGACGCTTGCGCATGAAGCCTCACAGGACCATGTACTGAACCGTACAGTTCAGGCCGGGACACTTGACGCATGTTGCGCAGGAGGTCAATGATAAACTGTACGGTACAGTTCAAATTTTCGCAAAAGGCGCGCCATGAGCCGGCACCCTCCGACGCAGCAGAACTCCGGGAACAACGCAGAGCCCGTCGGCACTCCCGCTCGCGTCGAGGGCGTGCCGGACCGTAGCAATCCGAAGGTGCGGCAACTGCTGGAGGCCGCGCACGCGCTCTTCCTCGAGCAGCCCTACGACACCGTCAGTACGGACGCGATCGTAAAGGAGGCCAAGGTCTCCAAGGCGACCCTCTATGCCTATTTCCCCAGCAAGGAGGCGCTGTTCGGGGCCCTTGTCAGCGACAAGTGCGGACAGATCGCAGAGGCGATCTGGGAGAAGACCTCAGCGTCTGATGATGTCGAGCATGTCCTGCGGACCATCGCGCAGAATTTCATGGCGATGTTCGCGACGGGCGATGCGCTCGCCTTCTACCGCAGCATCATCGCGCAGGTGCCGAGATTTCCCGAACTCGGACGGGTCTTCTACGAGTCGGGTCCGAAGGTCCTCCAGGAGCGGATCGAGAACTTCCTGCGCGACGCGAGCGAGAGGGGAGAGATGGCCATTCCCGACCCGAAGCTTGCGGCGATACAGTTCCTCCAGCTCATTTCGGTCGATGTCCACCTGGTCGGCTTGCTGGGCCTCGAACCGCTGACGAAGCAGAGGGCCGACGTGGCGATCGAGAGCGGTGTCGCACTCTTCATGAAGGGCTATGGCACCAAGCCGCGCACAGGCGCCGAGCGCTAAAGGCAGTGCTGACGTCGAGGATCGGAAGCGTCCCTAATGGACGAGGTGAGCCGAGACCGCTTTCTCATCCCAGTCGATGCCCACCCCGGGAACATCCGGAACGTGGAGTTCCCCGTTTATGATCTCGAATGGCCTCTGCAAGATCGGATCTGCCCAATTCTGCCATTCGAGCCAATGCGCGCCTTCGGTCACGCGCATGACGTGGGCGGCCACCTCCGGGTAGAGATGAGTGGAAACGGGAATGCCGGCGGCCGCTGCGATCGGCGCGGAGCGCAGCCAGCCGGTCACGCCGCCGATGCGCATGAAATCCGGCATGACGAGATCGCAGGCCCCCATCTGCAATGCCTTGTAGAGCTCCCGCGGGCCATAGAAATTCTCGCCGATCTGGATCGGCGTCTTGAGCTCGGCGGCGAGCCGCACATATCCCGCGAGATTGTCGTAGATGATCGGCTCCTCGATCCAGGCAAGACCCAGATCATCAATCCTGTGGCAGCGTCTCAAGGCTTCCGCCAGGCTGAGACCCTGATTGAAATCGACCATGAGATCCACATCAGGGCCGAGAGCCTCCTGTACCGCCTGCACGGTGGCAAGATCGTCGGCAATACTGTCGCGTCCGAGCCGGAGCTTGAGCGCCTTGAACCCGCCTTCGGCGCGGAGTTCGATCGCTTCGGCGGCAACTTCCGTCGGGTCCTTCAGCCAAAGGCCATTGCTGTTATAGGCGGGCACGGGCCCGGTCGTGCCGCCGAGCAGAACGCAAAGCGGCAGATTCGCCGCCTTGGCCAGTGCGTCCCAAGCTGCCATGTCCAGCCCGGCCACTGCGATCATGGACAGTCCTTCATAGCCAACGAAATGCAGCGATTTGCGAGCGGCGTCGAACATTTCGCCCGGCGCGACGCGCCGTCCCTTGAAAAGTTCGCCCAGATCGTGGAGCGCCGGGACCAGATAGCGCATCGATTTCGGAAGATAAGGCTCGAGATAGCTGCGGCCTGTCACCCCTTCGGCGGTGTGGAGATCGATCAGGACCAGAGGCCAATGCGTGATCGTGGCGATGCGGGCCACGATGGGGCGCTGCAATTCCAGTAATACCGGGCGTGCCTCTATACCCGTCATTGTGAGATGATGGAGCGTCATGCGCGCCTCCAGGACTGTGCACCCTTCGCCGACAACGCACGGCGGCCAGTGCAACGGAGGGTAGCACATCGCGTCGCAGACGGTCCCGCATGCAACGCAGCCTGATCGTAGCGTGCGCCGCCCAGATCGTTTTCCGGCTTTACATCTACGGCTTACCGGAGTGGAATCGTTCGAAACAATAATCGGACGTTCCGGGAGACGCCCCCATGTGCCACATCTTCGCGGGCCAAGCGCCCGAGACCTATGAGAGCCAGACCCGATCGGTGCGGATCGGCGGCCATTCCACTTCGATCCGGCTGGAGGCCGCCTTCTGGGCCATCCTCGAAGAGGTCGCCGCACATGAGGGCATGAGTCTCGGCAAGTTCGTCACCCGGCTGCATGACGAGGTGCTGGAGCTACGTGGCGAGGTGAGCAATTTTGCCTCGCTTCTGCGCTGCTCGTGCTTGATCTATCTCAGCGAAGTGCGCGGCCAGGCGCCGACGGCGGCCTGCGGGACGGCGCCCGTCAAGCCGCACGAGCTGGCACCGCTGCAGGCTGCCGAATAGTTGCCGCCACGCCCGTGCGCAGATGGCGTGTGGCGATGTGCTAGCGGTCTACCACCACGCTACGCGGGCGCGGCCTAGCATCCTTCCTATTGGCGGATTCCCGCTCGAGGAGGTGCATATTGGCCAAGGCCGTTCATTCGATGATCCGGGTGCTGGATGAAGCGCGCTCGGTGGATTTCTATTCCCGTGCGTTCGGACTCGAGATCGCCGACCGCTTCGGCTTCGACGGCTTCACGCTGATCTATCTGCGCAACGGCGAGGCCGACTTCGAGATCGAGCTGACCGTCAATCATGGCCGTACCGAACCCTACGGCCTCGGCGACGGCTACGGCCACATCGCCTTTGTCGTCGATGATCTCGATGCCGAGCATGCGCGCTTCACCTCGCTCGGCCTCAATCCCAATCCGGTCAAGGAATTCTTCCGCGAGGGCGTGCTGCTCGCGAAGTTCTTCTTCGTAACCGATCCCGACGGATACAAGATCGAGGTGCTGCAGAGACTCGGTCGTTACAAATAAAAGCTGCGCTACAAGTAAAGACTGAAGAACAACCAAAATATACTACCAGGAGGAAGCAATGACGACGATCATCGGTGCGCGCGGCCCTTCGCGCCGCGCGCTTCTTGCCGGAGCGGTCAAGGTGGGCCTGGGGGCCGGCGCGCTCATGGTGACGGGTGCCGCGGTGATGAACCCGGGGGAGGCCTGGGGGCTGGAGGTCACCAATCTCAAGCCGGAGACCATGCGCACGCTGATCGTGATGGCGCGCGATGTCTATCCGCACGACCGCATCCCCGACCGCAACTACGCCATCGCCATGAAGGTCTATGAGACCGGGGCGAGCGATCCCGCGCTGAAAGCGCTGGTGGAGGATGGCGTCGTCACTCTCGATACGCTGGCCAAGGCGAAACACGGTGTCCCCTATGCCGATCTCGGCTGGGAGGACCAGCGCGTCGCGATCCTCCGGCAGATCGAGGACAGCGCCTTCTTCCAGAAGGTGAGGGGCGGCCTGGTGGTCAGCCTCTACAACCAAGAGGAGGTGTGGCCGGTCTTCGGCTATGAGGGCGCCTCCGCCGAGAAGGGCGGCTATATCGACCGCGGCTTCAACGACATTTCCTGGCTCTGAGGGGAGGACGCGATCATGGCTGCACCCTTCGATCTCAATGACGACTCGCTCGTCGTCATCGTCGGCTCCGGAGCCGGCGGCGGCACGCTCGGCACCGAGCTCGCGCTCAAGGGCGTGAAGGTGGTGATCCTCGAAGCCGGCGCCCGGCACAATATCGAGGACTTCGTCAACAATGAGTGGGAGAGTTTCGCCCAACTCGCCTGGACCGACATGCGCACGACCTCCGGCTCGTGGCGGGTGCACAAGAACTTCCCGAACCTGCCGGCCTGGATCGTGAAGTCGGTGGGTGGCTCCACCGTGCACTGGGCAGGCGCCTCGCTGCGCCTCCAGGAGCACGAGTTCAAGGCCGCGACCACCTACGGCAATATCGACGGCGCCAATCTGCTCGATTGGCCGATCGGCCTCGCCGAGATGGCGCCCTATTACGCCAAGGCCGAGGACAAGATGGGCGTGACCCGGACCAACGGCATTCCGGGCCTGCCGGGCAACAATAATTTCAAGGTGTTCGAGGCCGGCGCCAAGAAGATCGGCTATGGCAGCGTCTCGACCGGGCGCATGGCGATCAACAGCCAGCCACGCCACGATCGCGGCGCCTGCCAGCAGATCGGCTTCTGCTTCCAGGGCTGCAAATCCGGCGCCAAATGGTCGACGCTCTATGCGGAGATCCCGCGCGGCGAGGCGACCGGCAATCTCGAAGTGCGCCCGCAATGCATGGTGCTCAAGATCGAGCACGATGCCTCGGGTAGGGCGAGCGGCGTCGTCTATGTCGACAAGGACGGCAAGACGCAGCGCCAGAAGGCGCGCATCGTCGCGGTGGCCGGCAATTCGATCGAGAGCCCGCGGCTCCTGCTGAACTCCGAGAGCAGCATGTTCCCGGACGGTCTCGCCAATTCCTCCGGCCAGGTCGGGCGCAACTACATGCGGCACATGACGGGCTCGGTGTACGGCATCTTCGAGAAGCCGGTGCACATGTACCGCGGCACCACCATGGCCGGCATCGTTTCCGACGAGGCGCACAATGATCCGAAGCGCGGCTTCGTCGGCGGCTATGAGATGGAGACGCTCTCCATCGGGGTGCCCTTCATGGCCGCCTTCATGGATCCGGGCGGCTGGGGCCGCTCCTTCACCTCGGCCATGGACGGCTATGTCAACATGGCCGGCATGTGGCTGGTCGGCGAGGACATGCCGCAGGAGACCAACCGCATCACCCTCAACGCCGAGGTGAAGGACAAGAACGGCATGCCGGTCGCGAACGTGCATTTCGACGACCACCCCAACGACGTCGCGATGCGCGCCCACGCCCAGAGGCAGGGTGCGGCGATGTATGACGCGGTGGGCGCGACGCGCACCATCCCGACGCCGCCCTATCCCTCGACGCACAATCTCGGCACCAACCGGATGAGCGAGAAGCCGCGCGACGGCGTCGTCAACAAGCACGGGCAGACCCACGACATACCGAACCTGTTCATCTCCGACGGCAGCCAGTTCACCACCGGCGGCGCCGAGAACCCGACGCTGACCATCGTCGCGCTCGCCATCCGGCAGGCCGACTTCATCGCCGGCGAGATGACGAAGAAGAACTTCTGATCCCGCCGCCTTCCGATCTTGCCGTGCGTTGCTCCTCCCGCCGCCGGTCCCGCAAAGGCCGGCGGTTCTTTATGGGGCGCTCATCTTGCCAGCTGACACGCCAGCTATTAGCACTCCGCCCGCACTCAAGCGTTCCAGGCGAGGATCGACATGGCGACCCACAAGCTCCTGCTGCTTCCCGGCGACGGCATCGGCACTGAGGTGATGGCCGAGGTGAAGCGGGTTATCGGCTGGCTGGAGAGCGCCGGCCTCGCCTCTTTCGCGGTCGAGGAGGATCTCGTCGGCGGCGCCGCCTATGACGAGCATGGGGTCGCAATTTCCGAAGAAGCAATGACCCGCGCGCTCGCCGCCGACGCCATCCTGCTCGGCGCCGTCGGCGGACCGAAATGGGCCAATGTGCCTTATGAGGCGCGCCCCGAGGCCGGCCTGTTGCGGCTGCGCAAGGATCTCCAGCTGTTCGCCAATCTGCGTCCGGCGATCTGCTATCCGGCGCTGGCCGACGCCTCCAGCCTCAAGCGCGAGCTGGTCGACGGGCTCGACATGCTGATCGTGCGCGAACTGACCGGGGGCGTCTATTTCGGCGAGCCCAAGACGATCACCGACCTCAGCGACGGCCAGAAGCGGGCCGTCGACACCCAGGTCTACGAATCCTACGAGATTGAGCGCATCGCCCGCGTCGCCTTCGAGCTCGCCCGCACCCGGCGCAACAAGGTGGTCTCGGCCGAGAAGCACAATGTGATGAAGTCCGGCGTGCTGTGGAAGCAGGTGGTGAGCGAGGTGCACGGCGCGGAATTCTCCGACGTGGCGCTCGAGCACCAGCTCGCCGATTCCTGCGCCATGCAGCTGGTGCGCGCGCCGAAGCAGTTCGACGTGCTGGTCACCGACAACCTGTTCGGCGACATCCTCTCCGATGTCGCGGCGATGCTGACCGGCTCGCTCGGCATGCTGCCCTCCGCCTCGCTCGGCGGTGTCGAGGAGATTTCCGGCAAGCGCCGCGCGCTCTATGAGCCGGTGCATGGTGCCGCCCCCGACATCGCCGGCAAGGGCCTCGCCAATCCGATCGCGATGATCGGCTCTCTCGCCATGGCGCTACGCTATTCCTTCGGCCTCGGCGAGGCCGCCGGCCGCATCGAGGCGGCGATCGCCGGCGTGCTCGACAAGGGCTACCGCACCAACGACATCAAGTCTGAAGGGACGACGGTCGTCGGCACCAGCGGCATGGGCGACGCCATCCTGGCGGAACTCGGCGCGGCGAGGTGACGAGCGCGTGACGCTTCAGCGACTTCAAGGCCCGGCAGCGATGCCGGGCCTTTTAGTTTTGGGGATCATCACATCCAAACAGGACGTCATCCTGGGAGGCTGGCTCAAAAGCCGCCGGAATCGACGCGACCATCCCCTCACGCCCTCATCCCCGGATCAAGTCCAGGGATGAGGGCGATCTGGAGTTTTCGGTCAGGCTCCGAGGTGTGTGCCAACCCGGATTTGCATTCGACAAGTCCCAGCCAAGAACCCAGACCTCGACGGATGCTGAAGCCGGGCGACCGTCTTCGGTAATGAGCATCCTTCGAGGCTCGGGCTTCGCCCGAGCACCTCAGGATGACGGGGTTCAGATTGTGGAAACTCTCGTCGCCTTGGCGCGGCGCGTCCGCGCGATAAGGGAACGATCGCGCCCCCTTCTGTCAGTCAGGCGAATCAATAGCCCGGCAGGTAGTAGCGATCCGGGAGCGGGTAGCGGCTGCCGGTGATGCCGCCTTCGCCGCCATAGGTCGGGAACCGCATCGCCTGGGTATCCACGTAGTTCAGATACGGCTTGGTGCCGGGCTTCACCACCGTGCCGGGATCGAGATAGGACTTCGGCGGCAGCTTGCGGATGATGATGCGCGTGCCCGACCCATCCTGGGCCTGAACCGGAACCACAGCGGCAGCCGCGATGACAGCGGCGATGGCGAACGAGGCGAGACGCATTTTAACCTCCAAGCGACGCACCCGCCGCGTCGCGACGCTTACGTCAGCCATAAGATGGACACAAGTCGGCCCCGCGTCGAGGGGTGGATACCGTCAATTCCGGCGGTTGGCGATGAATCGCGCCGCTTGGTCAAGAAGTGTTGCACGCGCGCCAAAGACAGCGAGCGCCCGCTCGGCGTCCGCCACCAGCCGGGCGAGCTCGGCGCGGGCGCCCTCGACGCCCAGGAGCTCGACGAAAGTCGCCTTTCCGGCCTCGGCATCCTTGCCCACCGCCTTGCCGACGGCGGCCGCGTCGCCCTCGACGTCGAGCAGATCGTCGGCGATCTGGAAGGCGCGGCCGATCGCCAGCGCATAGGTGTCGAGCGCAGCGCGCTCGGTTTGCGACGCGCCGCCGAGCCGGGCACCGGCCTCGCAGGCATAGCGCAGCAGCGCGCCGGTCTTCATCGCCTGAAGGCGGGCGATCTCCGCCATGCCGAGCCGGGTGCGGTCGGCCTCCTCGAATCGTCCCTCGGCGGCGAGGTCGAGCATCTGGCCGCCGACCATGCCCTCGGTACCGGCGGCGCGGGCGAGGCCGGCAATGAGCGCGACACGCACGGCCGGGTCGGGATGCGCCTCCTCGCGCGCCAGTATGTCGAAGGCGAGCGTCAGCAAGGCATCGCCGGCAAGGATGGCGGTCGCCTCGTCAAAAGCGCGGTGCACGGTCGGCAGGCCACGGCGCAGGTCGTCGTCGTCCATGGCCGGCAGGTCGTCATGCACCAGCGAGTAGCAGTGCACGCATTCCAGCGCGGCGGCCGCGGGCAGGGCGCTTGCGCGCGGCACCCCGAACAAGGCGGCGCTTTCCACCACGAGGAAGGGGCGCAGCCGCTTGCCGCCGCCGAGTGCGGCATGGCGCATGGCGCTTGCGAGACGGGCGCTTGCCGCGCCGGTCCGCGCAATGGCGCCCTCCATATAGGCCGCGACGGCGTCCGCGGTTTCGGCAAGAGCTTTCGTGAGGCTGTCGGTCATGACATCGGCAATGCTATCTGGTCACCCGGTTGCCATGGCTGCGTGCCGCAGACACGGCGCGCGGTCAAGCGCTTGTGAGGCTTTGGGCTTGGCTTGGGGCATGCGCGGCCGCTAGGTAAGGGCCGGGCAGGGAGTGGTGGATGATCGGCAGATGGGTGAGGAGGGTCGCGAAAGCGGCATTGCTGCTTGCGCTCGTCCCGCTCGTGCTGACCATCGTGTATAACATCGTGCCCCCGGTCTCGACGCTGATGCTGGCGCGCTGGGCGACGCTGCGGCCGGTGGAGCGCGACTGGGTGTCGCTCAACCAGGTGTCGCCCGTCCTGGTGCGCAGCGTGCTCGCTTCCGAGGATGCGCGCTTCTGCCAGCACATGGGCGTCGACCTCGTCGAACTGAACAATGTCATCGACGACAGCGACGGGCTCGACGCGCCGCGCGGCGCGTCCACCATCACCATGCAACTCGCCAAGAACCTGTTCCTGTGGAACGGGCGCAGCGTGATCCGCAAGGGGCTGGAATTCCCGCTGGCGCTCTACATCGACTTCGTCATGTCGAAGCGCCGGCAGATGGAGATCTACCTCAACATCGCCGAATGGGGGCCGAACGGCCAGTTTGGCATCGAGGCGGCGGCGCGGCGCGCCTTCGGCCGGGGCGCGGGCGAGCTCTCCGGCAGGCAGGCGGCACTGCTGACCGTGATGCTCCCGAATCCGCACCGCCGCGATGCGGCAAAGCCGGGCGCGGGGGTTGCGCGGCTGGCAGTGCGGCTGCAGGAGCGAATCCCGCGCGAGGGTGGTGATCTCACCTCGTGCCTCGGGCTCGGTGGCTGAGCGCGCGGCATCCCTTCCTTTCCCCAATGGGAAGGGGAATAGCGAGCCGGGATGGGAGGCATGCGCATTCGCGTGCCGCGCCCCCTTTCGCTTCAAGGCGCGAGACTGTATAAGCCCGCACTCCGAACATGCGCTATCCGGCACCGGCCGCCTTCGCGGGCGATGGAACACGCCGGGACAGGAGTTGAGACTATGGCCGTTCCTAAGAAGAAGACCAGCCCGTCGCGCCGCGGCATGCGCCGCTCCGCCGACGCCCTGAAGCAGCCGACCTATGTCGAGGACAAGGATTCGGGTGAGCTGCGCCGCCCGCACCACCTAGACCTCAAGACCGGCATGTATCGCGGCCGGCAGGTGCTGAAGGTCAAGACCGAAGCATGAGTCTCCGGGCCCTGCCCCGGGACGAGAAGTCCCGGGGCAGGGCTCGAACGGGGCGTGATGCGCCTCGGCGCGGATACCGGAGGGCGGTGATCGGACCGTCTCCCGGTGCACCGTAGATGTCCGTTAGCGGCAAATCTCCCGACAACCTGCTGGGGCACCGATGATCGCGACCATTCCGCTGCTCATCATTCCGCTCGCCATCTACAACATCCTCGCCTTCATCACGCCGGGCTACGCCTGGGCCAATGTGCTGTTCAGCGTTCCGATGGTGTCCGGCGTGAGCTGGGACGTCACGCTAAGCGACGTCTTCATCGTGCTGTCGCTGGCGTTCCTGTTCTTCGAGATCGTGAAGGCGACCAGCGCCTCGACGCGCTCCATCATCGACCACATGCTCTCGACACTGGTGTTCGTGGTCGCGCTGGTGGAATTCCTGCTGGTGGGGGCCGCTGCGACCTCGACCTTCGCGATCCTCCTGGCCCTGATGCTGCTCGACATCGTCGCCGGCTATTCGGTGTCGATTCGGGTCGCCCGCCGCGATTTCGCGATCGAGCCGCGCCCCGAATAGATGACGGCGCTGCGGTGTCAGGGCACCGTCACCAGGTGTTAACGACTGCGGCCAAAAATCGCCAGGTGCGCTGCCGGTTTCGCTCGCCCGATCGACGTTGCCGTGTAAGAGGGACTGCTCCCCGCAATGGGGCCTCCCGATACGG
Organism: Xanthobacteraceae bacterium; assembly: GCA_029266425.1. GTDB lineage: Bacteria > Pseudomonadota > Alphaproteobacteria > Rhizobiales > Xanthobacteraceae > Ancylobacter. The sequence continues at coordinate 121,166 of JAQSWY010000015.1, forward strand.
ACCGATGCCTTTGCCGCGCGCTTCTGACACCAACGCCTCCCGGCAAGCCGTGCTGGCGCCCGACACGGTGGCGCGCATCGTCGGCGAGGGCGGCGGCGCTGCCTATCAATGGACGCTGGCGGCAGACCGGCTTATCTGGGACGCCTATGCGCCAGACGTGCTCGGCATTGCCGACCTTGGCCGTGTCGCATGCGGCGCGGATTATGCCGCGCTGATCGATCCCGGCAGCGGGCGCAGCCGCCTCGAGGCCGTCATGTCCGACAGGAATGCCGATGCCGGCTTCGGCTCCCGCTTCGAGACCACCTACCGCCTGCATTCACCCGATGGCATAGGCGAGCCGATCTGGCTGGAGGATCGCGGCGTCTGGTTCGCGGGGGCTGACAGCACGCCGGCCCGTGTCGAGGGCGTGGTGCGCCGCATCGGCCTTCAGGACCTTGGCCCGCGCGGGCAGGACGGCGCGGCGCGTGACGGGCAGGCCGGCCATATCAATCGCCAGCATCTTGCGCAGACGCTCAGCGACAGGCTGGCGGACGCTGCCCGCTATCGCAGCCAGTTCGGCTTCCTCCTGATCGGCGTCGACCATCTCGCCCGGCTCAACGATTCCTACGGCTTCGAAGTCGGCGACGAGGTGGTCGACATGGTCGGCCAGCGGCTGAGGGCGCGAATGCGCGCGCATGACGAGATCGGGCGCTTCTCCGGCAACAAGTTCGCCATCGTGCTTCGCGATTGTTCGCCGGACGACATGGCGGTGGCCGCGCAGCGCTTCATTTCCGCGGTCGTCGACGATGCGCTGCAGACCAGCGGCGGCGCGGTGGCGGTCTCGGTGACGGCGGGCGGCGTGATCGCACCGCGCCATGCCCGCGGCGTGCCGGAGATCTTCACCCACGCCCAGGACGCGCTGGAGCACGCCAAGACCTTCGCGCGCGGCAGCTACCAATCCTATCAGCCGAGCGTCGAGCGCGAGGCGGCGCGGCGGGCCAATCTGAGGCTCACCGACGATATCGTCACCGCGCTCGCCAGCAGCCGGGTGATGCTGGCCTTCCAGCCCATCGCCGAGGCCGCCTCGCGGCGGATCGTGCTGCATGAATGCCTGGTGCGGGTCGAGGCGGCCGATGGCGGCCTGCTCAACGGCGCCGCCGTCGTGCCCATCGCCGAGAAGTTCGGCCTGATGCGGCTGGTGGACAACCGCGTGCTGCAATTGGCGCTCGATGTATTGGCGAGCGATCCGGCGCTCAGGCTTTCGGTCAATGTCTCGCCGAGCACGGTGAACGACCGCTCCTGGTTGGCATTGCTGGAGGAACGCGGGCAACGTGGGCTCGCCAGCCGCCTGGTCGTCGAGCTGACCGAGACCGCGGCGATCCAGGATGTCGAGGTGACCCGCCGCTTCGTGCGCCGGCTGCACGAGATCGGCTGCACCGTGGCGATGGACGATTTCGGTGCCGGCTACACCTCGTTCCGCAATCTGCGCCGGCTCGGCGTCGACATGCTGAAGCTCGACGGCAGCTTCATCCGCGCGTTGATGGAATCGGAGGACGATCGGTTCTTCGTGCGCACCCTGCTCGATCTCGCGCGACATATGGGCATGCAGACGGTTGCCGAATGGGTGCCGGACGAGGCCACCGCAGAGCAGCTCGCCGAATGGGGCTGCGACTATCTGCAGGGTGCGCTGATCGCCCTTGCCGGCGAGGGGCCGCCGCGACAGTGGTGATGCGCGGCTCGACGGCCTGGGACACAGCGATCGACGCGTCATGCCCTGACTTGTCCCGGGCATCCGCGTCCGAGCCGATGGAACACACGTGGATGGCCGGAGAGGTCGGCCGCAAGGCACTGGGCCGGCCTGGCGAACCTGGGCCGGTGATGACAAACCTAGCGACTAGCCCTTGCTCTCGCCCTTCTCGCCGATGCGGTCGAGCCGCTTCTGCATTTCGGCGACCTGGCGCTTCAGCTCGTCGAGATCGTCGGACTTGTCCGGCGCAACCGCGCCCGCGCCCTCTTCGGCGCGGCCGTTGGGCATGAACATCTTCATGGTACGATCGAAGATCTCCATGTTGCGCCGCACTTGCTCCTCCATCGCGCCGAAGCCGCCAAAGGTGCCGACGCCGCCGAAGGTCTTCGCCACCTGGTCGCGGAACTTCTCCTGCTCACGGGTGAAGTTCTCGATGGAAATGTCCAGATAACGCGGCACCAGCATCTGCATGCTGTCGCCGTAGAACCGGATGATCTGTCGCAGGAAGTTGATCGGCAGCAGGTTCTGCCCTTTGCCTTCCTGCTCGAAGATGATCTGGGTGAGAACCGAGTGCGTAATATCATCACCGGTCTTCGCGTCGTAGACGACGAAATCCTCACCGTTCTTAACCATCAAGGCGAGGTCTTCGAGCGTCACGTAGGTGCTTGTGCCGGTATTGTAGAGGCGCCGGTTCGCATACTTCTTGATGGTGACGGGCTCGGTGGATTTTGCCATGTTTTCCTGTCGCCTTAGTCGTTTCCCTTGGAAACACTAGGACGTTTCCAGACCGACGGCTACAGGATTATTCGCACCGCAGAAACGCCGATATGGGACGATCCGCGGCGGCATTGACACGGGTGCCTTGAGCCACCAACCATGCCGCTACACATAAGAACAACGCCGGTTCCGACGGGGCCGGTTGCCCGTAATCCCGGAGGACGGCATTCATGAAAGACGACATCGTCATCGTCGGCGCGGCGCGCACGCCGGTCGGCGCCTTCAACGGCGCGCTCTCGTCGCTTCCCGCCCATGAGCTCGGCAAGGTCGCCATCACTGCCGCGCTCGAGCGCGCCGGGGTCGAGCCCGCAGCGGTGACCGAGACCATCATCGGGCAGATCCTCACCGCCGGCGCCGGACAGAACCCGGCACGCCAGGCCTCGATCGCCGCCGGGATCCCGATCGAGAGCCCGGCCTGGGGCGTCAACATGCTGTGCGGTTCCGGCCTGCGCGCGGTGGCGCTCGGCTATCAGGCGCTGATGAACGGCGACAGCGAGATCGTCGTCGCCGGCGGCCAGGAATCGATGAGCCAGGCGCCGCATTGCGCGCATCTGCGCAACGGCACCAAGATGGGCGGCCTGGAAATGGTTGACACCATGATCAAGGACGGCCTGTGGGACGCCTTCAACGGCTATCACATGGGCAACACCGCCGAGAACATCGCCCGCCAGTGGCAGATCACCCGGGACGAGCAGGACGAGTTCGCGGTCCGCTCGCAGAACAAGGCGGAAGCCGCGCAGAAGTCCGGACGGTTCAAGGACGAGATCACTACCGTCACCATCGCCTCGCGCAAGGGCGACATCATCGTCGCCGATGACGAATATCCTCGCCACGGCGCCACGCTCGACGGCATGGGCAAGCTGCGCCCGGCCTTCGCCAAGGACGGCACGGTGACCGCGGGCAACGCCTCCGGCATTAATGACGGTGCCGCCGCCGTGGTGCTGATGAGCGCTTCCAAGGCGGCGAGCGCCGGCAAGACTCCGCTCGCCCGCATCGTCTCCTGGGCCCAGGCCGGCGTCGATCCGGCACTGATGGGCACCGGGCCGATCCCGGCCTCGCGCCGCGCGCTGGAGAAGGCCGGCTGGAGCGCCGCCGACCTCGATCTGATCGAGGCCAACGAGGCGTTCGCGGCCCAGGCCTGTGCGGTCAACCGCGAGCTCGGCTGGGATCCGGCCAAGGTGAACGTCAATGGCGGCGCCATCGCCATCGGCCATCCGATCGGCGCGTCCGGCGCCCGCGTCCTGACGACGCTGCTCTACGAGATGCAGAAGCGCGATGCCAAGAAGGCATTGGCGACGCTGTGCATCGGCGGCGGCATGGGCATCGCCATGTGCGTGGAGCGCAACTGATACGTGCAACGCTGCGACAGGGCGCCAAGACGCTAACGGCCTTTGCGCCTTGTCCTCCAACGAAAAGGACGTACAACCCGGTGCTATGCCGGATTGGCATGTCTCAGGGGGGAAGTGCACATGGGTCGAGTTGCGTTGGTGACCGGCGGCACCCGTGGTATCGGGGCCGCAGTCGCGACGGCGCTGAAGGCTGCGGGCTATTCGGTCGCCGTGAACTATGCCGGCAATGAAGAGGCGGCGACGCAATTCACTGCCGGCACTGCCATTCCGGCCTTCAAATGGGACGTCTCGGATTTTGCGGCCTGTCACGCGGGGGTCGCGGACGTCGAGGCGAAGCTCGGTCCGGTCGAGGTGCTGGTCAACAATGCCGGCATCACCCGCGACGTCATGCTGCACAAGATGACGCCGGAGCAATGGACCGCCGTCATCAACACCAATCTGAACTCGATGTTCAACATGTGCCGGCAGGTGATCGAGGGCATGCGCGAGCGCAACTTCGGGCGCATTGTCACCGTCTCCTCGATCAACGGCCAGAAAGGCCAGGCTGGGCAGACCAATTATTGCGCCGCCAAGGCCGGCGAGATCGGCTTCACCAAGGCCCTGGCGCAGGAGAACGCCAGGAAGGGCATCACGGTGAACACCATCTGCCCCGGCTATATCGCCACCGAAATGGTGAAGGCGATGCCGCAGGAGGTGCTCGACAAGCACGTGCTGCCGTTGATCCCCGCCGGCCGGCTCGGTGACCCGGACGAGGTGGCGCGCTGCGTCCTCTTCCTCGCCTCGGATCAGGCGAGCTTCATCACCGGTTCGACGCTCACCGCCAATGGCGGGCAGTACATGGTGTGACGGCGCGTCAAGTCGCCGCTTGAAAGAAGGCATTGCCGCGTGCGGCGCGGCAGGCCTTCGTATGCGGCATGCCTTCGTGTATGGGGAGCGCTCCACTGCGTCGCGTATCCCCTCCCATGACCCGCTCCTCCGCCACCTTCATCGGCTTCACCGCTATCCTGCTCTGGTCGACGCTGGCGCTTGCCACGTCGGCGACCGGCGCGGTGCCGCCCTTCCTGCTCACCGCGCTCACCTTCGCGATTGGCGGCACAGTCGGCCTTATCGCCGCGATCGTGCGCGGGGTAGGGCTTGAGGTGCTGCGTCAGCCCTGGCCGGTGTGGCTGCACGGTATTGGCGGGCTTTTCGGCTACCATTTCTTCTATTTTTCGGCGTTGAAGCTGGCGCCGCCGGCGGAGGCCGGCCTCATCGCCTATCTCTGGCCGCTGCTGATCGTGCTGTTCTCGGCGCTGCTGCCGGGCGAGAGCCTGCGCCCGCCCCATATCATCGGCGCGCTGATGGGCCTCGCCGGCACGGTCGTGCTGCTCGCCGGCAAGGCCGGCGGGCTCGGCTTCGCGCCGGAATATCTGCCGGGATACGGGGCTGCCGCGGTCTGCGCAGTGATATGGGCGACCTATTCGGTGTTGTCGCGGCGATTCCACAATGTACCGACCGAAGTGGTCGCCGGCTTCTGCCTCGCCACCGCGGCGCTCTCCGCCCTGTGCCACATCGGTTTCGAGCCGGCGGTCTGGCCGGCGGGCGCGACGCAGTGGATCGCGGTCGCTGCGCTCGGCGTCGGGCCGGTCGGCCTCGCGTTCTACACCTGGGACATCGGCATGAAACGCGGCGACATCCGCCTGCTCGGCGTCGCCTCCTATGCCGCGCCGGTGCTGTCGACGCTGCTGCTGGTCGCGGCTGGCTATGCGGCGCCGAGCTGGGCGCTGGTGGTGGCGTGCGCGCTTATCGTCGGCGGCGCCCTGGTAGCGACGTTGCTCGCCAGGCGGAAATAGTCCGGCGACGTTGCTCGCCAGGCGGAAATAATCGGCGATGTTGCTCGCCAGGAAGCTAGCCCGGCATCCAGCCCGGCGCCGCCAGCTCGAAGCCGGCATATTCAAAGCCCGGCGCCACGGTGCAGCCGACCAGCGTCCAGGCACCACGGCTCTCCGCTGCCTGCCACCAGCCGCGCGGCACCACGCGCTGCGGCTCCTCGCCATCAAGCACGTCCGGACCGAGGACGAGGTGCTCGACCGGACCGGCGTCCGCCTTCGCCAGCATCAGCGTCAGCGGAGCGCCGGCGTACCAGTGCCAGACCTCGACCGCGTTGGTGACACGGTGCCAGTGTGAGCGTTCGCCGGCGGCAAGCAGAAAGTAGATCGCGGTGGAGGCCGAGCGGCCATCCTCGATGCGGGCCGGATCGCGGAAGGTCTCGCGGAAGTGGCCGCCCTCCGGATGGGGCTCCAGGCCGAGCCGGGTGATGATTTCCGCGGCGTCGGGCAAGCGCGTCATGTTTCAGCCCCGGAAGCTGTTCTTGAGCGAGCGCAGCTCGGTGAAGACGGCCCCCGGCTCGGCCCCGGCAAGGCCGATGCGCTCGGCAAGGTCGGCATCGTCGGCGCGCATGAAGGGGTTGGTCGTCTTTTCCGCGCCGATCGTGGTGGGCAGCGTCGGCTTGCCGATGGCGCGCTTCGCCTCGATCTCCTTGAGACGCTCCAGCAACTCCGCATTGTCGGGATCGACGCTGGCGGCGAAGCGGGCATTGGAGAGGGTGTATTCGTGGCCGCAATAGACGGCGATGTCGTCGGGTAGCGCGCGCAGGCGCAGCATCGATTCCCAGAGCACTGGCGGATCGCACTCGAACGGTCGCCCGCAGCCCATGACGAACAGCGTATCGCCGGAAAACAGCAGCCGCTCGTCTTCGAACAGGAAGACGATATGGCCCTTGGTGTGGCCGGGCGTTTCCAGCACTCGGCCGACAAGGCCGCCGACGGCCACCGGGTCGCCGTCGACCACCGCGAAATCGAGCCCGGGAATGGTGTCGCGCTCGGCCTTCGGCCCGATCACCGTGGCGCCGAAGCGCTCCTTCAGCGTCTGGACGCCGGCGATGTGGTCGGTATGGTGATGGGTGACCAGAATGTGCGTGAGGTTCCAGCCCTCCTGGTCGAGCGCGGCAAGGATGGGCGCCACTTCGGGCGCATCGACCACCGCGACGGCCTCGGTCGCGGGGTCGCGCAACAGCACCGCGTAATTGTCGGCGAGACAGGGGATCAGTCGAATCTCGACCGGCATCGAAACCTCTGATGGCTCGGGCTGACGGGTGGACCGCTCAGGAGCAGCCCCTCGGCAGCAAACAGATCAACGGCATTCCTGTGCCGCGCGGTCGATCGCCGCCGACACGCCGTTGAGCGAATAGGTGTCGGTCGTCACATTGCCGCGGCGCGAGGTGGATTTCACCACCACGTCCTTGCCCCGGCGCAGGGCATCGACGAGGCGGGCCTCCTCCGCGACATTGCGCACCCAGGCGCCGGTATCGCGGGTATAGAGGGTGAAATTGGCCGGGCCGATGGCGAGCGTGGCATCGGAACCATCCTTCATCGGGAAGCCGACGATCACACTGACCTCGTTCTTCACATTCTCCGCGGTGCGGGTGCTGATGAAGAAATAGGCCGGATCGCGGGCGAGGCCGTCGGGCGCCCGGGTCTTGGGCTGCGAGAGGGCGTAGCAGATCTTGCCCTGTCCGCTCTGGTCCATATAGACGCCCCAGTCGCCGAACTGCGCGACAAGCTTTGGCGCCCCCTGGGCCACAGCGGCGCCGATACCGAGCGCCGCGAGTGCCAGGCCGGCGAGTGCCGCGCACACGATCCGACGGGCCATGGTCGATCTCCCCCGATTGCGCTTGTCCGCAGGGCGGCGGCGCACGATTCCCTCGTCCCCACTTAAGGGATAACCGGGGTCGCGGCCACTGTGAACCCTCTGTAAGCGCACGGTGAATATTGCGAACAGCTCAGCGGCCCTTATTGGTCCGCAGGCGCTCCAATGCGCCCCGCGCCGCGTCGCGATGCTCGGGCCGGATGTGGGCGGCCAGAAGGTTGAGTGCGGTTGCGATCACCGCGGCATCATCGGTGAAACCGAGTGCCGGGAGCACGTCCGGAATACTGTCGAGGGGCAGCACGAAATAAGCCAGCGCACCAAAGAGCAGCGCGCGCACGCGCAGCGGCGTCGCCCGGTCGAGCGCGCAATAATAGGCAGCCGTCGCGTCCTCGGCAAAGGGCAGACGCGCCGCGCCGGCTCCGAGCTTATGCCAAAAACTCGACTTCACCTGACGCTTGTCCGAAGCGTACGAGCGGTCGTCAAATTCCTGCGATGCAGCGGCCATCTACGATTTCCTCCAATCGCGACAGAAAATGGCCCTGCCGACGCCGCTTCGCAAGTAGTGTACGATTCGCATCGAAAATTGCTGCGACGGCCGTTTGCACTCACATCAGCGGATAGGCGGCTTCCAACTTGTAGGGGCCGCCGCCCACCGAATCGCGTGAGGAGAACAGGACGAAGCGCGATACCTCGAAGGTCGGGCTGCGGTAGAAACCGCGAATGGAAAGGTACTCGGCGACTTGGCGCGGCGGGGTGTCGCGCAACCGCGCCAGGGTCACATGGGGCTTGAAGTTGCGTCCTTCCGGCGGCAGCCCGACCCGCTTCATCAGGCGTTCCTGCTCGGCTTGCAATTCGGTCAGCGCCTGATTGGCGCGTACCGAGGCGAAGATGGCGCGGGGCTTGTGGTTGCCGAACTGGTCGACACCATCCAGTGCCAGATCAAAGCCGAATCGCTCCACCTCGTCCAAGGCGGAGGCGACGTCGCGGGCAACCGCGTAATCGACATCGCCGATGAAGCGCAGCGTCACATGGTAGAATTCGGGGGATATCCAGCGGGCTCCAGGGATGCCGCCGCGCAAGCTTGCGAGGGTGGCGCCGATGTCGGAAGGGATTTCGAGCGCGGTAAACAGCCTTGGCATAGTCGGCTCCCTGGTTTTCCCCGAAGAGAGTCGGAGTGAATTCATACGGATTCGCGGCCCGAGGGAAGGGCCGAAATGCAAGGGCGGAGCCGCAGGGCGGCTGACGAGGCCCGATGAAGCTAATATGGTGCGTGCAATGACCGAATCGATCGACGAATCCATCACCTCCGAATCTGCTCCGGCGCCGACGGCCTCCGAGGCCTTCGCGACCATCGACGCGCTGTATCGGTATCCGGTCAAGGGGCTGACGCCGGAGCGGCTGGAACTCATCGAGCTCCAGGCCGGAGCGTATTTCCCGGGCGACCGGCTGTTCGCCATCGAGAACGGGGTATCCGGCTTCGATCCGGCGGCGCCGGCCTTCCAGCCCAAGATCAAGTTCCTCATGCTTATGCGCAACGAGCGCCTTGCCGCGCTCGATGCTCGCTATGAGGACGAGGCTTCGACCCTCGTCATCCGCCACGAGGATGCCGAAGTGGCCCGGGGCAACATCAAGACGCCGGAGGGCCGCGAGGCCATCGAGGCGTTCTTCCAGCGCTATGTGCGCTACGAACTGCGTGGTGCGCCGCGGATGTTCGAGGCGCCGCCAGGGTTCCGTTTCGTCGATACCACGGACGGCTATGTCTCGCTGATCAACCTCGCGAGCTGCCGTGCGCTGGGCGAGCTTTTGGGCGCGCCGGTCGATCCGCTGCGTTTCCGCGCCAATCTCTATCTCGATGGGATGGAAGCGTGGGAGGAGTTCGAGCTGGTAGGCCACACCATCCAGCTCGGCAACAATGTGCGGCTCAAGGTGACCGACCGCATCAATCGCTGCGCGGCGACCAATGTCGACCCGAAGACGGCCAAGCGCGATCTCGATATTCCGGGAACGCTGATGCGCAACTTCGATCATATGGACTGCGGCGTCTTCGCCGAGATCATCGAGGGCGGCCTGATCGCCGAAGGCGATCCGGTGCGGCTGATCTATTGAGGGTTTTCGGGACGAGCGGCACCTGCATGTCGCGACGCGCTTCGTACCTCGGCTGAGATGAGGCGCGCCATCCCTCGCACCTCTCATCCCCGGGCTTGAGCCGGGCATCCAGCCGCCCCGCATCCACCCGGTCGAAGTCTGGATCCCCGGGTCAAGTCCGGGGATGAGGGAACTTGGAGTTTCGGCAGGGCTCTTGTGACGACCAGCCGCAAACAAGAAGGCCCGGACAGTGTCCGGGCCTTCTTCATTCACATCATCCGGCTCACTCGCCGGCTTCGGCCGGGGCCGCGGGGGCCTCGCCCTCGGCGGCTTCGGTGGTGGTGGTGCGGCGTTGGTAGCGGCGGCGGCGCGGGCGAACTTCCTTCTCGGCGACTTCACCTTCCGGCGCCGGGGCAGCGGCCGGCGGCTCGCTGGGGGGCGCATCGCTCGCTACCGGCTCGGGAGCCGGGGTCGGAGCGGAGGGCGCCGGGGTCGGAGCGGCCTCGATCTGGGTCGGCGTCACGCCGCCCTGGGTGATGAAGGCGGGCAAGCCGATCTCGGCCTCCACATCGGGACCAAGCGAGGGCTGCGGCTGCTGGCCGGGATCGCGATAGGCGGACTCCTCACGCGGTTCGCGCTGCGGGCGACTTTCGGAGCGCCCCTCGCTGCGACCCTCACCGCGCTGCCAGCGGTTCTCACGCGGCTCGCGATTCTCACGCGGCTCGCGGAATTCACGCGGCTCACGGAATTCACGCGGCGGCTGATCGCCGCCTTCGCGCGTGTCGCGCTGGCCGCGGTCCCGATTGTCGCCGCGGTCGCGCATTTCGCGATTGCCATCGCGGTCCCGGTTGTCGCGATTGCCGTCGCGGTCGCGATCCTGGCGGTTGTCGCGGCGGTTATTATTGTCGCGATAGTTGTCGCGCTGCTGATATTCGCGCTGGCCGCCATCGCGGTCACGATTGCCGTCGCGATCCCGATTGTCGCGGTTGCCGTCGCGCTCGCGCATCTCGCGATTGTCGCGTTGCCCGCCCTCGCGTTGCCCGCCCTCGCGGTTGCCGCCTTCGCGCTGGCCATAGGGCTGCTGCTGGAACGGCTGGCCGCCCTCGAAGCTCGCGGCCTCGTCCATGTCGAACTCGTCGTCGTCGTCGTCCGAGCGCTGGAAGGGCTGGCCCTGGACGCCGAACTGCGCCTGCGCCGCGGCGATGATGCGATAATAGTGCTCGGCATGCTGCAGGTAGTTCTCCGCGGCGACGTAATCGCCGGAAGCCTGCGCGTCGCGCCCCAGCTGCTGGTATTTCTCGGCGATGTGATGCGCGGTTCCGCGCACCTTCACGTCGGGGCCGTTCGATTCATAGACACGCGTAAGAGGGTTCTGGCTGCGACGGTTGTTGTTGCGGCCACGCATACGCTTCTGCTGATTATTATTTCGCATCGAGCTGATCTCTGGTGCCTGTCGCAGCCGGCCGGGGGCTAGTCCGTGCCGATGCCGCGTTCAAGCGGGTCAATCGCCTCATCAATTCCGCGACGAGGGGCGGAGACATTTGCTGCCCGAAGGGATGCGACAGGAACGGACCGCCGCCGCCCGCAGGCGCCGGCCGACCGTCGACTGTCGCCGACCATCGAGCCTCGTGTCATGGGAAGGCATCTTGCGCTGCGTCACTGTCGAGGGTCGCGATCAAGAGATCCAACCGTCGAACTGAGACCAAACGAAGATCTGACCGGAGCACGATATCCGCGCAACGGTCTACCCCATGCTTCGTCGTGCTACCGCCGAGCTGTACACGACAAACCGGTGAAGCATTCATCTCGCTCGGACCCCGGCGCAACACCACACCAAGTGCGGACGAAGCTGCCACGCGCCACTCGATTTGAAGAGCCGACGTTCAAATCTCGCTATGGCGGATGGGGTCTGGAGACGATTCCTGTAAAGAACACTAATCGGTTCGTTCCGGCGTTCCAAGCCCTTTTTTGCCGCAGGGCACGCAAACAGGTCGAGCAATCGATACCATGGCGCGGGCGATACCGCCGAGGTCGCGGCGTGCCGGACCGTCCGCCGGCAGGCCGACCCGCTCCAGCAGGCGTGCCACATCCGCTTCTTGTCCGATTCCGAGTTCCAATACCGCCCGTCCATCCTGGCGCAGTAGATGCGGTAGCGCTTCAGCAATGACACGGTAGGCGTCAAGGCCATCCTCGCCGCCATCGAGGGCCAGGGACGGATCGTGAGCACGCACCTCGATATCGAGGGCGGCCATCTCGCCCCTTGATATGTAGGGCGGATTGGAAAGCACAAGGTCGAAGCCGCCTTTTACCGCCGCCGCCCAATCGCCGACCGCCACCGCGCTGCGCTCCGAGAGCCCGAGCGCGGCGAGATTGGCCCGCGCCTGCCGGGCGGCGCCTTCGGACAGATCGACGCCGATCCCATAGGCATTCGGGCGCTCGCTCAGCACCGCGGCGAGCAGCGCGCCGGTGCCGGTGCCGAGATCGAGCACGCGCAAGGCAGCAGTGCGGTCGGGGAAGGCGTTGAGGGCAGCTTCCACCAGCGTCTCGGTCTCAGGGCGCGGCACCAGCGTTTCCGGCGCGAGAGCGAAATCGAGGCTCCAGAATTCCCGCCGGCCAGTCAGGCGCGCCAGCGGCTCGCCCGCGGCGCGCCGGGAGGCGAGTTGGAACGCCTGCGCCGCCTCGGCCCCGGATACCGGGACATCGGGGCGGGCGACGAGATCGATATCGGAAAGCCCGGACACCGCCTTGACGAGATGCCGCGCCTCGCGCTCCGGCGCCTCGATGCCGGCCCGTGCGAGCACGCGCGCCAGCTCCGCCGCCAGCGCCGAGCGGCTTTTCACGCCGCGCTCCAGCCGGATTCGGCTTCCGCCAGCAGCGCCGCCTGGTGTTCGGTGGTGAGGGCCTCGACCAGGTCGCCGAGCCCTTCGCCGGCGAGGACCTCGGGAAGCTTGTGCAGCGTCAGGCCGATGCGGTGGTCGGTGACCCGGCCTTGCGGGAAATTATAGGTGCGGATGCGCTCGGAACGATCGCCGGAGCCGACCTGGCCGCGGCGGTCGGCGGCGCGCGCGCTGTCGCGCTTCTCGCGCTCGGCGTCATAGAGCCGGGCGCGCAGCAGCGCCATGGCGCGGGCCTTGTTCTTGTGCTGCGAGCGCTCGTCCTGCACCGCGACCACGACGCCGGTCGGCATATGGGTGATGCGCACCGCACTTTCGGTCTTGTTGACGTGCTGGCCGCCGGCGCCGGAAGCGCGGAACACGTCGATGCGCAGATCGCCCTCGTCGATGTCGATGTCGACGTCCTCGACCTCGGGCAGCACGGCAACGGTGGCCGCCGAGGTGTGGATGCGCCCGGAGCCCTCGGTCTCCGGCACGCGCTGCACGCGGTGCACGCCGGATTCGAACTTGAGCTTCGCATAGGCGCCGCGGCCATGGAGGGCGGCGATGACCTCCTTGAAACCGCCGGCGGTGCCCTCGTTCAGCGACAGCACCTCGACCGACCAGCCGTTGAGGCCGGCGAAGCGCTCATACATGCGGAACAGGTCGCCGGCGAACAGGGCCGCCTCGTCGCCGCCGGTGCCGGCGCGCACTTCGAGGATGACGCCGCGTTCGTCCATCGCGTCCTTGGGCAGCAGCGCGAGCCGTACCTCGCGCACCAGCTCCTCGATGCGGCTGTCGAGTTCGTCCGCCTCGGCCTCGGCCAGCGCGGCCATCTCGGCGTCGGTCGTCGGATCATCGATGAGCGCGCGGGCATCGGCCTGCTCACGCTGGGCGGTGCGCAGCGCCTTGACGCGCTCGATCAGCGGCGAGAGGTCGGCGAATTCGCGCGACAGGCGCACATAGGCGTCCGCGTCCGGGCTGGCGGACAACGCGTGCTCGATCTCCGCATGGCGGGCGAGCAATTGGTCGAGGCGGGCATCGGGCAACATGACGATCACAATGGGCGGCGTTAAAGCGGCAACGTGGAGGCGGCGCGTCGGTCGCTACAACGGCAGGCCGGCGGCTTCGGCGAACGCCTTGAGGCGCGCCCGCACCGAGCCCTGGCCGGCGCCGTCGGCGAGCAGGGGCGCGACCACGGCGGAGGCGGCGCCGAGGTTGAGCTCCAGCAGCATGGCCTTCACCGGGCCGAACGAGGCCGGCGAGACCGAGAGCTTGCGGTAGCCAATGGCGGCGAGCACCAGCGCCTCCAGCGGATGCGAGGCGATCTCGCCGCAGAGGGTCACCGGCTTGCCGTGCTTGGCAGCGACATCGGCGATCAGTTTCAGCGCCCGCAACGAGGCCGGGGAGAGCGAATCGAAACGATCGGCGACGCGCGGATTGCCACGGTCGGCGGCAAAGAGGAATTGAACCAGGTCGTTCGAGCCGACCGAGGCGAAATCGACCCTGGCGAACAGCTCGTCGAGCTGGAAGAGCAATGCCGGCACTTCCAGCATCACCCCGACCAGCACCCGCTCCGGCAGGTCGTGGCCGTGACGGCGCAGATGGGTCAGCTCGCGCTCGACGATGTGGCGGGCGCGGTCGAATTCCTCGACCGCCGAGACCATCGGGAAGATGAGGCGCAGCTCGCGCCCGGTGGCGGCGCGCAGCAGGGCGCGGATCTGGCTGCGCAGCAGTCCCGGCCGATCGAGCCCGAGGCGGATGGCGCGCCAGCCGAGTGCGGGATTCTCCTCCTCGATGGCACGCATATAGGGCAGCACCTTGTCGCCGCCGATATCGAGCGTGCGAAACACCACCGGACGGTCGCCGGCGGCATCGAGCACCGCGCGGTAGAGCTTCAGCTGCTCATTGGTGCGCGGGAAGGCGGAGGCGATCATGAACTGAAGTTCGGTGCGGAAAAGGCCGATGCCGGTCGCACCGGTCTCGGCGATGTGCGGCAGGTCGACCAGCAGGCCGGCGTTCAGGTGCAGCTCGATGGCGACGCCGTCCTTGGTGACGCTCGGCACGTCGCGGAGCGCGGCGTAGCGCTCGAGGCGGCGGGCGCGGAAGCGCACCTTCTCGGCATAGGCGGCCTCGACATCGGCCGGCGGGCGGACATGGACCTCGCCGCTGATGCCATCGACGATCACCGCGTCGTTCGAATCGACGAGGCCGACGATGTTCTCGACATGGCCGACCGCGGCGACGTTCAGCGCGCGGGCGACGATGGTGAGGTGGCTGGTCGCCGCGCCCTCCTCGAGGATGACGCCGCGCACCCGGGCGCGGTCATAGTCCAGCAGCGCCGCCGGGCTCATATTGCGGGCGACGATGATGGCGTTGTCCGGGATCTGGCTCTTTTCCGGCCCCCCCGCGCGCCCGGTGAGCTGGCGCAGCAGCCGGTTGGCGAGGTCGTCAATGTCGTGCATGCGCTCGCGCAGATAAGGGTCGGTCATGCGCAGCATGCGGGCGCGGGTATCCGACTGCACGCGCTCGACGGCGCCCTCCGCGGTGAGGCCGGTCATCACCGCCTCGCGCATGCGCTGGGTCCAGCCGCGGTCATTGGCGAACATGCGGTAGGCTTCGAGGATCTCGCGGTGCTCGCCGACCCGGGCGACGCCCTCGTCCTCCAGCATGACGTCGATCGAGTTGCGCAGCGTCTCGATCGCCTCGTCGAGGCGCGTGAGCTCGCCCGGCACGTCGTCGGCGATGACCTTGGTGACCTCGATGCGCGGCTCGTGCAGCACGACATGGCCGAGGCCGATGCCCTCCGAGAGGGCAAGGCCCTTGAGGTGCAGCGGGCGCCGCGCCGCCGGCTCGGCACCGGGCCGGGCCATGGCGGTGAGCTCGCCGGAAGCGATGATCTCCGCCAGCACCATGGCGGTGGTCTGCAGCGCCTCGACCTCCTCCTCGGTATAGGTGCGGTGGGCGCGATTCTGCACCACCAGCACGCCGAGCGTGTTGCCGGCGCGCAGGATCGGCACGCCGAGGAAGGAGTGGTAGATCTCCTCGCCGGTCTCGGGGCGGTACGAGAAGGCGGGATGCGCCTGCGCATTGGACAGGCTCACCGGCTCGGCCTCTCGGGCGACGGTGCCGACCAGGCCCTCATCGATGCGCATGACGGTGAGATGCACCGCGGTGCGGTTCAGGCCTTCGGTGGCGTAGAGCTCAAGCGTGCCATCGACACGCAGCACATAGACCGAGCACACCTCGGCCACCATGTTGGCAGCGATCAGCACCACGATCTTGTCGAGGCGGTCCTGCGCGCTGACCGGCTCCGCCATGACCTCGCGAAGTCGCCTCAGAAGCACGCGCGGGCCGCCGAGCGCGCCTCGCATCGGCCGTCCTCGGTTTCCGGGAACCGCAACCCGGAGTTTCACTCAGTCGACGCGAAGCATGCTCCGTGCCGGCTCATTAGCTTTTAGGCATCGAGCCCGTATACCGAATGGAGAGTCCGGACGGCAAGCTCAGTGTAGGCCGCGTCGATCAACACCGATATCTTGATTTCCGAGGTGCTGATCAGGCGGATATTGATGCCGCGCTCAGCGAGCGCGCGGAACGCCCGCGCCGCGACGCCGGCGTGCGAGCGCATGCCGATACCGATGATGGAGATCTTCACCACATCGGTCGCGCCTTCGATGGTCTCGAACCCGATGCTCTCGCGCGCCGCCTGCAGCGCCGATTTGGCGCGCTCGTAATCGGCGGTCGGCACGGTGAAGGTGATGTCGGTGAAGCCTTCCGCCGAGATGTTCTGGACGATCATGTCGACATTTATGTGGGCCTCGGCGAGCGGCACGAAGATGCCGGCGGCGATCCCCGGCTTGTCGGCCACGCGGCGAATGCTCACCTGGGCTTCGTCCCGCGCGAAGGCGATGCCGGTGACGACTTCACTCTCCACGATTTCCTCCTCGTCGCAGATCAGGGTTCCCGGCGGATCGCCGTTGGTGCGCAGTTCCGGTGCGTCCGGATCGGTGAAGCTGGAGCGCACGAAAGTGCGCACCTTGTGCACCATGGCGAGCTCGACCGAGCGCACCTGGAGCACCTTGGCGCCGAGCGACGCCATTTCCAGCATTTCCTCGAACGCCACCTTGTCCAGCCGCTTGGCCTTCGGAACGATGCGCGGATCGGTTGTATAGACGCCATCGACATCGGTATAGATGTCGCAACGCTCCGCCTTGATGGCGGCGGCGACGGCCACCGCGCTGGTGTCCGAGCCGCCGCGGCCGAGCGTGGTCAGCCGCCCGGACGGCACGTGGATGCCCTGGAAACCGGCAATCACCGCCACCTCGCCGCTCTCCTCGAAGCGGCGGACCAGCTCGGAGCCGTTGACGTCGAGGATGCGCGCCGAGCTGTGGACATCGTCGGTCGAGATCGGCAGCTGCCAGCCCTGCCAGGAGCGGGCGGGAATGCCAAGATCCTGCAGGGCGATGGACAGCAGGCCCGACGTCACCTGCTCGCCGGAGGCGACGATGGCGTCGTATTCGCGCGAATCGTGCAGCGGGGAGGTCTCGCGGCACCATGAGACCAGCTCGTTGGTCTTGCCGGACATGGCGGAGACGACCACAGCGACCTGATGGCCGGCCTCGACCTCGCGCTTGACGTGGCGCGCGACGTTGCGAATGCGCTCCACGTTCGCGACGGACGTGCCGCCGAACTTCATCACCAGACGTGCCATGGATATCAGACCGTACCGCTTGTTCTTTTCTCGGGCCGAACGAAGTAGGGGTTCCCCGGCCGAAAGGCGCGTATACATATCGGCGTCGCGCCCGGCCCGCAACGCCGGCTTACGACCTTGGAATCCCTCGCGAGAGACCACCATGCCGCAGTCCGCCGAGACCACCGTCGATCCCCGCGAGGTCGAGCGCTTCGCGGCGCTGGCCGCGCAATGGTGGAATCCGCGCGGCACGATGAAGGTGCTGCACAAGTTCAACCCCGTCCGCCTCGCCTATCTGCGCGAGCAGCTCACCGCGCATTTCGGCCGCGATCCGCGGGCCATGCGACCGCTCGAAGGGCTGCGGCTGCTCGACATCGGCTGCGGTGGCGGCCTGCTCAGCGAGCCATTGGCGCGGATGGGGGCGTCGGTGGTCGGCATCGACCCGGCGGAGCGCAACGTCTCGATCGCGAGCCTCCATGCCGAGCAGAGCGGGGCCGCTATCGATTATCGCGCCACCACGGCCGAAGCCCTGGCGGATGCCGGCGAGCGTTTCGACGTGGTGCTGGCGATGGAGGTGGTGGAGCACGTCACCGACGTTTCGCTCTTCATCCGCCGCGCTGCGGAGATGGTGAAGCCGGGCGGCCTGATGTGCGCCGCGACGCTGAACCGCACCAAGCGCAGCTTCGCGCTCGCCATCGTGGGTGCGGAATATGTGCTCGGCTGGCTGCCGCGCGGCACCCATGACTGGAGCAGGTTCGTCACTCCCGACGAGCTGGAGGCGGCGATGGCCGCCGGCGGGCTCGAGGTGATCGACAGCGAAGGGGTGATCTTCAACCCGCTCGCCGACGAATGGCGGCGGGCGAGCGATCTCTCGGTCAACTACATGATGCTGGCGGTGCGGCAGAGCTGAGGCACCGGCCTCCTCCTGTCATGGCCGGGCTCGTTCCGGCCATCCACGGGTACGCTTTTGTCGAGGACGTGGATGCCCGGGACAAGCCCGGGCATGACGTGCATATGCTGTTGGCCGTGTCGGGGGAGGCCGCGCGGGCGTCGGAAATTCCGGCAATTGGCCGCCCTCAATACCCTTCCGTTGCCGATCCGCCACACTACATGAGGCGAGGCGGGTCGCTGTAACGGGGTCCGCCGCGGCGGCCGGGATACGGGCGCCGCTGTCCCGAACGACCGTTCGTGCCTCGTGAGGGCGAGCGGGGGGCCAGGAGGCAAGGCTTATGAATTTCGACATCTATACCGAACGCGCGCGAGGATTCGTGCAGTCGGCGCAGTCGCTTGCGCTGCGCGAGGGCAACCAGCAATTCACTCCCGAGCACCTGTTGAAGGTGCTGCTCGACGATCCGGAAGGCCTGTGCGCCGGGCTGATCTCGCGTGCCGGCGGCGATCCGCGCATGGTGCTCGCCGAGACCGAGGCCGCGCTGAAGAAGCTGCCCAAGGTGCAGGGCTCCGGCGCCGGGCAGGTCTATCTCGCGCCCGGCACCGCGCGGGTGTTCGATGCCGCCGAGCAGGCGGCGAAGAAGGCGGGGGACGGCTATGTCACCGTCGAGCGGCTGCTGCTCGCGCTCGCGCTGGAGAAGGACAGCGAGGCGGGCAAGATCCTCGCTAAATCCGGCGCCACGCCGCAGAAGATCAACACCGCCATCGAGGAACTGCGCAAGGGCCGCACCGCCGACAGCCCGACCGCCGAGAACGCCTATGACGCCTTGAAGAAGTATGCCCGCGACCTCACCGAGGCGGCGCGCGAGGGCAAGCTCGACCCGGTGATCGGCCGTGACGAGGAAATCCGCCGCACCATCCAGGTGCTGTCCCGGCGCACCAAGAACAATCCGGTGCTGATCGGCGAGCCCGGCGTCGGCAAGACCGCAATCGTCGAGGGGCTCGCGCTGCGGATCGTCGACGGCGACGTGCCGGAGAGCCTGAAGGACAAGAAGCTGCTCGCGCTCGACATGGGCGCCCTGATCGCCGGCGCGAAGTATCGCGGTGAATTCGAGGAGCGGCTGAAGTCGGTGCTCTCCGAGGTCCAGGCGGCGGAAGGCGGCATCATCCTCTTCATCGACGAGATGCACACGCTGGTCGGCGCCGGCAAGGCGGACGGGGCGATGGACGCCTCGAACCTCCTGAAGCCCGCGCTCGCCCGCGGCGAACTGCACTGCGTCGGCGCCACCACGCTCGACGAGTATCGCAAGCATGTCGAGAAGGACGCCGCGCTCGCCCGCCGCTTCCAGCCGGTCTTCGTCAGTGAGCCGAGCGTGGAGGACACCGTCTCCATCCTGCGCGGCATCAAGGAGAAGTACGAGCTGCATCACGGCGTGCGCATCACCGACAGCGCGCTCGTGGCCGCGGCAACCTTGTCGAACCGCTACATCACCGACCGCTTCCTGCCCGACAAGGCGATCGACCTCGTCGACGAGGCGGCCTCGCGGCTGCGCATGCAGGTCGATTCCAAGCCCGAGGAGCTGGACTCGATCGACCGCGAGATCGTGCGCTTGCGGATCGAGCAGGAGGCGCTGAAGAAGGAGACCGATGCCGGCTCCAAGGATCGGCTCAAGAAGCTGGAGAAGGAACTGGCCGAACTCGAGGAGCAGTCGGCCTCCATCACCCAGCGCTGGAAGGCGGAGAAGGAAAAGCTCGGCGACGCCCAGAAGCTGAAGAGCGAGCTCGAAGCCGCGCGCACCGAACTCGCCAACGCCCAGCGCGCTGGCGAGTACCAGAAGGCGGGCGAGCTTGCCTATGGCAAGATCCCGGCGCTGGAGAAGAGGCTCGGCGAGATCGAGGCCAAGGGCGACTCGTCTGACGGTTCGAAGGTCGCCGGCATGGTCGAGGAGGCGGTGACGCCCGACCACATCGCCGGGGTCGTCTCGCGCTGGACGGGTGTGCCGGTCGACAAGATGCTGGCAGGCGAGAAGGAGAAGCTGCTGCGCATGGAGGAGGAACTCGCCAGGCGCGTCATCGGCCAGAGAGAGGCGGTGGAAGCCGTCTCGACGGCGGTGCGCCGCGCGCGGGCGGGATTGCAGGATCCTCACCGGCCGATCGGCTCCTTCATGTTCCTCGGCCCCACCGGCGTCGGCAAGACCGAGCTGACCAAAGCGCTTGCGGCGTTCCTGTTCGACGACGACTCCGCGCTCGTGCGCATCGACATGTCGGAATACATGGAGAAGCATGCGGTGGCCCGGTTGATCGGCGCGCCTCCCGGCTATGTCGGCTACGAGGAGGGCGGCGCCCTCACCGAGGCGGTGCGGCGTCGGCCCTACCAGGTGGTGCTGTTCGACGAGATCGAGAAGGCGCATCCAGACGTGTTCAACGTCCTGCTGCAGGTGCTCGACGACGGACGGCTGACCGACGGTCAGGGCCGCACGGTCGATTTCCGCAACACGCTGATCGTCATGACCTCGAACCTCGGTTCGGAGTTCCTGGTGAACCAGCCGGAAGGGCAGGACACCGATGCGGTGCGCGACGAGGTGATGACGGTGGTGCGGGCGCATTTCCGCCCCGAATTCCTCAACCGCGTCGACGAGATCGTGTTGTTCCACCGGCTGCGGCGCGACCAGATGGGTGCCATCGTCGACATCCAGATGACGCGGCTGCGCAAGCTTCTGGAGGATCGCAAGATCGTCCTGGATCTGACCCCCGAGGCCCGCGACTTCCTCGCCGAGAAGGGCTACGACCCGGCCTATGGCGCGCGCCCGCTGAAGCGGGTGGTCCAGAAGCTGGTGCAGGATCCGCTCGCCGGCCGCATCCTCGCCGGCACGGTGAAGGACGGCGATCTGGTGCGGGTGAAGAAGGGGGCGAACGAGCTCCTGTTCGACACCCGCCCCGCGATCGAAGAAGCCGCCTGAGGATTGCTTGATCAAGGAAGGGCGCGGCCGTCTCCAGCCGCGCCTTTTTCTTTGTTTGAGTAAGCGTCATCCCGGACGGCCGCAGGCCGATCCGGATCGCAAGCGGGGTGTCGAGCGGGACTTCACGTGATCCCGGCTGTCCGCTGCGCGGAGCCTGTCCTCGGGCTTGCCGGAGGCAAGACCCGTGGGGCCGGGATGGCGACCGACGATGATGGGCCGAGTGCTACTCCGCGTTGGGATGGAACAGCGGCGTGCCGTCGACCTTGTATTCGCGGATGGCAGCCTGGCCGTCCTTGCCGGTCAGCCAGTCGAGCAGGGCTCTTCCCTCCTCGAGGCTGGCGCGCGGATGGCGCAACGGCGAGACCATGACGATCTCGTACTGATTGAAGAGCTCCGGATCGCCCTCGACCAGCACGTCGAGCTTCAGCCGGCTGCGGCGCGAGACGAAGGTGGCGCGATCGGTCAATATGTAGGCGCCGAGCTTGTCGGCGATCTCCAGCGTAGCGCCCATGCCGAGCCCGGTCTCGCGCAGCCAGTTGCCGGTGCGTGCCTTGGGATTGATGCCCGCGCGCGCCCACAGCTTCTGTTCCTTTCTGTGAGTGCCGGAATTGTCGGCGCGCGAGACATAGGGTGCGCGGACCTGGGCGATGGCCCGCAGCGCTGCGGAGCCCTCCTTCGTACGCGCAACCTTGGCCGGGTCGGAGCGCGGTCCGGCGATGAGGAAGTCGTTCGACATCAGTCGCCGCCGAAAGACGCCGTGGCGCTGCTCGACGAAGCGCGCCAGCGCGTCGGGCTCGTTCACCAACACGAGGTCGGCACCGTCATGCTCGGCGACCAGCAGCGCCTGGGCGGACGCGCGGGACACCACCTCGACCCTGGTGCCGGTCAGCGCCGCGTATTTCGGCAGGAGATAGCCGAGCAGGCCGGAATCCTGCAGCGAGGTGGTTGCCGCGATGGTGACCGTGCCGGCGCGCGCGTCGACGCTCGCCGCCACAGCGAGTATCGCCGCGAGGAGCACAAGCCTCATCAGCTGCATAAAGACGTCCCTGGTTGCCAGCGCGTGCAGTCTGGCCGCGGATGCCGTCACGCGCCAGTTAAAATGGCATGAAATCGCTCTAATCTCGGAGCGTCGGCAGCATGTCGCGATTTCCGCTTAGATTCTTCCTCACTTGTCGTTGGTGGGCCTTGTCGGCACACTCGCGGTGCTTGCGCATGTTTCGTAAAAGTTGAAAGACGTTTGCGCTGGGAACAGGCGCCAGCCCGTTGAATCCAGAGAGCTATCCGCTCGGATGGTGCCATCCGAGCGGATAGCTCTTGCGGAGGATCGCTTCATGTTGCCTCTCGGCCTCAATCTGTTCGTGCTGGTCCTTCTCGTGCTGGCCGTCGGCACCATCTTCGCCGGCGTCAAGACAGTGCCGCAGGGCTACCAGTACACCGTCGAGCGTTTTGGCCGCTACACCGGGACGCTGGCGCCCGGCCTCAATCTCATCGTTCCGTTCATCGACCGCATCGGCAACAAGGTCAACGTGATGGAACAGGTGCTGGACGTGCCGACGCAGGACGTCATCACCAAGGACAATGCCACCGTCACCGTCGACGGCATCGCCTTCTTCCAGGTGTTCGACGCGGCGCGCGCCAGCTACGAGGTAGCCCGGCTCGATCTCGCTATCATGGCGCTGACGACCACCAATATCCGTACCGTCATGGGATCGATGGATCTCGACGAGTTGCTCTCGCACCGCGACGAGATCAATGAGCGGCTCCTGAAGGTGGTGGACGCCGCGGCGTCGCCCTGGGGGGTGAAGATCACCCGCATCGAGATCAAGGACATCGTGCCGCCGGCCGATCTCGTCACCGCCATGGCGCGGCAGATGAAGGCCGAGCGCGAGAAGCGCGCCGTGGTGCTGGAGGCGGAGGGCCAGCGGCAGTCCGAGATCCTGCGCGCGGAAGGCGAGAAGCAGTCGCAGATCCTCGAGGCCGAAGGCCGGCGCGAGGCCGCGTTCCGCGATGCCGAAGCGCGCGAGCGCCTCGCCGAGGCCGACGCCAAGGCGACGCAGATGCTTTCCGCTGCGGTGGCTGCCGGCGATCCGGCGGCGCTGAACTATTACATCGCGGAAAAATACGTGAAGGCGCTGGAGGGCATCATCACTTCGCCGAACCAGAAGGTGCTGATGCTGCCTTATGAGGCGACCGCAATCATCGGCTCGCTCGCCGGCATCGCCGAGATCGCGAAGGGCGCGTTCGGGCCGGACGCGCCGAAAGCGGGATCGACGGTGCGCCGTCCCACCGGCCCTGCGGTCTAGCCCATGTCGTTCATCGAACAGCTCGGCTCCTGGAACTGGTTCATCCTCGCCGGCCTCCTGATGATCGGCGAACTCGCCGCGCCGGGCGCCTATCTCATCTGGCTGGGCTTCGCGGCCGCGGCCACGGGTCTCGTCGCGCTCGCCGTCGCTGTCGGCTGGCAGGCGCAGGTCGTGCTGTTCGTCGTCTTCGCGCTGCTCGCGGTGCTGGTCGGCTACCGCATCCGCCCGAAGGCGGACAAGGCGAGCGACCGGCCCTTTCTCAATCGTCGCGCCGAGGCGCTCGTCGGACGGGTCTTCACGCTCGACGAGCCGATCAGCGGCGGCTCCGGGCGGGTGCGCGTCGATGACACGGTCTGGCGCGTCGAGGGCGCGGACGCGCCCGCCGGCAGCCGGGTGGTGGTGGAGCGGGTCGACGGCGCGACGCTCCATGTACGGCCCGCCTGATCGGTTCTGGCGGCCTTGGAAACCACCCATTAACCATAAAAGCGCACGGTCGAATCCGTCTTTCGCCTCGGCAAAACGGATCCCGGTTCTTGACGCGCAGTCCTCCTGTCCTGAGCGCCCTTGCTGCGCTCGGCGTCGCGCTCATTGCGACGGCGGGAGCGGCGTGCGCGCAGGAATTGCGCGGCACCGACGATGCGACGACCTTGCGCGGAGGGGTCGAAGAGGACGATGAGCGCGGTGCGGGCGGGGCGCTGCGCGGCTCGGTCACCGGTATCGTGGACACCGGATCGACGGCAGGGCAGGGGCTCTCCAGTGAGGGCGCCGGCGCGCTCGACGTGCTGCCCACCATCGAACAGCCGCTCGACGCGCTGTCCTTGCCCGATGGCGGGCTGAACCTTTCGACGGCGCCACTGCGCAAGCGCAGGCTGGTGGCGAGCGAGGATGATCCGTTCGCACCGGTCGGGCTGCGCGTCGGCACCTTCGTCGTCACGCCTTATGTGGAGATGCGCGGCGGCTATGACGGCAACGCGCTGCGAGTGCCGAACGGCGCCGGCTCCAGCTTCGCGGAGGTCGGCGGCGGCCTCGCGGCCCGCTCCGACTGGTCGCGCCACGCGCTCGATATCGAATTGCGGGGCGGCTATACGCGCTTCTACGATGTCGAGGGCAACAACAGACCCGAGGCCGAAGGCACGATCCGCAGCCGGATCGATGTCAATTCGCTGACCCGCATCGACACGGTGGTGCGCGGCGCCATCACCACGGACGCGGCCGGCTCGGTCGACGCGGTGGCCGGTGCGAAGAATCCGCCGCTGGTCTATGAGAGCGGCATCGATCTCGGCCTCACCCGGCGCTTCAACCGCTTCGAGGCCACCGTCGCCGGCATCATCGAGCGCGAGGACCATGCGCCGGCGGAGCTCACCGACGGCACCACCGAGAGCCTGACCGACCAGAATGTCACGGGCTATGGGGTGCGGCTGCGCGGCGCATACGAACTGATGCCCGGGGTCAAGCCGTTTGCGCAGGTCGTCGCGGATCACCGCGTTTATGACGTGGTGCCGGACGCTTCCGGCTTCAATCGCGATTCAAAGGGTATCACCGCCATGGTGGGCTCGGATTTCCGGTTGACCGGTCTGCTCACCGGCACCGCCTCGGTCGGCTATACGTGGCGCGACTATGTCGATCCGCAGCTCGAGGACATTGGCGGCCTGGTTGCCGATGCCTCGCTGCGCTGGGAGGCGACCGGCCTGACCACGGTGGAATTCGGTGCGCGTTCCGCGATCGCCGAGACCACCTATGCCGATGCTTCCGGCGACTTCATCCACGAGGTCCGCGTGGAGGTCGAGCACGCCTTCCGGCGCTGGCTGATCGGCACAGCGTCGGTCGCCTACCGCATCGATGATTATGAAGGCTCGGGCCTCACCCAGCGCACCTTCACGGTCGGCGCCGGGCTCGTCTACAAGATCAACCGCTATGCCGAGCTGACCGGCAATGTGAGCCATTTGCGGCTCAACTCGACCGTGCCCGGCGACGACTACACGGCGAATGTCGTCACGGTCGGGCTGAGGCTGCAGCGGTGAGGGCTTTCTCCCTCTCCCGTTTGCGGGAGAGGGTCGGGGAGGGGCCGTTCCGACGGCGCCCGGCCATTCCCCCTCCAGACCCGCCTGCGGCGGGCCACCCTCCCCCCGCGAGCGGGAGAGGGGGATAGCAGCCTAAGTCACTCAGCGGCTTTCTGGTTGGACGCCAGCAGCGCGTTCAGCTCGGCGCGGAACGGGCCCCTGATGTCCGGCCGCGCCAGCGCGTAGGCCACGTTCGCCATCAGGAAGCCGAGCTTGGAACCGCAATCATAGATCGCGCCGTCGAAGGTCACGCCGTAGAAGTCCTGCTCCTCGGCCAGCTTCAGCATGGAGTCGGTGAGCTGGATCTCGTTGCCGGCGCCGCGTTCCTGGTTCTCCAGTAGGTCGAAGATCTCGGGCTGGAGGATGTAGCGGCCGGAGATGGCGAGATTGGACGGTGCGGTACCCTTAGCCGGCTTCTCGACCATCTTGGATACCTTGAACACGCCATCGCCGATGTTCGTGCCCTGGCCGACGATGCCGTACTGGTTGGTCTGGTCGTCCGGCACCTCATAGACCGCGATGTGGTTGCCACCGCCGGTCCTGGCATAGGCGTCGACCATCTGGGCGAGGCAGCCATTGCGGCCGCGCGACATGTGCAGCATGTCGGGCAGCAGCAGCGCGAAAGGCTCCGGGCCGATAATGTCGCGGGCGCACCACACCGCGTGGCCGAGGCCTAGCGGAAGCTGCTGGCGGGTGAAACTGGTCATGCCCGGGCCCATGGTCTCGGCGCGCAGCGCATCGAGCTCCTTCAGCTTGCCGCGCTCCTGGAGCGTGTCCTCGAGCTCGTACTGGCGGTCGAAATGGTCCTCGATCACCGCCTTGTTGCGGCCGGTGACGAAGACGATGTGCTCGATGCCGGCAGCGCGCGCCTCGTCGACGACATGCTGGACCACCGGACGATCGACGACGGTAAGCATTTCCTTGGGCACGGCCTTGGTGGCGGGCAGGAAGCGGGTGCCGAGGCCGGCGACAGGAAGGATCGCTTTACGGATGGGGCTTGCCATAAGATGCTGACACCGTTTGAGCTGTTGGAACGAACGGATAGAGAGGCTGCCACAGTGGCGAAGCGATGGCAGCCCCGACTTCCGCCGGAGAACGAATGCGACCTTACTGCCATTGTGCCGGCTTTGACAAAGAGTGTATTGCCTCTTTCGCCGGCTTTGCCGCGCAAAAGCCGTTTCATGAAGACGTCGCATTGCTTGCACGCGTGCTTTCACTTCGAAATATCACGCAAAACCTGAAGAGAGGGCGATGGCAGTTCTGGTGACGGGGGGCGCCGGCTATATCGGCAGCCACATGGTGCTTGCTCTGGTCGATGCGGGTCACGAGGTCGTGGTACTCGACGACTTCTCGACCGGTTTCGACTGGGCGGTTCATCCGGCCGCCACGCTGGTCTCGGGCGACGTCTCCGATGGCGAACTGGTCAGCCGGGTGGTGGGGGAGCACGGCATCGACGCCGTCATCCATTTCGCCGCGCGCATCGTGGTGCCGGACTCGGTCGCCGACCCGCTCGGCTACTACCTCGCCAATACGGTGAAGACGCGGGCGCTGATCGAGGCCGTGGTCGCCGCCGGCGTGCCGCATTTCATCTTCTCCTCGACCGCCGCGGTCTACGGCATGATCGGTTCCGATCCAGTCGCCGAGGACGCCGCGCTGGCGCCGATCTCGCCGTATGGTCGCTCCAAGCTCATGAGCGAATGGATGCTGGCGGACACCGCCATTGCCCATCCGCTCCGCTATGTCGCGTTGCGCTATTTCAACGTGGCCGGGGCCGATCCGCTCGGCCGCTCCGGCCAGTCGACCGCGGGAGCCACGCATCTCATCAAGGTCGCGGCCGAGACCGCGCTTGGCAAGCGCCCCGGCATGCAGGTGTTCGGCACCGACTACGAGACGCCCGACGGCACCTGCCTGCGCGACTATATCCATGTCACCGACCTGGCGCGCGCCCATCTCGATGCGCTCACCTTCCTCAAGGCCGGCGGCACCAGCGCGGTGCTGAATTGCGGCTATGGCCGCGGTTACTCGGTACTTGAGGTGATCGATACGGTGAAGCGCGTCTCCGGCGTCGATTTCCCGGTGCAGGTGTCCGGCCGGCGCCTAGGCGACCCGGCCGCCATCGTGGCACGGGCCACCCGCATCCGCGCCGAGCTCGGCTGGACCCCAACGCTGGACGATCTGCCGACCATCGTCGAGCACGCGCTCGCCTGGGAGCGCCGGTTGTCCGAGCGCAACAGGTGAGGGGACGCGGTCATCGGCTTCAGCATCCTTCGAGGCTCGCTACGCTCGCACCTCAGGATGACGTGGTTCTCATAAGCACGACGTCATCCTGAGGTGCCGGGCAAAGCCGGGCCTCGAAGGATGCTGAGCCAACGTCCGCGTTCGGCGCGCCGCTAACCAAACTTCGAAATTTCCGTTCTCCGTTAAGCAACCCGCAACCACGCCGACGCCTAACTTCCTACGTGTATTGCGTAAGGGTAGGCGTCATGCGTGTCGGTGCATCCGGTTTCGGAGTGTTGGCGATCAGCCTCATCGGGGCGCTGGCGCTCGGTGCCTGTTCCGCGGGGCCCGACATCACCGGCGCGCTGCCGGCAGCCTCGCCGGCACGGGCCTATGCCGCACAGCCGGCAGCGGCCCCTGCCGCCGCGCCGCGCTCCAGCCATCCCGCCATGACGCCGCAGGCGCTGGCCCGCGACGAGGCGAATTTTCCGCGCTGCATCGCCGCGCTCGGCACGCTCGCGCAGCAGCGCGGCGTCTCCGCGGCCGGGTTTAGTCGACTGACCGCCGGCATGACGCCGGACATGTCGATCATGGCCAAGCTCGAGGCGCAGCCGGAATTCACCCGCACCACCGGCGACTATGTCCAGATGCTGGTCGCCGACAGCCGCATCGCCAAGGGCCGCGAGGCGTTCGCGCAGAACCGCGCGGTGTTCGACGCGGTCGGGCGCACTTATGGCGTCGATCCCTATGTGGTCGCGGCGATCTGGGGCATCGAGACCAATTATGGAGCGGCGCGCGGCTCCTATTCGGTGCTGAACGCGACGGCGACGCTCGCCTGCGTCGGGCGGCGCCAGGCCTATTTCCGCGACGAGTTCATCGCCGCGCTGCAGATCGTCGATCGCGGCGACATCCCGGAGAGCCATCTACGCGGCTCCTGGGCCGGCGCGTTCGGCCTCACCCAGTTCATGCCGACCGCCTTCCAGCGCGATGCGGTCGATTTCGATGGCGACGGCCACCGCAACATCGTCGATTCCGTCGCCGACGCGATGGCTTCGACCGCCAACAAGCTGAGGCGTGGCGGCTGGGTCGCCGGCAAGAGCTGGGGTTATGAGGTGGTGCTGCCGCGCGGCTTCAACTACCTGCTCGCCGACAAGAGCGTGAAGAAGCCGCTTCATGAGTGGGCGGCGCTGAGGGTAAGGCGGCCCGAGGCACGGGCCTTTCCGCGCGGCTCCGATACCGCCTATCTCCTGCTGCCGGCCGGCGCCAATGGCCCGGCCTTCCTGATGACCGACAATTTCAAGGCCATACTCAGCTACAACCCGGCGGATTCCTACGCGCTCGCCATCGGCCATCTTGCCGACCGGCTGCGCGGCGGCGACGCCTTCGTGCAGCAATGGCCCACCGATCAGAAGCCGCTCAGCCGGTCGGAACGCGTGGAATTGCAGCAGCGTCTCGCCTCGCGCGGCTATGATGTCGGCGCCACCGACGGCGTGCTCGGGCAGAAGACGCGGGTGGCAGTGAGGGACTTCCAGATGCGCGCCGGCCTGCTCCCGGACGGCCTGCCGAGCGGCGAAGTGCTCGAGCGCATGCGCGCCGGGTCTTGAAACGGCCGCGATAATGGTTCACCGCTGATGCGTATGAAACGCGGCTGGCGGTAATATGCGGCGGATAAAGCGAAACGGATGGCTTGAAGGCGGGTTGGTGGGCGCCGGCCTGTTGCTCGTTGCCGCCTCGCCCGCCTTCGCGCAATCCGACTGGTTCCGCCCGCCGGCCGATATCGGCACCTCGCGCGGCGCGCCCCCGCAGCAGCAGCGCCAGCAACGCCAGCAGGCGCCGAGCCGCCAGCAGCAGGCCGCGCCGCAGCAGCAGCGCCGGCAGGAATGGCGCCCCCTCTTCCCGCTGTTCGAGCTCTTCCGGGGAAACGACGAGCCGCCGCCTCCGCGCTATGCCGTGCCGCGCCGTGGCCAGGATTATCTACCGTCGGGAGGCGGGCAAGGAGGAGGCGGGGAGCCTCGCCCGCGGCGGCAGGCGCCGGTCCAGGTCGAGCAGCCGAGCGAGCCGCGCGGTACTGTGTTCGCCTCGATCGAGGCGGCGCGCAAGGACAATTCGGTGAAGATCACGGACGTCGTGCTGGTGATCGGCGATGAATATGCCACGCCGCTGGCGCAGGGACTCGCCGATGCGTTTGCCGCCGACCGCGGCAGCGTCGCTGTCATCAGCAAGGCCGAGAGTGCGTCCGGCTTCGGGCCGTCGAGCCAGTTCGACTGGCTCGCGGCGGTGCCGGGACTCGCGAGCTCGCAGGAAGCGACGGCGATCGTGATGTTCGCCGGCAGCAATGATCTGCGCCCGATCACCGACGATATCGGCAAGGCGGAACTGTTCGACGAGCGCTGGCGCGAAATCTACGGCAAGCGGCTCGACGATCTCTTGAACGTGCTGAAGAACCATGGCCGCCCGGTGGTCGTGGTCGGCCTGCCGCCGGTTGACGACAACAAGACAAGCGATCGGAACGTCAAGCTGAACGAATTGCTCAAGGAGCATGTCGAGAGGGCCGGCCTGATCTTTGTCGACGTCTGGGACGGCTTCGTCGACGAGAACGGCAAGTTCCTGACGTCCGGTCCGGCGGTCGACGGCCAGAGGCGGCGCCTGCGCACCGCGGACGGCGCCGGCTTCACCCGCGCCGGCGGGCGCAAGCTCGCTTTCTTCGTCGATCGCTCGCTCGGCAAGCTGCTGAATGGCGGCGCGGTGCCCTCGGCTACCGCCGCCGCTGGCGCCGGTCCGGCGACCGGTACCAGCCTGCCGATGCTTATCCAACTCACCGGGACCGGCGCCACCGGCACGGCGAAGACGCTTGCCGGCGGGGCGAAGCCGGGCGAGCCGGCGCGCGTCCCCGACACCTCCGCCTCGCGCGTGCTGGTCAGCGGCGAGCCGCTGGTGCCGGTGACCGGGCGCGCCGATGATTTCCGCTGGACGCCGCCGGGTTCGCCGCCGCCGGCCGCCGCCGTAGCGGCACCCGCGACCAGCGCCCCGGCAACACCGGCTCCGCCTCCCGGAGCGGCGGGGACATCGACGACGCCGTGACTCGCTTTCTTATCCTCCCCAGGCGGAGAGGGAGCGGGCGCGTTCACCGCGGCAGGACGGACGAACCCATCAGGAACATGTCCACCGAGCGCGCCGCCTGGCGGCCTTCGCGGATAGCCCATACCACCAGCGACTGGCCGCGGCGCATGTCGCCGGCGGCGAACAGCTTCGGCACCGAGGTGGCATAGTCGTCCTCGTTCGCCACGACATTGCCGCGGCCGTCGAGGCTGATCCCAGCCTGCTCCAGCATGCCCTGGTGCACCGGGTGCGAGAAGCCGAGCGCAATGAAGACGAGGTCGGCCTTGAGCAGGAATTCGGTGCCGGGAATGGGCTGGCGCCTGGTGTCGACGCGGGCGCAACGCACCGCGGTGACACGGCCCTTCTTGCCCTCGATGCCCAGGGTCGCCGCGGCGAATTCGCGCTCCGCTCCCTCTGCCTGCGAAGAGGAGGTGCGGAACTTGGTCGGCCAATAGGGCCATACCGCCAGCTTGTCCTCCTTCATCGGCGGCACCGGCCGGATGTCGAGCTGGTGCACCGAGAGCGCGCCCTGGCGGAACGCGGTGCCGACGCAGTCGGAGGCGGTGTCGCCGCCGCCAATGACGACGACATGGCGGCCGGCGGCGAGGAGCGGCTGCTCGCGGCTGACATCCTCATGGCCGATGCGGCGGTTCTGCTGCACCAGATAGGGCATGGCATAATGCACGCCATCGAGCTCCTGTCCCGGCAGGCGCGGGTCGCGCGGGTGCTCGGCGCCACCGCACATCAGCACCGCGTC
Source organism: Xanthobacteraceae bacterium (assembly GCA_029266425.1). GTDB lineage: Bacteria > Pseudomonadota > Alphaproteobacteria > Rhizobiales > Xanthobacteraceae > Ancylobacter. Next base: position 152,637 of record JAQSWY010000015.1, read on the forward strand.
GAAGCCTGCCATCAGCTCCTCGACCGGCCTGGTGATGCCGACATTCACCCCATAATGGAAGGTGACGCCTTCGCCCTCCATCTGGGCGACGCGGCGGTCGATATAGTGCTTCTCCATCTTGAAGTCGGGGATGCCGTAGCGCAGCAGGCCGCCGGCCTTCGGCTCGCGCTCGAAGACATGGACGTCGTGGCCGGCGCGGGCGAGCTGCTGGGCGGCGGCAAGGCCGGCGGGGCCGGAGCCGACCACGGCGACCTTCCTCCCGGTCTTCACCGGGTTCGGCTCGGGCCTGATCCAGCCCGACTTCCAGGCCTTGTCGGCGATCGCCTGTTCCACCGTCTTGATGGTGACCGGCACGTCCTCGAGATTGAGGGTGCAGGCCTCCTCGCACGGCGCCGGGCAGATGCGACCGGTGAATTCCGGGAAATTGTTGGTGGAATGGAGGTTGCGCGCGGCCTCCTCCCAATTGCCGTTATAGACGAGGTCGTTCCAGTCCGGGATCTGGTTGTGCACCGGGCAGCCATTCGGCCCGTGGCAGAACGGGATACCGCAGTCCATGCACCGCGAAGCCTGGTTCGCGACCTCGGCGTCGGGCAGCGGCAAGGTGAACTCGCGGAAATGGCGAATGCGGTCGGACGCCGGCTGATACTTCGCCTCGCGCCGATCGATCTCCAAAAAGCCCGTAACCTTACCCATTGCGCCCTCTTTCGCGGAGCACCGCCACCTTGGAGGCATTCCACCTCCAGGTGCAGATACATCAATCATGCCAGTTGGGGAAATGGGCGCGGCACACCGCCGCGCCCGTAAACTCACCTCGATACCAAGGTCGCCATCCGGACCGCCGCAGGCCTATCCGGGATCGCCGGAAGTCGGGAGAGCGATCCCGGCTTTAGGCTTCGTTCGGTATGACGGCGAATGATTTGCCGGCTACTCCGCCGCCTGCAGTGTACGCGCCTTCTCCATTTCGCGCAGCGCCCGCTGGTACTCGACCGGCATCACCTTGACGAACTTGCCGCGATAGTCGGCCCAGTTGTCGAGGATGGTCTGCGCCCGTTTCGAGCCGGTATAGTGCAGGTGCTGGGCAATGAGCTGGTGCAGGCGCTCCTCGTCGCCATGGCCCATATTGGCCATGATGTCGATGCGGCCCTTGAACTCCAGGTCGCCGCCATGGTGGTGGAGGCGCTCCAGGAGGTCTTCCTCCTCCTCGACCGGCTCCAGATCGACCATGGAGAGGTTGCAACGGTTCTTGAAGCTGCTGTCCTCGTCCAGCACATAGGCGACGCCGCCGGACATGCCGGCCGCGAAGTTGCGCCCGGTCTGTCCGATGACGACCACTACGCCGCCGGTCATGTATTCGCAGCCATGATCGCCGGTGCCTTCGACCACAGCGATGGCGCCGGAGTTGCGCACCGCGAAGCGCTCGCCGGCTATGCCGTGGAAATAGCATTCGCCGCTCGTCGCGCCGTACAGCACGGTGTTGCCGACGATGATCGAGTGCTCCGGCACGATGCCGCTGTGATCCGGCGGACGGACCACGATGCGGCCGCCCGACAGGCCCTTGCCGACATAGTCATTGGCTTCGCCGACCAGCGTCATCGAGACGCCGGCGGCGAGGAAGGCGCCGAAGGCCTGGCCGGCGGTGCCGGTGAGGTTCACCTCTATGGTGTCCACGGGCAGGCCGGTATCGCCGTAGCGCTTGGCCACCTCGCCAGAGAGCATGGCCCCGACCGAGCGATCGATGCTTTTGATCGCGCTGTCGATCACCACCTTGTCGCCGTTCTCGAGCGCCGGCATCGCTTCCGCGATCAGCTTGCGGTCGAGCACATTGGCGATCGGGTGGTTCTGCCGCTCGGAATGGTAGACCGCGACCTCGGGACCGACCTCCGGTTTGGCAAAGATGCGGCTGAAGTCGAGCCCCCGGGCCTTCCAGTGGTCGATCGCCTCCCGCTTGTCGAGCCATTCGGACTGGCCGATCAACTCGTTGAAGGTACGAGCGCCCATCTGCGCCATCAGCTCGCGGACTTCCTCGGCGACGAAGAAGAAATAGTTGATGACGTGCTCGGGAGTGCCCTTGAAGCGCTTGCGCAGCACCGGATCCTGGGTGGCGACGCCGACCGGGCAGGTGTTGAGGTGGCACTTCCGCATCATGATGCAGCCCGCCGCGATCAGCGGCGCGGTGGAGAAGGCGAAGTCGTCGGCGCCGAGCAGCGCGCCGATGATGACATCACGCCCGGTGCGCAGGCCGCCATCGACCTGAAGGGCGATGCGGCCGCGCAGGCCGTTCAGCGTTAGCGTCTGGTGCGCCTCGGCAAGACCGATCTCCCAGGGGCTGCCGGCATGCTTGATGGCGGTGAGCGGGGAGGCGCCGGTGCCGCCCTCGAAGCCGGACACGGTGATGTGGTCGGCGCGCGCCTTGGCGACGCCGGCCGCAACCGTGCCGACGCCGACCTCGGAGACCAGCTTGACCGAGATGTCGGCTTCGGGATTGACGTTCTTCAGGTCGAAGATGAGCTGGGCGAGATCCTCGATCGAATAGATGTCGTGGTGCGGTGGCGGCGAGATCAGGCCGACGCCCGGGGTCGAATGGCGCACCTTGGCGATCACCGCATCGACCTTGTGGCCGGGCAATTGGCCGCCTTCGCCGGGCTTGGCACCCTGCGCCATCTTGATCTGGATCATGTCGGCATTGACGAGATAGTCCGCCGTCACGCCGAAGCGGCCGGAAGCCACCTGCTTGATCGCCGAGCGCATGCTGTCGCCGTTCGGCAGCGGCTTGAAGCGCGAGGCCTCTTCGCCGCCTTCACCGGTGTTCGACTTGCCGCCGATCCGGTTCATGGCGATGGCGAGCGTGGTGTGCGCCTCGCGCGAGATCGAGCCGAACGACATGGCGCCGGTGACGAAGCGCCGGACGATGTCGGTGGCCGGCTCGACCTCCTCGATCGCGATCGGAGTGCGGCCGAGCTCCTCCGCGCCGCGGATGCGGAACAGCGAGCGGATGTTCAGTGTCTTGCGGCCCTCGTCATTCACCAGCTTGGCGAAGGCGCGGTACTTGTCCGCGGCATTGCCGCGCACCGCGTGCTGGAGCACCGCGACCGTCTCCGGGTCCCAAGCATGCTCCTCGCCACGCAGGCGGAAGGCGTATTCGCCGCCGACATCGAGCGAGGTGCGATAGACCGGCGCGTCGCCGAAGGCGTCGCGGTGGCGCATTGCGGTCTCCTCGGCGATCTCGGCGAGGCCGACGCCGCCAATGGTCGAAGCGGTGCCGAAGAAATACTTCCTCACCAGATCGGTGTTCAGGCCGACCGCGTCGAAGATCTGGGCGCCGCAATAGGACTGGTAGGTCGAGATGCCCATCTTGGACATGACCTTGAGTAGCCCCTTGTCGATCGACTTGATGAAGCGCTTGACGATCTCGTATTCGTCGACCTCCTCCGGAATGTCGTCGCGCATGGCGATCAGCGTCTCGAAGGCGAGGTAGGGGTTGATCGCTTCCGCGCCATAGCCGGCCAGACAGGCGAAATGGTGCACCTCGCGCGCCTCGCCCGTCTCCACCACCAGGCCCGCGGCGGTGCGCAGGCCCTTGCGGATCAAGTGATGGTGCACGGCGGCGGTCGCCAGCAGCGACGGGATCGGAATCCGGTCCGGGCCGGTCATGCGGTCGGACAGTATGATGATGTTGTAGCCGCCATGGACGGCGGCCTCGGCGCGCTCGCACAGCCGCTCGACGGCATCCTCCATGCCCGCCGCGCCCTTGTCGGACGGGTAGGTGATGTCGAGCGTGCGGGTGTCGAAGCGCTCCTCCATGAAGCCGATGGAGCGGATCTTCTCCAGGTCGGCATTGGTCAGGATCGGCTGGCGCACTTCGAGCCGCTTGCGGCGGGCATTGCCTTCGAGGTCGAAGATGTTCGGTCGCGGCCCGATGAAGGAGACGAGGCTCATGACGAGCTCCTCGCGGATCGGGTCGATCGGCGGGTTCGTCACCTGGGCGAAGTTCTGCTTGAAATAGGTGAACAGCGACTTCGACTTGCGCGACAGCGGCGAGATCGGCGTGTCGGTACCCATGGAGCCGACCGCCTCCTGCCCGGTGGTCGCCATCGGCGCCATCAGCAGCTTGAGGTCTTCCTGGCTGTAGCCGAAGGTCTGCTGGCGATCGAGCAGCGACACGTCGGTGCGGACCTCGCGCGCCTCGACGGCGCGCAAGTCCTCGAGCACCAGCTGGGTGCGCTTCAACCACTCCTTGTAGGGATGCGCGCGCGCGAGCTCGGTCTTGATCTCCTCGTCGGGGACGAGCCGACCTTCGACCATGTCGACGAGCAGCATCTTGCCGGGCTGGAGCCGCCACTTGGTGACGATCTTCTCTTCAGGGAAGGTGAGCACGCCCATTTCCGAGGCGAGCACGATGGTGTCGTCAGAGGTGACGAGATAGCGCGCGGGCCTGAGGCCGTTACGGTCGAGCGTCGCGACGATCTGCCGGCCGTCGGTGGCGACGATGGCGGCCGGTCCGTCCCACGGCTCCATCATCGCGGCATGGTACTCGTAGAAGGCGCGGCGCTCCTCATCCATCAGCGGATTGCCGGCCCAGGCCTCGGGCACCAGCATCATCGCCGCATGGGCGAGCGGGTAGCCGCCCTGGGTCAGGAATTCGAGCGCGTTGTCGAAGCACGCAGTGTCGGACTGACCCTCATAGGAGATCGGCCAGAGCTTGGAAATGTCGTTGCCGAACAACTCGGAATCCACCGACGCCTGGCGCGCCGCCATCCAGTTGACGTTGCCGCGCAGCGTGTTGATCTCGCCATTGTGCGCCACCATCCGGTAGGGATGGGCCAGCGACCAGGCCGGGAAGGTGTTGGTCGAGAAGCGCTGATGGACGAGCGCCACCGCGCTCTCGAAATCCTCGTCGTGGAAGTCGGCATAATAGGTGCCGAGTTGGTCGGCATTGAACATGCCCTTGTAGACGATCGTCCGGCTCGACAGCGACACCGGGTAGTAGCCCTTGGTGCGCGGGTCGCCGGCGTCATAGATGATGTTCGAGATCACCTTGCGCAGGATGAACAGCCGGCGCTCGAAGGCGTCCTCGTCGGGCGTGCCTTCGCCGCGGGCGATGAAGAGCTGGGCATGGCCGGGCTCGGTCGGCAGCACTGTGTGGCCGAGATGGGAATTGTCGGTCGGCACGTCGCGCCAGCCGAGGACCACCTGGCCTTCTTCCGCGACCACGCGCTCGAAGGTCTCGCGGATGATGGCCTGGCCCTCGAGGTCGCGCGGCATGAAGATGTGGCCGACCGCATAGTGGCCCGGCTCGGGAAGCGTGAAGCCGAGCTTCGAAGCCTCCTTGGCGAAGAACTTGTGCGGGATCTGCACCAGCATGCCGGCGCCGTCGCCGGCGCGCGGGTCGGCGCCCACCGCGCCGCGGTGCTCTAGGTTCAGAAGAATCTGCAGGCCGTCCTGGATGATCCTGTGCGACTTGCGGCCCTTGATGTCGGCAATGAAGCCGACGCCGCAGGAATCCTTCTCGTTGCGCGGATCATAAAGGCCGAAGGCCTCCGGCAGGCCGGGGTCGATGACGATGAGGGGGGCGTCTTTGGCAGCCGCACGGCCCGTCGTGGCCGGACGAACCGCACCCTCTCCGACGTTGCGCGCGACGTTGCCGCCGAATTCCTCGCTCATCACCAATCTCCTTAGGTCGCCTCGGATTCCCCAAGGCTGCTATCGTCTGTCTGGCAGAGGCGTCACCGCGACTCCGGCAAGCTCACCCTGGCACGGCTAATGCTGCCGCCGGTATGATCCGGCTGGTCGGGTTGCCTGCTATAGGACAGCAAGACTGCCCTATTAATCGCGAAGATGCCAGAATTGGCGCTCGCGCACAAGCGGGGATGCACGCCTGCGGCATGCCGATCTTCGCGCTTGTTGCGGCAATGGCCGCCTTCTTGAAACGAACGGTATGACGTGCCGCACTGCGGCGCAACGCCGTTGCGTCGAATCCCCCGGGGCGGGTCGGAGCTGACCTTGCGTCTCAGCGCCGCCGCATTCCCGGCTATAGTTAACTGGGGCCACGCTCTCCCTATTGGAAGACAGCGCAATCATGTCGACCTTGCACCTTTCCATTCGCCGTCGGGCCGCGATGCGGCCGCGATTCCTGATGCTGTCCGCCCTCGCCGCACCGGCCCTCGGCCTGTTGTTCGGCGGCCTTGTCGCCGGTGTGCCGACGCCGGCCGTGGCGCAGTTCTATTCGCCCTATTATGACGAAGCGCCGGGCTATTATTATGGCCCGCCGCGCGGCTATCGCCGCAGGGCGCCGGCGCCGCAATTCTCGGCGAACGATGTGCGGCCGATGCTGCGCTCCATGGGCTTCGGCTCGATCAATCCGGCGCGCGCGACGGGCAATGCCTATGTCACCGAAGCGACCGATGGCGACGGCGTCCGGCTGCGGGTGCGGATCGACCGCTACTCCGGCGAGATCATCTCGATGCGCCCGATCGGCTCCGACAGTGCCGAGCGCGCGCCGCTGCCGCCGGGGTCGGTGCGCACACCGCCGAAGAAGCCGCCTGCCCCGAGGAGCGCCGCCTTGCCGCCGTCCGCGCCGTTGCCGCCGCCCGCTGGCGGGGGCGACGCGGGCACGCTCTCGCCCGGCGATGTTGCCCCGCCCGCCGCGACGGCTCCCGGCGGCGCGCCGGCAACCCCCACCGAGGTGAAGCCGGAGGAGGGGAGGCCAGCGGACGCCAAGCCCGCGGACGCGAAACCTGCAGAGGCGAAACCCGCGGATGCCAAACCTGCTGAGGCCAAGCCTGCCGAGGCAAAGCCGACCGAGACGAAGCCGGCTGACGCCAAGCCTGCGGCCGCGCCGACCAAGGAGGCCGCAACCAAGCCCGAGGCTCCGAAGACCGAAAAGCCGATCCGGGTGATTCCCGGTGTGGCCGTCCCGACGCCTGAACTTTCCGCACCACCGGTGGCCGATTCGATGAAGGGCACCGGTGCGGGCACCGGAACCCCATCGGGCTCGGTGTCAGCGGGCACGGCCTCCGTGCTGTCGCGCGACGCGACCAAGAAGCCGGCCGAGGCGAAGCCTAAGACGTCGTCGTCGAATTGACGGCTGGCCATAGCGCCGCACCCGACCGTCATCCCCCGGCCTCGTGCCGGGGTCTCGATTCCTGACAGAGCGTCAGCGGCCGAGATGGCCGGCACAAGGCCGGCCACGACGGAGCGGGGATGGTGCGGACTACCAAAGTAAAAGCGCCCCGGCCAGAGACCGGGGCGCCACGACGGTCTTTCAGGCTCGATCAGGCTTGGCTTACGCCGCCTTGGCCTCGATGACCTTCGCCGACCCGTTGGTGATCGGGATGGTGCGGGGCTTCAGCGTCTCGGGGATCTCGCGGACGAGATCCACGTGGAGAAGCCCGTTCTCGAGGCTGGCACCGCGTACCTCGACATGGTCGGCGAGCTGGAAGCGGCGCTCGAAGGCGCGCGCGGCGATGCCCTGATAGAGCACGTCGGACGACTTGGTATTGTCCTGCGCCTGCTTCTCACCGCGGATGGAGAGGGTGTTCTCCTTCACCTCTATGCCGAGCTCCGCCTCGGTGAAGCCGGCGACGGCAACGGTGATTCGGTAAGCGTTCTCGCCGGTCCGCTCGATATTGTAGGGCGGATAGGTGTTGCCGACGTCGACGCCGCCGACCTGGTCGAGCAGCGAGAACAGGCGGTCAAAGCCGACCGTGGACCGATAAAGCGGGGAAAGATCAAAACTGCGCATGGCATATCCTCCTTGAAGCGACATGCGATGGACCCTCTCATCTGAGCCGGGTCCGGTGATGCACCGCCGTCTGGCCGGTGCAGCATCGACATGGGTTGTGGAAAACGCGTTCGCAAGAGGGCTGCGCACAGCTGCACGAGCCGATTTCCGGGCTCGGCTTTTAGGTCAATTGTGCTGACCTTGTGATCAAAGCTAGGCAGCCGCACACAGGTACGCCACACCCTCGCCCGGCCAATGAATGCGCGGTGAAGGGCGGCTTCGGACACCGTTCAGGGCACGGATTGTATACACCGCCCCAATCATGCGGAGCCTCGGGTTTCGCGGCTCGGCGGCCGATATCCCGCCCCACATTAGATGAATGGCCGATGAACGGCCGCTTCGGTTCATGTTCAGCGCATCGTCCCTAACTGGAAAGCTGGCCCTTGTTTTCGCAGGACGATTCTGCGCGGACGAGGGGGCGGGCGTTCATGCAGGAGGGATCCGGACGGTGGCGGCACGCGTATCGGCCGCGTTGGCGTTGTCCGTGCTGCTCTTGAGCGGGGCGCTCGGCGCCGCGCCGACATTGGCTCAGGGCATCGGCATTACCGTCGGCGGCCCGTGGGGTGGCGTGAGCGTTGCGCCGAAGCCGGGCAAGCCCACTCCCGGACCGTATGCACCCTATGAAACCCAGGCGCCCCCCGGCCCCACTACCACTCAGGGCGGTATGGATGCGAATGGCGCGGTCAACATGCTGCGGGGCCGCGGCTTCTCGCAGATCACCGTGGTGAAGCAGCGCGGCGCCACCATCATTCTCGAAGCCAACGGGCCGCGCGGCGAGCGCGTACAGCTCATTGTCGACGGCGCCTCGGGCGCGATCAGCGGCATGAAGGTCATCGGCTTCGGCGACAAACGCTATTGAGCGGCGATGCCGGTCGGAGAGGGCGCCATCGCGCTTGTGAGCCAATGCCGCTCCGTGTATCGCTCGAATTCTCCGGTCCCTTCTCCCACGCGCCCGTGACCTCTGTACGTTGATGAAGCTCTACACTACGACGGCAAATCCTGTTCCAGAGGGGGCGGTGTGCGGCGGCGTCACGACGGCCGACGGCGTTGCGCTGCGCTATGCGCGCTGGCAGCCGCTGGCGCCGCGGCGCGGCACGGTGTGCGTTTTCCCGGGGCGCACCGAAAAGATCGAGAAATATTTCGAGACGGTCGAGGACCTGCGCCGCCGCGGCTTCGGCGTCGCGGTGCTGGACTGGCGCGGGCAGGGCGGCTCGCAGCGCCTGCTTCGCGATCCGATGAAGGGCCATGTGCCGGACTTCGCCGACCATCAGCTCGATCTTCATGCCTTTGTGCGCGACGTGATGATGCCGGACTGCCCGCCGCCTTATTTCGCGCTCGCCCATTCGATGGGTGCGGCGGTGCTGCTCGACAGCGCGCGCCTCGGCCGGCGCTGGTTCAACCGCATGGTGCTGGTGGCGCCGATGCTCGAGATCGCGCTGCTCACCCATGAAAAGGCGGCGCGGCGGACCTCGCGACTTCTGTGCGCGCTCGGCCTCGGCGGCTGCTACGTGCCGGCCGGGGCTTCGCAGCACTCCACCAACAAGCCGTTCGAGGGCAACAAGCTCTCCTCCGACCGCGAGCGCTATGAGCGCAATCTCGCCATTTCGCGCGAGCACCCCGAACTCGATGTCGGCGCGCCGACGATCGGCTGGGTGAACGCGGCCTTCGAACTGATGGACCGGCTGGCCGATCCGGCGACGGCGCGGGCGATCCGCCAGCCGCTGCTGATGGTCGCCGCGGGTGCCGACCAGGTGGTGTCGACCCGCGCGATCGAGCATCTCGGCACGAGGCTGATCGCCGGCGCGCATCTGGTGGTGCCGGGTGCACGGCACGAATTGCTGCAGGAGCGGGACGTCTATCGCGAGCAGTTCTTCGCCGCGTTCGATGCCTTCATCCCCGGCAGTCCGGACTTTTGAGCCCCGCCTCTCGCATGCTCCGGCCTATCGAGCCGCGTTGAGTGCACCCTCCAGCAGGCGATCACTCGCGCCTTTTCAGCCGTTAGCCAGCATTTCGAGGGCGGCGTCATGCAGGCGGCGATCGCCCGAGACGACGACCCGCCCGCCGCCGAGCGCGGGATTGCCTTCCCAGTCGGTGACGACGCCGCCGGCGCCCTCGATGATCGGGATCAGCGGCACGATGTCGTGGTCCTGCAGATTGGTCTCGATGACGAGATCGACATGGCCGGCGGCGACCATGCAATAGGCATAGCAGTCGCCGCCATAGCGGGACATCCGCACATGTTGCTCGACGACCGAGAAGCGGGCGCGATCGGGGTCATTCATCAGGAGCGGGCTGGTGGTGACCATCAGCGCGTCGGCAAGCCCTTGGCAAGCCCGCACGGCCAGCCGGCGCGCGCCGGCCGGGCCGCGATAGCGGGCGCCAGCTCCGTCGCCATAGAAGCGTTCGCGGATGAAGGGCTGGTGCATCATGCCGTAGACCGGCCGGCCGTTGCGGGCGAGGCCGATCAGCGTGCCCCAAGCCGGCATGCCGGCAATGAAGGACTTGGTGCCGTCGATCGGATCGAGCATCCAGACGAATTCAGCGTCGGTGCGCTCATTGTCGTATTCCTCGCCGATCACGCCATGCGAGGGGAAATTGCGCCGGATCAGCGCCCGCATCGCCTGTTCGGCGGCGCGGTCGGCCGCGGTGACCGGATCGAAGGCGGTGCCGCGGCTCTTGTCCTCGACGCCGATGGCGGTGCGGAAGAAGGGCAGTATGGCCTGGCCGGAGACATCGGCGAGCTCATGGACGAAGGCCTCGAAGTCCACGGCGCCCATATCGTTTCCCCTATCCGCGTGTCTGCGGAACTCCTTATCCGGCACGCGGAGCGGCGGCAACGCCCTCGCTCGAACCGGTTCGGCAAAAGTTGAATGCCGCGTGCGACCGCAGCCTGCGTCGGCTCATTGAACTTCGAGCGTCGCCCCATAGCTATGGCCCATCCATCCGCGGATACATGTACAGGCCGCGAGCCCGGCGCGTAGCGCATGGCTGCCATCCCCCAACTGGCGCGCAATTGAGCATGCCTAAGACTTGCTATCGGGAAGCTGTGCTGCCATATTATTGCAGCGCGGGGACGCGATTGGCGTCGCGTTTCCGCCGCCCTCCTTGGGCGTTTCCTCCCTAGACTTGGGCCGCTCCGCTTGCGTGAGCGGCCCCTTTCTTTTCTGCCAGGTGCTTTGGTCAAAGCATTTTTGTCGCAGACGGCGAGGGCGCCAACGGGTGCGGCGGCATCTTGCGCGCGTTGCGTCCGCACGACTTGGGTGGGCCCTATCCGAAGCGGGCGTGCCCTGCGCGTCCTACGCGCGTTTCCACGCATTCGCGCGTCACAGGCCTCGCGTCACTTTCACTTCTTTCGTTTTTTGTCTTGTATTTTGTACGCCACGGTGGCATGTTGCTGCGGTGCGGTGCGCAATTGGCGTTGCGCCCCGCTGCCCTCCTTGGGCGTTTCCTCCCTAGACTTGGGCCGCTCCGCTTGCGTGAGCGGCCTCTTTCTTTTCTGGGCTGGATCTCCGCGCCCCAACGGGCGCTGCGGCGGCGCGTACTCGCGCCCCTCTCATTCATCCCAACGGAACGCTTGGGTTTCCATAGCGTCACCGCGAGTCGCCGGCGGGCATTTCCAAGAAATACGCCGAGCGCAGGCTTGAACCCGGGCTCGGCGGTAAGACCGGAAGCATGCTCGCGGCAATAAAGTCACACCCTTCCTGCTATCAACGGTAAGGTGAGGCTGGAATGCGCGATATGCCTTGATTATTCCGCAATGCACATACATCTTGCGGATCGTACGGCAGCGATTGGCGTCGCTACGTACTGCCCTCCTTGGGCGTTTCCTCCCTAGACTTGGGCCGCTCCGTTCGCGTGAGCGGCCTCTTTCTTTTCAGCGCCTTCGCCTCACTGGTCGGCTCCTTGGCTGCGGGCCGAACTTCAGTGCGACGTCACCGGGCGCCTCAAGGCGGGCACCGCTCATTTGAGCCGACGATTCCCTGCCGCTGAAAACACCGCGGTCTTGACCCCAGCATCTGTGAGGGGGAAGCGTTCGGCTGAACCGAGCGTGCAGAATTCGTATATCTCTCATGTGCAAATTGCAAGGCTCTTGTGCGGCATTTCGCATCGCCTGATCAAAATTTCGTAGGGACTTCAGCAAGCTCTTGGAATGAAAGGCTATTCGGCGGCCGTGCGCAGCGGCGCGAGGTGCAGATGGTCGATTTTCATCAGCGCGCCGGCCACTTCGAGAAGGTCGCTACGTACCGTCTCAAAGCGTTCGGCGGGCCGGTAGGCGCGCTCGTCCATATAGAGCGCGCGATTGATCTCGATCTGCACGGCATGCATTCCGGAAGCCGGGTTGCCGTAATGCTCGGTGATGAATCCGCCGGCATAGGGCTTGTTGCGCACCACCGCATAGCCGCGGCGACGCAGCTCCAGTTCAAGCACATCGGTGATGACCCCGGCGCAACTGGTGCCGTAGCGATCGCCGAGCACAATGTCGGTGCGCGCCCGCTCGTCACGGAGGCCGGTGCTGGACGGCATGGAATGGCAGTCGATCAGCACGGCGAGACCGAAGCTGCGCTGCATCTGCACCATCACGCGCCGCAGCGCGCGGTGATAGGGCTTGTAGAAATTCTCGATCCGGGTGATCGCCTCGTCGACCGGAATCCGGCGCCCATAGATCTCTTGGGCCTCGCCGACGATGCGGGCCACCGTGCCGAGGCCCCCGGAGACGCGCATGGAGCGGGTATTGGCATAGGCCGGGAGCCGGCCCTCGAACATCCGCGGATCGAGCTCGTAGGGCTCGCGATTGACGTCGACATAGCAGCGCGGGAAATGCGCGCGCATGAACGGCATGCCGATCTCGGCGACCGAGCCGAACAGGGTGTCGACGAAGCTGTCCTCGGAGCGGCGCAGGCTCTGCAGATCGAGCCGTGCCTGTTCGACGAACGACTTCGGATAGACAAGCCCGCTGTGCGGTGAGTTGAACAGGAAGGGTGCCGCGATCGTCAACGGCTCAACCACCTCGAAGGGCGGATCGATCAAATCCGTGACGACAGCCATCATGAAGCCGGCCGATCACCTGAGGTCCGGTTGCGCGAGCCGGCGAACCGAGATCGGGGGACGCAAGGCCCGGCACGGTTCGCCGCGTATCCGTCCTGTCTAGCACGCCGCACGCGGGCGCGGAATGCCGATCCGACGCTGGCTTTGCGCTTGTGATCGCTCGCAAACCGCGGCCAAGAAGCGACGGCGGGCCCGGGCACGATGTGCTAATCAGCCCAAGGGCATCGCGCGGCGATTCGCACGCCGCGCTGGCGCGGGTGAGCGAGCAGCGGCCGAGGGGCAGCGAAGGACGAGGATATTGGGGGGATGACGAAGATCCTGCTCGCCGAAGACGACAACGACATGCGTCGCTTCCTGGTGAAGGCGCTGGAGAATGCGGGCTATGAGGTGGTGTCGTTCGACAACGGCAAATCGGCCTATGACCGGCTCCGCGAGGAGCCGTTCGAGCTGCTGCTGACCGACATCGTCATGCCGGAGATGGACGGCATCGAGCTCGCCCGCCGGGCGACCGAGCTCGATCCCGACATCAAGGTGATGTTCATCACCGGCTTCGCCGCCGTGGCGCTGAATGCCGACAGCCAGGCACCGAAGGACGCCAAGGTGCTCTCCAAGCCTTTCCATCTGCGCGACCTCGTCAACGAGGTCGGCAAGATGCTGGCGGCATAGAGGTTCTGGCGGCCCGGGGCGGCGAGTCGATGCCCCCGGCGAAGACGGCGTGGAACGCGCCTTCGAGTGCCTTGCGCGCGGGCAAGCGACTCGTTATAGGGGAGCCCCGCTCGACGAGAAGACGGAATGGGCGCGTAGCTCAGCGGGAGAGCACTACGTTGACATCGTAGGGGTCACAGGTTCAATCCCTGTCGCGCCCACCATTCCTCCCTCTGAAGCTTAAAGTCTTTTCAGATCAGAGGGTTCTCGCCAAGCGATTTCCGCCACAGATACATGACCAATCGGCGGCTTCTCAGCCTCTTTGGCCACCCAAGCCGGTTCGGGTCCCAGCGCCGGAGGCGCTCTGGGAGTCTGCTAGGGGCGCACTGGATCCGGAGAATGCCGCCATGGCAGGGCGATCCTCCTCCTGCGATCGCGCAAGTGCCCTTACGGCAGGCTCATAGCTGGCCGAGCGGGATGTTATGCATATCCTTCCGGTGCCGGTGCCACGCAGCCGACCCGAACGGCCTGCCCTGAACCCGCTGCCGACCCTCGCCATGTCCGCTTTCCGACTGCCTCATACGCAGCCCATCCCATTGTGGGACGGCGACGAGAATCGGTCAGGCCACGAACCGGTTCAGCTACCCGGACGCCCTACACGAACGCCACCTTGGTCAGGTCTTGAGACGTCTCCCAGAGGCGAGCTGCCACGGCGATATCCAGCGCCTGCCTGGGAGGTCTCTCTTCGGTCGGATAGCCGCGCGTCCCGCCCAGCCTGTCAGGTCCATAGTAGGCGCCGTCCCGCGCAGCCGGGTCGGTTGCCGCAAAGAGCGTGGGCAGAGCGCCTTGCCATGCAGGCTGAAACAGGAAAGGCAGGAAGCGTCGCAACATCCCGGGAAGACTAGATCGGCCTGCGCCGTTGGAAATCAGATCGGTGCGGGTAAGGCCGGGATGCGCCGCCAGGCTCTCAACGCCCCATCCAGCCGCCCTGTTGCGTCGGCTGAACTCGAAGGCGAACATGATGCAGGCGAGCTTGGACTGGCTGTAGACCGGAAACGGCTTGTATCTACGCTGGGCCTGCAGGTCATCGAAGTCGATCGCCCCGCCGCGCGCCGCCACGCTGCTGACGCTTACTACGCGGGGATTTTGCCCCCTCTTCAGCAGCGGCAGCAAATGAGCGGTGAGCGCAAAATGGCCAAGGTAGTTCGTGCCGAATTGCAGTTCGAAGCCGTCGCTGGTCTCACGACGCTCCGGCGGGGTCATAACGCCGGCATTGTTGATCAGAAGGTCGAGGCTGTCCTGCTCCCGCCCAAGCTGCGCGGCGAACTCGGCGATCGACGCGAGGTTCGCAAGGTCCACCTTGCCGAACTGTACCTGCGCGCCAGGGACAGCTTTCTTGATCGCTGCCACGGCTTCCGCGCCCTTCTGGGGATTGCGCCCGACGATCACGACGCTTGCACCGGCTCGAGCCAGGGCCAGGGCGTCCTCGTAGCCTAGCCCGCCGGTGCCGGTGATGACTGCCGAACGGCCGCGTTGCGATGGAATGTTCTTGGTTGTCCACTTCGTCATCGATGATCCTTGCTCTTTCGGCAGTTCAGCGAGATTTCCAGCGACGATCGTCTCGACGCATCCGCTTTTCGCCTTCATTGCTAGGATGCCCGCGGCGCGGCAAACCTCCATGCCGGAACGCGCAAAAAACTTGCCTGATTCTACATTCATGCGACCGACGAGTAATCATCGGCAGAGGCACCGAATGGCCGAGGTCCGGGTGGCGCTCAGCTCGTGCGACCGGCCGAGACGACGTGGATCCGCCAGCGGTGAAGCCACGGGACAGGTGGCGCACGCCGCCGATCAACTGGATTGGCCCATCGTGCAGGCCAGGCAGGGCCTCGTTCCATCGCTGGCTGGCGCTGCCTGCGGTGACCCCGCCGAAGAAGGCAATGATGTACGCGGCGAAGATGGCGCCGCTGATCCAGCATGTCGCCACGAGCAGCGCGCGCTCCAACGAAACGCGCTGCCGTGACGATCGCCGACGGGCTTGGCAAGTTCCAGACCGGTGCCCGACGAGCCGCCGGTTATGGGGATGGTGTTATCTCCCATATCCCGTGCACATTCTCTCGCGAGAGGCGTGCTGGTGCCTTGAGCAGCGGTTTCGTCGAAGCAGCTTCAGGTCACCTCATTGAACGCGGCGAAATACCATGGTCCGACCGAGCATGGGGGTGCCCATATAGGCGCGAAGCTCCATTTTTCCGCTCACGAGCGTGGCCTGGACGGAATGGGTCTGACCGGTAGCCCCACTGTAGAAATCACCGCCTTCCCAGCGACCATCACTGGCATCCCACTTGAGATTGGTCAGGACAACGGCTCGCTCCAGCGAACGGCTTCTGAGTTTCGGATCCGGATTGAGGGTGTCCTTCTTGAAGGTCTTGCCGTCAGCCTCGACCAGGAGCTTTCCGTAGAGAACCCGCGCCGCATAGGTTTCTCCAGCGTCAAACATCTCGAACTTGACGTTGCCGTCCTCGGATTCCTAGACGCCGATAATTTCATCTGGCGAAGGGGCCTGTGCGAAAGCATCTCCAACCGGGACACCTATCATTCCTGCCGTGAGCGTTGCGGCCAGCAAATGCCCCCTTATCGATTTCAACATTATACATTCCTTCTTTGCGATTTAGGGTGGGCGGTCGACGAGAGAGGTTCGTGCCGCGTGAGACTTCGATGGCTGCCAACGATCTAGCGTTTCTCCTCGAAAGGAGCGCGGCCTTGGAACCCGCCCGGACAATTGCCGGGCATTCCGCTTTGAACGCTACACACCGGCTGCGCGGTGGCGAATGCCAAAAAGCGCAAATTTTCTGCCTGATCCTCCAGCTGAGCTGGAAGTTTGCTGGTTAGTCAGTTCTTGCGGTAGTTCGCGGCGAGACAGGTTTCGAAGGCAAGCCTTCAGCCATCTGTCGCCGTTGAACTCCTCTCACCTCAAACGCTCAAAGCGGACCTGATCCCCTTGACATTCGTTTGGTGCCTTACATATTTGCTAGGTAGCTAGCGAAATGGGAGGTGCGCGTTGTTGATTGATGAGCGGAAAGGCTCAGGTCATGCCCTCGTCGGGGCTTGGGCGAAGCGGTGTTACTTCACCGGCCGGGCGGTGATGGATTCCGTCCTCCGCCCTTATGATCTCGGCTCCGTGCAGTGGTACGTTCTTTACCAACTCGCAAATGTCGGGCCGACCATGCAGCGTGATCTCGTGCGGCTGCTTGCCATCGAACGAGCGACAATGACTGGCATCGTCGCAACGCTCGTGCGCAAGGGCCTCGTCGAGCAAGAGCCCGATCGGATTGACCAGCGGCAGAAGCTTCTCCGCATCACGGCCGCCGGCGCGAAGCTCTGGGGCGAGTTGCCTGATCTTTCCTTCATTCGCTCAGCAGCATTCGACGGCATCGACGACGCCGATATCGAGATCGCCGTGAGGGTTCTCCAGACCGCAACAGAGCGGCTTGAAAACATTCTGCAGAAAGGAACCTATCCATGACCGTCCTGGTGACCGGTGCAACTGGGCTCGTCGGTGCCCGCCTTCTTCCGCGCCTTGTCGAAGCGGGGCTGAATTGCCGCGCGCTCGTACGACCGGGCAAAGAGGCGCCTGCCGGCGTGACGGCGGTGGAGGCCGACCTTCTCGATTCTGCTTCACTCATGCAGGCGGTGGAGGGCGTATCGGCGATCATCCATCTCGCCGCGGTTTTTCGCACGCCCGACACCGACCTGATCTGGAAGAGCAACCTCGAAGGCACGCGCAACCTCATCGCTGCAGTGAAGACGCATGCGCCGACCGCCCGCTTCATCATGGCGAGCACGGGACTCATCTACGATATGGACACGACACGTCCTGGTCGGGAGGGTGACGCGTCCACACCGAAGCTTGACTATCCGGCCAGTAAGCTCGCGGCCGAAAACGAATTGCGAAACAGCGGTTTGAATTGGTCAATCCAACGGTTCGGCTTCGTCTATGGCGACAAGGATGGCCACATCGAATCGATTTCCAAGCTCGTGGCCCACGTCAACTTGCACCCTGCTCAGAGGATGAGCATGGTTCATCATCGCGATATCGCCACTGCCATGAACCTGGCCCTGACCGGCGCTATGGATGGTCGCATCGTCAATATCACTGATGAAGCGCCGACTTCGATCTATGAACTCGTGCAACTGGTCGGTGAATCGATTGAGCCTTCGGCCGAGCCACTGGCCAATCCGTGGTATATCCATATGGACGGCTCGCTCGCCCGCCGTCTCGGATTTCAGCCCCTCGTGAGAACCGTTTATCAGGCGGTGCAGGAAAATTTGATGTGATACGACCGGCAGCGGCCGAATGCCTAAGGCACATCCGGCTCGCCAACCCCCCGCGATGGCATTTCGTTACTCACATCAGGAGTGCCGCTCCAAGCACTGCAAGGAGCGACCTCCCAAACACGCGATCTACGCGGTGCGTAGTTCACGACTGCCGTACGCGGCATACAAACGTTGCTGGTTCATCGCGTCACGCTTCGGGGCAACCCCGAACATCCGAGAGTATTCGCGGCTGAATTGCGAAGTGCTTTCGTAGCCAACCTGGTAGGCAGCCTCAGCCACGCTTGCAGCATCTGCCACCATCAGGCGTCGCGCTTCAAGTAGCCGGAGTTCCTTCTGGAACTGAAGCGGCGTCATCGAGGTCAGCGCCTTGAAGTGCTGATGGAACGACGATGGGCTCATTCGCGCCACCTCGGCTAGTTGTTCCACACGCAGCGTCTGCGCGAAATTATCCCGCAAGAAATAGATGGCTCTGCCAACCCGCGCGATACTCGATTCCGGCAAGGCCAGATTGCAGAGTTCGCCGCCTCGCGGTCCGCTCAGCAGCCAATAGCAGATCTCGCGCATGACCGAGGGATAGAGAATCGGGATCGCCTTCGGCGTCCCGGACATCCGGATCAGGCGCAGGACACAGTCCGCCAGAGGCTCGTCGACCTGCCCCACGAACACGCAGGGCCCGGAGCCGGCAGCCGGAACGGGCGGCGTGTCGAGCTGTTCCAGCACGTCGCGCATCATCGTAACGTCGAGATCTAACGTCATGCCGACGAAGGGCGCTTCCGGACTTGCCTGCACGATCCGACCGCTGGCCGGCAGTTCCACGCTGACGACGAGGCATTCCATCGCACCGTAGTCCAGCATGTCCTCGCCGAAGAGGATCTGCTTCGCCCCCTGAAGAACGACGCACAGCGATGGCCGGTAGATCTGCCGCATCGGCATCATCTCCTGGAAGGAACGGATGATATTGACGCCGCCGATCGGTGTCGGAAACAGACCCTGACCGCCGCCTTGGGTCTCGATATAGGCGGTGACCGCTGCAAGAAGCGGTGACGACATTCGACCCTCCGGCTGGTTCCGAGGCCAGCGCAGCACGCGGCCTTCAGCGGATGACGTATCGCCGTTTGTAGGAATAGGCAAATTTGTTGAGGTTTTGGGCATTCTGATCATTAGACACTCCTTCTAGCTTCATGGCGCCAACCAAAGCGAGGAGCATGCCCAGCATGACAGAAATTGCCGCAAGATCAATAGATACTCCAGGCAGCACTTCTCGTCTACTTGAAGAAGACAGTAGTGAGTACGCGGGAGGATGGCAGGTTGTTGCGATACTTGTTACACTTTTCCTTGTAAGTGCAGTTTCCCAGATCGATAGAATCCTGCCTTTCGTCATGGCAGAAGCGATCAAGTCCGATCTGTCTCTCAGCGACACGCAGATCGGCCTGCTCACAGGGTTCGCCTTTGCTGTCTGCTACACGCTGCTGTCCCTGCCGCTCGCCCGCGCCGCCGATCGAGGATCGCCCCGGTTCGTCCTCGTTTCGTGCATCCTTGGCTGGAGCGCGATGACAGCGCTCGGCGGCCTGGCCGCGAGTTTCCTGTTCCTGGCTTTCACACGGTTCGGCGTAGCGTTCGGTGAGGCCGGCGGGACCCCTGCCGGACATGCAATCATAGCCCGAAAAATCAGACCGGAGCGCCGCGGCCTGGCCATCGGCCTTTTCGCCCTGGGCATCCCGCTCGGCACCATGGTCGGCTTCGCCGCCGGTGGCGCGATCAGCGACACGCTCGGCTGGCGTACCGCGCTGATCGGTGCCGGAATCATCGGCGGAGTGATCGGGCTGTTGGCGCTTCTCGTCATAGGGCCGACCTCGCCGCTCAAGCAGACCACAGCCAGCAGCGAGCCGTTCCTGCGATCGAGCGCGAAACTGCTGTCCTCTCCTGCGTTTCGCTGGCTGTTCATCGGCGCGGTTGCCGCCAGTTTCGCCGCAGCGCCGTTCTACGCTTTCGCCGTGCCATTTCTCATTCGCGTCCATGGATTCAGCGCCAGCGAAGCGGGATTGGCCTTCGGGCTGCTGCAGGGCCTGATGGGCATTGTCGGAACGCTCGTCGGCGGGCGCATGTTCGACCGTGCGGTTCAATCCGGCACCGGTCGGGTGCTTGGGCCGCCCGGTATCGTCTTCCTGATCGCCAGTTTGACCACGACTGCGGCGCTGTTCGCGCCGGTCGGCTGGATGACGGTCATGCTGCTGGTGCCGGGCATGCTGTCCTTCGCGTTCATGCTGCCGTGGGGCTTCGGTGCCGCGCACCTAGTGGCCGGCAAGGGCAAGGAGGCGATGGCGACGAGCCTCGTGATGATCGGCTCCGGCCTTCTGGGCCCGGCATTCGGGCCTCTCATCGTCGGCATGATCAGCGATGCGGCGACCGCGGCGCAGATACCCAACGGCCTGGGTCTTGGGCTCCTGACTGTCCCGGTCGCGAGCGTCCTGACTGGCAGCGCCATGCTGATCGCAAACCGGCGCATTGCCCTCTGGCTTCGTCGGCAGTGACGATCCAAACGCGATGCCCGCGGCATTGAGGTCGGATCAGGGAACATCGCCCCCCGTTCCCTCCGATCCGGTGGGGTCGCCACACGCCCCACAGCAATGGCGACCCCGCGGCCACCGAAGGCAACCACAGCAACAAGGGTGCCTTCGGTGGCTCCCCAACCACCGCAACGTTCGACAGAAGAGGGATAGCGCGTGTCGCAGGGAGGTGCTGCGGCCCAAGTTGCAGGAATAGGCATGAAGTTTGTGGCTTTAGGCATTCCGTAGAGGCTGTCTTGACCTATTGTGCGACACCCGAATACGTGCCGGAACTCAGCAATGCCGAGCGAATACAACAATAGTACTAACGCAAATGTCGCGATCGTTATAGGCGCGAATCGCGGGCTCGGCCGAAGTACTGCATTGGCCCTTGCCGAGCGAGGCGTCGATCTCATAATCACATTCCGCTCAAATCGAGCGGAAGCAAAAGACCTCGTTAAGATGATCGCTACCCTTGGGCAAAAGGCCGTAGCGTTTCATCTCGACATAGGCGCAGTAGACACGTTCTTGAGATTCGCAAAAAAAGTTCAGGAGGCCCTGCGTGATCATTGGGGCGCGGAGCGATTCTGCTATCTGGTCAACAATACCGGCCATGTTGCGGTCGGGCCGACCGCGGGCCTGACGGAGGCGGACTTCGAAGGGCTTTCCGATGTCCATCTCAAGGGCGTCTTCTTGCTTACGCAGCATCTGCGTCCACTGATCGCAGATGGCGGACGCATCATCAATGTTTCGAGCGGCCTTACCCGCTTCACCGCCCTGGGCATGGCCGCTTCCGGCCCGATGAAGGGCGCCTTGGAGACGCTGACTTACCATATGGCGAAGGAGCTTGGCCCTCGTGACGTCACAGCCGGTACGACCGCGACAGACTTCGGCAGCGGCATCATCGGCGACAATCCCGAGATGCAGAAGGACAGCGCCTCCATCACTGCGCTGGGACGGACGGGTCAGACGGACGATATCGGGAAGATGATCGCGGCGCTCCTCGTGTCCGACGCCGACCGATGGGTGAACGCGCCACGCATTGAGGTGCCCGGCAGCGTGAAGCCCTGATCGGCCGGCAACAGCAATAGCAACTACAACATGTAGATCGAATTTGGGTGCTATGGGCAACGACGGATGGCATGGACTTGCGGATACGTTACTCAGCTTGATTATTCGTACGGGTATTATCGCGAGCTCAACCCGGCCATGCTGCGGTTGGTCTGTCTCTGCAGCGCAATCGAACCGCAACTGAGAGACCGGCCCACCTATCTGGAATTGGGATTTGGCCAAGGCCTTTCCATAAATCTCCATGCGGCTGCCACTGATGGACGCTTCTGGGGCACCGACTTCAATCCAGGGCAGGCCGTCCGCGCGCGAGAGCTTGCCGCAGCATCCGGCGCCGATCTTCATCTACTAGATGACTCATTCGAAGAGTTTGCGGCACGGACAGATTTGCCGGATTTCGATATCATCGCGCTTCATGGCATCTGGAGCTGGATTTCAGACGCCAATCGCAGAACGATCCTAGACATCATTCGGCGAAATCTGCGCGCCGGGGGCGTCGTTTACGTCAGCTACAATTGCTTGCCCGGATGGGCGCCTGCCATCCCGGTCCGGCAGCTCATGGCGCTCTATGGCGACTATGGCGGTGGCCAGATGACCGCCCCTCTGGGTGCGGTCGACGGCGCTCTTCAGTTCTCGGCAGATGTACTCAAGGCCGGATCGAGATATTTCCGGGAGAACCCGTCTGCAGCTCATCATTTCGAACGCTTGTCGAAACAGAGCCGGAATTACATCGCGCATGAATATCTGAATGCAGATTGGTATCTGGTTCATTTCTCCGACATGGCTCGCAGCCTGCAGGAGGCCAAGCTGAGCTTTGTCGGGTCTGCCCGCCTGATGGACAGGATCGACGGCATGCACCTGACAGAGGACGGACGGAAACTCCTCAGCGGCATCGGGCATCCTGTCCTCAGGGAGACGGTCCGGGACTATCTGGTCAACCAGCGATTCCGCTGCGATGTCTTTGTCAAAGGCCCCAGGTCCATTTCCGGGCCCAGGCAGCGTGACGCATGGCACGCACAGCAGTTCGTCCTCACGAGATGCCCAGAGGACATTCCAAAGAAAATCGGCGGCTCTCTTGGGGAATTCGAACTATCGAAGGAGATCTATGATCCGGTAATCACCGTTCTTTCCGAAAGCTCCTACGCGCCGAAGCGCATCGATGACCTCATGGCTAGCCCAAAGCTGCGCGGAATAAAAATGAACGATGTCGTCGAGGCACTCGTTGTGCTCACCGGCGCGGGGTTCGTTAGTCCGGCCCAGTCGATAACGGAAGAAATCATCGAAAGGTGCCAAGCCCTCAATCAGCATATCTGCCGGCAAGCGCTCATGAGCACGGATCTCGCATACCTTGCATCTCCGGTGAGCGGTGGAGGCATTCTCGTCCCGCACATTTGCCAGCTGTTCATGCTGGCTCTGCAGCAGGGGAAGTCGAACGTTGCCGAACTGGCGAATTTCGTATGGGAGGTTCTCGACAGCGTTGGAGAGCGGCTCATGAGAGATGGGAAGCGAGTACAATCCAACGAAGAGAACATCGAGGAGTTCAGATCGATGGCACACAGATTCTTGAACAGGACGCTTCCCTTGCTGCAAGCACTCAAGGTCTTGTAGCCAGCCACGCCGCAGGACAACAGAATTTCCCGGTCGATCCGTCAGGGAGGCACCCCATCCGGGGTTGCTCGGTATGCTCGCGTGGTCCGACGCACGGGCCAGGAGCGCGGGTTGAATGACTTCTGCGATGAGAAAATGCTCCAGCCTGTTGAATCTCGAGCACTTTCCTATCGCCCAGATGACCGCGTCCGAAGGCAAAGGGTGCCAGGAGCCCGGTCTGATTGCCGATAGAGCAGGGCAGACCTTATCATCGCGGACTATGTCCCTGAGCGGTCGGCGATGCAGATACCTATCCGTGCCATCTTCGTGTTCCACACGGCCGCCCGCCTTGGCAGCATATCCAAGGCTGCCGAGGACCTGAGCGTCACGCCTTCGGCGGTGAGCCAGCAGATCCAGGCGCTGGAAATGCAGCTCGGCCTGACGCTGATGAACAAGGTCGGGCGGCGCGTGGTGCTCACCGAAGCCGGCGAACGCTATTTCGCCAGCATCACCGACGAGATGGAGCGCATTGCCGAGGCGACCAATCTCATCCGCGGCTATCGCTCGGTGACCACGCTCACCGTGCGCGCGACGCCGACGCTCTCCAACAAGTGGCTGCTGCCGCGGCTCGGCGCGTTTCTGGACCGTTACCCGGACCTCGAAGTGCGCATCGACGGCACCAACGAGCCGACCGACTTCAAGCGCGAGGTGGTCGATCTGGAGATACGCCATGGCGACGGCCGCTGGCCGGGGCTGTTCGTGGAGGGATTGACGGAGGAGGATTTCCTGCCGGCCTGCTCGCCGCATTATGCGCCTTCCGACAGCCTCTCGGCCGCCGAGCTCCCGCGGTTCCGGCTAATCCATTCGGTGAAGTCACAGGCGCAATGGCCGCGCTGGTTCGCGCTGGCCGGGGTTACGCCGTCGGAGCGCTGGTCGCGTGTTTCCTTCGACCGCAGCCATATGGCAATCGACGCGGCGGCGGACGGCATGGGCATCGCCCTCGAAAGCACGCTGATGATGGAGCGCGAACTCGATACCGGCCGGCTGATCTGCCCGGTGATCGATCCGCCCGCGATCCGCCTGGTGACGCAGTGGATCGTCTGTCCTCACGAGCATCTGCGCCAGCGCAAGGTCCGACAGTTTCTTGACTGGCTGCGTGCCGAACGCGCGGGATGGCAGGCACGTCGGCGCACCGCCATGCCCGCTGTCAGACAGGCAGGGTCTCCGGCGCAAACAGCGCCCGCCGCGCCGCGGCAACAATTTCACCCGGCGGAAGGGTGATCGACACGCGCACGGCGGCTTCGTCCGGCTGTGGCGGCTCCAGCGTGGCGATCTGGCTATCGAGCAGCGAGACCGTGGCGAAGTGGCTTGGCCGCTCGCGCATGCGCTCGGCAATGACCTCGCGTGGGCCATCCAGAAAGACGAAGCGAGCGTCTCCGAGGCGCGCTCGCAGGAAATCGCGATAGATCCGCTTGAGCGCCGAGCAGGCGATCACCACCGGGCGGCATGGCTCCGCCTTGGCCGCCTCGCAGACGGCGGCAAGCCACGGCCAGCGCATCGCATCGGTGAGACCGATGCCCCGGCGCATGCGCGCGACGTTTTCCGCGCTGTGCAGCCGGTCTGCTTCGATGAAGGGCGCATAGAGCGCTTCCGCGAGGGCGGCTGCGATGGCGCTCTTTCCGGCGCCCGAGACGCCCATCACCACGATGAAGTCGGGTCCGGCCATGCTCGTCCCCTCAATAGAGCCCGAGCAGACGCAGCGGACCCAGCGTCAGCACCGGGAACAACACGAGCGCGAAGATCGCGAAGGTGAGCACAGCCATCGGCGCCAGCGATCCCTTCACCACCTCATCGACCGTCATTCCCGAGACCTGCGCCGCGGCGAAGAGGCACACCCCGATCGGAGGCGTCACGAGCCCGAGCGTCAGCGTCATGACGGTGACGACGAGGAAGTGGATCGGATCGATGCCCAGCGCCGCCACCGGCGGCATCAGCACCGGGATGAGGATGAACATCGCCGGTATCGCTTCCATGAAGATGCCGATGAGCAGGAGGAAGACGAAGATCACCAGCAGCCCACTGGTCGGCCCGAGATTCATGCCCTCGAGCAGTCCGGTGAGCTTCTCCGGAAGGCCCTCATAGGTGAACACCCAGGCGGCGATCTGCGAGGTGGCGGCGATGAACAGGATGGTGCCGGAGATGCGGGCGGTCGCGACGAGAATTTCCGGCACCTCGGCGAGCGGGATGGTGCGATAGACCACCACGCCGAGCAGCAACACATAGAGAACCGCGATCGCCGCTGCTTCGGTCGGGGTGAACACGCCGCTGACGATCCCGATGATCAGGATCAGCGGCGTCAGCATCGGCAGGATGGCGCGCAGGCCCGTCACCACCACCATGCGGAAGCTGAAGGGCGAGGGCGGGTTATAGCCGTAGCGCACCGAATAGATGTGATTGAACACCAGGAAGGCGAAGGCGATGAACAGCCCCGGCACGAGCCCGGCAACCAGAAGCGTACCGATCGACACATTGGCGACGGAGCCGGCGATGACGATGAGGATCGAGGGCGGGATGATCGAGGAGAGCGTCGCGGTGCACAGCGTCATGCCCACCGCATAGCCCTTGGGAAAGCCGTGCCGTTCCATCGCCTTGATCTCGATCGCGCCGACTGAGGCGATGTCCGCGACGGAGGAGCCCGAGACGCCGGAGAAGATCACCGAAGACAGGACGTTCACATGGCCGAGCCCGCCCGGCAGCCAGCCGACGAGGGATTCGGCGAAGTCGAAGATGCGCTCGGCGACGCGTCCGCGCTCCATCACCGCGCCGACCAGGATGAACAGGGGCACCGCGACCAGCAGGAACGAGTTCATGGAGGAGAACATCGTCTGGGTGAGCAGGTCGAGCGGCATCGGCGTGAACAGCGTCAGCGTGGCGACGCCGGCGAGACCGATGGCGATCGCGAGCGGCACGCCGAGCGCGCTGAGCCCGCAAAAGATCGCGAAGAGGATGACGCTCATCATTGGCAGTGTCCTCCCGTCATGGAGACGTCGGCGTGGAGGATCTCGTCCGGCGGCAGACCGGGATCCGGCACGGCGATGAGCTCGCGCCGGCGCCGCAGCGAATCGATGATGGCGAGGATCGCGATCGCCGAGGAGACCGGCATGACGAGGCCGATCAGCCACATCGGGATCGGCAGCGTCGCCGCCTCCTCATTCATCATGATCTGCTGCTCGACGAGGGTGAAGCCGGTCCATCCGACCAGCAGGAAGAAGCCGATCGAGGAGACGACATAGATCGGCACGGCGATATGCCGGGAGATCCGCGGCACGATGGCGAGGAACACCACGACGCGGGCGCTTTCGACCGTGCGGAACCCGGCTGCGAGACCGAGGAACACCATCCAGATGAAGAGGAAGCGCACGGCCTCCTCGGTCCAGGGCAGCGGATGGCCGATCAGCCGGCCGGCGACCTGCAGCAGCACCACCACGAGGATGCCGCCGCAGGCGAGGCCGGCGACCCGGTCGGCAACCAGCTCGACCAGCCGGTCGAGCGAGATGCGGCGAGAGGTTGTTTCGCGCGCGGACATGGGAACACCACGGAAAGCCAGAGGATTTCGAGGCTGGACGGCGGCGCGAAGGCCCCCCCGTCCGCCCGTTCCGGTCGGAGGAGCTCGATGCGAGCTCAGGTTGACCTCAGCTCTTGCCGGCAAAGCCGGTCGTGCGGTCGAAGAACATCCTGTCCTTCACCAGCTCCTGGAACACCGGGTACAGTGACTTCGAGACCTCGATGAACTGCGTGCGCTGGGCGGGCGTCAGCTCATTGGTCTTGATGCCGTTCTGTTCGAGGATGGCGATCGACTTGGCGATATCGGCCGCATCGTTCTTCGCCTTCCAACCCTCGGTTTCCCTGGCCGCCTGCTCGAGGGCGGAGCGGTGTGCCTCCGGCAAAGCCTTGTAGCGGCGCGGATTCATCCCGAGCACCCAGGCATCGGCGATGTGGTTGGAAATGGTGAGATACTTCTGCACCTCGTAGAGCCGCGCGCTCACCGGCACGTTGACCGGGTTCTCCTGTCCGTCGACGACGCCGAGCTGCAGGGCGTTATAGACCTCGGCGAAGGCCATCGGCGTCGGCGCCGCGCCCATTGCGCCGAAGAACTTGACCCAGAGCGGGTTGTTCGGCACGCGCAGCTTCAGGCCCTTGAGATCCTCGGGCTGGGTGATGGGCCGCTTCGAGTTGGTGATCTGGCGGAGCGGGCGCGACCACAGATCGATGCCGGTGATGCCGATCTTCGAGAGATCGCTGCGAAGCTCCTCACCGAGGTCGCTATCGAGATAGGCGCGCAACTGATCGACATTGTCGAACAGATAGGGCACCGCGATGGCCGTGAATTTCGGGTTGAAGGTCGCATAGAGCGAGGTGGCGTTGAGCAGCATGTCGAGCGAGCCGCCGGCCAGTTGCTTCACGCCGGCGGAAGGATCGCCGCCATAGAGCGTGCCGTTCGGGAAGACCTTGATCTCGAGCTCGCCATTGGTCTTCTGCTTCACCAACTCGGCAAAGTGCTTGGCGGCGAGCGTGATCTCGGACGTATCGGCGTCCGGGGTGGAGAGGGTGAGGGTTTCCGCGCCGGCAGGGGCGGACAAGGCGAGAGCGGCCGCGACGACGAGGCCACGGATGGAGACGGCTTTCATGGTTTCCTCCTTGCGGGATTCTATGTCCCGATTGATTGAAAAGGGAGAAGGTCTCACACCTCCTCGGGCGTCTCCGCCGGGCTGTTGGCCCGGCGCAGTTCGGCGATCACCGCGCTGTGGTCGAGATCGGCGCCGCCATTGTCGACGAGATCCTGGAACAGCCGGTCGACGGCCATGGCGATGGGAAGGCGCAGCCCCTGCGAACGCGCGAGGCGCAGGGCGGTCGTGGTGTCCTTCACCTGGTACTTGGCCGGCCCGCCCGGCACGAAATCGCCGCGCACCATGCGCTCGCCGTGCTGGCGCAGGACGGTGGAGTCGGCAAAGCCGCCGAGCAGTGCCTCCCGGACCCTGGCGGGATCGGCGCCGCCATGCTCGGCGAGCAGCAGCGCTTCCGCCACCGCGCAGATGTTCGAGGCGACGATCAGCTGGTTGGCGAGCTTGGCGAGCTGCCCCGAGCCGGCCGGACCAACATGTGTGGCGCGGCCGAGAGGCGCGAAGAGCGGGGCGAGCGCGTCGACGGTGCCGGCCTCGCCGCCGGCCATGATGGCGAGCGCGCCCGTGGCTGCGCCCCGCTCGCCGCCGGAGACCGGGGCATCGACATAGCGCAGGCCGCGGCGGGCGCAGGCCTCCGCCTGGGCGCGGGCGGTCTCCACCGGGATGGAGCTCATCACCACCAGCACGGCGCCCTCGCGCATGGCTGCGATCACGCCATCCTTGCCGCCGAGCACCGCGTCGCAGACCGGACCGGAGCTCAACATGCACACCACGGCATCCGCCTCGGCCGCAGCCGCGCGGGCGGAGGGGGCGACCTCGACGCCGTGGGCAACGAGCGTCTCCGCCTTGGCCGCAGTGCGGTTCCAGGCGCGGACGCGGAAGCCCGCCTCGGCGAGGCGGCGGGCCATGTGGGCGCCCATGATGCCGGTGCCGACGAAGGCGATGGCGCGAAGGGGCTGGGACATGGGCATTCCTCTGCCGGTTTCTCCTCGACGGTTCAGGGCACGTGGTGACGTGTGGCGAAGCGCACCGGCTTTTCCTCGGTGATCAGCGCCGGTAAGGCGGCGCGGAATCGGGCGAGATGCGGGGTCTCGAGATGCGCGTCAAAGGCGGCGCGGCTGTCATAGACCTCATAGAACAGCACGCTGTGCTCCTCGCCCTGCGGACGCACCACGTCGAACTGGCGACAGCCGGGCTCATCGGCGAGGGAATAGCGGGCATCGTCCGCGGCGGCCGCGAGGAACGCCGGCATGGCGCCGGGCTTCACCCGGAATTCGGCAATGACCACGAAGGCGGCGCCGGCGGCGTCGGACCGGCGGTCGAGGGCAAGCGTATCGCTGGAAAGGTTCATGGCGTCCTCCGTCGAGGCGCATGTCACGCGGCGGCGCTGGTCGCAGGGCGGAAGCGGTCTTCCATCTCGCGGCGCAGGCCCACGACATCGAGATCATTGACCAACTCGACATCGTCGACGCTGACGATCTGGTCCCGCCTGATGGGCCGCTTCAGCTTGACGTTGTGGGCGAGGCCGATCGGCAGGGCGCGCAGGTCGAGGCTGCGCGAGGCGGGAATCGCGTTCGCCCACACCGCGTAGCCGCCTTCGCCGTCGAGCATCTCGCCCGGCTGCATGTCCTTCTTGGCGGTGGCGACGGCATCGCCGCGGAATTCCTTGGAGCAGCCGGTGGGCTCGTTCCGCAGGCAGGCGGAGAGCACGCTTACCGAGGTTTCGAGGCCGATGATGTGGAACGGACGCCACATCGAGGCGTACCAGCCCGACGGGTCGGTCAGCAGGCCGTACTGCTTGAAGCAGGCGCGGGCATATTCATTGTGCGCCTTGAAGGTGACGAACACGCCGTAACGGATGTTGTTCATCACCTCGCGCCCGTCCGGCTCCTGGCTGGCCGCGATGTCCACGAGGCCGGAGCGCGCCAAGCGCCCGCCGTCGGCGACGGGACGGAACACCTTGGCGAGGTCGTGCAGACCGGCCGGCGGGAAGGCCAGGCCGTCATCCGGGCAGTCGAGGCCGGTGCCGTTGGCCACCGCCGCCATCTCGATCGCCGCCTTGGTGCCGTCGGTGAAGGAGTTGTACATCTTTGGATTGAAGTCGCCCGCGGCAACCTCTTCCTCGGTCCAGCCGAAGAAGCTCCACACCGTGTCCGGCGTCGAATAACGGTAGCGCGGCTCGAAATTCATGCCCTTGCCGGCCGCAGTGATCTCGAGGCCGGTCGAGCGTGCCCAGTCGACGAGTTCGCAGATCAACGCCGGCTGGTCGCCATAGGCCATGGAATAGATCACGCCCTTCCGGCGGGCGCGCTCGGCCAGCAGCGGGCCGACCATCACGTCGGCTTCGACATTCACCATCACCACGTGCTTGCCGTGGTCGATGGCGCCGAGGGCGTGGCGGGTGCCGGCGATGGGGTGGCCGGTCGCCTCGATGACGCACTCGACCTCCTCGCAGGCGAACATGGCATTGACGTCGTCGGTGACGAAGGTCTTGCCGGTCTTTAGCGCATCGGCGGCGCTGGCAGCGCTGTAGCGCTCTTCCGGCCAGCCGACGCGGGCGAGCGATTCACGGGCCTTGCCGACATTGAGATCGGCGACAACCACGACGTGGAGCCCCTCGATGCGCTGCGCCTGGGCGAGCACCATCGAGCCGAACTTGCCGGCGCCGATCAGTCCGGCACGCACAGGGCGGCCCGTGGCGGTGCGGGACTGAAGCAGGGTCGAGAGATTCATCGTGTGATCCTCAATGCGCTCCCGCCGGCGGCGCGTTCCGGCCATGACGTCGCATTCGCGCGGAGATGCCGACGGGCATCCGCGACGTCACGCGGGCTCACGGCCGCACGCGGCCCATCGACCGGCGCGGAAGCGGTGCGGTGTGTTGTACGAAACGGCGTCAGGTCCTCCGTCGGAACCGGATCAGGTCCGGTCCGCGACGCGGCAGCGTTCTGTCGTGCTGCTCGAGAACGAACTTAGGTGAGGAGGGCCAGTTAGTTCCATTTAGAAAGTCAGGCCGATTTGTTAGCCCAGCTTAATGATCAGGGCTGCTCGTCGAAACGAAAGCGTGACCCGCGGCACGATGATCCAGCAGCATGGCCGCGGCCGCACGCTCGCAGCGTCAATTTCAAGCGGCGAGCAGTTTGCGCAGTCGCTGAGCCTGCCGCGCTATCCCCGCAGCTTCCACAACATCGCGCCGCCCGTCAGCCCGGCATCGTTCGAGGCGACGGTCACGTTCGCAGGCAGTTTGAACTCGACATGCTTGTCATTGCCGCCGCCGAGATAGAGCCGGTCATAGTGCAGCAGCGTGTAGAGCACGCCGATCACCTTCTCGACCCGCCTGTTCCAGCGCTTCTTGCCCTTGGCCTCATAGGCGGCGTTGCCGAGATATTCGTCATAGGTCTTGTCGCCGCTGATCGGATGGTGCGCGAGCTCCATATGCGGCATCAGCGCGCCGTCGCGGAACAGAGCGGTTCCCACACCGGTGCCGAGCGTCATCACCAGTTCCAGCCCCTTGCCGGAGACGATGCCGAGCCCCTGCATCTCGGCGTCGTTGATCAGCCGCGCCGGGGTGCCGCCGAAGCGCTTCGACATCGCGTCGGCGAGCGCGAAGCCGGCCCAGTCCCGCGTGCCGAGGTTCGGCGCGGTCAGCACCGTACCGCTGCGCACCACGCCGGGAAAGCCGATGGCAATGCGGTTGAAGGCGGGGAACGGATTCGCCATGCCGGCGATGGCGTCGAGCAGCACGGCCGGCGGGCAGGGGTGAGGAGTATCGACCCGCGCCCGCTCCGTGAGCATGTTGCCCTTGTCGTCGATGACGGCGCATTTCAAGCCGGTGCCGCCGATGTCGACGGCAAGGATACCCGGCGTGGCCTTGACCAGCCTGCTCCTCGCCGAAGCGTCGCCCGCTACCTTGGCCTTGGCTGGTTTTGCCTCGGCCGATTTGGCCCGAGCGGGCTTGGTCCGGGCTGTCTTTGCCGTGCCTGGCTTGCCCTTCGAGGGACCGGCCGTATCCGGCTTGCCTGCGCCTGTCTTGAGTGAACGTGCCACGTTTCGTCCCCCGCTCATCCGACACTCACGCCTCGGCCGGCTCGGCATCGCGCCGGCTGACATGGTGTCCCTTGTATCCGTGCCGCGGCCCGTGGAAGAGCGAGCCTTCGTCGTCGAGCGCGACCTCGAAATCGGTGCCTTCCCAGCGCTCGGCATCGATCCAGTAGAACGTGAAGCGCAGATGCGTGCCCTTGTCGGCCCTGGCCGTCGGCAGGTCGGCAAGGTTGATGCCGAAGCCGTTGCTCACCGTCGGAGTGTCGTGGGCGGTGGACCAGCCGTCGAGGGTCCAGTGGATCAGCGCCGGCGCCGGCAATTCGACGCGCAGCGCCTTCCCCGCGGGCAAAGTGCGGAGCTTCTGGTTGAAGCGCCACAGCCGGCGTGGCGAGGTCACCTTGTCCTTCTGGTAGCGCTGCACGGTCTGCGGCGGCATGTCGAACACGCGGCCGTCATGCAGCGAGCGCAGCAGCTTGATGTGCTCGGCATGCGCCCAGACCAGCGGCATGGCGCTGCCCGAAGGGCGGCCGCGATAGAGCTCGCGGGCGGGAATGTCCTCGCCGTCCCAAACCTGCTCGGGCAGCAGCCCGCCGGGGCCGGCGGAATCCTCCAGCGTCACCAGCAATTGCTCGGCGCGCGCGCGGTTGCCGGCGGCGAGTTCATAATGCCCACGCTCGCCGGTGAGCAGCGGCCAGGCACGGCCAATGCCGGTGCCGTCGAAGGGCGAGCCGTCGGCGTGCTCGCCATAGCCATCGCCATTGTAGCGATACCAGACCGGGCCCTGCGGCAGTTCGGCCTTCAAAATGGCGTCGATCGCCTTGATGGTGTCGAGGATGCGCGGATCGTCCGGCGCACGCAGGCCGAAGCGCACCAGAGCGAGGGCGTCCGGGCTGATCAGCTGGGCGGCGGGGCGGTTCGTATCGCTCGGCGGGCGGTTCTTCACCGGCACGAAACCGTCGAGCGGGGAGGCGGCGTCTGCGGTCTCCGGCGGGGCCACCCGGACATAATAGCCGTCGACGCCGAGTTTCTCGCAAAGCTCGGTGCGGGTGGCGAAAGTCCAGCGCTCGATCTCGTCGTTCCAGCTGTCGGCGGTCTCGCGCAGATACTGCGCCTGCGCCCGCTTGCCGGTCATCTCCATCATGTCGGCGGCCGCGAGCAGCGCGGCGATTTCGACCGCGAGGGTGAAGGGCGAATAGCCGGCGTCCTCCTCCCAGCGGTCCTGCCCGGTCACCGGCCCGTTACGCACCACGAAACCGGCGGCGCGCTCGATCGTGGTGGCATAGCGCTCCAGCTCGGCGATGGTGAAATGGCCGCCACGGCGGAGCATGTCGGCGAGCAGGATCGGGAAGGCGCACTCGTCCATCTGCACGCCGCCCCAATAGGGCACGCCGTCGAGCCAGACATTCTGCGACCAGTGGCCGTCGGGCTCCTGGATGGCGGCGAGATAGTTCAGCACCGCCTTGGCGTCATCCACTGCTCCGGCCGCGAGCAGGCCGCCGGCATTTTCGACCAGGTCGCGGGGCCAGACGAGATGGTAGCCGCCGAGATCCTCGTCGCCCTTGTTGAAGCCCCACGGGATCGACAGGCTTGCGATGATGGCGCCGGGAAAGGAGTTCGGCTGGTGGATCGCCAGCACGGTGGTGCTGGCGCGATAGGTGTTGATGTTGGACGGACCTTCCGGCCGGTCGAGTGGCAGGAGGCCGCTCTGCCAGGCACGCCAGCCCTGCACGAAGCCCTTGCGGGCGGCGTCGAACCCGTCCTGAAGGCTGCAGAGCGCGCGAAAGCCCGCTTCCTCGGGCCGCGCGCCGAAGCCGAGCGACAGCAGCATCTGTCCGTCGCAGGCGGCCAGATCGATCTCGCCGGTGAGCGCGATATTGCCTTTCTCGGCACGCTGATAGCTCTCGTCGAGCTCGCCGGTCCGGCTGAGAAGCTGCCAGCCGTCCGAAGTGCCGACATAGCCGACCGAGCGCGTCTTCCAGGGAGCAGAGCAGGCAAGCGCGACCGACAGTCCGAAGCGGCCGGTGGCGAAGAGCATCGGATGGCCCTTGTAGTCGCCGACCCAGCCGGTGTTGTCCGCCCCGGCATTGACGAGATGGGGCGAGAGCAAGCCGAACAGGCGATAGTCGGAGATGTCGCCGATCAGCGCCTGGAACGACATTTGCTGCAGCAGGGCCTCGCGCAGCGGATCGGCGAGGATCTGCTTCTCGATGCGCCAGCGCCCGTCGCGCGCCGTGTTCATCAGATGATAGGCCGGCACGCCGTGCTCGACGATCGCGACCTCGTGCTCGGCGTCGCGCTTCTCCTCGGTGAAGTAACCGTCACGCCCGGCGACGATGAAGCCGAAGTCGCGGGTGCAGGCGGTGTCGACCCGCGGATAGTAGATCTCGTTCAATATGCCGTGGCTAAGCGTGAACCAGATACGGCTCGCCGCGGTCTTGGCGGTGCCGACGCCGCTTTTGGCGCTCGAGGTCCAGCGAGCGGGAAGGCCGGGCGCTCCGGGCGGTGTCCGGGCGTTCGTATCCGTCATAGGCTGCCTCCCCCTCAAGCCCGGTCCGCTCGGACAGAATCATCCGAGTGACAAGATAGTGCTCTCGATTCAATACGCTGGAGCATGTTCCGACCGCAAAAGCCTTTCAGCTTTTGCGGAGCATGCTCGAGCGTCATCCTTGTTTGGACGATCGGATTCATCTGGGCCGGGTGGCGACATCTGCGCAACCCTTGGGCGATCTTACGGTAAAGAAGGAGTGATGCCTGCGACGGCGTTGTGTCGGCGTCCGCACTGCACTGAGACCCGCGTATTTCACGGGTTCGACCTTTCCGGCTTGCCGGCGGCTGGCACCGCCCGGCCGCCGAACGTTGCGAAAGATTCAGCAAACGGTCAATCGCCACTTCTGCTTCGGCGCCGGACGATTTACGAATCCGGTAATCGAGCTGTGAACTTCGCCCGGTATGTCATGCCGGCCGCGATCTTGGGGATATGGCAGGAATTTCGTTCCGAACCTGCTCGCGGCGAGCCGCGGGCGGTTCGGGTGTGGTTACAGGATCAGGGAGAGGAATATGCAGCTCGGTATCATCGGCCTCGGCCGTATGGGTGGGAATATTGCGCGGCGTCTCACCCGCGCCGGCCATTCCTGTGTCGTCTGGGATCGCAACGGCGGTGCGGTGTCCGAACTCGCCGGCGAGGGCATGACGGGCGCCGCCGATCTCGCCGACGTCGTGGCCAAGCTTGCCGCGCCGCGCGCGGTGTGGGTGATGCTGCCGGCCGGCGGGCCCACCGAGGCGACCGTAACCGCGCTCGCCGAGATCATGTCGCCCGGCGACATCATCATCGATGGCGGCAACAGCTTCTACAAGGACGACATCCGCCGTGCCGCGACGCTTGAGCCGAAGGGCATCCATTACGTCGATGTCGGCACCTCGGGCGGCGTCTGGGGCCTCGAGCGCGGCTATTGCATGATGATCGGCGGCACCAAGGGCGCGGTCGATCATATCGATCCGATCCTCGCCACGCTGGCGCCGGGCAAGGGCGACATCCCGCTCACCCCGGGCCGCGAGGGCCGCGACCACCGCGCCGAGCAGGGTTACATCCATGCCGGACCGGCCGGGGCCGGGCACTTCGTCAAGATGGTGCACAACGGCATCGAATACGGCCTGATGCAGGCCTATGCCGAAGGCTTCGACATCCTCAAGAACAAGTCCTCGACCGACCTGCCGGAAAACGAGCGCTACACGCTCAACATGCCCGACATCGCCGAAGTATGGCGCCGTGGCAGCGTCATCTCCTCCTGGCTGCTCGACCTCACCTCGATCGCGCTGGCGCAGAATGAAGATCTCACCAATTATTCCGGCGAGGTGGCGGATTCCGGCGAAGGGCGCTGGACGGTGATGGCGGCGGTGGAGGAGGCGGTCTCCGCCGAGGTCCTGACCGCGGCGCTCTACAGCCGCTTCCGCTCGCGCCAGGATCACACCTTCGGCGAGAAGATGCTCTCCGCCATGCGCTTCCAGTTCGGCGGCCATGTCGAACAGAAGCCGGGCAACTGAGCGATGAGCGAGACCGTTATTCTCGGGAAGAAGGTGCTGGCGCCGGATGCTGCGCCGGCGCCAGCCTCGACGTTTTTCATCTTCGGGGCCTCCGGCGATCTGACCAAGCGGCTGCTGCTGCCCTCGCTCTACAACCTCGCCAATGAGGGCGTGCTGGACGACGGCTTCGCCATCGTCGGCGTCGATCACATGGCCCGCAGCGAGGAGGAGTACCGCGCCTATCTCACGGAGGCCGCGGCCGATCTGCCGGGGGTGTGCGACACCAGCGGCAATACCTGGTCCTGGCTGATGAGCCGGGTCGGCTACGTCACCGGTGATTTCGAGGATGCGCAGACCTATGGCGCGATCCGCGACCGCCTCGGCGAACGGGCCAAGACCACCGGAAATGCGGTGTTCTACCTTGCCGTGGCGCCGCGCTTCTTCGCCACCATCTCCGAGCAGCTCGGCGGCGCCGGGCTGTTGAAGGAGGAGAACGGGGCGTTCCGCCACATTGTGGTGGAGAAGCCGTTCGGCACCGACCTTCCGTCGGCGAAAGCGCTGAATGCGCGGCTGCTCGGCGTTGCCAGCGAGCAGCAAATCTACCGGATCGACCATTTCCTCGGCAAGGAAACGGTCCAGAACATGATGGCGCTGCGCTTCGGCAACGGCATATTCGAGCCGATCTGGAGCAAGGAATATATCGACCATATCCAGATCACCGCCGCCGAGACGGTGACGGTCGAGCAGCGCGGCAAGTTCTATGACGCCACCGGCGCACTGCGCGACATGGTGCCGAACCACATGTTCCAGCTTCTCGCCATGACCGCGATGGAGCCGCCGAACTCGTTCGACGCCGATGCGGTGCGGACCGAGAAGACCAAGGTGATCGAGGCGATCCGCCATATAAAGCCGAACGAGGCGATCGGCGTGGCCGTACGCGGCCAGTACCGCGCCGGCTTCGTCAATGGCCAGGCGGTGAGC
Source organism: Xanthobacteraceae bacterium (assembly GCA_029266425.1). Classification (GTDB taxonomy): domain Bacteria; phylum Pseudomonadota; class Alphaproteobacteria; order Rhizobiales; family Xanthobacteraceae; genus Ancylobacter. The sequence goes on from JAQSWY010000015.1 coordinate 189,365, forward strand.
GACTATCGGGCCGAGAAGGACGTCGCCCCGGACAGCCGCACCGAGACGTTTGTGGCGCTGAAATGCTTCGTCGACAGCTGGCGCTGGAACGGCGTGCCTTTCTATGTGCGCACCGGCAAGGCGCTGGCGACGCGGCGAACCGAGATCGCCATCCAGTTCAAGCGGGCGCCGGGGGTGCTGTTCCGGCACCTGCCGACGGCGCTCAAGCCGAACCTCCTCGTCATCCACGTCCAGCCGGACGAGGGCGTCTCGCTGCGCTTCGCCGCCAAGGTGCCCGGCCGCAAGGTCCGGCTCTCGGACGTCGAGATGGACTTCAAATATGCCGACTACTTCAAGGCGGCGCCGTCCACCGGCTATGAGACGCTGATCTATGACTGCTTGTGCGGCGACCCGACGCTGTTCCAGCGCGCCGACACCATCGAGGCGGGCTGGGAGGCCGTGGAGCCGGTCGTCGAGGCGGTTACCAGCGGCTTTGACGATGTGCAGTTCTATTCCGCCGGCAGCAGCGGTCCGGCCATGGCCGATGTCATGCTGGCGCAGGACGGCTTCCAATGGCTGCCGCTCGAAAGGGAGCCCGTACCATGAGCGTATCCGGGAACGGGGTTCCGAGGGCCGCTTCGCAGCGCATCTCGCTTATGGTGTCGGACGTCGACGGCACGCTGGTGAACCATGACAAGCAGCTCGCCCCGGCGACGGTGGAGGCGGTGCGGCGACTGCGGGAGGCGGGCGTGCCGTTCGCCGCGGTGTCGAGCCGTCCGCCGCGCGGCATGAAGCTGCTGGTCGAACCGCTCGCGCTGGAATTGTTCGGCGGCTTCAATGGCGGCTCGATCGTGCGTGCCGACTTCAGCCCGGTCGAGCAGCACTACGTCACGCTCGATGCGGCGCAGACCGGCATCGAGGTGATGAAGGCGCGCGGCGCCTATATCTGGGTGTTCGCCGACAATGAGTGGTACATCACCGATCCGGACAACAGCTATGTCGCGCGGGAGATCCGCACGGTGCAGTTCCAGCCGACGGTGGTGAGCGAATTCGGCGACCATCTCGGCCGGGCCGGCAAGATCGTCGGCTCCTCGTCCGATTTCGAGATGCTGGCGGCGTGCGAAGCCGAGCTGCAGGGCCTGCTCGGGGAGGGCGCCTCGGCGCGGCGCTCGCAGAACTATTATCTCGATCTCACCCCGCCCGGCACCGACAAGGGCTATGCGGTGCGCGCCTTCGCGAAGCATTTCGGCGTGCCGCTCGACGAGGTGGCGGTGATCGGCGACATGGTCAATGACCTGCCGATGTTCGAGGTGGGGGGCCTCTCGATCGCCATGGGCAATGCCTCCGACGCTGTCAAGTCGCAGGCGAACTTCGTCACCTCTAACAATGACGAGGATGGTGTTGCCCGCGCCATCGAGGAGTTCGTACTGCCGCGGACGGCCGCGGCGGCCTGAGCGCCGCTGCCGGATCACGCCGCAGCGGAGCGTGCATGGATGGAGGCCACCATGCGCTCGGCGCGCTGCAGGGCCTGCGGATCGATGTCGACGCTCTTGCGCCGGGCCGGCCGGCGGCTGCGCGCCAGGGCCTGCGCCGCGCGACTGTCGGCCAGAAACTCGGCGACGTCCCACTTCGGGAGCAAGGTGGATTGGGCGGAGGTCGTGCCCTCCGTTGCGTCATGCTCGGCGCGGCTGACGCCGTGCGCCTGGTCCGTGGCATCATGGTCGCCGCGCAGCCCGCGCAGGGCGGAATAAACGGCGGAGAAGATGCACGGGCGGCCGGTCGACCGGTGAGCTGCGTACGCGATGGTCATGATCGTCTCCCCAATTTCGAATTCCGGTTGCTTCCGGAGCTGAGGGGAGGCTACGCCCCGCTGTCACGGCATTCTGTGATCGCGATCACATTCCGGTCGATCGATCCGCCGCACCGGTCCGTCGGCTAAATCGCCGAGAAGCGTTGATCCGTTGCCGCCCGGCACGATATTCCTAGAGCCCTGTCCGCTCGGGTGTAATCATCCGAGTGACAAGATAGTGCCCTCGATTCAATGAGCTGGAGCATGTTCTGATCGCAAAAGCCTTCCAACTTTTGCGGAACATGCTCTAGGGTTCCGCCCGTCCTCCCCGGAGTTGTCATGCCCCTCCTGCCTGCCTCGCGCTCGCCGTTCCCCGCCGCCTCCCCGGCGGAAGCCGCCGCGCTTCCCGGCCTCGGCCTGCTGCCGCAATGGGACCTCTCCGATCTCTATGCCGGGCTCGACGCGCCGGAACTGAAGGTGGACCTCGAGCGTGCCGCCGCCGAGTGCGCCGCCTTCGAGGCCGAGTACAAGGGCACCCTGGCGCGCCGCATCACCGGCGCTGGCGCCGGCGAGGAGATGGCGGCGGCGGTGTCGCGCTACGAGAAGATCGAGGATCTGCTCGGCCGCATCTATTCCTATGCGGGCCTCGTCTATGCCGGCGACACCACCGATCCGGTGCGGGCGAAATTCTACGGCGACGTGCAGGAGAAGCTGACCGACGCCTCGACCCATCTCCTGTTCTTCACGCTGGAGTTGAACCGGCTCGACGATGCGGCGATGGACGCGGCGCTCGAATTCCCCGGCTTCGGCAAGTACCGGCCGTGGATCGAGGATGTCCGCCGCGAGAAGCCCTACCAGCTCGAAGATCGCATCGAGCAGCTCTTCCACGAGAAGGGCGTGACCGGGCGCGGCGCCTGGAACCGGCTGTTCGACGAGACCATTGCCGGCCTGCGCTTCGAGGTCGGCGGCAAGTCGCTGCCGATGGAGCAGACGCTGAACCTGCTGCAGGAGCCGGAGGAGGCCAAGCGCCGGGAGGCGGCCGAGGCGCTCGCCAAGGTGTTCGGCGAGAATCTGCGGCTGTTCACGCTCGTCACCAACACGCTCGCCAAGGACAAGGAAATCTCCGACCGCTGGCGCGGCTTCGGCGACATTGCCGATTCACGCCATCTCGCCAACCGCGTCGAGCGCGAGGTGGTCGATGCGCTGGTCTCCGCCGTGCACGAGGCCTATCCGCGCCTCGCCCACCGCTACTACAAGCTGAAGGCCAAGTGGTTCGGCAAGGAGAAGCTGGAATATTGGGATCGCAATGCCCCGCTGCCCAAGGTCGACACCTCGCCGATCGCCTGGGACGAGGCACGCGACACGGTGCTGGGAGCCTATTCCACCTTCTCGCCGCGCATGGCGGACATCGCCCGCGACTTCTTCGACCGGCAATGGATCGATGCCGGCGTGCGACCGGGCAAGGCCCCAGGCGCCTTCGCGCACCCGACGGTGCCCTCCGCGCACCCCTATGTGCTGCTCAACTACATGGGCAAGCCACGGGACGTGATGACGCTCGCCCACGAACTCGGCCATGGCGTGCACCAGGTGCTGGCGGCGCCGAACGGCGCGCTGATGGCGCCGACGCCGCTGACGCTCGCCGAGACCGCCTCGGTGTTCGGTGAAATGTTGACCTTCCGCCGGCTGCTAGCGGCGGCGCCGGACAAGGCGGCGCGCAAGGCGATGCTGGCCTCGAAGGTCGAGGACATGATCAATACCGTGGTCCGGCAGATCGCCTTCTACACCTTCGAACGCCGCATCCATACTGAGCGCAAGCAGGGCGAACTGACCGCCGAGCGCGTCTGCACGATCTGGAAGGAAGTCCAGGCGGAGAGCCTCGGCGAGAGCATACATCTCGGACCCGGCTATGAGAATTACTGGGTCTATATCGGCCACTTCATCCATTCGCCGTTCTATGTCTATGCCTATGCGTTCGGCGATTGCCTGGTGAATTCGCTCTATGCGGTCTACGAGAAATCGTCCGAAGGTTTCGCCGAGCGCTATTTTGCCATGCTCGCCGCCGGCGGGACCAAGCACCATTCGGAATTGCTGGCGCCGTTCGGCCTCGATGCTCGCGATCCCGCGTTCTGGCAGACAGGACTGTCGCTGATCGAGCGCATGATCGGCGAACTGGAGGCGATGGAAGCGGCATGAGCCTCGTCGAGGAGCCCGCCGAAGACCCTGAAGGAGACCTGCGCCATACGCCCTATGACGGATCGCGCAAGCCCTTCACGGTCGGGCTCGCGCCCCTCGATCTGACCGACTGGATCGAGCCCGATCGCCGTCTCGCGCCGACGCTTGCCGAGAAGGACCACCTGCTCGCCACCCGCCGTGACATCGTCATGCGCGAGGAGCCCGGCATGCGGGAGGCTCAGCGCGAGGCCCTGGCGCTGATCGCCGAGCATGTGGTGGCGCGCCAGCCCGACATCTATCGGCGCGAGGGCAATCGCATCACCATCGTGCCAGCGGGCGGGGTGATCGATCTCGACGATCCGGATGAGGCGCCGCTGGTCACCGCGGCGCGCCTCGTCTCGGACGACCTGTTGATGATGCGCGCCGCCGAGGGCGGCTACCGCCTGGTGGCGGCGGTGCTGTGCTTCCCCTCGGCCTGGTCGCTCACCGAGAAATTCGGCCAGTCGCTCGACGCTTTGCACGCCGCGGTGCCCGGCTATCCGGACCGGCTCGCCCGGGTAATGAACCGCATCTTCGAAAATCTGAAGGTCGACCAGCCGGTGTGGCGGGTGAACTGGTCGATCTATCCCGACGACGAGCTGCATCATCCGGAATCCAAGGAGCGCCCGCGCGACTGGTTCGATGAGGACGACCTCGCGCCCGAGGCGTTCGTGCGGGTCGAGCGGCAGACGCTGCGGCGGCTCCCGGTGAGCGGGGATATCCTCTTCACTGTTCGCATCCATGTCGATCCGTTCGACGCCTTCCGCCGCCATCCCGAAGGTGCGCGGCTGGCGAGCGCGCTGCGCGAGCAGATACTCGGGCTCGATGAGGCACAGCTCGCCTACAAGGCGCTCACCGAGCATCGCGATGCGGTGGCAGCTGCATTGGCGCGGATCGCGGCGGGCGGCTGAGGGGCATCGCCGAAACTCAAAGAACAGCCGTCATCCCCGGCCTCGTGCCGGAGATCTCGATTCCTGACAGTGCGTCAGGGACCGAGATGGCCGGGACAAGCCTGGCCATGACGGTGAAATGATGCACTTCCAGCAAGCGGGAGCTTGTGAACTTTATCCAGGCCCCTCCTTAAATTGTCATGCGCCGGCGCTGTAGGTGGCGCGGCTTTCATGCCTATATGCCGGCCATGTCACCGCCCGACGATCGCGAAGCCAACCGACTGACCGCCCGTGCCGCCCGCTATGCCCGCGTCGGCACGCAGGTCGGCGGCGTCGCCGCACGCATCGCCGGCACCCGGCTGTTCGGGCTGGAGGGCCAGCGCGGCACCAATGCGGCAGCACTTGCCAGCGCGCTTGGCGGCCTGAAAGGCCCGATCATGAAGGTCGCCCAGCTGATGGCGACCATTCCCGAGGCGCTGCCGCCGGAATATGCGATCGAACTCGCGAAATTGCAGAGCGAGGCGCCGCCCATGGGCTGGGGCTTCGTGAAGCGCCGCATGATGGCCGAGCTCGGCCCCGACTGGTTGGCCCGCTTCGGTTCGTTCGATCGCGAGCCGGCGGCCGCCGCCTCGCTCGGCCAGGTGCATCGCGCGACCTCGCTCGAGGGCCGGCCGCTGGCGGTGAAGCTGCAATATCCGGACATGCAGTCGGCGGTGGAGGCGGACCTCGGCCAGCTCGGCTTCATCTTCGCGCTGCACCGGCGCATGGATCCGGCCATCGACACCAGCGAGATCGCCAAGGAGATCGGTGAGCGGGTACGCGAGGAGCTCGACTATCGCCGTGAGGCCATGCACGCGGCGCTCTATGCCGACATGCTGGCGGACGAGCACGGGGTGCGCGTGCCGAAGGTCTGGCCGGACCTGTCGACGGGACGCCTATTGACGCTCGACTGGCTGGAAGGCCGGCGCCTGCTGGAGTTCACCGGCGAAAGCCTCGATGTGCGCAACCGCATCGCCCGGGCCATGTTCGCCGCCTGGTGGTTGCCTTTCAGTCGCTTCGGCACAATCCATGGCGACCCGCACCTTGGCAATTATACGGTATTCGCGGAGGGTGGCGAGCCGGGCGGCATCAACCTTCTGGACTATGGCTGCATCCGCATCTTCCCGCCCTCCTTCGTCGGCGGCGTGGTCGATCTCTATGAGGGGTTGAAGCGGGGCGAGGATGCCCGTGTCGTCCACGCCTATGAGACCTGGGGCTTCCGCGGGCTGAAGCGCGAGCTGATCGACGTGCTGAACATCTGGGCGCGCTTCATCTATGGCCCGCTGCTCGACGATCGGGTACGCACCATCGCCGACGGGGTGGCGCCCGGCGAATATGGCAGGCGCGAGGCGTTCCGGGTGCACCGGGCGCTGAAGGAGAAGGGCCCGGTGACGGTACCCCGAGAGTTCGTCTTCATGGACCGCGCCGCCATCGGGCTTGGCGGGGTGTTCCTGCACCTCAAGGCGGAACTGAATTTCCACCAGCTGTTCGAGGCGGCAATCGCCGATTTCTCGGTGGACCGCGTGGCGGCGCGTCAAGGCGCCGCGCTGGCAAAGGCCGGACTCGCCTGACGGAGCGGCCGTTCGCCGTTGCCGGGCGCCATCTCTTCCGTTAAAGCGGTCTGCCACATCTTATCCATAAGGAGGGGGTCGTCATGGCCGATCACGGAGCGCCGGAATACGCCACGGCTGACGGCAACGACTATGCCGAGCACGAAGGCACCTATGCGTTCTTCACCAAGCTGACCCTGGTCGGCACCCTCTCTCTTGTCAGCCTCATGGTTGCGCTCGCCATTGGCGGGGTGAACGGTCATTGGGGCCTGTTCACGATCGGCACGCTGGCGGTTCTCGTGACGACGGCAATCGGCCTCGCCTCGCAGACCGGGCGCCCGGGCCTGATGGGCGTCGTGCTTCTCGTCCTGCTGCTCCTCCTCATCGTCACCTCCTGAGCCCAGCCATGCGCATTGCAGTTGTCAAAGAGAGCTCTGATCTGGAGCCACGGGTTGCCTTGTCTTCTGACACGGCGAAGCGGTTTATCGGGCTGGGCGCGGATGTGGTCGTGGCCTCGGGCGCGGGGCTGCGCTCCGGAGTGCTCGACGCGGACTACGCGGCGG